>JAUWPV010000009.1 GCA_030611385.1 Bacillota bacterium | reverse complement strand
ATCTTTGCGGAAATATGCGCTCAGGATAATATTTATGTTGATCCTGGCTGGCACATTTTCATTACGGGCTGTTCGAACCCGTTCAACGCGAATTGCTCTTTCCCCTTTGCGCAAATAATCCAGAAGCTGCAACAAACCCCTGTAACGTCCCTCTAGATCAATCTCCAGGGGAATGCTTATATAAGACTTATCTTCTTGTTTAGGTTTTCCCCTGTTACGAAGATCTACCAAACGTAAACCAAACTCATCAGATAGCACTTCAAAATAGCGTAGTACTTCGCTCTCAGAATAGTCTTCAGGATACTTCATTTTAAAACCGTTCCGGTATTCCTGTTCGGCAGAAACACTGTTACCATTTTCAGCCAGCTGAATATGTTGGGCCTGGGTTTTTGATAAAGCCTGTTCTTCTTCTTCTATAGCCAGACTCAGCTCACTTAGATTAACTGATATTAAAGATAAAACTTTTTTTTGAATATTACTAAGACGATCCATAGATTTCCGAATCGTGATCACATCTTCGATCGGCAGTTTAAAGGTTTCATGACGCAGGCTTTTAATAGCTTTGAGATCGATCTCTTTTAGTGAAACACTTCCAGCCTGCATCACTTCAGTGATCCCGTTTTCGGCAACGTTAAGTTTTTTGGCAATAACCTCGAGGGTGGGCAACGAACAGTTGTCTTGAGCCAGTTCTTCTGTAGCGTTAATCACTTCGTTCTGGAGTCGTTTTAACCATTCCGGCATGCTGAATATCTTTCTGGTTCTTAGTTCCTGTCTTATCTCACTGATAATACAGTTGGTTGCATAAGTTGTAAATAAGATCTTGTGGACAGGATCGTAAAGATTCAGGGCACGAAGAAATCCATCATTCGCAGCCTTTCTCAGAGCTTCGTCGAGTTTGCCAGGACTGTAGATTCCGGCAAAGTAATTTACCATTACCTGGCCTACTGTGACAACATTTTGTTTAGCTTCCAAACTACCGGTTTTTAGATAATCCTGTACGGCTGCTTCCAAGTCCGGTGCTTCGTTTATTGCCTGTTTCGGGTTCATTTAACGCCCCCCCCCTCACCCTGACCCTCTCCCGCAGAGAGGAAATAATCTGTATTGGTCCTCACCCTTCTTCCTGTCAGTGAGAGCGGAAATCTAAATAAATACCCCACCTGCCGGTTTAGGTGGGGTATGTGTGTATGCTTCAACAATATCCGGCAGCTGGCTGGCAGTGGCGCTGCGCGCACATTAGCCCCTTTAGCTTTGCGTGACCACCTTTCGATGGCTTTGCTTTTATAAATTCACTCTGCATACATTTTTTCATAATATTCCTAAATAGTCAAGCAATATATTTATTTTTATACTAATTATTTTAAACATTCTCACTCATCGGTTTTATTATTTTGAGCATGCTTTCCCGATCTATTGCGTAATCAAGAGCTTCCTGAGACGATATAAGACCCTCTTCCCGTAGATTCTGCAGATGCTTATCCATTGTCTGCATACCATAGCGTGAACCAGCCTGAATAAATGAATTGATCTGGTGGACTTTTCCTTCCCGAATCAGGCTCCTTATTGCTGGTGTACAAATCATTATTTCGACAGCCGGAATGCGTCCTTTGCCGTTTTTGCAACGAATTAACCGCTGTGAAATTACACCAGCCAGGGAATTTGCCAGTTGAATACGAATCTGTTCCTGCTGGTTTGATGGGAAACCATTGATAATCCGTTCAACAGTTTGAGCAGAGTTGATCGTATGTAAAGTAGCCATGACCAGGTGGCCTGTTTCAGCTGCAGTAACCGCTATCGAAATAGTCTCAATATCCCTCATTTCTCCAACCAAAATAACATCGGGATCCTGACGCAGGGCCGCCCGCAGCGCTGTTGGGTATGATCTGCTGTCTCGTCCGATTTCCCGCTGTGTTACCATAGACTTTTTATTATGGTGAATATATTCGATAGGGTCTTCCAAAGTAATAATATGATACTCTTTTTCACTATTGATCAAATCGGTCATCGCCGCCAGTGTAGTCGATTTGCCACTACCGGCCGGACCAGTCATCAGGATGAGGCCATTTTTACGACGGGTTAAAGTTGCCACGGCATCAGGTATACCCAGTTCCGCAAGGGTAGGCATTTTTGTTCTGATTATCCGTAAAGCAATACCTATCATACCACGCTGATGGTATATGTTAATTCGGAAGGAACCAAGTGAAGGGTATTCGTACGAAATATCAAGTTCACCGTTACCGTGCAAGTGCTCCAGCCTATCGGTTCCAATAATTTCTTCAGCCAACCTGCGCAGCTGCAATTCATCGAGGGCAGATTTTTTCATGTAAACCAGATGGCCATCAACTCTCAGTACCGGAGGAAGGCCAACAGTAAGATGAACATCGGAAGCATTAATTTCAAGGGCTTCTATTAACAGTTGCTTAAGCACAATATATTACCTCTCAAATTACGCATGACATTTTAACGCTTTCAAGATCTAAGCTAAAATACGTAGGACTTCTTCAAGGGATGTCAGACCCATCTTTACCTTATAAAGTCCATCCTGGCGCAGAGTAACCATGCCTTCGGCAACCGCTGTTTCGGCAATCTCTCCAGAAGAGCGGTTCTGCAGAGTTAGATTTTTTATTTTATCGCTGACGATCAATAACTCATAGACACCTTTTCTTCCCCGATAACCGGTATTGCTGCATTGCAAACAACCAACTGGTTTAAAAAGGGTTATCTCGGATTCATTTTGAGTTACGGGAAAATCAGGTACAGCAGATAGAAGTTCTTCCCGCCGTATCTTATATTCTTTACGGCACTGTTTGCAAAGCTGCCTGATCAGACGTTGGGCCAGAACAGCAACAAGCGATGAAGCCGTAAGATATGACTCAATACCCATCTCGCCTAGGCGGGTGATCGCACCGGCGGCATCGTTGGTATGAAGGGTCGAAAGAACCAGGTGACCGGTCAACGCAGATTCAACAGCGATGCGCGCTGTTTCGCGATCCCTGATCTCACCGACCATAATAATATCAGGGTCATTGCGCAGAATTGAACGAAGCCCGGTTGCAAAAGTAAGACCGGCCTGCTGGTTAACCTGAACCTGGTTAATCCCAGCCAAGCGATACTCTATTGGGTCTTCGACTGTAATAATGTGTTTTTCAATTTGATTTAATTCAGATAAAACGGCATAAAGAGTGGTTGTTTTTCCACTTCCGGTAGGTCCGGTTACCAGAACACAACCGTGTGGAATGTTGATCATCTTACGGAAATACTTTAACTGAGATTCAGGAAAACCCAGTTCAGGTAGAGTGATCACTCGGGAGCTTCGATCTAGCAAACGCAGGGTAAGCTTTTCACCGTATGCTGTCGGCAGAGAAGCAACCCTAAAATCGATCACTTTCCGATCTATTTTCATCGTGATTCGCCCATCCTGGGGTATGCGTCGGTTGGCAATATCCATATTGGCAATAACCTTAATTCTTGAAACAAGTGGCAGGTACAGCCGTTGGGGCGGCTGCATCACTTCGTGGAGAACGCCATCAATTCTGAAGCGAATCCGTAAGCTCTTTTCCTGCGGTTCAATATGGATGTCGCTGACTCCATCACGGGCAGCCTGATTGAAAATTAAATTGGCCAGCTGGACAGCCGGTTTGCTAACTGAAAGGGTCTGCACTTCTTCTTGTTCTACAGGTTGTTGTTCTTCGTCTTCCTCAGCTTCCATGACGCTGGTCGCACGGCTATACTGGTCGATTGCTGCCCTTAAGTTACTACTGGAAACACAAATCGGTTTAATTTCGTAACCGGTAATCAGGCGTATATCATCGATTGCCAGAATATCATTGGGATCAAGCATGGCGACAACCAGACGATTATTATCAAAACCAATCGGTAACGAACGGTAGCGTCTGGATGAATCTGGATCAATCAAAGAGGCGGCAGCACTGTCAATATTACTTGCTTCAAGAGAGATATAATCAACGCCAGCCTGTGCGGCAATGGCCCGGGTTACTTTTTCTTCCGTTGTGAAGCCGAGTTCGATCAGAGTCTGCCCCAGCAATTTCTTTTCACCGTTGCTTTTGGCCGACTCATGTATATCAAGAGCTTCCTTAAGCTGTTCACGTGAAATCGAACCATTTTCAAAAAGTAAATGGCCGATTCTTTTATCGCTACCTCTATTTGTTCTTGCTGTTTCCACTAGCCTGCTCCCTTTTTTAACTACCAGTACAAGCTATTTTACTCAGGGCAACAGCATAAGTAAAATATATTCTTATTGCACGTTTATACCGTGAAAAGCGCTGGCTGAAACTACTATTCGAAGTTGGGCAGTTTCGCCACTGGAAAGGGTTATGCCTATAGTATTAATGCGAACTGCTCTTTCTCCCCGGTTCAAATGATCTAATAGCGCGACGAGCTCACGATAACGCCCTTCTATGGTGATCTCCAAAGGCATCCGGATATAACCCTGCTCTTCATTAGCGACTCTTTCTCTAAAACGTATCTCGGGAACGCTGAGATCATATTCTTCCGCCAGATAAGCAAAATAACGCAGGATTTCTTCTTCTTCCGGATTGTCCGGTATCATCAGCTTAAGTTTAGCATAATTTTCCTGGTAAACTAACGCATTTTTTTGATGTTCCAACCTTTTGATTAAAATGGCTTCTGATTGAGCCAGCGCAATTTTTTCATTTTCCACTTCAGCGTTCAAGCCGCGTAAACTATAAGCCTGTAAATAGATCAGAGCTAACCCGACAATAACCGCCACTACGGCCAGAGCAGTAATCAGTAGTGCCTTACGTGATGGTGCCAGATTTAATGCCACTTTATTCACCGCTCTCGTTATCAGGTAAAAAGCTGGGCCCGGTCAGGAGGATACTGTCAACAAGAAACTGGACAACTTCACGGCCTTGATAATTTGATTCCGTAGAAACCCGGCAGAGGATTTGATCCATCTGTTCAATTGTAAACAGCTGATCGAGCATACCAGCAAGGCTGCTGTGATCATAGACCCATCCGCGCATCGTTACTGTGCCACTTTGATCGCTATAGTCAATCCTCAAATCTGATAACTGGGTTCCGATGGGCAAAGTATGGCTGATATCACTCAATAGCACACTCCAAAGTGGTACTGTTCCCATAGCATCGTTGACAAGGTTTTCAGTTCTGCTAAGTAGTTGATACAGTTCTTCATATTCTTGCAAAGAGGCAGCCTGGTTATCTACTACTGACCTTTCATATTGCAGGGATTTCAGGTTCTCCCGGACCAGAATTGAGTTAATCAAAAATAATGCATTTACAGCCACTACAACTATCAACACAATGATCAGCGCAAGAAAATATCTCTGCTTTTTGTGTCTGGTTAGTCGTTGAATTTTTATTTCCGGAGGCAATAAACTGACATGTTTCAACAATTATCCCTCCAAACCCCTGATGGCCAAGCCTGTGCTGATCGCAAATTCCAGAGCATCACTGTCTGACCTTAATAATCTTCGTTTAGCCGGAGCGTAAATTCCCAAAGGGTTAAAATTGCGGACCGGCAGATCAAGGTATTCTTCCAGTTGCTCAGCAATCCCCCGAAAAAGAGCGCCCCTGCCGCTCAGCAGTATTCCCTCAACCCTGGATGAACCGGGCAGATCCTGGTAATATGTTAAAGATGAGCGAATCTCCTTAGCCAAATTATCGATCCAGTTGGCCAATATTTCAGCTGATCTACTATCATCGCCAGCCTGAGTATAGCTTATTTTATCAAGAGGACAACCCAGGTTATCAGCTAAATCGTTAACTTTAACCAAGCCAAGGCGAGCCAGACGCGGTTTCCCCTCTGCCGAAACCAATATACTGTTTTGCCCATTCGCAACATTAACCAGGGCAACGGTCATGCGCATAGCCTTTTGTGGTAATAAGCTGATTAGAACTATACTGGAGACATCAATATCAAGGGGCTCAAGTTGAGCTATTTTGAGCGCTTCTAGAAAATTTTCGAGCATATCCCTTTTTGCAGCCACCAATATAACATCCAAAGTAATTTCAGCATTACCGGAAACGGCGGTTTCACCAAGAACCAGGTAGTCAAGAACCACGCTTTCAAGGGGTATCGGCAGATGCTCCTGGGCCTGATACATAATCACATTCTTTATTTTTGCCATTGGCATTTTCGGTATAGTAATATGACGTACCAGCACACTCTGATTGGAGACACCAAGAATCACTTCGCGTTTGCTGAAACCGGCTTTCTGCCAGAGTTTTTTAAGGGCAGCACCAACCAGATCGGGTTGTAATATCAGCCCTTCGTTTACAGCACCTTCCGGCAGCGTAATGCGTCCCAAATTAGCCAAATTGGGCGCACCGACCTTACCGGTAAGCTCTACCACTCGAGCGGTTCCGGTGTCGATTTCCAGTCCAATAGCCCGGTTTTGCATGCCTGATGCCATCTATGGACAACCCCTTTTTAGATCTGTGTGATAACAGTAAAGATTGGGAGATAAAGGGATATCAGTATGCCGCCAACAAGAATGCCGACAACAATCAACATCAGCGGTTCAATCAGGGCAGTTAAGCCCTTGGTCATTGTGGTAACCTCTTCTTCATAAAACTCGGCTATCTTATCAAGCATCTCAGACATTGCACCGGTTTCTTCACCAACAGAGATCATGTGCGTAACCATCGGCGGGAAAACGCCGCTTTCCACCAGTGGTGATGATACGTTGCTGCCTTCCTGAATTTTCAAACTGGCATTGTAAGTCGCTTCAATGATCACCGTATTCCCGGAAGCTTTTCCGGAAATACCAAGTGCCTGTACAATCGGAATGCCCGTTGAAGTCAGCGTAGAAAAAGTTCGTGCGAAACTGGCTACTACCGTTTTTTGGATCAGCGGACCAAAAACAGGCAACTTAAGCTTGAGGCGATCAAGTCTCTTTTTACCCTCGGTACTTTTGGCATATGACCGCAGTCCAATAAAAATAAGAATGAAAATGGGAAACAAAATATACCAATAACCTTTGAGAAGATCAGATGCTCCGATAATAATCCGTGTAGGTAAAGGCAGCACAGCACCTGCCGGAAAAAACCCGACGAAGATCGGTACCAAAAAAAAGAGCATCGCAAAAAAAATGACCAACGCAAAACCGAAAACGGCAATCGGATAGAAAGTAGCAGAATGAATACTGTCCCGTAGTTCTTTATCTTTTTGCAATTGTAACGAAAGCCTAGTTAAGGTTTTCTCTAAAGTTCCTCCCGTTTCACCGGCTTCAACCATGTTTAAATAAATTGGTGAAAATATTAGTGGATAACCTTTCAGCGCTTCACTGAAACTGACTCCGCTTTCAACATTCAACGCGACCTGAGTTAAAGCTCCTCCCAAAGTCTTGTTCGTAACCTGCCTACTCAGAGTATAAAGAGCCCTGGTAAGCGGAATGCCTGAATTTAACATCGCCGCCATCTGACGGCTAAACAGGCTCAGGTCTCCCAGTTTCACTTTCTTGCCACGTTTAAACAAGCTGTCCAACGAAGACTGTTTAATTTCCTTAATATTCACAGCCATCAAGCCCATACCGCGCAACCGCTCAACAACTCTTGATTCGTTATCGGCTTCAAACTTACCTTTTACCGTCTCACCTGTTCTTTTGATTGCTTCGTAGTAGTAAGAACCCATTAAGACTCATCTCCCTGCAATGGCCTGCTGCTATGTACCGGTGAAAGGATGGCTCTGCAGCAATCTTTCCATTTCTATCGTATCTATACATTTCTCCAAGGCTTCGTTTCGGTTTATCTTGCCTGCCAGGCACAGTTCCGCCAGCGATTGATCCATTGTCCTCATACCGCTAGCCTGGTTGGCCTGCATAACCGAATAAAGTTGGTGCTCTTTCCCCTCGCGAATCAGGGTGCGCACAGCAGTGTTAGTTTTCAGAAACTCCATAGCCAATACACGTCCGTCACCCTGAACATTTGGGATTAACTGTTGTGAAAGAACTGCCTGCAGTGATCCGGCCAGCTGTTGGCGTACCTGGTCACGTTGATGATCGGCAAAGGCATCGATGATCCGGTTAATCGTCAAAGGTGCGGTTTGCGTATGAAGAGTTGAAAAAACAATGTGTCCGGTTTCTGCAGCAGTCAGTGCGATGCCGATACTTTCCAGGTCGCGCATCTCTCCAATTAAAATAACATCGGGATCGTGCCGTAAAACATGGCGCAGGGCATTTGCAAAGGAGTGGGTGTCAATACCGACTTCTCGCTGTTTAATCGACGACTGCTTATGTGAATGCAAAAACTCAATCGGATCTTCAACAGTGACAATATTTAAATTACGTTCACTGTTGATTATATCAATCATTGCCGCCAGGGTAGTCGACTTACCGCTTCCCGTAGGACCGGTAACCAAAACCAGTCCCCTGGGCAGGAAACAAAGATCCCGGACCCCGGGAAGTACTCCGAGGTCGTCAATATTCGGCACCTTGAAGGGCACAATGCGCATAGCCAGAGTAGGTGTGCCGCGCTGGAACATAACGTTACCACGAAAACGGGCTACCGACGGTATCGAATACGAAAAATCCAGTTCCAGATCTTTTTTTAGCATTTCACCCTGGTACGGCTTGATAACCTGGATCAATAATTCCTTAACATTTTCCGGACGGAGCACCGGAAAATCGAGTTTGACCATATCACGGTTAATTCTAAATATTGGCGGCTCAAAAGGTACTATATGCACATCCGATGCGCCCTGCTCAACCGCCATCCTTAAAATCTGATCTATACTCAGTGGATATTTATTATCTGTGCTCATTTTTTTCCCTTCCCTACATCACTCTATTCTGATTCCAGATCAGCGGTAGCATCGTCACTATTATTGACTTGATCACTGTTTAAATTGTTTTTTATAAAAACCGCTTCAAGGCTCCGGTTAGCATAGATTGGAAAAATATATGTCTTATCGGTGGATATTTCAAATCCATTTTCGATCCAGCGCACAAAGTCATATCCTTCAGTCGGCGAAACGGAGATTGTGACACTCAAACCCTGTGAGTATGCACCGTTACCGCTTAAAATTCCGCCTTCGGCGGGAACAGCTTTTAGCGTAACCGAATAGACCGGGAGGTTAGTCGATTGCGGTACACTGGGGATCCACTGCACGGTCTCATTTGTTTCGGGCTCACCCGGGAAAGAAAATGGTGAACTGGGAGTGCCGGCAATCGCCGCAATCATTTGGTTGACCAGTTCAATATTATCGGGTGTTCCTTCGGCGATCAGGTAGCGAATCTGGCTGTTGTAATCATTGGCGAAATCACGGGTAATTTTCATCATAATATCATAAGGCTTGACGATCGGGTTTTCCCAATCCATGTAAATGTACGGGATCGGATCGGGGTGATCCCAGGTAACCCAACCCATTTCAGTCCGCCCATCGCGGAAGCCATCTAGCAGGATGCTCAGTAGATCGATTAATGCTTCCAGTTCTTCTTCGGCCCGCGAACCGGTTGCGGTAGCTACCGGCATTCTAATCTTACGGGCACCCCCTTCGGCAAAAGCGGCATTCTCCATGATATCGAGCGAATTAATCAATTCCCGGGCTTTACCGAGGGTCATTGGCGTGCCCTGCATCCAGATAGCCTGCTGGTTTGGGTCGACAGTAAGGCTCTGCACCGGTACGCCGAGCTCGGAAATATAACCCTGCATAGCGCTGGCCGATACATAGAAAAGGCTGTAGCGGGTCAGCAGCATACGGTTATCAAAGCTTCCGTAGAGCCGCCCCCTTTCAGCAACAATGTAATTGCGGCCGACGACCAGGTAATCGAGCCCTTCTTTCTGTAAGACAAGCTGGAAGGTAGTGCTCGGAGAAAGACTTTCGGTTTTCAAGGTTACCGCGGTAGGCACTCCTAAGAATATTATATTAACATCAAGCTTGTAGGCAAGGAGAGATAGGATATCGAGCAGATTGGCGTCACTGACATCAAGCGAAATGTTGGTAGGGCTGGTATGGGCCGGTTGTGGGGTTGTAATTGTATCGGTAATATCGGCCCATAGATCACCGGACATAAACGCCGATCCATCAGCAAGCGGCAGCGGATTAATTTGCGTTTCGTCCATAACTAAGCCAACAGCGTCAATTAATCCGCTATCCTCAGATTCGGCAGCTGGAATATCCATAATCGAAATATCGTCAAGGTTCAGGGTGCAGTTAACAGTGACAAGGGCAAGGGCCAACAAACCAATCGTTCCGAATAATAAGCACCGATTGATTGTGAATTCAGCGCTCTTGCTGCGTTTTCTTCTCAATTACGCACCCTCCTCCTGATCATTCTCATCTGAGTTACTGTCCAGTGATCTGGTTACCGGCGGTTGATCCAGATAGAGGCTAACCTCCTGATTATGGGTGCGTAATACTACCATGCCTCGTGTGATCTGATAGACTGCCCATAAATCATCAACATAGTCTCCCACAGCAACGATATAAGAACTGCCGCCCGATTCGATGATTGCCATGGCACCGCCACGTCCGCCGATCACTACACCGGTCAGTTTCATCGGTTCAGCAAAAGGATCTGTCATCGGATCAAACGTGGTCCAGGTTTGTTCTTCACTATCTTCATTATCACGTCGCTGCTGCGGAAGTACTTCAACCAGATCAGCAGCGTCGGAATCACCTGGTGCCAAGCCGGTCGCATCCGGTTCGGCGATACTCGATTCCGAAGCTGTGCGATCCGCAAAGACAATAATGCTATAGATTCCCCCGGCGACAGCTAAAAGCAGAATCGCGCCGACAATGATCAAGAATCGCTTATTTTTAAATATTTGCAGCGTTTTAAAATCCAGTGCCTTACCCGGATCATCTTTATCCCTATTCACCGACCAACACCCCGCAATCAATGAACATATTTTCAAACAGAAAGTACCTGTTTCGGCAACCTGGCAATCATACCCCTATACGGGCTACAAACCCATAGCTTTGCGTCTCTTCCTTTCGGAAAGTTTGCCTTTAATCGACCAAGCCTTAAAATATTCTTGTATTTATGTATTTTACCACATTTTGTAGCATAATCAACAGTATTTACTAATATATGTGAAAATTACTGTTAATTGTTTTATGAAAATAACCGGAATATAACCCATAAATCTCTTATTTGTCATATTCGGTTATATTTTACTATTTCCTGCTATAAATTTATATTATTTTCCACGCACCCTCTCCATTCTCTGTATTGCCTATTATCTCATTTAACTATTTCAGAACAAACCTCTCCAGCAGCCGCATAAGTTTCGTCCAGATGAATTCTTTCTCAAATATTGGGTTGACATGAATCGTATAGAGGCCGAGGCGGTTACCGCCGAGAACATCGGTAAAGATCTGATCGCCGACAACCGCAACCGCTTCCGGCGAAAGATGCATTTGTTCAAGCGCCTTACGAAAAGAGCGCCGTCTTGGCTTGATGGCAGACCAGATAGCGGGAATGTCAAGTTCGCGGGCCAACTGCCATCCGCGATCTTTGCTGTTGTTGGAAATAATGAATAGTTTAAAGCCCTTATTTTTCAGGTTGGCAAACCATTCAGCCAACCGCGGGTGGACGGTACGGTCGCTCCAGGGCACCAGAGTGTTATCCATATCAGTGATAATGCCCTTGATGCCCAGGGACAGCAGGTAATCCGCATCTATTTCGAAAATATTATTAAGATGCAGGTTTGGGGAAAGTAGCTTGTGCAAATAAGATGCCTCCAGTGAGTCAATTAAAAACTATTTCTTTCAGCTCCATCCCGTTAACTCTATCATATCAAACCCCTTTTTTACAGCAGAGAAAGTTTTTCTGCTTTTTACCCGGCCTGCTCTTTTCAAGGATAGGTATAATACAGTATTATAAAAGGCGATAGGGTTTATCAATCAGAACAGGAGGCATTATTAGTGTACAAAATTGCTGTAATACCAGGTGACGGAACAGGCCTTGAACAGGTCACCGAAGGAGTCAAGGTCCTCAATGCTGCTCAGCATAAATTTAATTTTAAAATGGAAACATTTCATTTTGATCTGGGTGGCGAAAGATACCTGCGCTCTGGAGAAATATTGCCCGACAGTGTGCTGGAAGAATTAAAGAATTTTGATGCCATATATTTAGGAGCAATCGGCCACCCGGATGTCAAACCGGGCATCCTGGAAAGAGGTCTGCTGCTTCAGCTGCGTTTTGCGCTCGATCTATATATAAACCTGCGCCCGGTTAAACTTTTCCCCGGGGTCTTAACCCCCATTAAGGATAAGGGACCGGATGATATTGATTTCGTGGTAATACGAGAAAACACTGAAGGTCTCTACGCCGGCGCAGGAGGCTTCCTGCGCAAAGGCACTCCTCATGAAGTGGCCATCCAGGAGTCGGTTAACACCCGTTTCGGTGTTGAGCGCTGCCTGCGCTATGCCTTTGAATACTGCCGCGATCAGCGCCAGCGCCAGAAATTAACCCTCTGTGGAAAAACCAATGTTCTAACCTATGCCTTTGATCTCTGGGAAAGAGCTTTCCATGAAATCAGCCCGACTTACCCTGAAGTTAAATGTGATTATGCTCATGTCGATGCCATCACCATGTGGATGATTAAGAACCCGGAATGGTTTGACGTTATTGTTACCGATAACTTGTTTGGAGATATCATTACTGATTTGGGGGCAATGATCCAGGGCGGTATGGGCATTGCTGCCGGAGGGAATATCCACCCCGGACGGGTATCGATATTCGAACCAATCGGTGGATCGGCTCCAAAATATACTGGAAAAGGGGTTATCAACCCATTGGCCGCGATCTGCGCCGGCGCAATGATGCTCAATCATCTCGGAGAAACCGCCGCTGCCGACTGCATCGAGAAAGCGGTAATCGCGGTTTGCGGCACCAAGTTGAAATCACTCAATGCCGGACAGATGGGCTACAGCACTGCCGAGGTTGGTGATTTGGTGGCTGAAGCATTGTAACCGAAGCTATTTCACCCCGGCGGCGGCACGCCGTGCCTCGATGACTCTTGACCTTTTCCCTGCCGCCGGAATCCTGCTTTACTCCAACTCGCCTCTGGCGACCATGATTACCTTACCGCCGACAGAGACGCCTATAGCGCCGCCCTCCTCTTCCTGCGCTCTGAGCAGGAGCAGTGAGGGGCGGGCTATTTCATAGCCCTGTTCTACTCTGACATCTATTTCGGCAGCTCCGTAGTAGCGATTTTTGACCAGGTAAGCTGCCAGGCAGCCACTGGCACTGCCGGTGGCCGGATCTTCTGAAATGCCGTGGTAATCGTCAAACATTCGGGCATTGATCTGATTCTCAGGATTGTATGTTTCCGGGCAAAATACAAATAGTGATTTCGCCTCAGCCTGATCAATAAGCTTAAGAAAACCGACCCGGTCAATATAGCTGGCTCTTACCGCATTGAGGTTTTTAAGAGGCACGATAATAAAGGGCAGGCCGGTTGAAACTTGCTGTACCGGGAAACGCTGATCGATCAATTCCTCCCCTATATTTAAAGCTCTGGCTACATCAGCAACCTCAAATATCCGGCCGAAGGTTGGAGCAATCTGTTTCATCCACAGAATATCGGGACTTCCTTCCGTATAGTTGAAACTGACTATAATTTGACCGACTTTCAGGTTAAGCTTAACTTCCGCCACCGCTTTGCCGATTAAGATCTGTTGAATGATATATGCGGTACCCAATGTCGGGTGCCCGGCAAATGGCAGCTCTTCATCGAAAGAAAAGATACGCACATCATAACCACCGTTGCGCTCTTGATCGGAGATAATAAAAGTTGTTTCTGAGTAGTTCATTTCCCTGGCAATCTTCTGCATGTCAACAACCGAAAGGCCGCTTGCATTTCTGACAACAGCCAGCTGGTTACCAGCATATTTAGTTTCAGCAAATACATCAACCAGATACAAAGGATAACCCATCATTTGCTCCCTCCCCACAAGATCGTCTATCGATGGTAAACTACTCTTTCAACAACCTGTTGTTTGTCACAGCCCGGCATTTAAATCATATCGCTTAACCATTAAGAATACAACTGCCGCCAAGAGCGGGACACATCGTTGGGTGAGATTTTCAGGTGAATTGACACGTCCGGTAACAGTATTTCGACTGCGCTGTCCTCTCTTAAGTGTATCCTTATGCTTACAGATGTCCTCTATTTGTCCTCTATTTAAGACACTGTTATAATCTATCTAAACAGCACTACTATTAACTAGCGTTGTTTAGAAGCATTTTCATGCTATCTAAAAATGCTTGCAACCTGGCGCAATCATTGCTTTTAATAAATAAGAGGCGGAAGTAAGTTTACTAGCATATGTTAAAGGAGGCATGCTTAATGGATTTTGAGCTCAATGAAAGCCAGGTAATGATTCAGCATATGGTTCGCGATTTTGCTCAAAAAGAGCTGGCGCCGATTGCTGCTGACCTGGACCGGGAAGAAAGGTTCCCCCGGGAGATCATCGACAAAATGGCCAAGTTAGACCTGTTCGCCTTACCGTTCAGTGAAGAATACGGCGGCACTGGTGATGGCTATCTGGCCTATGTGCTTGCAGTCGAAGAGATCTCGCGCGCCTGCGCTTCAACAGGGATTACCTATGCAGCACACTGTTCAATCGGTACCGGGCCGATTTATCTGTTCGGAACCGAGGAACAGAAGAAGAAATGGGTTGTGCCCTGCGCAAAGGGTGAAATGCTGGCTGCTTTCGGTTTGACTGAGCCCGATGCCGGGTCCGATGCCGGTGGAACAAAAACAACAGCTGTATCTGATGGCAAGCAGTGGGTAATTAATGGCAGTAAATGCTTCATAACCAATGCCACTTATGCAGGAGTTGTGATCATTACTGCAGTTACCGAACCGGGACAGGGCACACGTGGGATCAGCTCATTTATCGTCCCCCGGGATATTTCCGGCTTTTCAGTTTCAGCCCCTTATAAAAAGCTGGGCCTGAGAGCTTCTGATACAGCGGAAATTATCCTGGAAGATGTCCGTATTCCACAAGACTGCCTACTGGGAAAGCGGGGTGATGGTTTTAAACAATTCATGAAGGTGTTAGACTGCGGCCGCATCAGTATCGGGGCCCTGTCTGTCGGTATCGCTCAGGCCTGTCTCGATGCGGCGCTAGCTTATGCCAAAGAGCGCAAGCAGTTTGGTCAGCCGATATCAAAGTTTCAGGCAATCCAGTTTAAACTGGCCGATATGGCCATGGCAATTGAGCTGGCCCGTTTGGCCGTTTACCAGGCGGCCTGGTTGAAAGATCAGGGTCTACCCTTTACCAGGGAATCGGCAATTGCCAAGCTTTTTGCTTCAGAAACAGCTGTAAAATCAGCGCTTGAAGCAATCCAGATCTTTGGCGGTTACGGCTATACCAATGAATATCCGGTTGAGCGCTACTTACGGGACGCCAAATTGATGGAGATAGGTGAAGGCACCTCTGAAATTCAGCGACTGGTGATCGCCAGACAGCTGGGATGTTAAGCAAAATGTTTAAGGAGGTATTGAAAAAAGATGAGTAAAAGAGTTGCCATAGTTGGCATTGGCTACTCCGGCTTCCGAACTACGTCCGCCGATCTATCCTACCGGGAAATGATTTTTGAAGCCGCAACCAAATGCTACGAAGATGCCGGGGGGATCCACCCCCAGTCGATTGACTCTTTTGTGGCCTCGGCGGAAGATTTCATGGAAGGGATCAGCATTGCCGACGAATATGTACCTGACCAGCTTGGCGCTGTGTTGAAGCCTGTTCAAACCATTGCCGGTGACAGTATTCAGGGATTAGCTTCGGCAGTTATGCAGATCAAGACAGGACAGCAAAGCATTGTCGCCACTTCGGCCTTTTCCAAGGTTTCCAATCTTTCGCACTACGAACATGTGGCGGCTTATGCCACAGACCCTGCTTATATCCGCCCTTTAAATGAACACCCCTACTTTATTGCCGGGCTGGAGATGAATCGCTATCTCTATGAAACCGGAACTACCAGGGAGCAATGTGCGACAGTTGTCGTGAAAAACAAGTATAACGCACTGGCAAACCCAAGTGCAGTATATGGAGCTAAGATTACCATAGATGATGTAATCGGCGGCCCCCTGTTAAGCGCACCGCTCGGTGTTTTAGATGTTAGCGGACACCTGGACGGAGCAATCGTTCTGCTGTTGGCATCTGAAGATAAAGCCCGGGAACTAAACGATAAACCAATCTGGATTAAAGGGATCGGCTGGGCTACCGATACACCGAACCTTGACTCCCGGATCGAAGGCCTGGGAACCGCAGTTTACGCGAAATTGGCGGCCGAAAAGGCTTATGCCATGGCCGGAATTACCACACCTGGCAACGAAATAGATTTTGCCGAGGTTGATGACACCTTCTCCTACAAAGAACTGCAGCATCTGGAAGCGCTGCGGCTGTGCGGGCCTGGTGAGGCAGGCAAACTGCTGGAGCTCGGCTGTTTTGCCGCCACCGGTGATTTGCCGGTAAATGTATCCGGCGGAAGTTTAGGCGTCGGCTATCTGCACGAGGCAAATGGGCTGCAGCGTGTTTTAGAATTAGTTCTGCAGCTTCGTGGTGAAGCTGGTAAAAGACAGCTGTCGGGAGTTGAAACCGGCCTGGCTTTTGCGTGGCGTGGAGTGCCCACGGCTACCGGCGCAGCTGTAATTTTAAGCAACCGGCCTTAATTTTTATAAAATGGAGGGTTGAATAATGAGAAAAGTAGCTATAGTGGGAGCCGGAATGACCAAATTTGTCCGCAGAGCCCTGGAAACCCCCAAAGAGCTCGCGTACGAAGCAACAAAGACAGCTCTGGACAGCTGCGACCTGAGGTTGGAAGATATCGATTGTGTTGCCCACGGCAGTGCTCCCGATGCGTTTGATGGTATTCACCAAAAAGGCGAATACCTCGCTGATGGCTGCGGTGGTTGGAACAAACCAACAATGCGCGTTTATGTCGGTGGAGGCACCGGCGTTCATGCCATAATCCACGGCTGGCATCATATTGCTTCCGGTATGTTTGACACGTGCTTGGTTGTCTGCGAAGAGAAGATGTCGAGCGCCATGCCGCATGCCCAAGGCTTCTTCTTAACCATCTTCGATGCCATTACTGAGCGTTCTCTGCATCCGAACCTATTATGGATCTTCGCTCTGGAAATGAACCGTTATATGCAGCGCTACGGTTACACCAAGGAAGATATGGCCCTGGTGGCTGTAAATAATAAGCGGAATGGATTAAAAAACCCGGCTTCACAGTTTAAAGATGAAGTTACGGTAGAAGATGTCTTAAATTCTGAGATTATGGCCTACCCGGTCAGCCGTCTCGACGTCAGCCCGGTATCAGACGGCGCCGCTGCTATTGTACTCGCTGCCGAGCCGGTCGCCCGGCGTCTTACCGATAAACCGATCTGGATCGAAGGGGTCGGCTGGACCCTCGATACCGCCTACTGGGGGACTCGTGACCTCTACTATCCGCGTTATCTCGATAAAGCAGCGCGCATGGCTTACGAGATGGCCGGAATCAGGGAACCGGCGAAGCAAATCAATATTGCCGAACCCTATGACCCCTTCGGCTACAAAGCACTGCATCACATGGAAGGTTTGCAGCTTTCTCCGCGCGGTAAAACGGTTGAACTATTGCGTGACGGACATTTTGCTCTTGACGGCAACCTGCCGATGTGTCCTTCGGGCGGCCTGCTCGGTGTCGGTAACCCGATTGCCGCTGCCGGCACAATGAAAGTTTGCGAGCTTTTCTGGCAGCTGCGTGGTGAAGCAGGCGAACGACAGGTGCCCGGTAACCCGCGACTCGGCGTAGCCCAGGCCTGGGGTGACCTGATGCAGGTAAGTTCAGTGGTTGTAGTCGGTAACTAGAAACAAAGATCATCTTAATAGTATAGAAGCAAAGGAGGTTTTCTTAAATGCAGGAAAAAGTTCATGTTTCCGGAGGAACAGCGCTTTCAGAGCAGGATGTCCACTCGGGGGAAATATTTATGACCGAAGACAGTCTTGACTGTGCATTCGCCTGGGATACCGGGGTAGCAATAAACCGTTATCTGACTGAATTGAAAAACGGCAGGATCATCGCCACAGAATGCCGGCATTGCAACCGGATCATGCTGCCACCTCGTCTCTTCTGTGAGCTCTGCTTCAAACCGAGTAGTGGTTGGGTCTATATAAATGATACAGGAGTGGTCAACACTTTTTCAATATGTCATGTCCACTGGGACGCCAGCCGTATTAAAGAAGGCGAAAAGCCATACCTGCCAGCAGTAATTGAGATTGACGGCGCTTCGGCGGGTATGGGCATAATGCAGCTGCTCGGTGAGGTTGAACCTGAAAAGATCAAGTTTGGGATGAAAGTAAAAGCGGTTTGGAAACCGGAAAATGAACGCACCGGTTCCATTACGGATATCAAGTACTTCAAACCGATCTAAGGGAGGGAAGACAATGGCAATACTGGAAAGAATAACCAGGAACATCGATAATCGCTTCTGGGATCCGGGCAGTGAAGCCTTCCCGGTAAAAAACCGGTATACTGCCGGTATGGCGGGCCAGCGGTTTTTTAAAGAGATCAAGGAAAACGGGAAGATTTTCGGCTCAAAATGCCAATCCTGTAAAATCACCTATGTTCCTGCCCGCATTTATTGTGAAAGATGTTTCGAGCGTCTGGAAGAGTGGGTTGATGTCGGCACGGAAGGCACAATCTATTCATTCACTGTCGTCTATAAAACTAAAAGCGGCAAACCAAAAGAGAGTCCTTCGATCATAGTCGCAGTAAAAATCGCCGATGGCCTGCTGATTCACCGTTTGAACGGCTGTAGTGTTGAAGACATTCAAATCGGCATGCCGGTCAAGGCCGAATTCAAACCAAAAGCAGAACGGCGTGGTGGAATCGAAGATATAAAATATTTCAAGCCGTTATAGCAAATAATACTTATTCCGTGATTTACAAAGAGTCGACCCCGTTTTCAAGCAAGCGGGGTCTTTTTTAAGAATCTTTAAAAATTATCGATTACCCTGATCTTCAGTCGGACGGGAATATTATTACGTTTCCCGCCTCCTGCGCTGACCACCTCTGGAAATATTTTTAATGATTTTAACCAGTTGAAAAACAATGATTAAGATGCCGGGAACAAAGATAAGCACAATCAAGCCCTGACGGGTCTGAGCATAATCCATTACATATCCGGCATAGGGCAATGAACCGGTTACTCTACCAATTATATTTACGGCAAGCACCGGAGTGGAGTCATTAAAGCTATTGGCGTCACCTCTTGTTAGAAACCTTTGCCCATCTTCCCGATCGATTCCAATAACACGGCTGGTAAATATTAAATCTGAATCAGTCTGGCTGTGAAAAGTAATGATATCGCCCGCTGCAATCTGCTCTGGTTCAATCTCACGTACAAAAGTCAGACTGCCACTGGCAAATTCCGGATTCATGTTTCCATTCATATGAATATGTACCTGGTAACCAGCCACCTGTGGAACGCTTTCTAGCACTTTGCCCTGAATCAGGAAAAAAGAAATTACAGCCATCATCAGGAGCAGCAGTCCAAAAATAATATTGCCGATTACCGAGAAAAACCTGGCGAATCCACTACCGTCTGGTTTCTGCTTTCCCTCCCGCCGGCCCCTTAATACATTTTTATCGCCATACCCGGTATAGTCATCTGTTTGTTCCCGGTTGTAATAGTCATCTCGCCATTCGTTTTCTTCAAACATAAATTCCTGATCCTCTCCTTGAATCGAAGAGAAATGCTGCCTCTGTTCCTGGCGGTTAGTTAGAGGAGCCGTGTAAGATTGCTTACTGTAATCGGTTCTTTCCTGACCGGATCGCGGAGATCCTGTTGGTTCAGTTTTCTCTACATTATCACGTTTATCATGAAATATTTGATCAAAGTATTGATCGTCAGTTACCGCCGAATCTGTAGCATGGTCTGAACTGTCGCGCGGTGCAAATTCACTGAGGAATTCTTCTGCCGGTCTCACGACAGCCGGATTTGATTCTGTCTTACGATCAGAGTAATCATTTGGCTGTAAATCCCACGTGGAGAACTCTTCTTTTTTGCCGTTTAATATATCTTCGAATGACTTGATGCCATCATTAACAGGTTTATTTTGACGATCATCGGGCTCATCAGACTCATCGTCAAAATTACTGGTAAAACCATTTTCTGTCTCAGAAATACCTTCATAAACTTTTTCTTCTCCTGAATCTGGTATTCCATGAGTAGATTCCAATTTTGTACCAAAAAGAGCTTCATCCGCGAGCTGTTCTCCGTGAAAGGTTTCTTCACCAGTCTCCTCAATTTCGATCGAATCAAATGAGGTTCTTATGCTTGCTGTTTCCTTATGGATTGGCGGTTCAATCTTTTTTTGCCCGACTGACCCTTTTTTTCTGGTGGTAATATGAATACGGGCCAGGAAATCATCATGGTTTATTGGTTTTACCATATATGCATCGATTCCATCTTGTTCAATCAGTACATTAAGGTTCTCGAAATTATCGGGGTTGATGAGGACCAATAGGTGAGCCATAGCACATTGACTGCGAAGAGTTCTAAAATATTCGATATAGTCGCCCTCAATCAAATCAAAATCAGTAACGATTATATCGGGAGAGAGTTTTTCGGCAATATTTAGTAGGGCATCCGTTGAGTAACACTGCACTATATCAGTATTATCATGAGACTTCCTGACCATTTCCTGAATATTTGTGGACGAAACAAAATCTTGATCAACTAATAAAAGATACATTGGTAGCCCTCCCAATAACAATATACTTTCTGTAATTATAACAGATCTTTCAGAAAATAGAATCCGTCACGTGGATTGCACAAAAAATACCTGTGGCCAACTTACCGGGCTGTCAACTCAACCTGATCCTTATAAGGCTATACTTTCCTTTTGTCTTACCGAGTTATCACTCAGAAAGAGGCCCCGGTAGTGGAGTACCGAGGCCTCTTTCTGAGTGATAATTGCATCTCTTGAAACATTTGAAGGAGGGATGCACTTAAAGGATTATATTGCTCCAACTTGCGCTTAGATTGCCGCCTGCATAGTTAACTTTAATCGACTGATCACTGTAGCTTTCAACAATGTGCGAAGAGTGCGGAAAAGCTCCGAAATATTGGAAGGTCAGGTCAACGGGAACCCATCCCAGACCATCTACATAGACTTCGGCCCAACTATGACGGGCACCCTGAAGAGAACCGGAAGTCATCGGTCCGCGCTGCGTCCTGGCAAAACCGATTACTTCTCTGGCTGTGATGCCCATTTCACGACACCTGTTGATAAACCCCAGGGCCAGTGTACGGCAGTTACCGCTGACAGCATACTGTTCGTAAGCAATCCGTGCTTTTTCTATGGTTTCGTTGGTAGAATTAATCGATATAGGAATCACGCTTATATCAAAATCGGCAATAATCGTTTTGGTTTCACCAGGTGCCAGTTCACCAAGATCAAATGTGCTGATTCTGCCGGATGTCGATACCACCGTATAGTTAGCAGATTTAAACGTTGTGGACTGATAAGGAGAGCTGTTTTCGAGAAGAGGAACCGAAACAATAACGCTACGGGATTGTTCACTACCGTTATTGGTCACTTTAACTTGTATCCTGAAGACATAATTACTCGCTGTACCCCAGGAATAGGTTACCGGCACTGCTGCTACAGGCTGTGCCTGTTCCCCGATTTCAGCGGCGAGTTCTACAACTACCGGAGAAGCTGCCGGCTGCTCATTTTGAGTCTCCCCAGGTCGATTTTCAGTGTTTGTTTGCGCAGAATCATCAATAGTTCTATAGTCGACCGGCGCGCTGGACGCTATCTTGATTACCGGTTTTTCTGAAGCCTTTTGCTCAACGGGCAACGCGTTATTATCTTTAGTATTTTCAGTTTCATGAGGGGCCGTTGTTTCGCTTATTACGATCGGTTCTGTCCTGCTATCATTAAACTCGGTGTTTACCCCAGCAACCGGTATACCGGTATCGCTATCTGTTTCCACAGCCAGATCATTACCCGGCGTTTTCGATATAAAATCTACCCGATTTCCCTGCTCGTACAGGACAGCCTCCACTTTGCTGTCTGCAGTTGCGATTTCACTTTCATCTGCCAGCAGTAAAAAGCCCACTCCAATCATTGTCGTTAAAACTGCCAGGCAGATGCTTATACTTATTATCCATCCTAATTTCTTCTTCATCAAAAAGTCCCTCCTTCAGAGGGACCGACAAAGTTGAAACAAATAAAACCCGTTTCGGCAGCCAGGCTATCGTAGCTCTTTTCAGAGCCTTAGACCCTTAGCATTGCGCCCCTGTCTTTCAACAGGTTTGCCTTTGTCGGTCAGGTATCAGTATTATTGACACTAACCATTCAATCAAATTCAGAGTTTTCCACAACTCTCAGCATAAAAACTTTCTTGACTTTCACCACCTTGGTATAAAATAAACTTACACCACTACCAAGATTATCATATACTCTTTGAAAAACTATGTCAAGCCTTATTTGCACTGAGTCAATACCTAGCGGGTAATTTTTTTGTCTCTCGTTCCAGCACAGATATATTCTCTTAAGTTTCAAAGATTTAAAACGTTCTCAGTCGCCTTTGATATACTTCTGTTTGATAGTCATTTACAAAAGCGCTAGATAGTTCGAAAAAGCCATATTAATTCTGCACCTACCTAAATCATAGCTGATATTGCTGCTTCCTTTCATCAAGTTTTAAATAAACAGCTTTCTAAAGCATTTGCACCTCAAGCATCTGGCGTAATAATTTTGAATAACCCTGGGTAGAACCTTTGTTAATGCCCGGGAAACCACCTTTACGGACATTTAAAACCTTTACCCCTACTTGTTTGGCTACCTGCCCCGCACTCATTTCAATCATTTCTTCTGTCTGCGGGCTGGTGAATAAAGCTGAATCCAGTCCGGCAATTGCATCTTTTAACACGCCTTCATAGAGCATGCCTAACATGTTTAAGATGGCTTCCAGGCCTTTTGCTGACCATGAGCGACCTCGTTTCGAGGTCCTTAACTTAAAGCGGTCCACGCTAGATTCGGCAGCACCCATACCTCTTAAGGTATCTGATATTTTAAAGCCTTTAGAACTAAGGCGTTCACGGTAGTCAATGATCGATTCTTGATGGGGTTGCAGACGTTCTTTAAGCTCCGCTATCTTTTCGTCTTTAGTAAAAACATAAGCTTCGTCCAGCACCTGCAGCAGCTTTTCAGGGGCATTGTTCGTGACAGATAAAAGGGCCTGCTCGCAAAAATCTCCCCTTTTCAGAAGCACCTTTCTAATGTCGCGCTTAAGGTGAAAACGGTCGTATTGATAGATGGCATTTTTAAAATAATCCACACCACCACGGATCCAGGAGGCAAAATCACCGTTGATAATGATCGGAATGCTGTTAATGTCCTGATACTTCGCCCATATCCTTAAATAGACTCTGTCCCAAAGCTCTTCTGCTTTCTCTAAGGTATCAGAGGTAATATACATGGGGTTTTTGAGCTGGTAATCATTAGCCTGCCTCTTCTCCCAACCCTCATGAACAACTACAAGCTTGGTTTCACGCTTTTTGCTGATTCTGCGACCACGTCTCTGGACTCCGGTCCAAAACCCGTCTGCTTCAATAAATAGAATGTCTGCTTTCTTTTTCTGCTCTTCAGGCGCAACGGTCTTTTTTAGAAGGTCCGATGACTCGATGAGCAATTGCCGTATTTTTTCATGGCATAAAACCTGACCACCAAAAAGATCATCAAGACGGTCACGCACATCGCGGTAAGATGGGCCCTTGGTCGCCCAGATCACCACCAGCTCTTTTAGGACATCGCTAACTGCTGAGCTTTCCAGCCCTAAGAGATCGTCTAATAGAAAAACCCACTCTTTTTTATCTCTATCCCAGTAGTAACGCCTTTTTATGGTGATCGGGCCAAGCATAGTAATACAGGTCCTTTGTTTCCGCTCTTTGTATTCATATCTGCTTTTATTTCGTTGGGCCATTAAATATGTGTCCAACATAGAAAGGATTTCTACCATCGACCGTTGAAATGTTTCTAAAGCAGCATGCCAAACCAGTTTCTCTAAAGCGGAAAAGTTTAATTTAATTTGTTCTTCCATTATTGAGAGGCCTCCGTTCCTGGTGTTTTGTAGTAAAATACCTTTTCTGGAACGAGGTCTCTCTTTTCCTGCTTAGATACAGACCTTCTCTTTAAACCCCCGCTAATTATTTACTCATAGCCTTATTTGAAAATAATATTATTTTGCGATTATTTACTCCGCTGGCGATAAGGCTCACCCGAAATATCAAATCCACCAAAAACGGCATCTATATTTTGTCGATTCGCCTGGTAAACCGGAACAGAAGGTTTCTCGGGTGGATTACCGGTTAATTTATTAGTTTTCGCTTCAACCATATAACCATATAACTTTCTCAATTCAAATATAAGGATTAAAAATCCGGGAATGAAAACCATCAATATCAATCCCTGCCTGGTTTGAGCGTAACCGAGCAGGTAGCCGATATAGGGGATGGAACCGGTGACTCTGCCGACGATGTTTTCTGCTGCTACCGGGTTTGGATCATTTACATTATTTGCATCCCCACGGGTAATGAAGCTAAGATCGTTTTCCCGGTTTATCCCAACAACACGATGTGTGGTCAGACGTTCAGAGGCATTAGCGCTGCTAAAAGTAATAATATCACCTTCGGTAATATTAACCGGGTCAGTTGATTTGACAAATACCAAGCTTCCGGTATTAAAAGCCGGGCTCATGCTTCCACTTAAAACCACATACATTTTATAACCGGCCAGGGCCGGAGTACCACCGCTTATTTTGCTCTGAATCAGGAAAAAAGAAAGGGTAATCAGTAAAACCAGGAGTGATGCGGTTAAAACATTCCCGGCAATTTTTAAAAAAATGCTACCTTTGGCTTTTTGGGAATATCCCCTGTCTTGCCGATGAGTAGTTGGTTTAACATAACTATCTTCACCGAATAGGTCATGATTTACAGCCCTCTCTGATGAAGTGGTTTTAACTTCTGCGGACACCGTATTAGCCGAAAAAAGATATTCTACTTTACCCGGTTTATCTTTTTCTGTTCTATGCTCGGATGATGCTTTTGTTTTTCTCTTGTTCTTGACATTGGCAGTACCAAATATTTCTTCAAAAGATTTCGTATCGACAGTTCTTTCTTTCCGGCTCATTCCAAACAGCTTGGAATCATCAAGTTTGCCGGAACTTTCTTCGGTTAATCCGATTTTACTTTTCGCTTGTTGATCGGGCAATCCGGTTTTAGAGAAGATCGGCTCTTCGATTTCAATGGCAATATCAGCTGGTTCCGAATCAGATCGCGTTCTAAACAGTTCATCAAAATACTGTGAATCACCATCATAATCCTGATTGTGATCGCTTAAACTATCCGTTTCACCTCGGGACAAATCGGCTTGCTCTTTATCATTAACAGGTAATTCTGCATCACTATACTCAGGCTCATTCCATAGTTCGCCAATAGCAAATTGATCCTGTTGCAATTCAGGTTGAATAGAAAATAGCTCATCTTCATAACTATCATTATCAAACTCACCAATTATTTCTTTTTCAACTGTTTCCTCTGAAACTGCTTGCTCAAGCAATGGCCCTTCCTGAGGGAACATGTCCGGGATCTCAGTAACTACCTCAAAACCGCCATCCTCTTCCTCCGACAGCTGCTCAATTTTATTCTCAGACTCCGACAGCTGCTCAATTTTATTTTCAACCTCTTGTGCAGTAAAAAACGACTTTTCAACCGTCTTATACTGCTGCCCAAAAGTATCGTTACTATCGAGAATAAGCTTTTTACTTTGTTCGTCAGCCTGTATATCGGCATCAACAGGCGTATCCATTGCATCAATTTGCGTAAATTGAACGTTTTTACGCTGTAAGCCCATTTTAATTCTGAGCATAACATCATCACGCTGTAGTGGTTTAACCAGATAATCATCGATGCCCAGTTCTATAGCCAGATGCAGTTTTTCGTAGTGATCGGGATCAATAAAGGCCAGAATATACGCCTTCGGACTATAATTGCGAAGCTTTCTTACAATTTCCGCTGAATCGTCGATAAAGAAATCAAAATCAATTATCACAATATCCGGCGATAGCTTTTCAGCAACAACCGACAAGGCTTCACTGGATGAACAGTTAACAATTTCACACTTGATGCTGTTCTTGTCCAATAAGCCTTTAATTTCACGTGAAGATATGAAGTTGTTTTCAACAAGCAACAAATACAACTGTTTTTCCCCCTGTTAAGCCGGCCTGTCTGTATCTAAAAAAATCTATTTCGGCCGGCCAAGTTGTCTTTGCTCATCTAAGATCTTCAGACCTGCCAGCTTTGCACCCCGGTTTTCCAACAGGTTTGCATGACCGATCAGGTCTAAAATTATTATATAATATGTAAAACATATATTATTTACTTTATTTTGTCAATACTTATTTTGCCTATTTTAGTATTTTCAGCTTAAAAAGTATGTTCGTGTTGATTTTTAGCCAAACTTTTTTTCAAAATCAACCCGGATAATAGGAATAGTGCGCCGATAAGAAATAGAGCAATCGAAAATCCATCAGTTCTCGGCAGCGGTGGATCCACTTTTGGCCCTTCTGGAGGTATAATTAGTTCTTCCGGTTCAACCTCAGGCTCGTCAGGTTCTACCACCACTTCCTCTGGTGTTGCTACCCCATAGTAGTGACTGGGGTCACTGTCTGTAACAACTTTTCCGCTTACCGATGCGCCGGTTACGGAACCGATGTTCGAATATTGCCCGGAAACAGCAATGCCGGTAGCCCTATAGGTCCATACCTCGCCGGGCTGCAAAACATTGTCTCCATTTACATCACCGCTTATATAAACAGGACTAACGCCCGTGCGGTTATCGGTAACCACAATGTTGTATAAAGGTATCGTGTTCGGGTTGGTGACAACGTAAGTCCAGGTAACATTACCGCCCACAGCGATTTGAGGTCCCGTCGGCAGATCAGCATCAATCCCGTTGGTAGATTTTTCAATATTGATCACTGTTTCGTCCAAGGTTATTCCGTAGTAGTGACTGGGGTCACTGTCAATAACGTTGGATCCTAGCGGGGGTGTTCCGACTACTGTTCCAATGTTCGAGTACTGTCCGACCACGGCCACTCCGTTGGCCTGGTAAATCCAGGTCTCGCCAACCTGCAGAATACTGTCGCTGTTGATATCGCCGCTGAGATAGACAGGATTCACGCCCGCCCTGCTATCAGTTACCACAATATTACTTAGGGGAACACTACCCGGGTTGGTGACTACGTAAGTCCAGTTAACCGCGTTTCCGACCGGAATAGATGGACCTGTTGGCACGTCAGCATCAACACCGTTGGTCGCTTTCTCAATTCTTATAGAAGGTGTATCAGGTTCATCTGAGCAAATAGTATAGAATACCAGTTTCGTCACAAGGGTTGAACCTTGGAATTCATTGTCGGTTTCAGGTCCTGGTAAAATAACTTTAAAATCAAGCAGGAGTACGTCACCATAATTCATAAAAGCAATGTATAAGGCATCATTAATAGAAGAGGGATCACCAGCTCTTGGTCCACCGACCATCGGCCCCCTGTAAAGTTCATCACCTTTATAACTGATTACAAGAATTAACTGCTCAAAAAGGCTGCCCAGTTCTCCAAGTCCGGGAGTTCCACTGATAAAGTCCCATGTCATATAGAGGTTCGCTGACGATGTACCGGTTTTGGTAACTTCAACAGTTCGGGAATAAATATCACCCGGGTTCATATTCTCCAATTCGAAGAGATTTTCAGTTGGATCAAGGGCTACCCGGCAGGGGTGAGCATCAGTCACTATCTGGGCCCACGTAAACAGCGGCTGAAACATCAGCATTAAGCTGAAGATTACCAGCAATGAACCCAGAATGACCATTTTTGAGCTGTACTTTTTCATTTTCATTTTCTCCAATTTTTAAATCCGGGAGCGGAGCCCAAACCCCGCCCCCTTTATGCCCGATCAACAATAAGTTAATTAGTTAGTTGACTGTTAACTACGGTGTTAGTTCCAATCCGGTTTCAAAATCAACATCATCCCAGTTCCACTCATCTGCGTGGGAAGCCTGGATTGCCTGGAATGTTGCGCTGATTGTATACTGCGCACCCTGGTAATTGTTATCGGTACCGGGGCCGTCTAAACATACCCTGCCAATGATCATTACAGTTGTTTCGGGGGCTGGGTCAACACCGCTGATAGCATGGATAGTATGAGTTCCTACTAATGTAGTTGTGGTTGCATCATCACCATCATAGTACCACCAGTCTGCATGATATTTCCATTTGCCAGCTGCGTTCCAATCTTCCCAGTGGGATTCAACATAAATATAAGTAGCCCAGTCAATTGACTTATAAGCCTCGATGGTTCCGGTATATATTTTCCAGTCAACATTGGGTGCATCACGATAAACATACTCTGTGGGACTTTCGAAACCACCAGATCCGTCCGTTAGTACCCATGTCTCTTCTATTTGCATGCGCAGAAAGGCTCTTTTGGAGCCTTCATATGTTACTGTGACCATTTTTGGCGAACAATCGCCGGGGTTCCAGTTATTAACCTCAAGGCTTTCGTTTTGGAACCAGGAATCTTCAGCATTCAAGACAACGGTTCCAGCAGTAAAAACATTATCGGTAATTGAAGCTTCCGCCGTAAACCAAGCCATGGTTGCGCCGCCGACTATGGCAACGGCCAACAAGAGTATTGCCACACTTAAATATACCTTCTTTTTCATTTTCTTTCCCTCCATTTTGTTTTTTATTTTCCGGCGGCCAGGCTGCCTTGCAAAATGAAGGCCCTTTAGCTTTGCGTCCCTGTCTCACGGCAGGTTTGCCTTTTTCGTTTTATTGCGGTTCCTATTTCAGTTTTACACTATGCTTTCTGAAACAATAAATCTTTTTTGTTTAATGAGCACCACATCCTTAACTCAGATCCATATTGTAATATTTGTAATTCAATTCAATTTATTTTTAAACCTTCCCTCTCTTAACGAGAGGTGCCGGCTAATTTTTCACAGCTTTTTCAGCCTAAGGTTTTGGTATAAAATCAATCGGAGGCTCGGATCCTCCGAACCATACATCATTTATTGCATCATTAGAAGCCTGAACCGCTTCAGTATAAGCTTTGAGATAGATAATCTCAATGCCCATAAATTCCGGATCGACACCAAGCGGACAGATCTCCACACAAAGTACTGATGTCGAAGCACCAGAAGCAAGCGGTTGAGTGTAATAAAAGTAACCATCATGTAGCACCCAATCACCGTTAGGATTCTCACAAAGTGTTACACTAACATCACCCGTCTCAACATTCAGATATGCCTTCCAGTCTTCACCTCCCCAGTTGCCTTCTTCATTTGGATAAAAGATGTCTACAGAACCGCCCACTACAAGGGGTGTCAAATTGTCTACGTCACTTATATCGATCTCAAATACAGTATCGTCCACTCCACTAACATACAGTGGAATAAGACCTGTATTGGTTATTACAAATTTGAAAATGGGGACATTGCCTTCCAGCAGCAGCGGGAATGGTTCTTCATTTGCCAGCTCCCAACTTATACCATCGTTTAACGAAACAAACTTCTCGATGGTGATGCCCGGTTCCAGATTTATATACAGGTAGTCTTCGATCTCCCCTGTTTCTGCAAGACCGGTAAGCGAATTCCCTCCCTGACCTGATTCATTAGTATAACGCCAGCGGGAGTAAATATTTACGGCAACTTCAATATTATCGGGAACTTCAATATTAAGTATATGTACTCCTGGTCCGGAAAGAGGCAGGTCGCCAACAACTCCTGTAGATGAAATTAATTCAACAGGAGTAAGGTTACCGTCACCGTTGAAGTCAATCCAGGCGCTTAAGTAACCAGCTGTTCCGGCAGTTACCCGAATCTGAGCTGTACTACCTGAGACGAAAGGTGTGAGAAAATCAATGCCATCTTCATCGTCTGTGCCATTCAAATCATCCCCAAGCGCGTCGGAGTTAAGCGGACCATCCAGTTCAGGATCAGGCGGGGTGCCAAGGTACGCCCCACCAATTACAATATTATGCCGGGGGCCATTTTGGCTCATCAAAGTATTGTAGGAGGACGAAGGCAGATCGCCCCAATCTAGTGATGTGTAATTCTCTTCATCTTCACCATCAATCTTAGAAGGAGAATGGTGAGAAAGGCCTGTAAGAATTTCAATAGTCTTAGAAACACCAAGCACATCAGTCAAATCTACAGAAAACTCGTATACCATCGGCCATTCCCATTGATATAGATAGTTAAATGTAATCGGCTCGCTTACCGGATACGGATAGCCGTCAACTTTGGTAACATCATCTGGGAACTCGTCTACGTATGGTGACTTCCAGTCTCCATTACTCTGTATTACATATCCTTCATTTGCCCATACAGAATTATTCATGTTCCATATTATGGAGCTTGCGGAAGTTAAACTTAAGCTTAAGGGTACGTTGCTATCAAAAATTGCACCTTTAGCCCAATCTTGAGATTCTGGAAGCAAGTTATTATTTTCAGCAGCATAGTACTGTCCCCACTCATAGGTATTCCCATCAACTTTTAAATTAAACGTCACATATTCAGAATTGGTTAGAGCAAAAAAAGAACGCGCTTTTCCGCCCCATGCGTCGCTCCAACCTGCACTTCCCATGTAAGTACTATTGTCGGTTGGGTTTTTTCTATCCCCATCAAACGCGTTATCGTTGAAGTTACGGTCAACAACCATAACCCCATACAAAATATATCTATTATTATCAACATCGCCAGGAGCAGTTTCGTGCATATAGTAATAAACTTTGCTGCCGTATTCTCCAACCCCGATGAGTGTGTATAGTTGATCATCTCCATCGCCGTAGAACAACCCGTCTACTATCGGTGGGCCAGTTGATGTAGAGGTTAAACTAAACGATTGGAGCCCAATATCTGCAACCTGCTTGAGCAAGCTTCCCGACAAAGGCTCCCCTGTGAAAACAATATCTCCTGAAGCAGCAGAGCTCACCGGAACACCGTTTTCAAAGTAAACAGGAAACGAAGGTTCTATCAGTAACGGGAGAGTAGAATCAGTTGCGGTAAACCAGGAAGAAGGCGATATGGTTCCGAAGGAGGGTTCTGTACCATCTCCAGTATATGTACCATCGATATAGTGAGTGGAATCACTGCTGGAAATATTAACATCCACGCCGCTACTATTTTGATAACTGGCGGTTACTGTTGCGGTATTCTGATGGTATGCAGCCCTCCACTTACCATCAAATATTGCACGAACGTAAGCATATTTTGTACCTGTGTTGGTAACTGTCAACTCAACTTCACTGCATCCTTCTGAACTTAATCCCCTGATCTCCAGCATACCTTCAGGATCACCGGCAGGCTCACCGGCCTCAATGAGCACCGTGCCAGCTGTAAAAGTATTGGTAACATCAGAGATAGCATTAAACCAGGCGTTCGAAGAACCGGTGACTGATGCAGCTATTATAAACATAACAAAAAGTATGCTTGTAGTTATCTTGCTTATTTTTTTAATTCTCATTATCACCGATTCTTCTTTCATGTTAATTCCTCAGTCTTAAGGTTATTTATTTAATAATCTAATTTCCACTTATCGTAATGTTATTCAGGAAACGCTTTCTTTATCTTCCCAGACTGACAGATCCGGTTTTTTATCTCCATCAACACCCGCTGTCCCGGCAACCGCCTCGCTCATTAGTGAACCGAGTTCCAAAACACTTCTGAAAATACGGGTTTCTCTGCTGTTTAAACACTGTAGTGTTCCCTGCCAACTGGTATTACGGCGAAACTGAACACGCAAAAAAAAGACTGTATCTTCATTTTTGGATGTTTTATTTTTAAGGTCATTGTTCATCCGTATCCTCTCCAGGATTAGCCCTGGACACAAAAAGTGCGCAATTCCGAATCACTCTGCGGATAATTATTCTGATCAAGCTTTGACTGAATTAATAAAATCATTTCCAGGAAATCATTGAAATATTGAACCTGGCCAGTCTTGATGAATTCAATTTTACCTTTTATTGAAATCCCGTGGCCACTGCTGACCCTGATGATGAAACCGGAGCCGTGCCCCTGCTGACTGGTTTTTTTATCTGTTTTTAAAAGCATAGTCGGTTCCTTTTGTCATAATGATCATATCTATGATTTAATTATAAGAAAATGTTGTTATAAGTTTGTTACAAATTGGGCATAATTAAAAAAGGAGTAGTCCGGGTAGCGTTATAAATATGTGGAATTCTTTAGTTGAAGTGGGTGTCGCCTTCCAGGGGAAAGAGGGTCTCTACTTTTTTTTGCAATTTCAATCCTTTTAACGAATATTGGCTGGCAAAAGATTTCTCAATTCTTTCCATCACCAGAGCGGCCTGCTCTCTGTTTAAACCGGGAAGCATCAGCAGGAATTGCGCTTCATTCCACCTGGTAACCAGGTCACCTTTTCTCAAAGAGTCCATGATTACATCCTGCAGGCTTTGCACAACTTCTCTGAGTGTATTTCCAGGTGGCTGGGAATAGTCCTGAGTAATCAGGGTCATCAGGCAAAGCAGAACGGATTGACCGCTTCTTTCGCCCCGCAGGCGTTCCAGTTTATAGAAATAACGAAACAGTTCGGCGTCACAGAGGTAGGCACCGTTGACTATATCTTTGCCTTTTAAACCTTCTTGAATAGTGTTCAGATCAAGCTCAAAGCTGCCTGTTTCCATGCCGACCAACCGGTAAAGGCTTTTCATGGCATCGGATGGCTTGATACCCATTTCCCTGTAAAAAGCTGATGTTGCCTCATTATAATGGGCCCGCGCCCTGACAGTAAGCCCCTCGGCCAGAAGAGCTTCGATCAACCGAATATGTATTTTTTCTTCAAAATAATCAATTGACAATGCCTGTTCGCAGAGTTTGATTATTTCTTTATAAGCGTGATTCTTGATCAACAAATCAACCAATTCGAAGACACAACTCAGATAGATATCATGATAGTAAGAACGCAGGGGAGTAATCCATTCACTGAATGCAGACTCTGGGAGGTAATCTCCAACATAGTGTTTGATTGCCTGATCATAGATCTCGATCGCTTCTTCCTGGTTTTTACCGGCTTGCATCTTGGCCCTGGTGGCCAATTTTTCAAATTCATCAACATCGATCCAACAGTCAACCTTGTTTTCCCAATGATAGCATCCCTGTGAAAACACTATATTGGCAGCCAGAGACAGGCTTGCGTGATCAGTATGTAAGGCCTGCCTTAACCGGAACATCTGGGCTCTCATGATTGTGTTGGGATCGGCGTAGTCTTTCTCAGGCCAGATGTTGTCCAATATTGTTTCAGGAAATAATGATTTATCGCGGTTTGAAAGTAAATACTTGAATACTTCCCACATTTTTTTTGAACGGCTGGTATTTTCCGAAATAACAGCATCCCCCTGGCGGATAAAAAACTTACCGAGGGTGTAGATGTAGACCTTTTCTTCCCGGGTAATCATATGTGTCATGGCCATCAGAATCCCCACTTATTGCATCATTGTTCTAACATTTGCACTATATCATTATTATACATTAATTGCAACCCGAGTTATAAATTCCCTTACTAATTTTCGATAAGTGGTTACCTGATGTTCACTTCGGCTTTGTTAATATTTTCCAGGTGTTCCTGGTAGGTATGTGAGAAGTAGTGTTCGCCGCTACCGTCGTATTTGAAGTTAAAATAATAAAAATCTGTTTCTTCGGGATAGAGGGCAGCAGTGATTGAAGTTTCACCGGGTGCTGCGATCGGCCCCGGCGGTAAACCGCCATTTTGGTAAGTGTTATAGGGTGAGGGTATCTCGAGATCCTGGAAAGTGAGATATTCTTTTGTTTCACCGAGAATATACTGGATTGTGGCACATGATTCGAGGGGCATCCCGGTACGCAGGCGGTTATAAAAGATACCAGCGACAATACTGCGCTCATAATCTACACGAGCTTCGCGCTCAACCATGGAGGCGATGGTCAGTACCGCGTATATAGTACTGTTCAGTTCAATAATCCGCTGCCGGTAAGTTTCATTAATAATCTGATCCATCCGACTCAGCATAATTCGGATAATTTCCTCTTCACCGGCATCAGGATATACTTCATAAGTATCCGGGAAGAGATAGCCTTCCAGTATATATTTGACTTCGTGATCGTCGACTTCCTTTAAGAAAGGAAAGCTCTCCAAAATACTCTCGGAAGGCTGACGGGCTAATTCTAAAAATAGTTCATTATCGATCAGGCCTTTTTCATCCAAAATAGATGCGATTTCTTCGACTGTAAAACCTTCTGGAATCACAAACCAGGTTGTTTCAAAATAGGCATCGCCGGACTGAATTTTATTTACAATCTGGGGCAAGCTCATCCCTGGACTCAGACTGTATTTTCCGGCGATAAAACTCTGGCCGAGATTACTTTGGCGCACGTAAATCCAGAAAACAAACTGGTTTTGAATCAAACCGTTGTCATAAAGGATAGCGCCGATAATCTCGGAGCTTGCGCCCGGAGGGATCTCGACAACCTGGTAGTCTTCGACCGCCGCGGGATCAATCGGTTCAAGCATACCGTTATAGATATAAGTAAGCCCTGCTGCAGTGATCAGCAGCAACACCAGCAATACTACAGCAGTAATGATCATGCGTCTGAACATTAACAGGGTATCCTCCTATAACAGATCTTCATCATCTTCGTAATCGTAGCTCTGGGCCCGCTCTTTCCACACAGCGGCCACTTTATTCCATTCAATTTCATCTTCAACTTCCACCAGTATTTCTTCGCCTTCGTTGAGGTCGATGCGAAAGATAAACGCTTCATCCTCGAGATCAATCGCTTCATCATCTTCATCATCTTCAAGATACAAAACCGGAATCAGGATAGCATATTCTTTCAGGTTAACCGGGAAGCGATCGACCATGGCAAAATCATGTTCATTGCCCTCTTCATCCACCAGGATTATAACATCTGCGTTTTCTTCACCGTTGTCGTTCACAGATAAGCACCTCATTTTCGCTTGATTACTCGGTATATCGACAATTACTTTATTGTAATGACATATATAATTCCAGAATCAGGGCCGCCGCCAGTTTATCTTTGACCTCCCGGCGTTTTTTACGGCTGACTCCTCCGGCAATAAGGGTTTTCTCGGCGCTAACCGAGGTCAGCCGCTCATCGATCAAAACTACCGGTATATTCAATAATTTTTTAAGCCGGTTGGCAAAAAGCAGGGCGTTTTCAGCGACGGCTCCTTTAGTACCGTTCATATTGAGCGGGTTTCCAACAACCACCTTTTCAACACCGTAGCTGCGGCAAATTACTTCAATCCTCCCGAAAGCCTCATCTGAAGTGGCATAGGTAATCACATCAATCCCCTGTGCAGTAATACCCAGGGGATCGGTAATGGCAACACCGATGCGCTTTTCACCGAAATCTAAGCCGAGTATACGCATTTTTTAAATCCTTTTCAAAGTTTATCTTGCTCAGCCAGATCTATGTAAGTGCCGACAATCTCTTCCAAAAGTTCATCGCGTTCAACCTGCCTGATCATACTGCGCGCATTTTGATGACTGGTGATATAAGCCGGATCTCCTGAAAGCAGATAGCCAACCAGTTGGTTCAAAGGGTTGTAGCCTTTCTCTTTCAAGGCCTGATAAACAGCGATCAGAACCTTCCTGGATTTATTAGCGACCTCTTCACCATCTACCCGAAATAGAACGGTTTCTTCATGATTGTCTTTCACGATTGGTCCCTCCCGGTTACTTATTTGATCACGCATTGCCTGCGGATTTAAGCTGATTGCGAATCAGATCTTCAACAGTATTTAAGGCTGCCGGTAGAGCAGTGGCCTCTTTGCCCCCGGCCTGGGCCAGTTCAGGTTTGCCCCCGCCACCTCCGTCAACTTGCCGGGCAACCTCTTTGATCATTTTATGAGCGTCGATGCCGCGTTTTACCAGGTCGGGGGTGACCGAACCGACCAGAATCACTTTTCCATCGGTAATAGCACCAAGCACTACGGCAACCGAGCCGAGGTTGCTCTTAACCTCATCCATTACCATTCGTAACGACTCGAAGCTGTCAGCAGAAACCATCGCACTAAGCATTTTTGCCCCATCAATATCTTTTACCGTTGAAAGGAGATCTTTGACTTCATAGCCAGCCAGGCGTTTTTTAAGATCCTGGGTCGTTTTCTGCAGCAGCTTGTACTCGGTCAGATGTTCATCAAATTTTCCCTCCAGGTGGCCTCCCGCTGTATTCAGCGCAAGGGCTAACTTTTCCAGCAGCCGCTCCTGATCGACAGTCTGACGGTAAGCGTTCATACCGACCGTTGCTTCGATCCGGCGCAGTCCGGAACCGATTCCCTCTTCAGAAACTATTTTAAAAAGACCGATTTCACCTGTCGCCAAAACATGGGTCCCTCCACAAAGTTCCCGGGTATATTCTCCGGCTGAGATCATCCGCACCGACTTTTCTTCATATTTATCAGTAAATATAGCTGTCGCACCGAGCTGTTTGGCCGCTTCGAGTGAAGTTTCAGTCACCTGAACGGCTGCATTGGCCAACACCATTTTATTGACTGCCGCTTCAATCGCCTCCAGTTGATCCCGACTTAAACCAGAAAAATGGTTAAAATCAAAGCGTAATCGGTCAGCAGCAACCAGGGAGCCGGCCTGGTTAACGTGATTGCCCAGTTCAAGGCGTAGAGCACGGTGCAGCAGGTGAGTGGCTGTATGACCGCGGCAGATGCCCTGCCGTCGTCCGCTGTCGACTTTCGCTGTAACAGTCTCTTCGAGCGATAATCGCCCTTCTGCTACGCGGCCCTGGTGGACGATATGGCCTGTCAATGTATAAAAAGTATTTTCGACAATAATGCGACCCTGGGATGATTCAATTGAACCGGTATCACCGAGCTGCCCACCGGCTTCAGCATAAAAAGGTGTCTGGTCGAGCAGCACCTCCACCTTTTCTCCCAGTTTTATTTCCATACGGGTTTTCCCGTCAACAAACGCCAGCAGCAGTTTCGCTTCCTGTTCCAGCGTTTCGTAGCCGGTAAATATGGTCGTAATATTTGCTGCTGCCGTGTACTGATCAGCACTGTCCGATCTGGAAGATAAGCGGGCGGCAGATCGGGCTCGATCCTGTTGTATTTTGAGGCTGCTTGCGAACGATTCACGGGCAACTTCAAAACCCTGTTCCTCAATAATCTCAGCAGTTAAGTCAAGTGGAAAACCATAAGTATCGTAGAGTTTGAAGGCAAGATCACCCGGCAGAACGTTTTCTCCCTGCTGGCGCATCTTTTCGAGATAACCATCGAGAATTTCGATGCCCTGGGCGAGGGTTTCCTGGAATTTTTGTTCTTCAAGTCTGACAACCTGGCGTATATAATCATGACGTTCGTGTAGTTCAGGGTAGGTTGAACCCATTGTTTCGACAACCAGAGAAACGGCATCAGCCATAAAATTACCTTCAATACCGAGCAGTTTACCATAACGCACAGCCCGGCGCAGCAGGCGGCGCAGAACATAACCGCGACCCTCGTTGGAGGGGATTAACCCATCGGCAATGAGAAAAGCTGTTCCCCGACTGTGTTCGGTGACAATGCGCAGGGGTATTTCCTGGTTTCTGCGCTCAGGATCAGCAATCCCCGAGAAATGGCTGTAGAGAGGTTTGATCTGGTCTGTCTGGTAAAAAGAGGTTACCCCTTGCAGAGCCATGGCCAGCCGCTCAAGACCGGCACCGGTATCGATGTTTTTCTGTTTCAGTTCAACCAACTCTCCGGATGCTTCGCGGCTGAATTGGGTAAAAACCAGGTTCCATATTTCCAGGTAGCGGTCACAATCGCAACCGACGGCGCAGTCAGGGCTTCCGCATCCCGCCTGCTCACCCAAATCATAATAGATTTCAGAACAGGGGCCGCAGGGACCGAGCCCTATTTCCCAAAAGTTATCTTCTGCGCCCAGCCTGATAATGCGTTCGGATGGAACACCGATTCTTTCATTCCAGATCTTGAAAGCTTCGTCATCCTCAAGATAAATACTGACCCATAACCGATCTACAGGCAAGTGGTAACCATTTAACACCAGGTCCCAAGCCCAGGCGATTGCTTCTTCTTTGAAATAATCGCCAAAAGAAAAATTACCGAGCATTTCAAAAAATGTAGCATGCCTCCCCGTATGGCCAACACGGTCAATATCCGGGGTTCTGACACATTTCTGGCAGTTAGCCATTCTTGGTTGCGGTGGTTTTTTCTCTCCGGTAAAGTAAGGTTTTAAAGGAGCCATGCCAGCACCGATTAATAACAGCGTCGGATCGTTCTGCGGGATGAGCGGAAAGCTTGGCACGATCAGATGATCTTTTGAGTTAAAATAATCTAAAAATAGTTCGCGTATAACGCTGGTTTGCATCCTTAAACCTCCCTTTTGGGTTATCGCAATTATATCTGTAATAAAGAAGCCCTGTCAATGAAAGTAAAGGGACTCACGGAGGGGTTATCAACTTATACGAACCGCGGCCGCGGCAGGCTGATTCAAAACCATTGAATAATTTTTCACTTTCGCGGGTGGGGATTTGTACACGCATAGTCACTAAATCGCTGTAATCAACGTCCAATACTTTTCCGCCAAGACTTTCGAGAAGCCTGGTCACTGCACCCAAATCTTCATAGTTCAAGGTGATCTGGATGGTTTCAAGAGGCTCTCTATTTATAAGAACCGCTTTTTCAAGACTGAGGCGGGCGCAATCGCGGTAGGCCCTGGTCAGACCGCCGATACCGAGCTTGGTGCCGCCAAAGTAACGTGTCGCGATTACAACCGCATCAGCTATATTATGACCCTTCAAGATTTGCAGCATCGGCGCTCCGGCAGTACCGGCCGGCTCGCGATCATCGAAAGCTCGCTCGATTAAAGAATTGCCGGCCCCGATGCGGTAGGCATAAGTATTGTGAGTAGCATCAGGGAATTCAGCGTTTACTGCATCAATGATCTGTCGGGAGGCGATCTCAGCAACCACAGGAGCAAGCGTAGCGATAAACCGTGAGCCCAATACAGAAAATTGGCAACGCACTTTTTTACACGGAGAAAAATAGATAAGATCGTCAGGCATCGGTTCACTCTTTCCCGCAATTATCGTTTGTAATTACCTGATCATTTTTGGGCTTAAATCTAATTGTTGAGGTTAACCAGATCCGCGCTTCCAGGCACAAACTTTAACCACGTTGCTTTACCCCGCACGCTTAAAAAGACACTCTCTTCCAACACCAGTCCGGTGCTTGAAAGGAGTGTCTTTTTAAAATAGGCATTTCTTTTCGCGCCGGTTTGTTTTCCGGTTGTCTACAGAAATCTACTCATTTTCACCCTGGACAATTCTTTCTATCGCCGCGCGAGCATACTTCAGGTTTAACTTATCGGCAACATTCAAAGAGATTACCTTTTCGTCAATCTCTTTAATTACCCCATAAACACCCCCGATGGTAACAATACGGTCACCTTTCTTAACATTTTTCAACATTTCCTTGCGCTGTTTTTGCTGTTTCTGTTGTGGCCGAATCAGCAAAAAATAAAAAATAACAAACAGCAAAATAAGGGGAATAAAACCTTGGAGATTACCTAAAGCTTCCACTAAACAACACCTCCATACATTTTTTTAAGTGATGGACTCACTTCTCGGTAATACTGTTCAAAACGATTCTCGCTAACGGCTTTCCTGATTTCTTGCATTAGCCGATCCAGGTAGTAAAGGTTGTGATACGTTGTTAACCTTAAGCCCAGAATTTCTCCAGCATTGAGCAGATGCCGTATATAAGCCCTGCTGTAACTATTGCAAACAGGGCAACTGCAAGCTTCATCGAGCGGAGAAAGGTCGGTCGAGTAAATACTGTTTCGGATGGGCAGGTAGCCTTGCGCGGTCATCACCCGGCCATTGCGGGCGATGCGGGTCGGCAGAACGCAATCGAAGATATCGATTCCCAACCTAACTCCTTCTAGCAAAGCGTCCGGCGAGCCTACCCCCATCAGGTAATGGACCTTTTCCGGTGGCAACTGCGGAACTGTATAATTCAAGGCCGCGTACATCAGCTCTTTTGGTTCACCGACACTCAAACCACCGATGGCGAAGCCGTCAAAACCGATTTCAGCCAGTTCGGCGGCTGATTCCCGGCGTAAATTTTCGTAAACTCCGCCCTGGACAATAGCAAAAAGAGCTTGATCTTCCCGCAAGTGAGCCTGTTTACAGCGACGGGCCCACTTCCCGGAGCGTTTAACCGCTTCTCTGACTTCGTTCTGCCCGGCGGGATAGGGTGGACACTGGTCGAGAACCATGGCGATATCGGAACCGAGCATATTCTGGAGACGCGTTACCCTTTCCGGTGTCAGAAAGTGTGTTGAACCATCAATATGAGAGGTAAAAGTAACTCCCTGATCGTCAATCTTCCGCAGTCCACCGAGACTAAATATCTGGAAGCCACCGCTGTCGGTAAGGATAGCACCATCCCAGTTCATAAACCGGTGCAATCCGCCGTGCCGGGCAATTACTTCGATACCCGGACGTAAAAACAGGTGGTAACAGTTGCTCAAGATCAGGCCGATGCCCATTTCGCCTAATTCGTCGACAGTTATGGCTTTGACCGTTCCCTGTGTCCCGACCGGCATAAAAGCCGGGGTTTTGACTGTCCCGTGTGCTGTTTGCAGCGTGCCCAAACGTGCACGGGTATCGGGACACTTTTGGATTATTGTAAATTTTATGGGCATATCATTCATCCAGTCTATAGCTTATCTTAAGCAGGTTTTACTGTCAATTACATTTTGCGATACGCTGCTTGCTTCCTTTATTTCCGGTAAGTTCATTAATATAAGGGTTTACAATATCAACATGCAATCGCCAAAACTGAAAAAACGGTATTTTTTTTCCACAGCCTCCCGGTATGCAGACATAATTGCCTTGTGCCCGGCCAGGGCTGTGACCAACATCAGCAATGAAGAATGCGGCAAATGAAAGTTTGTGAGCATAGCGTCAACCGCACGAAAGGTGAAACCGGGATAGATATACAAGCCGCTCCATCCTTCCTGCGCTTTAAAGATTCCCGCACTGTCGGCAGCAGTTTCGAGGACCCGGCAGGCAGTGGTCCCAACAGCGATGATGCGCCTACCACCCTCTCTGGCCCGGTTAAGTTGGGAAGCTGTAGCAGAATCGATCCGAAAGTATTCCTGATGCATGACATGGTCGCGAATATCTTCGACTTTCACCGGCTGGAAGGTGCCCGGGCCGATATGAAGAGTAATAAAGGTCCAGGTGATTCCTTTTTCTTGCAGTGCGTTAAATACCGTGTCGGTGAAATGAAAGCCTGCTGTCGGCGCTGCTGCCGAACCGTCTTCAGTCGCATAGATAGTTTGATACTGAGCGGGATCTTCTACTTCTTTTTTGATATATGGAGGCAGTGGAACCTTTCCCAAACGGGGCAGAATCTGTTCGAAAGGCTCGGGAGCAGAAAACTGAACTTCCCGTAGGCCACCATCCACATAATCAACGATATAAGCTTCGACTGCGTAGGCCATTTCCACTTTTGTACCCGGCCTAAGTTTTCGCCCAGGCTTGGCCATGGCAACCCAGTTACCGTTGGCTAGCTTATGGAGAAGTAATAATTCCACATCAGTTGCTCTTCCGGGAATCTTACCGATCAATCGAGCCGGTATAACCCTGGTATTGTTCAAAACAAGTAGATCGCCGGTCTGCAGGTAAGCAGGAAGTTGATTAAAAGTGGTATGTTCAGTGCTTTTATTACTGCGGTTTAAAACGAGCATCCTTGATTTGTCTCTTTGCAAAAGCGGCTCCTGGGCGATAAGTTCAGGGGGCAGGTGGTAATCGTAGTCGCTTAATTTACCGTATTCCATTAGACTCCTATTCTTTATTAACGTCTGAACAGATTAACCAGCAGAGTCAGCACAATGCTGACCAGGAGCATAGTAGCCAGGGGAAAGTAAAAACTAATATTATCTCTCTGGATAAAGATATCTCCGGGCAGACGGCCTAATCCTAAGCGGCCGAAGAGAATAAGAACCAGCCCGGCACCGGCAAGCAAGCCGCCGCCGATCAAAAGCATTCTGCCGAGTGATTCGAGAGCAGGCATTTTAGAGCCCTCCGCTGTTTACCACAATTTCTGTTGGGGATCAGCTTTGGTTTTCAAGTTTAAGTAGGTATAAACTTCGCTTGTCGCCATGCGCCCCCGTGCAGTTCTCTTAAGCAAACCCAGCTGCATCAAGTAAGGTTCATAAACGTCTTCAAGCGTTTCCGGTTCCTCACTGATACAGGCAGCTAATGTATCGAGGCCAACTGGACCACCATCAAATTTCTCTACTAAAGCAGTTAACAAACGGCGGTCGATTTCATCAAGGCCCTTCTGATCCAACTGCAGCATCTGCAATGCTGCGTCGGCTACGACACCGGTTATTACATTGTCTGCCTTTACCTGGGCATAATCGCGCACCCGTTTTAGCAGACGGTTAGCCACACGTGGCGTGCCTCGCGAGGCCCGGGCAATGTTTTCGGAACCTTCATTTTCTATTTTTACATTGAGAATGTTCGCCGAGCGCAAGATGATCTGTTTCAATTCAGCAGGAGAGTAAAAATCAAGCCGTTCAACTACGCCAAAACGATCGCGCAGTGGTGAGGTGAGTAATCCGGCTCGAACGGTAGCGCCGATCAAGGTAAATGGTGGCAGGTCAAGGCGCAGTGAGCGGGCACCCGGTCCCTTACCGATAATTATATCAAGTGCATTATCTTCCATTGCCGGGTAGAGAATTTCTTCGACTGAGTGGCTGAGGCGGTGAATTTCATCGATAAAAAGCACATCACCGTGACCCAGGTTAGTCAATATCGCAGCCAGATCACCGGGTCGTTCAATAGCCGGCCCGGCAGTGATGCGAATACTTACACCCAGTTCCCAGGCTATAATGTGGGCGAGTGTTGTTTTACCGAGGCCCGGCGGACCATAAAGTAAAACATGATCCAAAGCCTCTTTTCTTTCCAGAGCAGCCTGGATATATATCTTGAGCTTTTCCTTTATTTTTTCCTGCCCGACGTATTCCTGCAGGGAACGCGGCCTGAGGCCGATTTCAATTTGCGGATCGTCTTCAGATTGATGTAGCGCCGATACAATCCTTTCCTGCATCTGCTTCTCCTCTCAGAAGAGCATTCAGTTCATTCACCTAACTATTGGCCATACTCTTTAAGGCAAGCTTCAATAACTCTTCACGTGAAGCTTGCTTGTTCTGCTCATCAACTTTACTGACAGCGGCTGCCGCTTCCCCGGGGGAATAACCGAGAGCACAAAGCGCTTCGGTAATATCATTTAAAACCGAAGAACCAGCCCGGGAAACAGAACCCGCTACCAGTTCTTCGGTTGAGATCACTTTTGGTAGTTTTTCTTTAAGCTCCAGCACCAGGCGCTGGGCAGCTTTACGCCCGACTCCGTGGGCGCGACAAAGCTGCGCTATGTTTTCTTCCAAAACCGCAACATAAAGCTGTGAAACGGTAAAAATGCTCAATAAAGAAAGCGCCAGGCGCGGTCCGAACCCGCCGACACTCAAAATAAGGTTAAAAAGTTTACGTTCTTCTGCTGCCCGAAAACCATAGATAAACAGTTCGTCTTCTTTAATCATCAGGCGGGTATAGAGGGTTACCTCCTGTCCAATCAGGGCGTGCAGGCCATTTTCAGCCGGAGGCATCTCGAGGGAAATCCCGATACCGCCAATCTCAAGAATCGCTCTTCCGGGGTTCACCGCGATTAGAGATCCTTTTAAATAATCGATCATTTAAGACCGGCCTCCTTTTACCGCTTCCTGAAAGCGGCGATTTTGCAGGTAGCAGAGGGCAATAGCCATGGCATCTGCTTCATCGTCAACAGCAGGCTGCTGTGGAAGTTTAAGCAGTATCTGAACCATCTTTTGCACCTGCACCTTTTCCGCCCTGCCGTAACCGGCAACAGCCTGTTTTACCTGCAGGGGTGTATATTCAAAAAGCTGAAGGTTGCAACGGGCGGCAGCAAGAATGATCACACCGCGTGCCTCACCAACCTGGAATGCGGTGCGGACATTTTTACTAAAAAATATTTTCTCAATGACCAAAGCTTGCGGGCTGTAGAGCGAGATCAGCTCAAAGACCTGATTATGGATCGCTTCTAACCGCACAGCAGCAGACAAATCACTCTTTGTCAGAATGCAGCCGGAGGAAATACATGTATAATCGCTGCCGCATTCTTCGACTACAGCGTAACCGGTTATAGCAACACCCGGATCTATCCCGATAACACGCATCGATTCACCTGTACTTTCTAAACATACAAGAATGTTTTTAGGCCAGCAGTGCATCAGGGATGTCAAAATTGGCATAGACATTCTGAACGTCGTCGTGATCTTCGAGAGCCTCCATTAACCTGATAATTCTGGCGGCCATCTCTGGATCGGTGACTTCGATTGATGTACTGGGAAGCATGGCTACCTCGAATGAAGCAATCGGAATACCCTGATCTTGCAGCTGCTGCCTGACTGTTTCAAATTTATCCAGTTCCGCAGATATGCTGTAGCTACCGCCATCATCAAGTTCAACATCCTCAGCTCCCGCATCGAGAGCTGCCAGCATCAAATCGTCTTCATCCATAGCCAGTTCGCTTTCATTGACAGACAATAGCCCTTTTCGACTAAACATCCACGAGACACAGCCGGTCTCACCGAGGCTACCACCATGGCGGGAAAAGATATGTCGGATTTCCGCAACAGTGCGATTTTTATTGTCAGTCATTACCTCAAGCAGCACTGCGACACCACCGGCGGCATACCCTTCATAGTTTGACTGTTCATAGATTGATCCATCCTGACTGCCGACCCCTTTTTGAATGGCGCGCTGAATATTATCGTTTGGCATGTTGTTGTCACGCGCTTTTTGCAACGCCAGCCTGAGGCGGAAATTAGCATTAGGATCTTCGCCACCTACACGGGCAGCCACTAAAATTTCCCGGGCAATTTTGGTAAATATTTTACCTTTTTGCTCATCTACTCTGGCTTTTCTGTGTTTGGTATTGGCCCATTTGGAATGACCTGACATTCGCATACCTCCTCGGGTTATAATAATCTTTAATCAAATATGTGACGGTGCCTTGCCAGTAAGAATAACAGAGGAAGCCCCAAGCCATAACAGGCAATCAGCTGGCCAAGACCTATCCATATTGCGGTCAGGTAGAAAGGCAAATCCAAAACAAGATGCAGAATCAGGCCGACTACAACAGCGTTAATAATTACCGGAGGCAGTGGAACAAGGTACTTATTGCTAATTTTTGAAACCAGATAAGCTGATATCAGTGTAGCTAAACTGCCGAATACAACATCAAGGATACCGTAACCGCCAATAATATTGGCGATAACACAGCCGACAAAAAGACCCGGTATTGCTGCCGCTGTAAAAAAAGGTAGAATCATTAGCATTTCTGAAATGCGAACCTGGATCATCCCATAGCTAATTGGGGCAAAGATTACTGTTAAAAGTGCATATACTGCTCCGATCATAGCTGCCTTTGTCCAATAGTTAATCGGAAATCCCGTTTTTTCCATTAATATTACCTGTTAGCCTTGTTTTTTAAGCAGGGTGTCTGCGACCTGCCCTCGCTATAATAAAAATATCTGTCTCAAATAAAAAGTAATAATCAGTTTGGCTACCCACTAAAATGCAACTGTGCATCGGCGTTATTATGGATTATTCAGTTTCTAAACAGTGTTCCGCTATAGTAAAATCTTTGAATCTACGGGCTGCCCCCCCGAGAATCCGGCTGTGATGATAGACAAGATATAGCAAACGGCGTAGATTCAGCTCTTTGACTGGAAAAATATCAACTGCACCAGTATCGGCCATATCCTGTACTGAAAGTTTTGATACAAAAGCTACCCCGAGATTATGCTTAACCCCTTGTTTGATTCCTTCAAGACTGTTTAGATAAGTTACCCCTTTAAACTTGTCTACCGATAAACAGTTCTTAACCAGGGCTTTTTCAAACAACTGTCGCGTTGCCGATCCTTTTTCCCGCATCAGAAGATAGTGTGAAAAACAGAGTTCCATCGGCACCCCATCTGGAAAGCGGCTACTCAGAAACAGGCCTTTTGGTGTACAAAGAACTATTTCATCTTCCAACAATGGAATAAATACAAAACGCTCATCCGGTTTCGTCAGTCCGACAAAACCGAGATCGTAACTATAATTGAGGACCCCTTCCAATACTGCACTTGTATCGAGGATGTTAATATTAAATTCTTGTTTAGAAGTATATTCCCGGAACCGTGCCAGAAGTGAAGGTAGTAAGTAAGTACCCGGCACAGTACTTGCCCCGATGTTTACTGACCCGACAGCTTCTTCAATTTGTCGGGACAGCTTTTCTCTACTTTCTTCTTCCAAGTTGACAAAAGCCTGGGCATAATCGAGGTAAATGCGACCGGCTTCGGTTAAGGATGGTTCCCTGGCCTTGGAGCGGTCAAACAGGACCACACCCAGCTCTTCTTCTAATGCTTTAATTCTGACACTGACAGATGGTTGGCTGATAAACATCTTTTCCCCGGTTTCGGAAAAACTCTTCAGAGAAGCGACATTTAAAAAAACCCGGATCTGATCGAAATCCATTTGTCACTACCTTTCGATCTTTTTACTATTATACGTTTAATCTTAAATCCCGTCTATGTTTTTACTTGCCTAATAACGTTGAACTCTCCTATTAATAATTCTTATTTAATCATAAATTTGCCTTCCATTATAATAGAAGCAGTTTAAAACATTAATATGCAGGGAGGTTAATTATGCGCGATAGATTATTTATCATCATTGCCGGAGGTATTGTCGGCTTGTTGGCGTTAATCCTGGTTTTGTTTGGCAACCCGGCTAATATGGGTTTTTGTATCGCCTGTTTTATCAGGGATACCGCCGGTGGTTTAGGACTACACAGATCAGTGGTAGTGCAGTATTTACGACCGGAAATAATCGGGTTGGTCCTCGGCGCTTTTATCATCGCTCTTCATGGACGTGAATTTAAATCAACTGCCGGGTCCAGCCCGGTTATACGTTTCATATTAGGAATGCTGATGATGGTAGGAGCACTTATATTTCTCGGATGCCCACTGCGTATGATTTTGCGCCTTGCCGGCGGAGACTGGAACGCACTTGTCGGCCTGCCGGGATATGTTTTAGGGATATGGCTCGGCACGCAATTCCTGAAAAGGGGATACACTCTGGGCCGCAGCCAGGAGCAAACGCCTGTTAACGGCTTTGCCGGTCCATTTTTTGCAGTAGTGTTTTTGATTTTACTGGTTACAGCACCGGCTTTTATCTTTTTCAGCGCAGAAGGCCCCGGTTCAATGCATGCGCCGCTGATTATTTCTTTAGGCGCGGGCTTGCTGGTTGGGGTTCTGGCACAACGTACCCGGCTCTGCACCATGGGTGCTATTCGCGACCTCATTCTCTTTAAAGATTATCATCTTTTCCTCGGATTGGCCGCTATATTCGTTGTTGTCTTGATCGGTAACTTGATTACCGGTAAACTAATACCCGGGTTTGAGGGGCAACCGGTAGCCCATACGGAGAGCCTGTGGAATTTTCTTGGTATGACCGTAGTCGGATTCGCGGCAGTGCTTGCCGGTGGATGTCCCCTGCGACAGCTGATCCTAACCGGTGAAGGACAGGGCGATGCCCTGATAACAGTTGTAGGTATGTTTTGCGGAGCTGCCTTTATGCACAACTTCGGATTGGCCGCCAGCCCGGCCAGCGTTTCCCCTGCTGGCCAGGCTATCGTTATTATATCCCTGGTGCTTCTGTTTATAATTGGCACAGCTAACATTAGAACCCGTACAAAAGCAAAATAAAATAGTGAAAAGGACGCTTCATAGTATAATAACGGATATACAAATGATTGACTAACCTGGCGCTTAAGCTAAAATATAAATGATGGGAGGGTCGCTTATGTCTGAATTAGTTGATTGTCGTGGTTTATCTTGTCCTGAACCAGTTCTTATGACCAGGCAGGCTATACAGCAAGCTTCCGGCAGCTCGCTTAAAGTATTGGTTAGCAACGCCGTGGCCCGTGATAATGTCGCACGTGCCGCAAAAAGTATGGGTTGGAAAGTAAACGTTGAAAATGACGGGAACGGTTATAAAATAAAACTGTATCAGTAGAATATATTATGCCGGGTTTCTTAAACCGCCCGGCCTGGTTTTTCACGAGAGGAAATTTTATGACCGCAAACTGCTACATAACCTTTCCGACTACCTTTTTTGCAATAAAAGCGGAAAGCCTGCTTAAAAATCAACCTTTTGTGTTTAAGATGGTCCCGGTACCACGCAGGATCAGCTCAAGCTGCGGTACGGCGCTGCGCTGTGGTTGTGAAGAAATCACTGCTGTAAGAGAATATCTGATGCATAACGGGTTAGAGCTTGAAGGCTTGTACAGACTTGAAGAGATTGGACTTCAGGTTTCCAGCGTGGAGGAGCTGCAATTTAATGAGTAAATTTGAAGAACAGACGGGCAGTAAATATAATCGCTATTTCGATAATGCCGCTACTTCATGGCCAAAACCGGAAGCGGTATATAAGGCTGGGGAGATTCAGATGCGCCAGGCCTGCGGTAACCCCGGACGTTCCGGGCATACCCGCACACTTGAAGCGGATCGCCTGATTTACCGTACCAGAGAAGCCGTAGCTGCTTTATTTAACATTGCCGATCCCGCCCGGATTATTTTCACACTCAACGCCACAGATGCATTGAATATCGCCCTGAAGGGTTTCCTTGAACCCGGCGATCATGTTTTATTTACTGCCATGGAGCATAACTCTGTCCTGCGTCCGCTGGCGCGCTTACAGCGGGAAGGACTTGTCACTATCACAGAAATACTCTCTACAAAAGAAGGTTGCCCTGATTTAGATTTTCTGGAAAAGGCTTACCAGCCTGATACACGCCTGCTTGTTTGCAACCATGCCTCAAATGTTACTGGAACAATTGCCCCTTTGAAAAAGATGATCGACTCGGCACACAGCAGGGGAGTTAAGGTCCTGGTCGATGCCTCGCAAACTGCTGGGACAATTAAAATCGATGCGCAGAGTGAAAATATCGATCTGCTTGCATTTACCGGGCATAAAGGATTGCTTGGCCCAACGGGAACCGGCGGCCTCTATGTGAGGCCTGGGCTTGACCTGAAAACACTGCGCGAGGGCGGCACCGGAAGCCAGTCCGATCAGGATAGGCACCCTGAAACCATGCCGGAAAGGCTTGAAGCGGGTACTCTGAACAGCGTCGGCCTGGCCGGACTGCTGGAAGGAATAAATTTTATTCAACAACAGGGTATCACCCTGATCAGAGACCATGAGAAGTCCATCCGTACCAATCTCTTTACACAGCTGCAGGCAATAAAAAGTATTAAGCTATACGGACCGGCAGATTCGGAACTTTGTTCGAGTATCGTCTCTTTTACCATTGATAACACCGACTGTGGAGAAGTAGGCTATATCCTGGAAAACAGTTATGGCATACTATGCCGGACCGGCCTGCACTGTGCGCCTCTGGCCCACAAGGCTATTGGAACCTTTCCTGAGGGCACCGTCCGCTTAAGTCCCGGGTATTTTTCCAACAAAAACGATATTGACTACCTGATCGGCGCTATAAAAGAGATCGTCGGGCTTGTTAATTAAGGATGTTTCAATTTAATCCTGTCATATTTATTTTGCACCAGGAATTAAACTATAATTCTACTAGTGGAGGAAGCCTGATGTTCAAAGCAATTTTTGAAGCTAAAGAAATCCATCCGAATAGAGCATTACTCTACATCGCTTTTTCAGCCACCCTGTGGAGCACCAGTGGATTGTTCATTAAGCTAATTGGACTAAATCCCTTAGCCATTGCCGGTTTACGCAGCGCCATAGCCGCAGCTGTTATTTTATTAGTAATGCGTGGCAAACTGAATTTTACCCTATCTTTTCCCAAGGTATCCGGAGCAATAGCCTATGCGCTAACAATGATTTTATTTGTTTCGGCAACCAAGATGACTACTGCAGCCAACGCGATTTTGCTGCAGTATAACGCTCCTGTTTTCACAGCACTGCTGGGCGCCTGGCTTCTCAAAGAAAAAGTAAAACGTTTTGATTGGACGATCATTGCTGTAGTAATTGGAGGCATGTTCCTCTTTTTCTTCGACAGATTATCTCTAAGCGGTTTTTGGGGGAATATTATGGCTGTCGGAAGTGGCATTACCATGTCATACTTTATTATCTGCATGCGCATGCAAAAAAATGCTTCGCCTCTGGAAACCGTATTGATCGGTAATCTGATTACAATGATTATCTGCCTGCCCTTTTATTTTCAGCAAGCACCCGCTGTTATTGATTGGATTGTCTTGCTTTACCTGGGTGTGTTGCAAATAGGGTTGTCTTTCGTAATTTACTCAACAGCAATAAAGTATGTTGCTGCTCTTGAAGCTATCTTGATCCAAACCATAGACCCACTTCTTAATCCAATCTGGGTATGGCTAATAATCGGAGAAGCGCCGGGCAAATGGGCTATTGTTGGCGGTGCTATCGTTCTGACAGCCGTGACCCTCCGCAACATCTACTCCAGTAAAACAGTTGTTGGAGAAGCGCCGATTGGCAGTTAAATATCAATGAGCTGGTAAGTTTGCGGAAAGACTCATGCTGTATAAAAAAAGTGAGGCCCAATCGGGCCCCACTTTTTCATTTATTACATTGTGCTTAACATATTACTGTCTTCCTGCAAGTACCCTCTTTACTCTATTTGCCGGTAGCATCGGTTCGATCTTTTCAGGAACCAAGCCGTACGGCAGAAACAATATGACTCCAATAATCACCGCACCCATCAGGGTGAACTCCAACCAGAGTGGGTCTATACCGACCACCAGGAGAAATCCAAACCACTGGGAACGAAAAATTACAATCATTGTCCTGAGAATGCAGAGCAAAAATACGCCTAATAGTACACCAATATTGCTACCGATACCACCCAGCATCATAAAAGCCCAGGGCCAGAAAGTAAAGGTCAGCCTGGAAAAACCGATCGAAGCAACAGAGCCGACATAAAGCACATAGAGACCCCCTCCGATAGCGGCCAGTGCCGAACCAATAACCAGACTCCGAGTTCTTACAGTGACGATATTTTTCCCGGCGGCTGCTGCTGCCATATCATTATCTCTGATCATCCGCAGCGAGCGCCCAAATGGAGACTTGGTCAATTTGTTCAGGAAAACAAAAACCAAAAAGGCAATAGTAAATATAACCAAAACTATAATCGTAAAGCGATTTCCAGCAAATATCCGGAAAGGATCAGGAACATTGACCGGGACACTTCCTCCAACCATTCCTTTCCAGTTGTGTCCTACCCACATGAAAAAGTCACCGAAAGCCAGCAACGAAATTCCGAGATAGGCCTCTTTCAGCCGGATCGCCGGACGGGATATAAGCCAACCGATAGCAGCACCACTCAAAGCAGCAACGGTGAGGCTTAAAACTAAAAACCCCAGGGAAAGCAACCAGTTGCTCGCTAAAAGCGCGGTTATTTGAGGGACAACCTTGAAGTTAACCGTATCAGAAGCGTATTCAATTCCCCAGGGAAAGCCCATAAATCTGGCCATTATCCGACCGGGAATAGAACCCACTGCGAAAGCACCGACAATGACTGCAGCTACACGGCCAAACTGAGGAATACCGGTATAACCGGTTTCCAGGTTCAAGCTCATCGTAATGATCGCAAATATTGCAAAGTCAATAAATATGGTCAGTATAATCGGGACTCCACGGCTGGTGAAAAGAAATGTAAGTAAAGCCAGGATTACCAGTATAACCATTACTTCTCTTAACAGCATGTAATCTTTGATCTTTGTGATCATACCATTTTTGGTGGTCACGCGTTTACACCTCTTTTCTTCCCGGCTAACAAACCAAAAAGCTTAACCAGGGGAATACCGGCCAATCCTCTTGGGAATATAAGCAGAGTTATGGCCATAAGCATAAGCGGTATTCCCATGCGGTATCCGAGTACCCAGGGGCCAAAGCGTTGCGCTAAGTAAAATACACCGGCATACTCGGTCATTCCGATCACAAAACCGCCAAGAATCCCTCCGTATAAACTGCCCAGACCGCCAAGAATAGCTCCGGCAAACATTAACGGTATTATGAACATGCCCATAACCGGAGTTCCTGTCTGAGCCATAGCTATAAAGGCTCCACCGAGTGCTGCCATGCCACCGCCAATGACCCAAGCTACCAGGTAGACCCGATCTGAGTTTATCCCTGATGCTCCGGCCAGAACCGGGTTTTCAATTGTCGCCCGCATCGCCACTCCAAACTTGGTCTTGGTTAAGAACATATGGAGTCCCATCAGGAATACAATAGCAATAAACGGCAGAATAAAAGCTGCTGCTTTTTCGCCAAAGAGTTCAAAGTCGTAGATGTTCATAGTTACCCGACGTGGAAATAGCTTGTAGGTTTTTGTCAGGAAGTCGGTATACATCTGGATCATGGACAACAAAACAAGATCATAACCCAGTGTAGACATCATCAATGTGATTTCCGCAGCCCGTCGGCGCAACAAATGCCGGTTTAACCCATAGTAGCAGATCAATCCTACTATGGATCCTATAATAATAACAAAAGGATAATATTTATAGGGAAGACCGCCGTAAAGAATAACACCGGTATAGCTCACATAAAAACCGATTGTTGCCATACTGGCAACAGCAAAGTTAAAAGTACGTGTTGTTATATAAATCAGTGTTACGCTACCGGCCGTCAAAGCCAAGCCGCTCGCATAGATTAAACCACTTGACATCCAAGGCGTCATTGGATTTACTCACTCCCCTCTTCCGGTGTTGGTAATGCATAACTATTTTTTTTATCCGCTGGCGGTTTGATCCCCAGGTACATCGAACAGAGCTCCGGTTCGTGGAGTAAACTATCAGCCTTACCCTTATACCTCACCTCGCCACTTACCAGTAGATATGCTGTATCGCCAATTTCGAGCGCCCTCTTGGCCATCTGCTCGACCATCAAGATCGTGATTCCAAGTTCATCTCTTAACCTCGATACTTCCATCATAACTTTTTCTGCTATGATCGGTGCCAGGTCAGTACTGAGTTCATCAAGAAGCATCAGTTTTGGATTTTTCATTAAACCCATGGCGATAGCCAGCATTCTTCTTTCTCCACCGCTCAAAGTTCCTGCCTTGCGTAGGATAAATTTCTTGAGCACTGGGAATATATCGGTCATCTGAGCGGCCTTATCTTTTGCCTCGTCCCTTGGCATCAGGTAACCGGCCATATGCAGATTATCTAGAACCGTCAGTTCGGCGAAAACATTGCCCATCTGGGGAACGTAAGAAATCCCTTTCTTGGCCAGATTGTAGGTTAGCTCACCGGCCAGTGGGATATTATTAAACATAATTTCTCCAGAAAATATATTGGCGATACCCATGATGCTGCATAAGAGCGTTGTTTTTCCGGCGCCGTTTGGTCCGACCACGACAGTAAGTCCCTTATCAGGCACTTCGATATTCAGATCAAAAAGAATCTGGAGTTTACCGTACCCGGAATTCAGATTTTTTACTATCAGCATGCTTCTACCCCCTTACCAATATAGACCTCGATCACCTTAGGGTCATTAAGCACCTGCTCGGGAGGCCCTTCGGATATGATCGTGCCAAGGTCCATTGCATAGATATAGTCGGCAAAGGGTGCGGCAATATCGATACGGTGCTCGACCACCAGGAAAGTCAAACCCTCGCTTTTGAGTTCAGCCACATGGGAAAGGATTTCGTGTGCCGAAGCAGGGTCAACCCCGCCGATCGGTTCATCCAGAGCAATAATCTTAGCTCCTGAAGAGAGGCCCTTAGCCACTTCTAATAGCTTAAGTTGTGCAGCACCGAGGGCACCGCTCGGCAGATTCCAGTGTTTATCCAGACCTACCTTTGCCAGGATCTCCATCGCGTGTATCATGTTTTTTTCTTCTTCCTCAACCCATGTGCGCTTTGAGATCGCCTTAACCGGTGACTCCCCTATATTTCTCATCGCACCCAGAACATTATCCAGAACAGTGAGTCCGATAAAGGGAAGTGGAATTTGAAAGGTTCTCACAAATCCCACATCGTAAATCTGATGAGGTTTCCACCCGGTAATATCAGTATCACCTAGCATCACCCGGCCGGAAGTCGGTTTAAGGATACCGGTACAGCAGTTGATCAAAGTCGTCTTGCCACTCCCGTTAGGACCTATTAACAATGTGAATGAATTTTCTTTCACCACAATATTTGCCTTATTAACAGCCACTAAACCTTCAAACTTTTTTGTAACATTTTCTGTTACCAGTATATTACTCATCTGTTCACCACCTTAAATGGGGGTCGGAGAAAATACCCCGACCCCCGTTTTCATTTCCAATCTGCACTACCTAGTAGATTTCCTGTGTCCATTCAATGGTTCCTGTGCCACCACTGAAATAACCAACAGTTACCCACTCAAAAGCATCATTCAGCAACCAGTAGTCATAATCAGCAAACGCCCGGTCCCCGTCTGCATTTAAAACGACATGACCGCTGGCACCGTATACTTTTGACCACTCGTCAACAACCCCGGGCATAGCTTCTTTAGCTGCCGCGGCATCGTAACCGACTGCATCGATAGCCATTGCGATAGCCCAGACCATGTCATAGGTGTTATAGGCATAAGAATCAGTTTCACGGCCGAGTTCCTCTTGGATATGATTCTTGACATTATCGAAGTTCGACTCTGCTGTAGCTTCTGCCGGACGGTTCATCGAGTTGATGAATTTAACATCAGCAGCTACCTGGGACGCAACTGGGTGTTGTTTGATGGCTTCAGAAACAGCAGTTCCATCACTGCCAATCCAGACCAGTTCAAGAAGTTGCGGATACTTGGCCACTTCTGCCAAGTACGGCGCAGCCTGTTCAAAAGTAATCAGGTTAACACCAATTTTGTCCAGGGACACTCCCTGTGCAACCAAGTCGCTTACATACCCATCTAGCAAAGCAACATCGGTGGTAAAGTCTTCCTTCAGTGGATCAAAGCCTAGTTTTTGAGGGTAAATAGAGATTCCCGCTTCTACAACTGACGCTTCCGCAGCAGCCTGCAGGCCGTCTCCCCATGTGTCTATCTGCCAGCTAAAAATAAGGTGTTCAACACCAGCTGCTTCAGCAATCGCACCAATGGCCGGGCCCTGGACTAAATCTGTGGTGCAGAAGCGTAATAAATAGTCGTCAGGGATAGCCAGTGCGGGAGAAGTTGAGGAAGGTGAGATATAGAGAATTTGGTTGGAGTTGGCAAAAGAAAGCATCTCTTGTGCAACACCGCTAGCCTGCGGCCCAACAAAAAACTTTACACCTTCACCGAACCAACTCTGCATTTTACGTAAACCAACAGGACCTTCGGTTTGGGAATCGTCGATTTCTAACCTCAGGGTCCAATCTTTTCCTTCTGCTTCTAACCATGCGTTTACATCATCAGCAGCCAGTTTAGCTGCTGTAGAGCTATTTTCACCAAAAGTGCTTAGAGCACCGGTCAGCGGTAAAATAGCGACGACTGTGTGAGTTGTAACCTCATCGGTAGCTCCGTCATCGCTCGGGCCGCAACCAGCAATTAGCGCTGTTGCCAGAAGGCCTACAAGAATCAAAACTATTAACTTACTTCTCACTTAAGAAACCCCCTTCAATTGTTTAATACCTAGAAAACAAAACACTAGTCCAACTTCTGAACCCAAAACAACTTTATTTGCCAACAATCTTCCTTACCGATAGTTTAACCTCTTGGTATTCACCTCCTTGCTGAATTCAGGTGAAAAGCATTAAACCTTATAGGTCGAAAACCATTATAGCGCGTTTTTTGGACATAAGTGCCGTTCGGCGGGATAATAATGTATTATAATAGAAAACACAGCTAATGTCAACAAACATTCTGTTTTTCTGTTTTTTTTAGAATAGATCAGCCTTTATTTAATTATCAAATAAACAAAGCGGTATAACATAAATACACCAAAAATAATCAGGACAATACCGACAATATAACCAAACATGATTTCTAAATTTTGATTGCGCCGAATAGGAATATGGGGAGCAATAACGCTGACTGAGCCGAGAAATATTAATGTTGCTGAAACACATCCGGCAGCGTACTGCAGAGCTTCTTTGAAGCTGCCAAGAACTCCGGTCGTCAGGAGGACCCCAAATGTTCCTGACCAGAAGATGATGGTGAGAGGGTTAATCGCAGTTAACTTTAAGCCAAGGGCAAAACTGTTTCCATCCAAATTTGCCCAAATCGCCTTTTCAGAATCATCGATAGAAAGTGCTTCTGTTGTTTTTGCTTTATTTTTGTTCTTATAGGCTCTGGCCTTTCTAATATAGGTCAAGCCAAATATTATTAAAACTAAGGCTCCTATTGCCAGAACAACACTTTGCAAGATTTTAATCTGCAGCAAAAAAGCGATACCTGTGAAAGACAAACCTATATATAAAGCATCGACCATTGCCGCACCCAAAGATATTTTTACAGCCTCCCTGCTTCCTGCGGTAACAGCTTTATGCAGCACCGCAAAGAAAACGGGACCCAGAGAAAACTGCAATGTCATACCTAACAATAGCCCGTTCACAAAATCCATCAACCATATGTCTCCTCCTGAATTATTTTATTATGATTTCAGTGGCAGGACATAGAATAGGATTGAAAAGAAATGGCAGATACTGCCGCCAAGGACAAAAAGATGCCATACAGCATGCATAAGCAGCTTTTCACGGTAGGCATAAAATATCATGCCGAGAGTATAGGAAAGACCGCCCACTCCGAGCAGGATTATCCCGTTTAACGGCAGATTAGTGAATAGATCACGGATAGAAAAAATAATCAACCAACCCATAGCCAGGTAAAAGAGACTGGAGATGACTACATGTCTGTTTATAAAGAAAACCTTGTAGAGAATACCGGCTACCGCCAGCGCCCAGATTACACCGAACATTGCCCACCCTTTGTTTCCCTGCAGAGTAACCAGCATGAACGGGGTATAGGTGCCGGCAATAAGCAGATAGATGGCCGAATGATCAATAATGCGTAAAATATATTTGGGGCGTTTCTTTTGAACACTGTGATAGAGGGTTGACGCCAGGTAAAGCATAACGAGAGTCGATCCATAAATGCTGAAACTGACTACGTGCCAGACGTTTCCATAGATACATGCAAATACAATCAGTAATACTAATGCTGCTATCGCCAGCAGCGTTCCGATCCCATGAGTCACCGAATTGGCGATCTCATTGATAACTTTTATGCGCCTGGCGTTTTCCATGTTTGTTCCTTTCGGCCTGTTGCAGTTAACAGCGCTATTGTATGTGATAAACACCGGCAAGTCACTTCTGACCTCTAATAAGAAGGCCTCCCTCGTGTTCATAGGGAGGCCTGTTTGAAATATTTCCCGGCGGGGACCTACTCTCCCGGGGGCTCGCGCCCCGAGTACCATCGGCGCTGGAGGGCTTAACTTCCGTGTTCGGTATGGGAACGGGTGTGG
>JAUWPV010000028.1 GCA_030611385.1 Bacillota bacterium | reverse complement strand
ACAAATTCCGTATCATCAAACAGACTTTTAAAGCGATTTTCGGTAAGATCAAAAAAATTTGTCGCTTTGAGCATTTTCAACACCTCTTTAGTTGGTACGTCTTGTATTCAGGCGATCAGGAAAATAGTTCTCTAACTTGTTCCAACTATCTCCTTCAGGGTATCTTCAAGGCGGTTAAGTACTTCGTCGATCTGTCCACGGGTAATGATCAGCGCAGGTTCAAAACGAACGGTGTTGGCGCTGATCAGGGTTCCGGCAACCAGCACCTTACGTTTAAAGAGCCCGGCGGCTATCTTGTAGCCTAATTCAGGAGCCTTGAAGTGCTGGCCAATCAACAGGCCTTTACCGGTAATCCCCTTATAGATTTGCGGATAACTGTCGGCGAAGCCTTGTAGTTTATCCATAAAATAGCTGCCGTTTTCAGCAGCTTTGGTTGGCAGGTCGTCTCGCAAAGTCACTTTGATAGCGGCGATAGCTGCAGCGCAGGCCATTGGGTTACCACCGGTTGTTGTGGTATGTATAAAGGGATTCGGAGCTTCAAATGCCCTCCATATTTTACCATTGCCCATGAAAGCACCCATCGCCATCACGCCTCCACCGAGTGATTTGGCCACACACAGGATATCGGGCACCACATTCCAGTGTTCCAACCCCCATAATTTTCCTGTACGCCCCATGCCGGTTTGAACTTCGTCGGCAATTAAGAGAACTTCAAAGCGGTCGCAGATTGCTCTGACTTTTGGCCAGTACTCATCGGGGGGGACAATCGCCCCTGCTTCACCCTGAATCGGTTCAGCTATAAATGCAGCGATATCAATACCAACCGCTGCACATATTTCAAGCTGCTTCTCCAACGCTTCCGCATCACCGAAGGGCACATAATAAGTTTGTCCCCCAAATGGCTGTAATGCCTTACGGAAGTCCTTTTTACCGATGACACTTAAAGATCCAAGGGTTTTACCATGGAAACCGGCCACTGTTGAAATAAAGTTATGTTTACCGGTATAGAGTTTGGCAATCTTCAAAGCCCCTTCAATTGTTTCAGTACCGCTGCTGACGAAGAAAGAGTGATCAATATCACCAGGTGTAATAAGGGAGAGTAACCGGGCTAAAACTCCTCTTAGAGGATCCATCAGCTCCTGACTCGGAATACCTGATTTGCCGGCCTGGGCACGCACCGCTTCAACAACTTCCGGATGCGACCAGCCAAGATCGAGTGCGCCATAGCCCCCCAGGCAATCAATATATTCATTACCAAAAACATCGTAAAAATAAATTCCTTCGCCCCGCCACTCGGTTCCGGCATAATCGCCGGCTTCAGTAACCGATTTGCGGTAATCTACCCAACCTTTGTTGAAATAGTTTACAAAATTATCGACCGTCTCCCGGGAAACCTCTTTCGCCGTTGTTTCATCCAGTTTCTCTTTATGAATTATCTCCAACCAACGTTCCGCATACCTGATTGCTTCTCCGCGCTGATCCATAATCATCCACCTCCTCTCAAATTGTATAGCGTTGAGAATTTTCTCATCGGCAAGCTGGTTTGAAAACCGCCGCATAGTTGCTAGGCTCTATCCAGGATTTCCTTAACCGCAGTAATCGTTTTCTCGATATCGCTGCGGTTTACATCTTTATTGGTAGTAAAACGAATCCGATCGGGCTCAATTTCAACGGTTAGAATACCTCTTTTTTCCAGTTCATCTCCCAGCTGTTGAATGGACATACTGGTTGGTTTTACAATCACAATATTCGTATCGACATCATCGGGGTTGAATTCGATGCCTTTCAGTTCTGCCAGAGCGTTGGCCAGAAAGCGAGCGTTGGCGTGGTCTTCAGCCAATCGATCGACCATTGTCTCGAGGGCCACGATACCAGCTGCCGCAAAGATCCCGGCCTGACGCATACCACCACCAAGACGCTTACGCCAGCGCCGCGCCTCATCGATAAAGTCAAAAGAACCGGCAATAATCGAGCCGACCGGAGCGCCAAGACCTTTGGAAAGACAGAACTGAACCGAGGTGGCGCAAGCAATAAAGTCCTTCACCGGCACTCCGGAAGCGATCGATGCATTGAATATGCGCGCCCCGTCGAGATGAACTGGCAGGTTGTGCCGGCAGGCTACTTCATAAACAGCTTTCATATCTTCCAGGGGAACAACTGTACCCCCGGCACGGTTATGCGTGTTTTCCAGACAGATCAACGAGGTTGGCGGCAGATGAATATCGTCTTCGCGAATGGCCCATTCGACCAGTGCAGCAGGCAGGGATCCCCTTTTCCCCGGAAGTGGTCTCGGCTGGACCCCGGCGAAGACAGATGCAGCTGCTGCTTCATAATAGTAGATATGCGAATCTGCTTCCAAGATTACTTCTGTACCCGGCCGGCAATGGGTAAGCACAGCAATCTGATTGCCCATCGTGCCGCTGGGCACCAGCATGGCCGCTTCCTTACCAACCATCTCCGCCGCCAGCTCCTGTAGGCGGTTTACTGTAGGATCTGCTCCGTAAACATCATCACCGACCACCGCTTCAAAGATAGCCTGACGCATTGCAGCAGTAGGCAAAGTAACTGTATCACTTCGTAAATCAATCATCGATCAATTCCTCCTTAGCTAGATTTCGGCAGATCTTCGGCAATCTTGGCCTCGCCGCCCTGGACCCGGGCCATTAAGAACAGGGCAGCCAGGTAAGCAACCGCTGCCATCGGGAAGAGAACCATTCTCGTGCCTAAAATATCCATAACCGCCCCGAAAATCGGCGGAGCAACGATCGCAGCCAACATAGAGAAGAAATAATATAGGCCGGTATAGGTTCCCAGTTTACCGACCGGTGACATATCGCTGACCATCGGATAAGAGTTGATATTGATCAACGCCCAGAAAACCCCACCGCTGATTAAAAGTCCGAGGGCTAATACAATCGGTGTGGCAAAATAGAAAGAACCAAGCATCAGGCACATACCGACCAGTCCGGCCAGAATCGTTTTTTTACGGCCTAAAGCAGTGGCGATAAATCCGCTGGGCACTGCCATGAGCAGGAAGGAGAGTGAAAAAAAGCCGAGGTAAAAAGCAGCCTGCGATTCTTCAATGCCCCATTTATCCATGCCGTAAAGGGTAAAAAATGTTTCCACCCCGTTCCAGCCGACAAACCACATAAAGATTGCGAAAAATATAAAGCGGGTGCTACCTTCTTTTTCACGCAACACCGCAAATAATGAACTGATGATTCCACCCTGCTGTTTATCGGCAGCTTCGAATTGATCATGTGGCTCACGGATCACCAGTAGCAATATAGCAAGTACAATAAACATGATCACTGCGGCGGCCACAAAGGCTGTATTGACCCCCATGATTGCAGTAAACCCAAAATAGAAGATCAGGGCGCCAAGGCCTCCCATCAAGTTGACGATACCGTTGGCTTTGCTGCGATATGCCGATGGGGTCAGATCGGGCATCAGGGCAATAGCCGGAGCACGAAAAGCAGCCATGGCAATATTCATAATGATAATTACCGGAATCAGGGCCATTAGGGAAAACCCTAAATAAGGAAGCAGAGCAAAGCAACCCGCGGCAACCGGAACACTGATCAGAAGGAAAGGCATCCGGCGGCCAAAGCGGGTCCAGGTGCGATCGCTCATTGCCCCGAACCAGGGAATCAGTAAAATGGCTGCGATATTATCAAAAGTCATCACAAAACCAACTGCTGTATCGGTATAAGGGAGATGAGCAAGCAGCCTTTCCAGGATCGGTGGCACATAAGCGTTATAGATTGCCCAGGTCAGGCTGATGATCAGAAAGCCGAGACCGAGCACGACAATCTTCGGATAGCTGAAATTTTTCATTTAAATTCCTCCTGTCAATACTTTTTTTAAATCCTGCGGTCGGTCGGTAATAATCGCCTCAATACCGCCGGCAACCATTAGCTTCATATATTCTATTTCGTTAACCGTCCAGGCGTATACGAGTAGGTTGTGCTCTTTGAAGCCCATAACAATTTCCGGGTACTGCAGGTGATAAAAGAGCGGGTGCACAGAATAGCAGCCGAGCGCTTTAGCATAGTTCCAGGGCTCATAGAGGCCAGCCACGTAAAGAATACCGGTACGCACAGCTGGATTAAGCTCATGGCAGGCCACCAAACTGTAGTGATTAAAGGAAGATATTAGTGCTCTTTCTTCAAGCTTGCGCTCACTTACGCTCTTTAATACGGCTTCTTCCAGACCAGGATAAAGAATAATCCCGCTTTTCAACTCGATATTAAACTGCAAATCACTATCCCGGAATTCGTCAAGCACTTGATCCAGCGTTGGAATTTCAGCACCGGAGAACTCCGGGGCAAACCAGCTGCCGGCATCAAGCGCCTGCAGATCAACAAGGGTGAAATCTTTAACCAGACCCTGTCCGCTGGTAGTCCGGTCGAGTTTCTCGTCATGAATAATCACCGGTACATCATCTTTGCTGAGCTGGACGTCGAACTCCAAACCGTCAACACCCAGTTGAGCTGCTTTTTTAAAGGCTGCCATAGTATTCTCCGGAGCAAAAGTATTGGCACCGCGATGGGCAAAATTCAGTGTTTGGGTCAACGAAACGCCTCCTTTTTAATTCATTTTTCAGGTAATCCGAAAAAATGATTCGTCGAATTCCGGCTTGCCCTCATAACGGCTCATGAAAAAGCCGGGCAGGTTGTCGATCTGATCAAAGAGAGCTGCATCAGCGGCGATACCGGCCTGGTTCAAAGCTTCGACGATCTCCTGCGCATCGGGCGGGCAGCCTTTGGCGGCAAACATCTTCTGGATATCGGGGTGGTCTTTATTCTTTCGATACATGCACTGCCCGATCAGGATGGTCGCCTTCATCCCCGGTAGCGGTTCCATTATTTTACCGGTAAGCACTTCGATATTGTCCCACGGTTCTCCTTGCCAGGCCTGGCGGATTGCAGTTAAAATCAATCCGTTTAAACCCGAGCAGTATGTGCACATTGTATCATCAAATTTGCGGTAATAGAGACCTGCCAATCCCTGCCTGGCCAGGGCCAGGGGCATTTCACCTTTTTCACTACAGCTATATTCAAAATCATATTCGTGGTATGAAGCCACACTCTCGATTTGCAAACCAATTACCCCAATATCGGAAAGATCCAGGGGCCGGCCGGCTCTTTTAGCTGCACAGGCCAGATGGCCCACAACTGACGGGTCGTGTCCCAGTATTTTGGAACCGACCATGTCAGCAGACAGCATATCAGCCGAAGCTACCAGCAGGTTAGTGCGCCTCATCCGTCCATCGAAACCGGGGCCGCGCTCAAGACTGTAAATTCCGTCAATAACGGTCAGTGCTGGCGGCATTGGATCGGCCAACCGGGCTACGTGGAAATGCAGATCTTTTTGCGGATCAGCGCTGTGGCATTTCTTACGGGAAGCGAAGTCAATAGTTCCCTTGAGATTTTTTATACCGAGGCTGACCACGGTCTGGTTATGCGACTTCATGACCGGCAGATTGACTAAAAAATCGCTTTCCAGAATATCTTCGTTGAATTTCAGGTTTATACCATCACCCAATTCAACTTTCCGGAAAGGCCGTTCCATGACATTGATATACTTTACACCGTAGCGCTTTTTTAAGGTTTCGTAGCCCAGAGTCTGAAAAGCATGGGCCGGTGTTTCGGTATCTCCGGGGTCGGCAACAATCCCTTCACCAATCGTAATATCTTCAATGCCATGTTCCTTTAATAATATCACCACATCTTCAATCACTCTCGAAGTGGTGATTACACCCCACTTGGGGAAAGCGCAAACCTTGGTCCAAAAAACGATATTCGGCTTAATGAAAACACGGGCTTTAGCAGGCAGGTGGTCAAGTCCTCCGCAATTCAGGACAGCTTTCTTTACCGATTCGTAAGGTTTTTCGTAGTGTACTATCGAAACCAGGTTTTTTTTCACTTCAAATCATCTCCTAAATCACTATTTTTATTCCCTGTTCAACCAGGTAAGTTAATTGACTAATTTGAGTGATCGTTAGCACCTGTTAAATTCGATTTTTCAGGACAATGCCGTGATTTTTCAATGCAGCAGTCCACCGAACAGCAGAAAAGCAAGAGTAACACAAAAAGGCACTACCAGGGTCAGCGGTAGACCCGCTTTTGAGAAGTCCCTGATCGAAAAATAGCCGGCGGTATAAGGGATCACATTGGTCGGGCTGGAAGTAACCAGCAAAAAGGCCAGCGAAGTTGCTATGGCTACCGGACCGGCCAGAAGCCATGGATCCAAACCCAGCTCAATCGCCAGGGCAATCACCAGGGGCACTATGATCACCCCGGTAACCGTGTTGCTGGAGAAAAACACCTTGAGCAGCTCAACGGCGAGAACGGCCAGGAAAATGCGAACAGCAAGGGAAAGTTGGCCCAACGGGGAAAAAGCGATAGTGGCCAACCAGTTCGCCGCCCCTGTTTCAAAAACAACCGCACCAAGTGAAAGTCCGGCGGCAATTAAAACGATCGCCCCCCAGTCAATATCCTGCTGAGCCTCTTGCCAGCTCAGCAGATCAATACCGGGTAGGAAAAAAAGCATTGCTGCTGTCAGGGCAACCATTTCAATCGGTAAAGAAAAGCCGGTCAGCTTGACTAAAAGGGGATCTCCAACCCAAAATATAACCGCCCCGACAAAGATTACCAAGGCCTTTATTTCTGTCGCCCTAAAACCTATTTTATACGAGACAGCTGCTTCCGGAAGTTGCTCTGCAAGATCAGCGGAAAGTGGTTCGGGGGGGAATATTTTAATTAAGATCAGGTATGCCAGGGGCAGGATTAAAGCTGCAGCCGGCACCCCGACGATCATCCAGCGCAAGAAATCTATCTGGACTCCGGCCAGTTCACGGAGGTAACCGAGGGCAACAATATTGGCTCCGTTACCAACGGGCGTAGAAATTCCACCGATAGCCGGTCCCCAGGCAACAGCAATCATCAAAGCGCGGCCAAAATTGCTTTTTAAAGGAGCCACCTGACATTTGCGTAAGATATTCAGAGCAACTGGAAGCAGGATTGCCGAAACTGACATGTTTACAATCCACATTGACAACAGAGCGCCAAGCAGCATAAAAACAAACACCAATTTGCGCGGTTGGTAGCCAACCCGACTCATAATCAGGCGGGTCAACCGATCAGCCAGGCCGGACCGGGTTAAACCTGAAGATATGATCAGAATACCGATAAAAAAAACAACAACCGTGTTACCAAAACCGAAAGAGACGGTATCTTTAAAAGAAAGCAGGCCGAAAAGGGGAATAAGGAGGATGCCGGTCAGAGCTGCTATGACAAAGGGGATCACTTCACTGATCCAGAGAATAATTACAAAAGCAAGTATCGCCAGGGCTGTTCTGCCCGGACCGGTTAAAAGAACACCCGCGCCGGCCGGATTAAAAATATCCAGTGGTATTCGGTTGATCAGGACAAATACCGCCCCAGCGGCCAGCAAAATAGCCATTCTTTTAAGCAGGAGCGTTCTTTCCGAACCAGTCTTAACAATATTTTGGCCCAATTTAACTTCTCACTCTCATCGGTTAGATCGCCCTAGTCTGAAGGTTTGAATTCGAAGTAATCATATCACTTTATTTCAACAATAATCAAATGGGGGTTCCATTAGAAACCCCCATCAGCCTATCCAGAAGAGTAATCAGGGAGGAAACTACATTCGCTCCGGATGCTTTACCCAAGCATTTTTGGAGAGATATTGCTCCATTGTGGCTATTCAAATAGCAGTGGGGCACAGCGTTTTGCCGTACCCCACTGTTTATTTTAGAGAGTTTGATCCGCCAGATCGAGACAGGCATCGATGGCATCTAGACCGAATTTGAGTTCTTCTTCGTTAATAGAAATCGGAGGCGCTATGAAGAGGTAATTCCAGCGCGGATATAGGTAAACGCCTTTTTCTTTGAGACAGCCGCTGATCTGGCCAATGATCCCGGGATCAGGTCCATTCCAGGGGGCCAGGGGCTCTCTGGTCGCTTTGTCTTTGACCAGTTCGATCGCCGCAAATAGGCCGATCGAGCGCACATCGCCTACTGAAGGATGCTTGGCCATGATTTCGTCCAGACGTTTTTTTAGAATCTCACCCATGGCTGCCGCATTGGCAATCAGGTTCTCATCTTCGTAGACCTTGACGGTGGCAACTCCGGCGGCACAGGCCAGGGGGTGTCCGCTGTAGGTCAGACCGCACCAGAGCATATTGTCTTCAAAGAAGCTGGCAATCTTTTCATTGACCACCACGGCACCGAGTGGAATGTAGCCCTGTGTAGCGCCCTTGGCCATGGTCATAATGTCGGGAACAACGTTCCAGTTGTCGACGCCGAACCATTTGCCGGTGCGTCCCCAGCCGGTCATCACTTCATCGGCAACGAGCATTACACCGAATTCATCGCAGATTTCTCTGATCCGCGGCAGGTATTCTTTCGGCGGCACGAAGATGCCGTTGGTACCGGTGACCGGCTCGACGAAGAAGGCGGCGATTGATTTGGGGTCTTCGTAGAGCATCACTTCTCGGACATGCTCGGCACACTCAAGTCCACAACCGGGGTAGGTTTGACCAAAGCTGCAGCGGTAGCAATAGGGTTCAAAGACATGAACCACGCCGGGAATACCCGGTTCAACCGGTGGGCGGCGTGGGTCGCCAGTCAGGGTGATCGCCCCATAGGTGGCACCGTGGTACGAGCGGTAGCGGGCGAGTAGTTTAAAACGTCCGGTGTAGGCTCGGGCAATCTTGATCGCGTTGTCGTTTGATTCTGCTCCGCCTAAGGTAAAGAGGGTTTTGCAGAGATCACCGGGTGTATGTTTGGCAATCAACTCAGCCAGTTTAGCGCGAGGTTCGCTAGCATAGTTGGGGGTAATGTAGCAGAGCTTATCGGCCTGTTCTTTGATCGCAGCAATGATTTTAGGGTGCTGATGCCCAATGTTCATATTGACCAGTTGTGATGAAAAGTCTAAGTACTTTTTGCCTTCGGTGTTCCAAAACCAACAGCCTTTTGCTCCAGCTATTTCTTCATACTTGTTCTTGCCCTGGACCGACCAGGACCTTAAGACATATTTTCTTTCCAGTTCTCCAATTGTAGACATTGCCTGTTCCTCCACTTATAGTTTATTTTAGGTTGACTATTAAGCTGTTTAAGCCAACCCCAAACGCTCCAGAGTCTCCGGCAGCGGTATGCCTTCAAGACTCCAACCCCTTAGGTTGTAATACTCGAAGAGCATTTTGCCCAGGTGAGGCAGGCTGCCGGCAGCATTGCCTTCCTGGCGATCGTGTACCAAAAGCCGCGGCGGCAGAGTGTCATCTTTACGGCTGATACCGAGCTTGACATTAATTTTTCGCTTCAGGTTAAAGATCCGTTCTCCGGCTGTCAATAACTCCTTTTGATCAAAATCCCAGCCGGTTACCTTTGAAACCCACTCGGCAATATTGGCCGGGACAACATGCCCCCTGTTCAAAAATTTACACAGCCCCAGGGCGTTGAAAAGCACCATGTAATCCTGCATCGTTTTAGCCAGCAGCGCTTTACCTTCGCTGCCATGGGGATCATATTCATCCGGCAGGCCGAACAGGGAACCGGGAACAGCCCTGCTTTCAGTGAAGTAGGTCAGCCCCTCCAGGTGGCAGGCACCGCGGTTTCCGGTGGCGTAGATAATGGCCATGCTGGTAAAGGCGCGCGGGTCATGGTATGCGAACTCCAGACCTTTGCTCTCGACAACAAACTCTTCGGCCAGGGGGCCAAACTCTTTGGCTGCTTGCTTGACTCCCCGGGCCAGGTATTCACCCAGGCCTTTCCGGTAAGCAACCTGTTTTATCAGGGTCAGGATCGCTTCACCACTACCCCATTCCAGTTTCAGGCCGCCAAGCAGGTCGCTGGGGATAAGATTGTGTTCATAGAGTTCCATGGCAAAAGCGACAACAGCCGAGCCGGAAATCGTATCGATACCCAATCGGTTACAGAGGTCGTTGGCAGCAATAATATAACCCGGATCATCATTTAAACACATCGCTCCGAAACCGGCGATCGTCTCGTATTCGGGTCCGTGCGAAATAGTTCCACTATGCGGGCCAAGTGGCACTTTCATCTCTTTGCCGCAGCGAATTGGGCAGGCAAAGCAGGCATAATGCTTAACAAAATATTTTTCAGCCATGGCCTGGCCGGAGACTTTAGCCGCCCCCTCAGTCCAGCTGCCCCCGGCCCAGTTGCGGATCGGTAGATCGCCCAGTTTTTCGACTACCACTACACCTCCGGCGGTTCCAAAATCGCTTAAACCTTTCGCCTTTTCACGAATTATTGGTAAAACTTTTTTCCGCGCTTCAGCCAAACCTTCTTTGTCGTGCAGAGGCGGCAGCTTATCGCTTTTTACTGTAACAATCGCTTTCAGGTTTTTGGATCCCATCAGGGCACCCAGACCACAGCGCCCGGCAGCCCGCGCATCCTGTCCGTCAATCATAATTGCCGCGATCAACACTTCATTTTCTCCGGCGGGACCAATCGCGGCCACTTTTGCTTTTTCTCCGTGTTCGGCCTGCAACTTATCAACTGTTGCAAAGACATCTCCACCCCAAAGCGCGGAGGCGTCTTTGACGGTAAATTCACCTTCACCGAAGCAGAGGTAAACTGGTTTATCTGCTTTACCGGTGATGATGATGCCATCGTAACCGCTTGTTCTAAAGGCCGCCGGCCAGTAACCGCCTACAATCGCTTCTGCCCAGATACCGGTAGCCGGTGATTTACCGCAAAAAGCCGCCTTACAGGCAGTCGGGATGTTGTAACCGGTTAAAATACCCGTAAATATTAACAGAGGGGCCTCATCGGCCAGGGGAGGGATTTTTCCATAACCCCGTTCGTCAAATATTTTGGCCGCCAGCCCGCTACCACCCAGGTATTTCCGGTAATCTTCTTCCGGAATCGCTGTTTCCCGATGCGTAGCGGCGCTCAAATCAATTTCTAATATTTTTCCATAGAATCCTTTCATACATATACCTCCTTTACATTATTCAAATTATCTGGATTGAAAACTTATAAGTTTCCTGATCAGGTACATAATAACTATAATTAGGAATGTTACCCCAAAAACCATCAAAATGCCTAATATGTTCTGCATATATTCTGGTTTTAGCAGAAGCACCAGTCCAAGTACCAACATTAAGCTGCCTGCTACTAATTTTAAGAGCAGTCCTCTTTCTTCAGTTAATTTCAATGTCCGCATTCTGATCAAGGCAAGGAAAAAGAGTATTAGCTCATCTATTAAATAGATAGTCAGGTAAACAGCAAATAAAAATACATATTGCGATGGTGACAGATCAAGCCCGGCGATTATACTGGTCCAGATAAAGGGAAAACCTGCCGTACAGGGTAATTCGACAAGAGCAATACCCAGAGCCATGGCCGCTGTTGCTGAAATCATGGGAATAATAGATTTTGTATAAAACACTTTCCTTACCTGTTGGTAATATTTTACTTTATAGCTGTCAGGGATGCTGACGGAAACGCCTTCCTTGTAAATAAAAAAATCTTTGATACTGAATATGCCCAATACTATAACTATTGCAGCAACAACATTGCGAATCCAAAACAGGTGAGCCGCAAAAAGCATAACATTTAAAGCACCCAGTATAAATAATCCGTAAACCAAAGATGTTACCAGTAAAAAAGTTATACCGACCAAAAATATTCTTTTTCGTGAAGCAGAATGTACTATTATGGCCAGCAAAAATGTTAAAACGAAAAAAGAACAGGGGTTAAAGCCATCCAGAAATGATAACAACAAAGTGGTAAGCAAAATCGGTGTTGCGCCCAGATCAATCTCACCGATAATCGGTAGTGATAGTTTTGTTACTTCATCATTTACGGGTATTTCATAAAGGGTATATTCTATAGCTTTGATTATATCCTCTTCAATCAGCGGTGAAAAACCCAACCAGTATTGATCATTAAAAATAAATGTTGGAAAAACTATTGTTTCAATACCAAGTTCTTCTCGCATTTGATGGTATTTTTTTAGATTGTCCCGATCGTAGACCACCTCAACTATTTCGATGTCAATCGGATAGGTTTCAATATTGATCAAATTGAGATCCGGCTCATCACAGAGAGGGCAAAAAGCCCAAAAATAATATAGGACTGGCCTTTCTGAAACATTATTATTACTAAACTTTTCCTCTGCAGTAGCGTTGTTCATATAACAACCAAACACAGCCAAGAGGATAATCAGGAGCGTGGTAATTTTATAAATTTTCATGCACCGATCGGTCCATCTTGGCTTATTATTAGGAAATACCAAAGTAGACACTCTTAATATCTTCGTTGTTCAGAAGATCTTTGCTCATGCCTTCCATGGAAATCCTTCCATTTTCAAGAACATAGCCACGCTGTGACACCTCGAGGCTTTTTTGGACATTTTGTTCAACAAGCAGGATTGTAATGCCCTGTTTGTGCAAAATTTCTAGCGCCTCGTAAACCAAGTCAACAATAGTAGGTTGTAAACCTAATGAAGGCTCGTCGATCATTAAAAATTTAGGCGCCGACATCAATGCCCGGCCAATAACCAGCATTTGTTGTTCCCCTCCACTGAAAGTGCCGGCCATTTGGTTTTGTCTTTCTTTAAGCCTTGGGAATAACTCAAATACACGCTCCAAGCTTTTGCTAACATCTTCCTTCTTGTTTATAATGAAGGCCCCCAAATCCAGGTTATCCCTCACCGACATGTAAGGGAATACCCTTCTTCCTTCCGGAATATAGGCCATCCCTTTGGAAACAACTTTATGAGCCGGTGTTCCAATTAACGACTCGCCGCCAAATATTATATCACCAGACATTGGTTCAAGAGCTCCAGATATGGTTTTTAGAATAGTACTTTTGCCTGCTCCATTTGCTCCCACAAAGGCTACTATCTCTCCTTCTTTAACTTCAAAAGATACATCCCAGATAACCTGAACACCTTTATAGCCAACATTCAGATTTTTAATTTCCAGCATATGCTTTTTCCTCCTTCCCCAGATAAGCTTTAATTACTCTTTTATTTTCGGATATTTCCTTGGGAGTGCCTTCAGCGATTTTCTGGCCTGTTTCGAGAACGATGATTTTTTTGCATAGGCCCATGATTACCCGCATCACATGTTCAATAATTACCAGTGTGATACCCATTTCTTCATTGATTTTCCGGAGAATCAGGAGGCTTCTTTCGATCTCTGAAAGGTTGAGACCGGCCATAAGTTCATCGAGAAGTAAAAGCTTCGGTTTTGTAGCCAATGCAGTTGCCAAACCCAACTGTTTTTGCCGCGCTGATGTCAGGCTGCCGGCTATTTTATCATGATCATTTTCAAACCCGGTTAATTCCATAAGATGTTCAATTTCATCCGTTTGATATGAGCAGGTTGAAAAGCATGATTTTCCTGCAACAGCACCCATAATAATATGTTCATAAACAGTAAGCTGTCTAAACACGCGCACTATCTGGAAGGTCCGGGCTGCACCCTTCTTACAAATAACTGACGGCTTGAGTCGATCGATACGCTCACCTTCGAATAAAATACTGCCTGCTGTAGGATTGTGTTCACCGGCTATCATAGCAAAGGTCGTTGTTTTTCCTGCTCCGTTAGGCCCGATGATCCCTGTCCTGCTTCCGTCTTCAATGGTAAAGTCGAGGTTATTAACTGCAACAAGTCCACCAAATTGCTTCTTCAGACCTTTTACTTCTAAAATGTCTGTCATTATTGTGACCTCCTAAAACGAATTCTTTTTGCCATACCCATCAAACCTTTCGGTTCAAAAACCAGTATGGCGATCAGGGCGGCAGCCCAGATAATAAATCTCAATTCAGGAGCATACCTGAAAAGCTCAAGGATAAAAGTAACCACAGCTGCTCCTAAAACCGGCCCTATCAAGGTTCCCGCTCCGCCTACCAAGGTCATGATCACAATCATTTCAGAAGTAAACCAGGCAAACTGGGATGGATGTAATAAAAGAAAATAGTGAGCGAAAAGAGAGCCGCAGAGTGCAGCCAGTGCACCACTAATGCTAAACGAAAGGACTTTATAAAACGATGTATTAACCCCTAAAGATTCAGCAAGATCTTGATCTTCTCTAATGGCAACGAAGCGCCGGCCTATCTCAGTTTTGTAAATCAGGTAGTATAGAAAGAGCAGTACCAGGATGGTAAATAATAGGACAAAATAGAAGTAAACATTCATTTGTGAAAAATCAATAAACCACAACTTGTCAGGGGGCTGAATATTCCTTAAACCCATCGGCCCCCCGGTAAGTTTATCGGTATTCAAAAAGACTAAATATACAAAATGCGCCAGGAAAAATGTGGTAACTGCAAAGTAGGATCCCCGAAGTCTTAAAGCCGGCGAACCAATCAAAGCAGCAATAATAAAACCAACAATTACTGTTAGCGGGAGGGCCAGCCAAAAATTAAGGCCGCCTGAGAGAGTCAACAACGCTGATGTATAAGCGCCCAGGCCAAAAAAAGCTCCCTGTGAAAATGATAATTGTCCGGTATAGCCGAAAATCAAATCATAACTGGCCGTAAGCATTGCATAAAGCAGGGCCAGGGTAGCAACGTAAATGACATAGCGAGAAAAGATTACGGGAACAAAACTTACAGCAACAACTACAACTAGCGCAGTTGCCCATATCATTATATTTTTTTTATTGATTAGTGTTGGGTTATTTTTCGCCAGTTCCATAATTTCACCTCTCATATCACAATATCGAACTATTTAAGATAACTGTTTTGAAGATTTGAATAACCGATCATTTATTCCTTCCTTGAACCAAACAAGCCCTGTGGCTTGAATACAAGGACGATAAGCAGGATAATAAAAGCATAGCCATGTTGATATGAAGCAGAGATATAACCGGCTCCTAAACTTTCCAAAATACCTAACCCCATACCGGCAATAAGTGTACCGACGAGGCTGCCTTTACCACCTAAAATAACGACAACCAAAGCTTTTAAAAGCGGCAGTTCACCCATCATCGGATAAACTGCAAAAACCGGAGCGACCAGTGCTGCGGCAATTCCGGAAAGAGCACCACCCATGGCAAAGATAATCGAGAATACCTTATTGATATCAATACCCATCCAGGGAGCAACTTCTATATCCTGCGTGGCTGCCCTGATTGCTTTTCCTGTTTTAGTTTTCATTAGGAAAAGGTTTATAAGAATAAACAATACAATCACAACCACAATTATCATTAATCTTTGATACGAGACCCCCACGCCAAAGATTTCTGCTTTTCCCATAATATAATGTTCCAGGTTGAGCGATTTGGCTGTCCAGAGATATATTGCCAGGTTCGCTAAAAGGAAAAATAAAGCTATTGCGCATAATAACTGAATATGATCTGTCCTACCCCGCCACCGGCGGTAAAGAAACTTTTCAAAACAAAAGGCCATGACAGCGCCAGCCAGTGCTGCTGCCACGATAGCAATATACCAGGGGAGATTTAATGTAGTTATTGAGAAATAAACAACATAAGCAGAAATAACATAGATACCACCCTGGCTGAAATCAGGAATATCGGTAATACTCCAAATGAGGTTTATTCCCAGAGCAATAAGGGCATAGATTGAACCTAGAACAAGCCCGTTAATGATATATATTTCCAACCTGTTCTCTCCTTTCTGTATCGACAGCGGTTAAGTACTTTAACTAATGTTGAAATGTCCTATCATAAGTTTGCTGCCTTTATCTGGAAATATGCATTATCAAAAGCAAGAGCAAACGCAGGAGCAGATAATGCAAACCTGCGTTTGCTCTTAAATGTATCCAAGTATTAATTGTATGCTGCATTCACGAACCTTCTAGATTAGCTCTATTGACCCAGTACCACCATTTCACCATTTTCCCACCTGACCAGGTAAGGTGCGTAGAAACCCTGGTTCTGGTAGTCATCGAAATCTTTAAACTCGGTAAACCCGGCCAGAGTCACATACTGCCCTGCTTTCAGTGCATCTCTGATATCAGTTGAATCCAGGGATTGTGCCCTTTCGATAGCATCTGCCATAACATAAATGGCATCATAGGCAAAAATTATAGCGTAATGGAGGGGGGCATCAAACCTTGCTTGAACTTCCTGTTCCAGTGCAGCCGGTGCTTCCCCATAGAGAGCGATGGCGTAAGTTCCTTCCAATACTTCAGCTCCGGCCAGATCAAGCATTTCGTATGAAGCCATCTCTTCAGCTCCATAAAATGCTATGCCCGGAATAAGGCCCATTTCATAAGCCTGCTTAAGCAGCAGGGCCCCTTCTGTAGAAGTTCCTACATAACCGACCATATCCGGCATTAATCCCTTGATCTTACTCAACAAAATAGTAAAATCTGTTGTGCCGCGTTCGAAGTAATCTTCTAAGACCTTTTCCACGCCATATTCATCAAAGCCTTCTTGATGCGATCCAACCCACGATCTACCATAGTCATCATTAACTGCTACGTATGCTATTGTAGCTGGTTTTATTATGTCGAAAATAGGTTCTGCAGCCAGTGGGCTCATCAGGGCCATATCCGGGCGCATTCTGAAAAAGTAAGGATGCCCGGGCTTGGTTACAGCTTCGGCGGCACACTCAATCGTAATTCCAGGCACTTCATATGAGTCAGCCAGAGGAGCAATAGCCATACAGCACGAACTGCAGTGGTCACCGATAAAAGCAACTACACCATCTTCCAGGATCATTTTATGAACTGAAGCAACAGACTGTGTTGGTTCACAGGTACTGTCATAGCGGATAATTTCTATGGTGTGTACTTCACCGTTAATAAGAATGCCTTCAGCATTTACCTCATCAACGGCAATTTGCACTCCCCTCCACCCATTAGTGCCGAACTCGGCAGCCGGTCCGGTAAAGGGCGCTACGTAACCAATTTTAATAATATTATCAGTTTCCGGTTCCACATCCGGCGCACCTTCATCAGGTTGACAACCCACAAGGATAGCGCAAGTTATTAATAATACTAAACCAATTAATAATAATTTTGATAGCCTCAATTTACTTACTGCCTCCTATAAAATAAAATGTTGAACCCTCCCAAAAAACTTCAGTTACTCTTCTGTAACCTTTTCAGATTAACGCAATAAACACCCCCTTTTAAATATCCTGTGTCAAATGACTATTTATCTCGTTTCATATAACATTATTCTTCTACAACAAAACTAACACATGCATTAATCGTACCATAAATCAGCCAATTGCTGCAACAAATATTATTTTTTATATTCTGCCTTATTGCGCAGCCTATTAAATAAAAACACTGCATCGAAAAGCCGGGTATTATAAGCATTATTAAATACAATCAGGATTGCGTACAGCTGTATTAATGCAATAGTGACTTATAGTGAGTATATATTGACTTATTAACGTTTTGTCGAGGTTATCGACTCTCCAAAATAAATCTATAGTTCTCACTCTTTGATGGCTCCGTTCATTTTTCACCGATCAGAGCCATAATCTTGTTGACGCCTTCACCCGCATTCTCGGCATAGGCATCAGCACCGATCTTGTTCGCCCAGCGCACCGTAACCGGGGCACCGCCGACAATTGTCTTATACTTATCCCGCAAGCC
>JAUWPV010000007.1 GCA_030611385.1 Bacillota bacterium | reverse complement strand
AGCGGCCGCCGCTACTTTGAAATGGCCGAATTTGATGCCTGGTTAAATGACCGGCCTAAAGATATTAAAAAGGTTACGCGTATTGGTTAAGCTGTTAGTTCTAACTGAAATCGTTTTTACACAACATTACGGACTTGATCGGGGAAGAATAAACTTCTAAAGACAACAGTTATTTTTCTATTGGTACTTAAACAGTTGTAATAAGTAATATAAATGTGTATAATATTAGTGTAAATATGTTGTGGAAGGAGAATTACTATGAGCATTAACAAGGATAAAGCATCAAAAAACTATTCTTATCGAATAAACTTTATGATCGATCAGGAAGTGAAGGAGAGCTTGGAACAGTATGTTCCCAGTGGCATGAGAAGCAGGGTAGTCAATGATGCCCTTAAAAAAGAACTTGATATGCTGAAGCGAAAACAGCTAACTACAGAATTGCTTGATCTCAGAAGAAAAAGCATCAAGGCTGATGATGTAATAATGCAGGATCTGATTAGAAAAGACAGGAGCAGAGATAGTGTATGAACAGCGGTGTAGTAGTGCCTGATGCATCTGTTATCATAAAATGGGCCATTTCAAATCCCCTGGAAGAAGATACTCATATTGCTATGACTTTGCTCAATTCTTGGGTTAACGGTTTAGTAAACATAATATTGCCAAAACTATGGTGCTTCGAGGTGGGAAATATATTAGGGTTAAAAAACATGGAATTTGCCCCGGGAATTATGAAAGTTCTTATCGGCTATAACTTCGATCAGCAGGAAATGAACCTTGAGTTAGCCGAGTCAGCGTTTTCGTTAATGAAAAGTTATAAAGTTACTTTTTACGATGCTGTTTATCATGCTGTAGCAATCTATCATGATGGAACATTGCTGACTACAGATGATTCATATATAAGAAAAGCAGCGGAATTGGGCCATATTATGGCTTTGAAAGACTATGGGCAGCTGTTATAGAATGTATAGTGAAAGGAGGTTTTAGTATGCCTGAAATTACTTTTTTAGGTCATGCTGCTTTTAAGCTTGGCGAAGAAGGAAAGGAAACGCTGCTGTTTGACCCTTTTGTTACCAACAACCCCCTGGCACCGCTTAAGCTGGAGGAGATCAAGACCGACTATATCCTGGTCTCGCACGGCCATTTCGATCATCTGGGCGATGCTTATGAGATTGCCAGAATGAACGGGGCAACAATTATATCGACAGCGGAAATCGCCGGGCAGGCCGGTGAGAAGGGTTTGCATACTCATGCCCAGCATCTTGGTGGGAGGCATAGTTTCCCATTTGGCTCGGTCAAGCTGACTCTTGCTTTTCATGGAGCGGGAGTGCCCGGGGGTCATGCCTGCGGCTTTGTCGTTGAGTACTACGGGAAAAAGTTCTATTTTGCCGGGGACACAGCACTCTTTGGCGACATGAAGCTGATTGGCGAGCTTGACGCTCTCGACCTGGCCCTGCTACCGATCGGTGATAATTTTACTATGGGTATTGATGATGCCGTAGTCGCTGCCTCTTTTCTAAAAGCAAAAACTGTGATTCCCTACCACTACAACACCTGGCCCCTGATCGAAGCAGATCCGGAAGAGTTTAAGCGGAAGGTCGAGAAAAAAACGGGCAGCAAGTGCGTGGTGCTGCCACCGGGTAGCTGTTACAAATTTTAGGGGGAGTGTCGGGGTGAGGGAGTGCATTTCCAACTGCCAATCTCTCACCGCTAACTTCTCAATAGTGGCCGGGTCAGGCAGGTTGGGCCGCCGCCCCCTTTAATCGAAACATCTTCTCCCTGATATTCAAAGACGATTGCACCTTCGCGCTCGAGGGCAGCCTTTGTTTTTGGATTACCGGTAATGATCACGCACCTGCGTGGGGCCAGGGTCAGAACGTTGCAGGCGAAGTTGTCGTATTCGTCATCCGGAACCTCAACGAAACTGATCCCCTTTTCGATCAGCAGATTGCGGAAGGGAACAACCATCAAAGGGGAATAAACCACGGCCAGGTTGTGGTCGACCGGGCTGATCATCGACATCAGGTGCAGGCATTCATCGGGCCCGTTGCCGTGGGGCAGGGGTACTTCGATAATCTCTTTAACCAACCCCTTGGTCAGCTCGCGCAGTTGGGCTACTCCAGCGCGGTTGGTGCGGTAACTGAGGCCGACTGCTACGGTGTCGTCATCGAACCAAACCACGTCTCCGCCCTCGATTTTACCCGGCGCTTTAATCGCCCCTAAGACAGGCACTCCGATGCTTTCCAGATACCTGCCGATTGCTTCTGGTTCTTTTTTACGTTCTTCTTTTCCCATGTTGCAGAGAACAGCTCCGCCTTTGGTAATAATCACCGGGTCGTGGGTATAGATTGAATCAAGCCAGGTGCTGTCATCTTCGGGAAGGTAATGGATTTCAGGAACTTCAGCTTCGATGATGGTGGCGAACTGATTGTATTCTTTAAGTGCTTTTGCGTAATCTGGTTCTGACGGGTAATGCAGCTGCTGCCACTGGCTGTTGATATTAGCCTGACTCTTCCAGGTCGTTTCCGGTCTTTTCATCAAAATAGATTCAATTTTACCTGTTTCTGACTGTCCGTTGTATCTGATCATCTTGACCTCCAGCAGTTGGTTGTATTTATTCAATCAACAGTATTCTACCATATCGGGAGCTTTTCCTGTAAACAGTTCCGGTAGCTGATTTGAGATGATCTGCTGCAGGCAATCTGTTTGCCCGGTTTGGCGCTTTGTAGTATTATTAGGTCATCAAGTAAGGGCTGTTCTTATTTTATTTCAGACAGAAAGAAGAGCAATCAGCGATGATCATATCATTACCTGAACTACGTAAAAGCTTTGAACGGGTTGGCTATATTTGCGACGAGAGTACTGTCCTGACTGTTTTTCTGGCCCTTGAACTGCAGAAGCCGCTCTTGATTGAGGGAGCTCCCGGGGTCGGCAAGACGGAAATGGGCAAAGTCTTGGCCGAAATACTGCAGGCCAGTCTGATCCGCCTGCAGTGTTATGAAGGACTCGATGAGACGAAAGCGTTATACGAGTGGAACTACCAGCGTCAGCTATTGCGCATCCAGATGAATCGCAGTCTGAAGGAAACTCAGATTCGCGAAGAAGATCTCTTTTCAGACCAATACCTGCTGGAAAGGCCCCTGCTAAAGGCGATCCGCTCTGAAGATACAGCGGTTCTCCTCATTGATGAAGTTGACAAGTGTGATCCGGAATTCGAGGCTTTTCTCTTTGAAGTTCTCTCCGATTTCCAGGTTTCCATCCCCGAGATGGGGACGATACCGGCGAAAAAGATCCCGGTAGTGATCCTGACCAGCAACAATGAACGCGAGCTTTCCGATGGGCTCAAACGGCGCTGTCTCTATCTTTATCTTGATTTTCCCGACGTTGAAAAAGAGGTTCGGATCATCAAGGCCAAGGTACCCGGAATCGCTGAACGCTTGGCCTGGGAAACGGCCCGGGTCGTGGCCCGACTGCGGCAACAGCCCGATCTGCGCAAGAAACCTTCAATTGCGGAAACATTAGACTGGGCTCGAGCCCTGGTTTCGCTTAACCATAGTCGTCTTGATGGCAGGTTGGTTGCTGACACGCTGAACCTGGTGTTGAAGACACGAGCCGACCAGCAGCTCTTCAGGCAGGAGATCGGGGTTGAAGGGATTGAACGAATCCTTCAGCAGAGCGGAAACGGCGGTGAGGTTTGCAAATGCCGTTAACAGAGAAAATACCCGAATTATATCTTGAGGAAAATCTGGCTCTCTTTGCCGGTCTCCTACGGCAGGAAGGCTTGCCCGTGGGCACGATCGAGATGATCGATGCTCTGCGTTCCCTACAGAAGATTGACTTCTCTTCCCGTAAAGACTTTAAAGTGGCCCTGCAGGCAACACTGGTTAAGAGCCGCCGGGATCAGACCACCTTCAGCCGTATTTTTGATCACTTCTTCGTGCCCGCCGAACAGCATCGGCACAGGGCTGATCAGGTGGCAGAACAACAGGAAGCCTTTGCCAGAAAACTGAAGCAGGCCGCACTCGATCTGCAGTTTAAGGGTGAGACACTACAGCTAAACCTTCAGGAACTGCGGCAGTACAGCGACCTCTCTTCAGAGCAGCGCAGCAGACTGCAGGATTTTGTCCAAAAGACTGAAGCCGGCAACAAGGTTGAGCCGCATTTTCGGTCCATTCTGGAAACGACTGTCAAGAGTCACCTGCGCTACTGCCGCAGTAAGGATGAGCAGAACAGCCGGGGTGCTCCTGATACCTCAAACGGAAACGGGGCCGGTTCCGGCGGCAGCAAGGACGACTGTCTGCGTGAAACCGATATTGAGGCAATTACCGCTGCAGATCTGCCTGCCGCTGAACAGCTTCTTCAGCGGTTATCCCGGAAATTGGCTGTCCAGATTCTACGCCGCAGGCGCAGTGGTTCACACAGTGGGCCCCTGGATCTGCGTCGCTCAATGCGTGACAACATGCGCTTCGGCGGGATCATCTTCAACCTGAAGTACAAGCCGAAACGCCGTTCAAAGCAGCAGATTCTCCTGCTTTGTGACGTATCTGCTTCGATGAAGCACTATAGCACTTTTGTTATTCATTTCATGCACGGTCTTCACGAGGTGGTCCGGGACCTCTCCTGTTTTAGTTTTTCAGACAACCTGGAAGACCTGACCGCGGAGTTGAAGGGGCGGTCCGATTTGAAGCATTTGCTCGACCGGGTCATCCGTCATAGTAAAATCTGGGGTGGCGGAACTAATATTGGCTCGGCCCTCCGGATACTGGGTGAAAATTACCCGGATAGACTGAATACAAAAACCACGGTAATTGTGGTCAGCGATACAAAGACTGTTGCTGTTGACAGTATGGTCAAAGAGCTGCAGAGGTTCAAAGACCGGGTCAGACGGGTGATCTGGCTAAATCCACTGCAGGTAGAGCGTTGGCCTGATTACCGCTCGGTCGGCCTGGTTGGCGCAGTGGTTGAGATGTGGCCCTGCAGTACCATCGCCCAGCTGGAGGAAGTGCTCATCGGGCGACTTTAAATATGCTGGGGTTCAGAATTCAGAATACAGCAGTCAGAATAAATAAAATGAAAGCCAGATAATCCGGATGATCATCCATTGCAGCAGTTTCGGATTAAACTATCCGGGAAACAGAATTAAATGATCGTAGGAGGAATCAGTTATGACAACACGTATTGCAGTCGCCGGTAAAGGGGGCACCGGAAAGACAACTCTTTCTGCCCTACTGATCCGCTACCTGATCGAAAATAAACCGGGGAAAAGCATCCTTGCCGTCGATGCCGATGCCAACGCCAACCTCAATGAAGCTCTGGGCCTGGAAGTGATTGAAACTATCGGGACCATCATTGAAGATACCAAGAAACCCGATGTCGTTCCGGCCGGTATGACCAAAGATATCTTTATCGAGTACCGTCTCAGCCGGGCCCTGGTTGAAGACAAGGCCTTTGATCTGTTAGTAATGGGTAACCCCCAGGGGCCGGGCTGCTACTGCTACCCGAACGATTTACTGAAACGGTATCTCGAGAAGCTCAGCAAGAATTACGATTACACGGTTATCGACAATGAAGCAGGTCTCGAACACCTGAGCAGGCGCCTGCTGCCGATGATTGACCTGCTGTTGGTCACCAGCGATTCGACCGCACGCGGTATTCGTTCAGCCGGGCGGATTAAAGCTATTGTCGAAAACGTGCAGATCGCTGTTTCGAAAATGGGCATGGTGATCGGTCGCAGTCGCGAAGGCGATTTAGAGAAGCTTTCTAAGGAGATTAAGAACAGTGGCCTGGATCTTTTCGGTGAGATCTCCCACGATCCCCTGATTGCTGAATATGATCTTAACGGCAGAGCGCTGATTGCGCTGCCGGCCGAATCGGCAGCGGTACAGCTCTCGCAAAAACTTTTCCAGGCACTCAACCTCTAGCGGGACAAGGGAACTGTTATCCAATTCCGCAAACTCTCTATGTTTAACCGGGAGGGAATCGAAATGATCTTTGACGACCGGCGACAGGCTGGCGAGCTATTGGCAGCCAAATTGGAAGCATACCAGGGCTCGGAAACGCTTATCCTGGCTGTACCGCGCGGCGGTGTAACTGTAGCCGCACCGGTATGGGAAAATCTTGGCGGTGACCTTGATTTGATCATCACTCGTAAAATCGGGGCACCCTTTCAACATGAACTGGCTATCGGTGCGGTGGCTGGCGATGGTTTTGTCATACTTAACGACCAGCTTATTTCGCGACTGGGCGTCTTCGAAGATTATATTGAAAAGACGGTAAATGAAGAACAGGTAGAGATTAACCGCCGCCTTCAACTTTACCGCGGCAATCGCCCTTTACCGGCGATTAGCAACCGTTTGGTAATATTGATCGACGACGGCGTGGCCACCGGATACACCCTGCTGGCTGCCCTGCGCAGTTTACGGGAGAAGAAACCGTCGAAGCTGGTCCTCGCCGTGCCGGTCGGCCCACCTGAAACCTTCAACCGTCTAAATAGTGAAGTCGACGATCTCGTTTACCTTGAAGCACCGACCAGTTTTGCAGCTGTCGGCCAGTTTTACAATCACTTCGATCAGGTCAGCGATGACGAGGTTGTGGCCACACTACAGAAAGCATGGATGGCTGAGTTGTAAGAAAGAAGGGGTTAAAATGATCGACGGCACTGTACTGCTACGGGACTGGCTGACAGGAGTTAAGTAATAAAAAGCTGATTGACTTCTACACAGGCCTGCTGTATTATTCTTAACAACTGAATATCTGTTACTCTTATCCAGAGCGGAGGAGGGCCAGCCCCGATGAATCCCGGCAACCGGATCGAATGTGATCACGGTGCCAATTGCTGCGGGGCAGTAATCTACCCCGGGAGATGAGAGGCGTCGTGAGAGCCTCTTAAAAGCGAAAGAGGTTTTTTTATGTTTATAGCGTTTACTGAAGCTTGCCAGTGCCTGCGCGGTAATCCGTAAAGGATGCTTTTAACAGGCATATACATGAAGTAAACCAGTCAGGATCAAGCGGTAACAGAAACAATAATCGCGAAGGAGGAACCATCAATGTATCAGAGAAACTATCTTTTCACCTCGGAATCGGTCACCGAGGGTCACCCGGATAAGCTCGCCGACCAGATTTCTGACGCGATTCTCGACGCGATCATGGAGCAGGATCCCCAGGGCAGGGTAGCAGCGGAAACAATGGTTACCACTGGCCTGGTTTTGGTCTGCGGAGAGATCACAACCAAATGTTATGTCGATATTCCCAGGCTGGTACGGGAAAAGATAAAAGAGATTGGCTACACCAGGGCCAAGTATGGCTTCGACGGTGATACCTGCGCCGTACTCAGTTCAATCGATGAGCAATCGCCCGACATAGCTCAGGGTGTCAATGAGGCCCTTGAAATCAGGGGCAAGCAGCAGACTGACCGTTACGACCTGATTGGAGCAGGTGATCAGGGGCTGATGTTCGGTTTTGCCTGCGATGAGACTCCCGAACTTATGCCGCTGCCGATCTCGCTCGCCCACAAACTGGCCCAGAGGCTTGCCGAGGTGCGCAAGAAAGGCTTACTCAAATACCTGCGTCCAGACGGGAAAACCCAGGTCAGTGTTGCCTACCGCAACGGGCGTCCCGCACATCTGCAAACTATTGTTATTTCAACCCAGCACAGTGATTCCGTAACCCTGGAGCAGATTGAGCAGGATGTCATCGAGCATGTTATCCACGAAATTGTTCCCGCTGAACTGCTGCTGCCGGAGACCCGTTTTCTGATCAACCCGACCGGCCGCTTTGTGATTGGTGGACCGCAGGGAGACACCGGTCTGACCGGACGTAAGATTATTGTTGATACTTATGGTGGATACGCTGCTCACGGCGGCGGAGCCTTTTCAGGAAAGGATCCGACGAAAGTCGATCGCTCGGCCTCGTACGCCGCCCGATATGCGGCGAAAAACGTGGTCGCTGCCGGCCTGGCTGCCAAGTGCCAGCTCCAGGTTGCCTACGCAATCGGAGTATCCAGCCCGGTTTCTCTGATGGTCGAAACCTTCGGCACGGAAAAATTGCCGGTGCCAGTTATCGAAGAACTGATTCGCAAGCACTTTGATTTGCGCCCGGCGGCAATTATCGAAAACCTCGACCTGCGCCGTCCGATCTACCAGCAGGTGGCGGCCTACGGCCATTTCGGCCGCCCGGAGCTCGACCTACCCTGGGAGCGGCTCGATAAGGTTGAATTGCTGAAAGAGGCGTTGTATTAGCAACAGATCACAATTGACAAATATACCCTTTTCAGGCCTTTCGCTCAAGCAAGAGCGGAAATTTCATCCCGATGTATGGTAGAATTGAGCAGATGGAGAAGTTTGATCGGAGGGCAACCGGCTGGAACGTCTTGAAGGAACCCTTGAAAAAATAAGATTTTACAGCGAAGAGAGTTCTTATCTCGTGGGCATTTTACGCTGTAGTGACGGCAAGGCTGTAACTATAGTCGGCAGCTTTCCACCGATGCAGGAAGGCGAAAGCCTGATGGCCAGCGGTGAGTGGCAGGTTCATAACCGCTATGGCAAACAGCTTTCAGTTGCTCAATGGGAGCGCCTTCTTCCGGTAACGAAAGAAGGTTTAATCCGTTATCTTTCTTCCGGATTAATAAAAGGAATTGGGCCGGTAACTGCGACCAGGATAGTCGACTATTTTGGTCTCGATACCCTCGAGATCATGGAAAATGAGCCGCACCGCCTGCAGGAAATTGAAGGTATCGGGGCTAAAAAGGCAGCTGGTATTTTAAAAAGCTACCAGCAGTACAAAGATGTGCAGAATGTGCTTGTTTTTCTGCAGGGGTACGGTGTCGGTGTTGGGCAGGCAATGCGGCTTTACCGCCGCTACGGAGCCGATACGGTTAAACAGGTTCGGGAAAATCCCTACCGTATGGCGGAAGATGTTTTCGGCATCGGTTTTAAGACCGCCGATAAAATTGCCCGGCAGTTAGGGTTGCCTGAAGATGCCCCGGCAAGAATTCAGGCATCGATCACCTATACCCTCAGCCGTGCTGCTGAACAGGGGCATGTATACTTGCCGGGTGAACTGCTTTTTGAACGGATCAGAGATCTGCTTGATGTTTCCGGGGAGCCGCTAAAAGGGGAGTTTCTCGAAGAACAGCTCCGTCTAATGGTTGATCAAAAGCGCCTCTTTAGTGAACAGCGGGAGGGTGGGGAAGCAGTTTATTATGCTCCTTTTTTCCAGGCCGAACAGGGTTCAGCCCGGCTGATCCTGCAGCTAATCAGGCTGACCCGACAGTACTCCTCCCTGGAGACTGCCCAGGCTCTCGGCAAGGTCAAACATGACAGCTCCCAATTAACCGGTGAGCAAATACAGGTTCTTGAAGGGGCACTTCTTAACGGTGTTCTTGTGGTTACCGGAGGCCCCGGTACCGGGAAGACCACCACAATCAAGGCTCTCCTTTCTATATTCCAGTTAATCAAACAAAAAGTGCTGTTGGCTGCCCCGACCGGGCGTGCGGCAAAAAGAGTGACTGAAGCAACCGGAGAAGAGGCTTTTACGATTCATCGCCTCCTTGAGTACAGTTATACTGACGGCGAAGGGTTCCGGTTTTTGCGCAACGAAAATAATCCGGTCGATGCCCAGGTGGTGATCATCGATGAGGCTTCGATGGTTGACCTGATGCTGATGTATAATCTGCTTAAGGCCCTGCCTTCCGGATGCCGCCTGATCATGGTCGGAGATGTCGATCAGCTGCCGGCAGTCGGAGCCGGCAATGTCCTCCGGGACTTGATCAGCGCCGGGAATATCCCCTGTTTCCGCCTCGGCTATATCTTCCGTCAGGCCCGGGAAAGCATGATCATCGTTAATGCTCACCGCGTAAACCAGGGTGAAATGCCCTATCTGAACTTAAAAAACAAGGATTTCTTTTTTATCCATGAGGAAGACCCCGAGAATGCCGCCCAACTGGTTGTCCAGCTATGCAGGGAACGGCTGCCTAATTACGGTCCTTTTGATCCGCTGCTTGATCTGCAGGTGCTTACCCCCATGAGAAAAACAGCGGCCGGCGTAGACCGCCTCAACCTGCTGCTGCAGGAGGCGCTGAATCCTCCGGCACGTAATAAGGTGGAAGCTTCAAACAAGGGCATTGTCTACCGCCTGGGGGATAAAGTGATGCAGATACGGAACAATTACCAGAAAGAAGTATTCAATGGTGATATCGGCCTAATTACAGTCATCGACAGGGAAGAAGCGGAAATGGTGGTCACTTTTCGCGATTTACTCCAGCCCAGGCCGGTGGTTTACGATTTCACTGAACTCGATGAACTGGTACTCTCTTATGCTATTTCGGTACATAAAAGCCAGGGTAGTGAATACCCGGTAATCATTATGCCGGTACTGACCCAGCACTATATGCTGCTGCAGCGTAATCTGCTCTATACTGGGATTACCCGGGCGCGCAAATTGGCAGTATTGGTTGGCAGTAAAAAAGCCCTGGCCATTGCTGTGCGCAATAACCGGGCCGAAGATCGCTACAGCTTTTTGGACGGCCGGCTGCGTTCAGGGGAGTCTGATTAATGCCGCACTCTCGAAATCAGGGTTTGCCGGAAGTAGAGCCTTCCGCACGCCCGCTTGATTATTTACTGAATTTACTCTTTCCGGATCGCTGCCTCTTTTGCCGCACTATCCTGCCGTCAGCGGATGGGTTGCCACTTTGCAGCTCATGTCGAACAACTTTTTCGCCCGCCGGACGGATCTGTCCCCAGTGTGAAAGGTTCTTTCAGGGACAAACTGAATGCACCTGCTTTTCGGCAGCATCTCCACTGCAGTCGCTATTTGCCCTTTCCAGGTATGATCAGCAGTGGCGGGCACTGCTTCATGATCTGAAATACAGGAACCGCCGCTCCCTGGCCCGTCCCTTCGGAGTCTGGTTAGCACGAGAGATCATAAAGCAGGAGTACTGCGCCCCGCATGTAGTTGTGCCGATACCTTTGCACAGGCTTCGTGAGAAGGAGCGCGGATTCAACCAGAGCACCCTGGTAGCCTGTCATACGGCCAGGATTCTCGGGATACCCTGCCGGCAGCTTTTGGTGAAAAATAAAGATACTGTTTCCCAGACAACGATATCCCGATTGGAAAGACGTGAAAACATCCATGGTGTCTTCAGCTGTACTTCGTCGCTACCGCAGGGTTTTGTTGTGCTTTTAATTGATGATATCTATTCCACCGGAGCAACAATGAAAGAGGCGGCAGCAGTATTACATGGCTGTGGCGCAAAAGTTTTTGGAGTGGTGATTGCATATAATCCACGAATAAGCTAATTTTGGGGGAAGGATTTTTTACTGGACTGGGGAATATTTATTATAGTAGTATGATTATCTATACTAAAGAGCAGGAGGTTGTCAAGGTGAAAATTTCTGTGCGTGGTAAAAACATTGAAGTTACACCGGCGCTGGTCGATTACGCAGAAAAGAAGATAAGTAAGCTGGATAAGCATTTCGATAAATCTACCGATGCCCAGGTTGTCCTGAGCGTCATTCGTGATGAGCATATCGTTGAAGTAACCATGTACTTTAATGGCCTGATCCTGCGGGGAGAAGAGTCAACCAGCGATATGTATGCCTCGATTGACATGGTACTCGATAAACTGGAGCGGCAGGTCAAGAAGTATAAGACCCGTATGAACAAGTCGCTGCGTCAAAGAGGATTACGTGTTATCAGCGAGAAACATGCCGCTACTGAAGCTGAAGCGAGGGCGGAAGAAGAGCACCGCCTGGTTAAAACCAAGCGTTTTCCGCTCAAGCTGATGAACGTCGAAGAAGCTATTCTCCAGATGGACCTGCTCGGTCATAACTTTTTTGTATTCGTCAATGATGAAAGCAATTCAATTAGTGTTGTCTACCGCCGCAAGGACGGACATTATGGTCTGATTGAGCCGGAGTAAAGTGACTGCAACAGAACGGTAACAGATTGCAGTGGGAAGAGGTTCGTCCTTATGAACGATGGTGTCAGTGCCGTCATCTTCGAGGGTTCACAGCCAAAGAGCATGGTGGAAGAGATGATGGCCAAGGTTCGCCAGGCAGCCCTGCTGGACAACCTGGAGAAAATGAAATGTATCCCCAGCCTGGGGAAGATCTATCTGCACACTAACCGTCCGGAGCTTGTAGAATCGGCCACCTGTCTGGGCGCGGAAGTATTACTCAATTCCATCGGACCAGATCAGTTTCATTTTGGCAAAGCAATGCAGGCGACAATTAAAGAACACGGATTAACCAGGGTTTTATGCCTGAGCGGTGCAGGCTGCCCCCTGATTACTGTTGAAGAACTGCAGATGATCTGTCAAAAACTGCTTCAGAGGGAGCAGTTTGTTTACACTAATAACACACAATCTGTAGATATAATTGCTTTTACGGTACCGGAAGCTATTGCCGAAGCCGAACTTCCGGTGATGGATAACAGTTTTGCTTTGACGCTGCGCGACCAGCTTGGCCTGAAGATGGAGCTGATGCCGCACTCTCTCGGCCTCATGTTCGACATCGATACCCCCTCTGATATCCTTGTTCTGGGAGCGAGTCCTTTCGGTGGGCTGCGGACGAAAGCAGCGATCGAGAGTTTCAACCTTGATTACAGCAATCTTGAACAGGCCAAAGCTGTACTGAGAGATGAATACGAGGATGTAGTTCTGATCGGCCGGGTTGGAGCGCCGGTAATCGGACGCCTTAATGCTGTTCTGAAACTGCGCCTGCGTGTATTTTCGGAAGAAAGGGGCATGAAATCTCTTGGTCGGATTAAAGCACAAGAGGTTGTTTCACTACTTGGACTACTGATTGATAATGCCGGCCTCGACCAATTTTTCAATTACCTGGCCTGGGTGGCTCGCTGCGCATTTATCGACAGTCGGGTCTTGATCTACCATTACCGGTATGATCCCTCAGATCGGGATCGCTACTTATCAGATTTAGGATGTTGGAAAGAGATAGAGCATCCGTGGTTGAGAGAATTTACACGGGCAGCTGTGGAGTGCCAGATCCCTGTTGTTCTCGGCGGGCATTCCCTTGTTTCGGGCAGTCTGTGGGCACTCTGTTCTGAGCTTGATCCGAATGCTGTATAATTAGCGTAACCGATTTGACCGTTTGAACCGATGGTAGTATTTAGGCGAAAGGAGCTTACCGATGACCGCTTTTATCAATAAACTATTTGGCGACCCCAACGAGAAAGAGGTCCGTCGCCTCCAACATATAGTCGAACAGGTTAGTGAACTAGAGCCGTGGGCTTCGGCTCTCGCTGATGACGATTTTCCCAAACAGACTGAAAATTTCAGGGATCGTTTAAAGCAGGGAGAAAATCTGGATGATATTTTACCAGAAGCGTTTGCTCTTGCACGCGAGGCAGCCCTACGTAAAACCGGGATGCGGCCCTTTGATGTCCAGGTGGTCGGGGCTGTTGTTTTGCACCAGGGCCGTATAGCAGAGATGAAGACAGGGGAAGGGAAAACCCTGGTTGCCACCTTACCGGCATACTTGAACGCCCTGACCGGTGAAGGGGTCCATATTGTTACTGTCAATGATTATCTGGCCCGCCGCGACCGCGAATGGATGGGCCCGATCTTTAAATTCCTCGGTTTGAAAGTAGGCCTTGTAGTGCAGAATCTCGAACCGGTGCAGCGCCGTGAAGCCTATAGCGCTGATATAACCTATGCCACAAACAATGAGCTTGGCTTTGATTATCTTCGGGACAACATGGTTCTCTATAAAGATGAGATGGTTCAGCAGGATTTGCACTATACCATAGTTGACGAAGTTGACAGCATTCTGATTGACGAGGCGCGTACTCCGCTGATTATCAGCAGCCGGGTTGAGGCTCAGGAAGATTACGGTCGCTGGAAAAATGAAGTGGAACATTTGATCCGCAAGCAGAGTCGCCTGGTCGGCGAACTTTTAGATAGCGCCAATCAGGAACTGGATACTGAAAACCGCGAAGAAGCAGCAGAGAAACTGCTGCTGGCCCGCCGGGGAGTGCCGAAGCATAAAAACCTGATGAAAATGATGAAGGAACCAGGCATCGAAAGGTTGGTTGAGCGAACCAAACAACGCCTGATGACCGAGAAAAGGCTTAACCATCTTGACGAAGAACTTTACTATGTTATTGACGAAGCGACCCGGCTTGCTGATATTAAGGATAAAGGGTATCGCGAGCTCGAGCGAATCAATCCTCAACTCCTGCAGCTGCTGCGCCTGGGTAAGGGGCGTGCCGAACCAGAAGATGCTGATGAAGATCAAGATGCAGAGACTGCCAGTGAGCACCGCCACTATTTTGACCAACTGATCAAAGCTTACTCACTCTTTGAGCGGGATGTCGACTATGTTGTCCAGGATGGCAAGGTGATTATTGTCGATGAATTTACCGGCAGACTGATGCCCGGCCGTCGCTATTCGGACGGTTTGCATCAGGCCATTGAAGCGAAAGAAGGAGTCCAGGTGCAGGCGGCAACACGCACAGTGGCTTCGGTTACATTTCAGAACTATTTTCGAATGTACGCTAAAATTGCCGGTATGACCGGCACTGCCCTGACCGAGGAAGAAGAATTCCGTGCGATCTACGGTATGGATGTGGTCGCTATTCCGACCAATCAGCCGCTAATCCGCGATGAATTGCCGGATCTGATCTATAAGACTGATCGAGCCAAGTTTAAGGCTGCGGCCGAAGAGATTGGCGAGTGCCGACGAAGAGGACAGCCTGTTCTTGTCGGTACGATCTCCGTGGAAAAATCGGAGATGCTGAGCAAAATGCTCAAACGGCAGGGTGTTGAGCATGAGGTGCTCAATGCCGTCAACCATGCCCGGGAAGCTTATATTATTGCCCAGGCAGGACGCAAAGGTGCTGTGACGATCTCGACCAACATGGCTGGTCGGGGGACCGATATTATTTTAGGCGGTAACCCTGAATACCTGGCCAGAGAACAGCTAATCAATGAATTTGGCGCTGACGAAACCGAACTTGATAGTACAGTCAGGGAACGTTGGGAGAAACGTCAGGCCGTCCTGATGGTAGAAGCTGTTGAAGAGACGAAAAGAGAAAGGGAAGAAGTTCTATCCTTTGGTGGACTGCATGTACTGGGGACCGAACGCCATGAGAGCCGCCGTATCGATAATCAACTGCGGGGCCGTTCGGGGCGCCAGGGCGACCCCGGGTCATCACAGTTTTTTGTCTCTCTCGAAGATGACCTGATGCGTCTTTTCGGCGGAGATAGCATCGCTGCACTGATGGATCGTTTTGGTATTGAAGAGGATATCCCGATTGACCACCCCCTGGTCAGCCGAGGGATCGAGAATGCCCAGAAGAAGGTAGAATCGCGAAATTTTGAGATCCGCCGTAATCTGCTCGACTATGACGATGTCTTGAATAAGCAGCGGGAAGTGGTTTACAGTCAACGTCGCCGCGTTCTGGAAGGCGAGAATGTCAAAGAGCCGATCATGGCTATGGTCGAAGAATTGATTGGCAGATTGGTGCTGGAATATACGTCTGCGCAGGGATTTCTCGACGATGAAAATGCCCGGGCTATACTTGAGCGAGTAGAAGACCTCATTGCGCGTCAGGGGAGAATAACCCTGGAAAACCTGATTGATCAGGAAACGGAAGATGTGCGCACATCGTTAATCGAAGAGGCATGCTCTTTTTACGAAGCACGGGAAGAAGATCTGACGCCCGAGATTATGCGTGAGCTTGAGCGGGTAGTTCTGCTGCGAACGGTCGATCGTCACTGGATGTTCTTTATTGACGCTATGCATCAGCTGCGCAATGAAATTCACACTCAGGCTTATGCCCAGAGAGATCCTCTGGTTGAATACAAGCGTCAGAGTTTTGATATGTTTGAAGATATGATTCAACAGATCCAGACTGATGTTGTGCGGGCTGTTTACCAGGTGCGGGTGTCAGCTGCACCGCAGAGAAAGGCTGTTTCCGGAGAGGTGACTGGTTATCAACCGCGTATCGCTGCAGTCGGCGGCGATAGGGGTGCTACATCGGCCGGGATAAGTAAGACTGAGCACGGTCGACAGAGCAAAACGGAACCGGTTACCGTTGATAAAGTAGGACGTAACGAACCCTGCCCCTGCGGCAGTGGTAAAAAGTATAAAAAATGCTGTGGTGTGTAGAAAGCAGGTGGTTTGATGCTGAAAGAGTTTAGAGAAGAATTGGTTCTTCAACAGAATAGATTTGAGGAAATGAGGGTTTCTCTTTGAATATGATCGAAAACTGAAACTGCTGCAGGAGGCGGAAGCTGCGGCAGCCGATCCGGTGATGTGGGAAGATGGCAAGCGCGCCCAGGAATACCTAAAGAAACAGGGTGCGCTGCGCGAGAAGAGCCGTCCCCTGCAGGAACTGGAAAACTTGATTGAAGAAGCCGAAGTATTTCTTGAGCTGGCCGACGAGGAGGGCCTTGATGAAGACGAAGCTGTAAGTGAGGCGAAGCCGATCATCGCAGATATCAAAGAGCGGCTGGAAAAAATGGAACTGGAAACTTTATTTGGCGGAAGTTACGATTTTAACGATGCCATAGTTTCGTTTCACCCGGGTGCCGGGGGATTGGAATCACAGGATTGGGCCGAAATGCTGCTGCGTATGTACAACCGGTGGTGTGAACAGAGAGGTTACCAGGTTGAGCTGGTCGACCTGCTTATCGACGATGAAGCCGGGATTAAGAGCGCCACGATTATCGTGCGCGGTCATGCTGCTTACGGATATCTACAGGCTGAAAAAGGAGTGCACCGGATGATTCGCATTTCTCCTTTTGATACTTCAAAACGGCGGCATACTTCATTTGCTTCCGTAGATGTTATCCCAGAAGTGGAAGAAGAAGAATTTGTGATTAATCCCGACGATCTGAAGATAGATACTTTTCGCTCGAGTGGAGCAGGCGGTCAGCATGTCAACAAAACCGACTCTGCTGTAAGAATAACGCATATACCAACCAATATTGTAGTCAGCTGTCAGAATGATCGCTCACAGCACAACAATCGTCGGCAGGCTATGCGTGTGCTGCAGGCCCGGCTGGCCGAATTGAACCGGCGTGAACAGGTCGAAGAGATCAATGCCGAACGCGGCTATCAAAGAGAGATTGGTTTTGGCAGCCAGATTCGCACTTACACTTTCCAACCCTTTACCTTGGTCAAGGATCACCGCACCGGAGTGGAAATCGGCCAGGTAGAGGCAGTGATGAACGGTCTGCTCGATCCATTTATCGAAGCGTACCTGCGTTGGAAAGCCCGCGGTATGATTCCGCTGAAGAAGTAGGAGAAAAGATGAAAATAAAAAAACCTAAGATTGGCAAGGTTGATCTAAAAATAATCATAATCGATTTTATCGGTATTTTAGTCGGCTCAGTGATTCTGGCTGTAGGGATAAATATGTTTATGGTGCCGAATATGCTGGCTCCTGGTGGAATAAGCGGACTCAGCATCGTTCTGTACCACATTTTCAAATTACCGGTCGGGCTGACCATTATTCTTTTAAATATACCTTTTTTCATTGTCGGTTACCTGGTGTTAGGCCCACGGCTAGTAATCCAGAGTTTGCTTGGCACATTTCTCTTTTCGCTTGCTATTGAAGTAACCGCTCCCTTTCTACCGGCAGCCACAGATGACATTCTCCTGGCTGCGGTTTATGGGGGTGTAGTAATGGGGATTGGAGCTGGTTTGATATTTCGTTTTCGAGGCTCAGCCGGGGGAACAGGGCTGCTTTCGCTGATTCTGGCCAAGACTTCGGGTGTCAGCCCTGGTCAGGCTATGTTCTTGGGTGATCTCGTTGTTTTAGCTCTGGCTGTTTTTGTATTTGGCAGTGAAGCGGCCATGTATGCTGCCCTTGCTTTATTTATCAGCATCAAGGTTATCGATGCAATTCTGGAAGGCCTCGGTATGGCTAAGTCGGCGATTATCATAACCAACAACGGCGCTGAGATCAATAAAAAGCTGCTTCACGAGCTTGGACGCGGCGTAACCAGAATTGAAGGTCAGGGCGGTTATACGGGTGAGGGACGCGAAGTGCTGCTCTGTGTAGTGACCCGTCCCCAAACAGCCAGATTGAAGGCCATCACCCATGAAGTTGACCCGAGTGCTTTTGTCATTATCGGCAATGCAACGGAAGTTCACGGCAAGGGTTTCAAGTCAATGCAGCAGAATTAGCTGTCTGAAATTAAATTATTTGCAAAATAAGTAAAAATATATTAAAATATTGTCCAGAGTAAAGGTATTGAATGGCGAAAATTTCAACCATTCTTGAATTATGTAAAATATGCACGGGAAGGTCTGACTGTATGGTCGAAGCAAAAAACATGTGTATGAAATATGAAAAAGGTGGGCGTTTTGCCCTGGAAAATATTAATTTTTTTATTGACCGCGGCGAATTCGTTTTTTTTGTTGGCTCAAGCGGGGCCGGTAAGTCGACACTGCTCAAGCTGATTATCAGGGAATTAAGGCCATCCGACGGTACCTTAAAGGTGTTTAACCGGGACATATCCCGCTTGCCGAGGCACAGGCTTCCTTATCTAAGGCGCAATATTGGGATGGTATTCCAGGATTTCAGGCTGATGGAAGAGCGAACGGCATATGATAATGTTGCCTTTGCCATGATCGTGATCGGGGCTTCGCGTAAGGAAATCAGAAAACGGATTCCTCATGTTTTGGGCCTTGTCGGGCTTCAGGAAAAGGCTAAAGCAAGAGTTTGCGATCTGTCCGGTGGTGAGCAGCAGCGAGTCAGCCTCGCCCGGGCCATCGCAAACCGACCGGCCTTGATCATTGCTGATGAACCTACCGGCAACCTCGATCCGGGGACGGCTCTCGATATTATGAATCTGTTGCGCAGTATCAATATGCGCGGAACTACTATTATGGTGGCTACCCATAACCGGGATATTGTTGACCGTTTCAAAAAGAGAGTATTGTACCTTGAAAATGGTAAACTGGTCGGTGATGAGCAAAAGGGGATCTACACCAATGTTCATTAGCGGTTTTGGCTACATTCTTGGTGAGACCTTGAAAGGGCTTTACCGCAACCGGTGGATGTGTATTACCTCAACCGGCGTTGTTGCGGTGATGCTGTTAATGCTCGGTGTATTTATGCTGATCAACCTGAATATCGGCCATATCACCGATACAGTTAAAGAGCAGGTTGAGATTGTTGTTTACATAGACGATCAGGCCGATGAAGCTACCCTTAGTGAACTTCACCGTATGCTTTCTGAACATCATGCAGTAGCAGAAGTCCGCTATGTATCGAGCGGGGAACATATGGAGCGCCTGCAGCGTCAACTGGGAGGAATGCTCGAAGGATACGATACGTCTCTGGATAACCCTTTGCTTGCGTCATATGAAATCAGGACTGTTGTTCCGGAAGAGGTTGTTGCTATGGCAGCAGAATTTGAAACTTATCCCGGCGTATCTACCGTATTTTATGGCCAGGGTTATGTAGAAAACCTTTTTGCAGTAACCAGGGTGCTCCAGATGGTTGGTCTGGCCTTGATGGCCGGGCTTTCAATAACAGCAGTATTTCTGATTTCACACACGATCAAGCTGACTGTAATGATGCGTAATAAGGAAATTGCGATCATGAAATACGTTGGCGCCACCAACTGGTTTATTCGCTGGCCTTTTCTCCTGGAAGGACTACTGCTGGGGTTTGCAGGAGCGGTTCTTCCGATAGTAGCTCTTTACTACATATACCAGTTTTCAGTTGATTGGGTTATCGCAAACAACTTGGTGTTTTTAAACCTGCTGCCAGTACAGCTGGTGATTGTAGAGTTAGCCAAGTACCTGGTTCCGCTGGGTACCGGGCTTGGAGTGTTAGGTAGCACTTTTTCGATGGGCCGATTTCTAAAAGTATAGAGAGAAAAACGTGTGTAGTTCAGGGAGGAAATGATTATGAATTCAGGGAGAAATGTCTGGTTAATAATCTTATTTATTACCCTGTTTTTATCTTTTACGATAATTCTGCCGGTTTATGCTGTTACTACCGATGAAATCGAAACCAAACAACAAGAGTTAGAAGAAATTGAGAAAAAGCGCTGTGACGAGAAAAGCGCTCTTGAGCAGCGTTTGAATCGCGAAGCTGCTTTAAAAGAAGAATTGAAAAATTTGGAAAAGCTTTTGCAAAAGCTGAGCATTGAACTTGATCTGCTCAGCGGGGAGATTGATTTTGTTGAAGAAGAGATTGGACAGGCCGAAACGGAATTGGCTGAGGCTGAAGAGCAATTGCGCCGCCAGGAAGATCTGCTAAAACTCCGTCTGAGAGCGATCCAGCAGCACGGTGTGATTACATACATTGAAGTACTCTTCGACTCAAGCAGTTTTTCCGACTTCTTAACCCGTTTACACAACTTAAGTATCATAGCCTCCAATGATCTACGCTTGATCGAGGAGATCCAGGCAGAAAGAGATAATATTCAGGCTCGGAAAGATGCTCTTGAGCTTAAAAAAACAAAACTGGAAAATATGCGTACTCAGGTTGCTGACAAGGAAGCGAAAATGGAACAGGTTGCGGCGGAAAGCGTCGTAAAGGTAACCGAATTGCAGGGGGAAATTTCTCTAAATCTGAAAGCAATCCAGGATCTGGAGAATGAAGCGCAACAGCTTGATGCTTTGATTCGCCAGTTGATTGCCGAGGCAGAAAGTCAGTTCTCCGGTGTCGAGGGAGCGATGCTCTGGCCGATTGAAGCGCCGACCTGGATCAGCTCGGGTTATGGTTGGCGCAGGGATCCTTTCAGCGGTGCCCAAGCCTGGCACGGAGCAATTGATATTGCGCCTCATTATGGTGCCGCAAATTATATTCTGGCAGCTGCAGACGGTAAGGTTATTTTTGTCGGATGGAGCGGTGGTTATGGTAACTGTATCATGATCGATCACGGTGGCGGTACGGTTACTCTTTATGCTCATATGAGCAGTTTATTGGTACAGACAGGTGCTATTGTCGCCAAAGGACAGCACATTGCCCGGGCTGGTACGACTGGCTACAGTACCGGGGTTCATCTGCACTTTGAAGTGAGAGAATATAATAAACCGTCGATCCGTAACTACTCAAGTGGAGTCGCTGACCACCGCTACGACCCGATGCTTTATTTTTAGAGATATTGTCTTTGATATGTATATGGTTTTGCCAACAGCTAGCCAGGGGGACGTTTTTTGCGACCGGATGAAACCAGACGAAAAAACCGTCCCCCTTTCTGCTGCAACCCCTCGGTAAGATTTCGTCGTGAGTGAGCCGGTACCCCTTTAGTAAGATTTTAAGTGAGTGATCGCGTGGGGAATACAGGGAAGAGGTTATATGTTATTATAGTAAACAGGCATTTTGGTGAAGACCGGTAAAAGTGTTTTGTAAAAGCATGACAGGAGTTGATGGTAATGGAACTGACTGCTAAGAAAAATATATTCAAGTGGCTGGCCATTTTTCTGTTTGTTCTTATCGGAACTAATCTGGCCAACTATTATATCTTCAACAGTAAAGTTAACCAGACCGCTGATCTTGATAAACCAACGACTATAATCAAGTATGAGCCAACACAGCAAATGCTCGAATCTGATGTTGCCATTATCAGGGAAGCGATCGATTCAATTAATGATTACTATTATTACCCGGTAGAAACCGACATACTTATTGAAGGTGCTATTCAGGGGATGATCGCGAATATTGGTGATCCCTATATCCGTTACTTTAATCCTGAGGATCTGGAAGAATTCATGATGGAAACCCGGGGTTCTTACGGTGGGATTGGCGTGCGCATTATTGAGGTTAATGATTATATTGTCATTTTTGAAACATTTTCGGAATCTCCTGCTGAAAGGGCCGGCCTCAGTCCGGGAGATCGAATTATACAAGCTGATGGAAATGAGCTGACCGGGATGGGCATAAGCCGCGCTGTAGAGTTGCTAAGGGGCCCCAGTAACACTACTGTTGATGTATTGACTAAAAGACCGGGTGCGGATGAGCCGATTAAGGTTACTGTTGAGCGGGAAGAGATTGAGGTGACCACAGTTTCCAGCGAGATGTTGGAAGACGGGCTTGGTTATATTGTTATCAACAGCTTTGACAGTCATACTGCTGCTGAGTTTACAGAACAATTTTTGGAAATGGAGAAAAATGGTCTGAGTAAAGGCCTGATTTTAGATTTGCGCAATAATCCCGGCGGTTTGATTGATCAGGCTGTAGAGATAGCCAAGCACCTTGTGCCCGAAGGGGAAATCGTCAGACTTGTTGGTAGAGACAATGATGTTAAAACTACCTATTATTCCTACGCTGTAAAAAAACCTTATCCGATTGTGGTATTGATCAACGAAGACTCAGCCAGCGCGTCTGAACTGCTGGCGGGAGCCCTGCAGGACAGAAATGCAGCGCTGTTAGTTGGCAAAACAACATACGGTAAAGCTTCAGTGCAGCAGCTTGAATATCTTTCCGAAGATAGCGCTATACTGCTCACCGTAGCTAAATATTTTACACCATCTGGCCATGATATTGACAAAAATGGTATTGAACCTGATTTTGAGATTGACATGTCTGATATCCTTCGTTATTATCGATATTTCCACCCCGACCGTCTTGAACCGGGTTCTTACGGACCGGAAGTGAAAATGCTGCAGCAGATGCTTGAACAGATTGGTTATACTATCGAGATTACCGATTATTTCGATATGCAAACTTCGCTTGCTCTTTCAACTTTTCAAGCTGCAGCAGGGCTAAACTCAAGCGGTGAGTTTGATGACCTGACCTGGGTAGAGCTGCGTGAAGCCTTGGATAAGGCATCGGTAGAACAGGACGAACAGCTTAATTATGCTCTCGAACTGATCAGCAAACCCGGTCTCTTTAAAGTAATCGAAGGAAGCAACTAAACTATGCAACTCCTAGTTGAAATAAGCCAGATATTTATGACCACATTTCTGCTGGCTATGTTTATGCCCATCTTCTGGATTGTTCTTTCTCTGGTCTATATGCAATACAGGCGTCAGGCTGCTACGGAAGAGAAACTGTTTGGCCGCAGCATCAACCGGGTGGGCAGACAGATGCTTTTATCAATCGGTCTCGGCGTTCTGGGGGGTTTTGCCGCCAGTGTGATTCTAATATTCGTGGGGCTTTCCCTGGAACAAATTGGACTTTATTTTATATGGCCCGTTGCCCTGCTTTTGCTGTTGGTCAATCCCCGTTATCTTTGTTTTTCTTACGCCGGAGGGATAGTTGCAGTAGTAGTTCTGGTTGCTCGCCATGTAGTGGTGCCTTTATTTCCGGTGGTAACCCAATATACAGTTGTAGAAGCGCTGCTCAAAATACATATCCCTGCTTTACTGGTATTGATCGGCTTGCTCCATTTGATTGAAGCTTTGCTGATCTACGTCGGCGGACACTGGGGCAGCAGCCCGATATACCTTAAAAGCACCGGCGGAGAAGTGGTCGGCGCTTTCTCTCTGCAGCGATTTTGGCCCATGCCTCTGGTGGCGCTGATGATTGCTTTGGTTGCGCAGACAGAAATAGTAGGAGTCAACATGCCAGAGTGGTGGCCGATTCTTCAGTCAACCCTGCAGCCAGGTGATGGCCAGAGTTTGCAGTATATGGTTATTCCGGTGGCGGCCGGGCTTGGTTATGCTGATATGGCCCTATCATCAACTCCCCGGGAACGGAGTGCTTTCTCCGCCCGGTTGCTGGCGCTGTACAGTGCGATTCTTCTTATTATTGCTGTCGGATCGGAATATGTACCCTGGCTGATTCTGCCCGGTATTCTATTTGCCCCACTGGGCCATGAGTTGTTAATCCTGCATGGAAAGAAGATGGAAGATTCGCGACCTCCACGTTTTCGGTCGACCGAATCCGGGGTATCATTAATGATGGTGCTTCCTGGAACTGCGGCGCATGAAGCGGGTTTGATTGATGCCGATTTAATAACCAAAGTAAATGGTGAACCAGTTACGGATAGTCGGAATTTGATACAAAAAATTGAAGACAGCTACTTTATGGTTCTTCTGGAAGGGATGCGAGCAGGGAACCCGTTTTCACTGGTTATGAAAAAAAGGTATCGTGAAGAAACCAAAAATGGTAATCTGGAACATATCAGGTTGAAACCTCAATCAGCCTACTACATGGTGCATCGAGGTGCTGATCTGGGATTGATTCCAGTTCCCGCTCCAGACTCCCCGGTTTACCTTGAGATCAGAAAGAGCGAACCCCTGGGAGTGCTTAAAAACCTTTTACGTAAACTGAAAATTTGATTCGAATGATCAACTGATCATTCGTGCGGCAGTGGCACGTTTGTTTTAAAAGCATCGGTAAGTTTAAATAATTACTGGAGGAGTATATGTTAGCTGCTGCAACTGCTGCGTTTATAACAGTATTTATAGCGGAGTTTGGCGATAAAACGCAATTGGTTTCCCTCTCGATGGCCAGCCGTTATCCGCCCTTGCAGGTGCTCGGCGGTGCGATGACTGCCCTGGCTCTGGTTGTAGGGCTTGGCGTTGGCGTGGGTAGTATCATAGCCAATTCAGTGCCAACGGTTTTGGTTACAATGATTTCGGGTATTGTATTTATAGCCATTGGTTTATTAAATCTTTTCCGTAGAGATAAAGATAAGCAGGAATGTACCGGCAGGACAGGTTTTTTTCAGACGATGGTCATGATCTTTGTGGCTGAGTTCGGGGATAAAACACAATTAGCAGCCATATTTCTTGTGGCCAGCCTAGGCCAACCAATAGCGGTGTTTGTCGGGGCCATGGCGGGCATGCTGCTCAACCACGCCATCGCTATTTACCTGGGCAGCCGGTTTCTCTCCAAGCTCAATCCCCGCTTACTTAAAATAAGCACATCAGCTCTTTTTATTTTAATCGGATTTATTATTATATTTTTGGACACAAACCACTTTTTGAATTAATTGTAGAATATCATGGCGACCGGAAGTAGTCGAGTCCGAGTTATCAAGAACGAGTGAGACTTCACAAAACGACATCTGCAAAACAGCTGGATATGTTATAATAATCGACGTGAATAGATAAGCCGCTTTACGGGAGGTATCGCTATGACCGGCAACAGTGGCTTTAGACTTAAAGCTGATTTCAGGCCTTCCGGCGATCAGCCGGAAGCTATCAAAGCCCTGGAGCAAGGATTGCGCCGGGGCTGCCGTTACCAGACCCTCTTAGGGGTAACCGGTTCTGGGAAAACTTTTACCATTGCCAATGTAATTCAGCAGGTGCAGCGCCCGACTCTGGTTATTGCTCCGAATAAACTCCTGGCGGCACAGCTCTGCAGTGAATTCAAAGAGCTCTTTCCGGAAAACGCCGTTGAATATTTCATCAGTTATTACGATTACTATCAGCCGGAGGCTTACCTTCCCAGCAGCGATACCTACATTGAAAAAGATTCATCGATTAATGATGAGATCGACAGGCTACGCCACTCTGCCACCAGCGCTCTTCTGGAGCGGTCGGATGTGATTATTGTTGCCTCCGTTTCCTGTATATACGGGCTCGGCTCACCCAAGGAATATATGGAACAAGTGCTTTCGATACGCAAGGGAGCCAAAATGAGTCGCGAAGAAATCATCAACCGCCTGATCGACATTCACTATCAGCGCAATGAAATCGATTTTCGTCGTGGCACATTCCGGGTCAGGGGCGATGTTCTGGAAATAATTTCGGCATCAATTTCTGAATCCGCCCTGCGGGTGGAACTAGATGGCGACGAGGTTGAGCGGCTACGAGAAATTGACCTGGTCAGCGGGAAAGTAACGGGTGAACGCACCCATGTAGCAATCTTTCCGGCAACCCACTATGTTACCGCGCCCGACCAGCTGCAACGGGTAGTGACGGATATTGAGACCGAATTGCGAGAACGCCTTTCCTTTTTTAAGAGCGAACAAAAGCTGCTCGAAGCCCAGCGTTTGGAGCAGCGAACCATTTTCGACCTCGAGATGATACAGGAAATCGGTTTTTGCAGCGGTATTGAGAACTATTCGCGCCATCTTGACGGGCGCTCTGCCGGCAGTCGTCCGGCCACCCTGTTTGACTATTTCCCCCAGGGGATGCTGGTTGTGATTGACGAGTCACATATAACCATACCCCAGATCAACGGGATGTACAAGGGTGATTTCTCGCGAAAAACAACGCTGGTAGAGCACGGTTTCAGGCTGCCCTCGGCGCTTGATAACAGGCCGCTTCGATTCGATGAATTTGAGACCCTGGTAAACCAGATTATCCTGGTTTCGGCGACACCGGGCCCCTGGGAAATTGCGCAGAGCGAAGTTGTTGTCGAGCAGATTATCCGGCCGACCGGTTTGGTGGATCCTGAGGTGGAGGTAAGGTCGGCAGGCGGTCAGGTTGATGATCTCTATGGTGAAATCAGAACCAGAGCCGAAGCGGGGCAGAGGGTTCTTGTTACGACAATGACCAAACGTATGGCTGAAGATTTAACTGAATATTATCGGAACATGGGCATAAGAGTGCGCTATATGCACTCTGATATCGACGCTCTGGAAAGAATAGCGATTATCAGGGGTTTACGACTTGGCGAATTCGATGTTTTGATCGGCATTAACCTTCTGCGGGAAGGGTTGGACCTGCCTGAAGTAACCCTTGTTGCCATTCTCGATGCCGATAAGGAAGGGTTTTTACGTTCAGAACGTTCTCTGATCCAGACAATCGGACGCACTGCCCGTAATGTCGAGGGTCGAGTGATCATGTATGCAGAAGAGATAACCCCCTCAATGCAACGTGCTATTGACGAGACAGAACGGCGCCGCCGGAAGCAGACCAATTATAATCGGGAACATAGTATCACTCCACAGACCATCATCAAGCCGATCCGTGCCCTGATTGGCGCAACAGTAGTTGCAGAGGACGAAGAGCGTTATTTTGAAGATGATTTCCGGAAAATGCCGGCTGCACAGCGGCGTAAAATGATTGAGAAACTGCGTAAAGAGATGCTTCAAGCCTCTCGGGAGCTGGATTTCGAACAGGCAGCCGAACTACGTGACATGATTTTCGAGTTGGAAAAGCAAAATTAATAACGAGGTGACCAGATTGTCGGCAGGAGAAATAATTATTCGCGGAGCAAGAGAGCACAATTTAAAAAATATCAACCTTACTCTGCCCCGTAACCAGCTTATTGTTTTTACCGGCCTCAGCGGCTCAGGCAAATCGTCACTGGCTTTTGATACAATCTATGCTGAAGGTCAGCGGCGTTATGTTGAATCGCTTTCGGCTTACGCCCGTCAATTCCTCGGTCAGATGGATAAGCCCGATCTGGATCAAATCGAAGGTCTCTCACCGGCAATATCGATAGATCAAAAAACAGCATCCCGCAATCCGCGTTCAACAGTGGGCACGGTAACCGAGATTTACGACTATGTTCGCCTGCTCTATGCCCGCATCGGCAGTCCACACTGCCCGACCTGTGAAAAACCGATCAGCCAGCAAACAATCCAACAGATGGTTGACCAGATCGTCAGCCTACCGGCAGAAACGCGTATCCAGGTGCTTGCTCCACTCGTGCGCAGCCGTAAAGGCGAATATTCGCGTCTTCTGGAAGAGATGAGCCGTAAAGGTTATGTCCGTGTAAGAATCGACGGCGAAGTGCGCGAGCTTGAGGAAGATATAACTCTCGACAAGAAAAAGAAGCACACCATTGAAGTAGTAGTCGACCGCCTGGTCATCCGGGAAGGGATCCAGGGGCGCCTGGCCGATTCATTGGAAACTGCCCTGAAGTTGAGCGAGGGTTTGGTTCTGATCGGGGAAGTGGGCGGTTCAGAACAGCTCTTCAGCGAAAATTTTGCCTGTTCCGAGTGCGGTTTCAGCTTCGAAGAGATCAGTCCGCGCATTTTTTCTTTTAACAGTCCATATGGGGCTTGTCCAGAATGCAGTGGTCTTGGTAACAAAGCTGAATTTTCAGTAGAGCTGGTTATCCCGTATCCGGAACTTTCCCTCAGTGAGGGAGCGATCCATCCATTATCCGGGCAGAATTATTACCAGCAATTTCTGGAGTCGGCAGTAAAAGAGTGGGGTGCCGATTCTGATTCTCCTTTTTGCGATCTACAGCCTGAAATGCAAGCAAAAATATTATATGGTGCCCCGGGAACGATTAATTTCCGCTATGTAAACATGTTTAAAAGGGTTCGTGTTTATCGCAAGGCTTTTCCCGGAGTGCTCAAGCTTTTAGAACGGCGTTACGCGGCAACCACTTCCGAGGAAGTGCGGGCCGATCTGGCACGCTACATGCAGGTCAGACCCTGCCTATCCTGCAGCGGGAGCCGTCTGAAGCCGTCCAGCCTGGCTGTGCTGCTCGGAGGCAATAATATTGCTGAAATTTCAGCTATGACGGTTGAACAGGCTGCCGGTTATTTTAATCAATTGCAGCTAACTCCACGTCAACAGCATATTGCCAGACAGGTATTAAAAGAAATAGGAGAGAGACTGAAATTTCTGTGTAATGTCGGCCTGCAGTATTTAACCCTTGACCGGGCGGCGGCCACCCTGTCTGGTGGCGAAGCGCAGCGGATCAGGTTGGCTACCCAAATCGGTTCAGGCCTGACCGGGGTGATCTATATCCTTGACGAACCGAGTATCGGTCTGCACCAACGGGACAATGCCCGTCTGATTGGCACTTTGAAATCGCTGCGAGATCTTGGTAATACGGTCTTGGTGGTTGAGCACGATGAAGAAACGATTCGCAGTGCCGATCACCTGGTTGATATCGGGCCGGGTGCCGGAGCCAGTGGCGGAGAAATTGTTGCCCAGGGGACAGTTGATGAGATCATGCTTGCCCCCGCCTCGATTACCGGAGATTACTTGGCGGGTAGAAGGGCTGTTGCTGTTCCGGAAACAAGGCGTTCGGCTAATGACCGGTGGTTATGGATATACGGCGCTCGCGAGCATAACTTGAAAGATATTGATGTCGGTATTCCGCTCGGTCTTTTCATCTGTGTTTCCGGGGTATCCGGTTCCGGCAAAAGCACACTGATCAATGAAATCCTGGCGCGTGCACTGGCTCGCAAATTGCACCGTTCACGAGAGCAGGCCGGTGATCACCGCGGTCTGGAAGGTGTGGAATATTTGGATAAGGTAATCGTAATCGATCAGTCGCCGATCGGACGGACACCGCGATCAAACCCAGCCACTTACACAGGGCTTTTCGATGGTATTCGTGAACTATTCGCCAAAACAGCCGAATCGCGCCGCCGGGGTTACCTACAGGGTCGTTTTAGTTTTAACGTCAAAGGCGGACGCTGTGAAGCATGCCGCGGAGATGGAATCCTGAGGATAGAAATGCACTTTTTACCTGATGTCTATGTGCCCTGTGAAATATGCCGCGGTAAGCGCTACAATCGGGAGACACTTGAGGTTCGTTATAAAGAAAAAAATATTGCCGATGTTCTGGCTATGAATGTTGAAGAAGCGCTCGAATTTTTTTCAGCTATCCCAAAGTTACAGCGCAAGCTGCAGCTGCTCTATGATGTCGGCCTCGGTTATATTCAGCTGGGTCAACCGGCGACAACTCTTTCCGGCGGTGAGGCACAGAGAGTCAAGCTTGCCTCCGAGCTTTCACGGCGTAGCAACGGGCGCAGTCTGTATATCCTGGATGAACCGACTACCGGGTTGCATCTGGATGATATCAGTAAACTGCTTGTTATTCTGGATCGCCTGGTAGAAAGCGGAAACACGGTTGTGGTAATCGAACATAATCTGGAAGTTCTCAAGCGGGCCGATTACCTGATCGACCTGGGTCCCGAAGGAGGCGATGGCGGTGGACAGGTAGTCGCTGTCGGCTCTCCGGAAGAAGTTGTCTTATGCCAAGAATCCTACACCGGTCAGTGGCTCGCCAGAATGCTGGCGAAGCCTGAAGGATGCGCAGTGCGATCACAGAAATGAAACCTGCCTGCAAATAGCGGGCACCGCTGCGATATAGGATGCAAACTCAGTGAACGATTGTATCGATATAAGCAGAATAGGTGTTGCATGGAGACAAAAGTATGCTGGCGAAACTGAAGGTTAAAGTACGCCGTTTTCCTGAGCTGCCCGGAGTCTATCTGCTCAAAGACGAAAACGACCGGATTATTTATGTTGGGAAAGCGCTTTCGCTGCGTCAGAGAGTGCGTTCTTATCTTGTCGAAAACGAATCGCTCTCTCCGCGCCTCAGGTCACTCCAGATGAAGCTGGCCGACATCGATTATATCGTCACCGACACTGAAGTTGAAGCGTTGATTCTTGAATGCAACCTGATTAAAGAGTACCGCCCCCGCTTTAACGTTAACCTCAAAGACGACAAGGACTATCCCTACCTTATTCTGACCGCTGATCAATATCCCCGTTTAGAACTGCTGCGTCTTTCTCAAAAAAGCGGGCGTCGGGGTCAGTACCGGCCTTATCCGGATAAAAAAGAGCATCGGTTCGGTCCCTATACCAATGTTGGAGCAGTGCGGGAAACGATGCGCCTGCTCGGTTCTATTTTTCCGATACGTCGCTGCCGGCAGTTTCTGGATGGAACCCCTGCAGCCAATCGGCCCTGTTTGAATTTCCAGATGAAACGCTGTCTCGCCCCCTGTCGCGGCGAAACAGAGGTCACGCAGTTTCAATACGATAATCTGGTTAAACAGATCATCCTCTTTCTGCATGGCCGATACGGGGAACTGGAAAATAAATTAAAAAGGCTGATGGAAGAAGCCGCCTGTGAACAGCACTTTGAAGAAGCCGCCGTTTTGCGTAATCGATTATTGGCCCTGCAGCGGGTTGCCGGGCAGCAGCAAAAGATGCTCTCGACTAAAGACAGTATCGATCGTGATATTCTTGCTCTGGCCCGGCTTGGGCGACGGGCAGCGGTTCATCTTTTTCAAATAAGAGATGGTAAACTGCTTAAACAGGATCACTTTTCTCTCAATGGTGCCGATGATGTCGATGACGATGAGGTTATTGCTTCTTTTATAAAATCCTATTACAACAGGGCAGAAACTTTACCGATCGAGATATTGCCCTCGGTTACGCCTGCTGATGTCGAGCTGTTGAGCCAGTGGTTAAAGGTTAAAGCCGGTCGGAAGATTTCACTGCGTGTTCCCCGTCGGGGCTCGCTGAAGAAATTGGTTGAACTGGCCCGGCGAAACTGCCTGCTGCATTTGCAGGAGGCAGAAGAATTGAGTATGCGGATTACTGAGGAGCCCCTGCAGGAACTGGCTCGATTATTGAATTTATCCAGTCCCCCGCAGCGAATAGAAGGTTACGATATTTCTCACCTGCGCGGAGTAGAACCGGTAGGGGCTATGGTCGTATTCCAGCATGGAGAACCCCTGAAGGAAGAATATCGCCGTTTTAATGTCAGGCAGGCTCCGGCGGGTGATGACTGTGCTGCACTGCAGGAATTGCTGGGTAGACGGGCCAGCCAGGAGAGCTGGCCAAAGCCTGATCTGATCCTCCTTGATGGCGGCAAGGGGCAGCTGAATTCTGTCAGTGAAACACTGCGCTCTACAGCTATGGCTGGTGTACCGCTGGTTGCTCTGGCCAAGAACCCGGATCATCTATTCCTGGAAGGTTCTTCGCAGCCGGTGCCTCTAACTGCGGATAATGCTATGCTCTATTTGCTGCAGCGCATACGTGATGAAGGGCACCGTTTCGCTGTCAGTGGTCATCGCCTCCGGCGGAACCGCAACAGCATCCATTCCCTGCTTGAAGATATCCCCGGTGTTGGACCGGTACGTCGAAAAGTCTTGCTTGGCCATTTTGGCAGTGCTAAAAAACTCAAACAGGCTTCAATCGAACAGCTTTTAAAGATCCCCGGTATCAATAGTTCCCTTGCTGCCACTATTCACCATTCTCTTCGTGGTGAACAGTAAAAGAGAGCCTGCAGTTGTGCTATACTACATTAAGAGTTTTAAGAATTAGCAGTCTGGAGTTTGTTATGTTTTATTTTAAACAAATGTTTAATTGCTTAAATGAGGTGTTGTTTAATGCGCTTCCGCCTGATCGCTGCGGATCTCGACGATACGCTGTTGGATGAAAACTCAAAAATCTCTTCCCGTAATCGAGAGGCAATCCAAAAAGCGGTTGACCTGGGAGTATGGTTTATTATAGCCACCGGGCGCATGTTTAAAACCAGCGTTCCCTACCTGGCGGATCTGGGGCTCAATGGTGACTGCCCCCTGATTAACTACCACGGTGCACTGGTTAAAACTTCGCAGAGTAAAAAAATCGTTCTTCACCGACCTCTTGATAACAAACTGGCCATTGCCGTCGCGGAAGAAGCAGAACGGCAGGAATGCCACGTCAGTTTATTTATAGACGACAATCTTTATATCAATGCGGAAAGCGAATACTCCCGTTATTATCAATCTCTGGCCAGAATAGATCTGAAGCCGGTCGGCAACCTGAGTGCTTTCCTGCGACAGAATGGAGCAAACCCCAGTAAGATGAGCATTATTCGCTGGGATGGTCGAATAGATGAAATAGAGGCCGGAATTAAGGGCTGTTTTGGAGACAAGATTTCCGTACTACAGTCGCGCCCCTATTTTTTAGAAATTACTGATCATAAAGCGACAAAGGGTCAGACTTTGCGCTGGTTGGCAGAGAAGGAAGGGATTTCTTCAGAACAAGTGATTGCTTTCGGAGACGGACGCAATGATTTGGACATGATCAGCTATGCCGGATTAGGGGTGGCGGTAGCCAATGCCTGCCCCGAATTGCTTCAGGCCGCCGACCTCGTTGCTGCTTCGAACAATGAAGATGGTGTGGCTGAAGTGATCGAAAAATATGTACTCGGCCGATCTGAATAGCCTGCCGCTTTTCGATTAAACTGTGGAGGCACGATTTAATGGGTAAAACTGATGCTATGCGCATTGTTCTGATTACCGGTCTTTCCGGGGCCGGTAAGAGTCATGCTCTCAACTGTTTTGAAGATCTGGGCTACTACTGTGTTGATAACATGCCGCCAACCCTGATCCCAAAATTTGCTGACCTGTTCATTCAATCTGAAAATAAGAAAGTAGCACTGGTTTGTGATATGCGCGGGGCTGCTTTTTTCGAAGATCTGTTTGAAGCTCTGCAGGAACTGGAGGATCGAAAAGCAGATTATGAGATTCTGTTCCTGGTGGCAGATGACGAGGTGTTGATCAGGCGCTATAAAGAGACGCGCCGCCGCCATCCACTCGGGAATATAAGTCTGCCTGAAGCGATCCGAAAAGAGCGGGAAGTTCTCAGCGAATTAAGGGGCAGGGCTGATCGGGAGATAGACACATCGTCGCTTAAACCATGGGAACTCAAAGGCAGGATCGTGGAGCTTTATGAACCTGAACAGCGCGATAAGAACATGCAGATCCGGATCGTCTCTTTTGGTTTTAAATACGGTTTGCCGCCGGATGCAGACCTGGTATTTGATGTGCGTTTTTTGCCCAACCCCCACTATGTCGATCATCTGAAGGTTTTGACCGGTGAGGATGACCAGGTAAAAGATTATCTCTGGCGATGGGCCGAGACCGGGAATTACTTTAATAAAGTGAAAGATTTACTTGAGTTTTCAATACCCTTTTATGTTAAAGAGGGTAAAACCAACCTGGTTGTCTCTATTGGCTGTACTGGCGGCAAGCATCGCTCGGTGGTCATCTCTGATGAGCTTGGACACGTTTTAGGATCCCACTTCAACCTGACTGTTGAGCACAGGGATATTCACAAAAACTGACAGGAGGCGCAGTGCAGTTGTCTTTAACCAGGCAGGTAAAGCAAGAATTGGCCAGACCTGAGGAGATGCTGGTCTGCTGCAACTCCTGGGAGTTAAAAGCCCTTTTGCTCAGGCATGGTTATTATACAATCCGTCAAAAGACACATATTCTCAGCATAGCAGTCGATGATATTGCTGTTGCCCGCCGCCTTTTTTACCTGCTGCGCCAGGCGGGAGTAGTTTCACCCACCATTATCAGACAACAGGAAAAACGTCTGCACCGGAGCCGGTTTCTGATCCAGGTACCCGGCCGTGATCAGGTTGATGCCCTTCTGGTTTATCTCGATCTCAAAGAAGCCGGGCATTATCTCAGTTTTCTACGGCGGTTTACCGCTGTTCCCCGAAGAAGCTGCTGCCGGAAGGCTTTTCTCCGCGGCGCTTTTTTGGCTGGAGGCAGTATCAGCATTTCCAGGCATTCAGGGTATCACCTTGAAATTAACTGCGGCGGCCTTGATGATGCCCAGATCTATCAAAAAATACTCGAACACTTCAATCTGACTCCTTTGATCAGGCGAAGGAATGGCAGTATTTTTTTCTATTTTAAAAATGCGGAAGCAGTTGCTGATTATTTGAGGATCATCGGTGCTGGAAATACTCTGCTGGAACTGGAGAGCATGCGGGTCGTAAAAAGCATACGTAATCAGGTTAACCGGCTAGTTAATTGTGAAACAGCCAATCTAGAAAAAGTAGTGGCATCCGCTCAGCAGCAGATAGAGGTTATTGCCCGTATTGATGGCCTGATCGGTCTGGCTAATATTTCACCCGCCCTCAGGGAAGCTGCCTATATCCGGAGAAGTTTTCCCGAGGCATCTTTGAAAGAACTGGGTGAAATGCTTAATCCTCCCGTCAGCAAATCGGGCATGAATCACCGTTTCCGCCAGCTGGATAATATCCTTAATAAGGTCACTTCTCATAGAAACAAGCAAATATCATGCCAGTCAGACAAGTAAGGGCAGGAACTGAAGATCGGGTGTCGAAATAGCAAAATAGGGTTAGTAGGCATCCCGATTTTTCTGATTGGAGCGTTAACCGTGAAACTGGATTTCAACCTGAAGCTTGAACAGACCCAAAAGCTGATTATAACACCCGAACTGAAACTGGCGATAACCTTACTACAGTATTCTTCACTTGAACTGCAGGATCATATCCAGGAAGAACTTCTCAATAACCCGGTTTTGGAAATACAGGAAGCGAAAGAAGTAGAAAAAGAAGAGGGCAACGAACCGGAAACAGTAACAGCAGAGGATCAAACCCCTGATGACGATTTTCCGTGGGAGGATTACTTCCGCGATATGGGCGTCGACATAGCAGCCACATCATCATATGGAAGAGCGAGAGAGATACCGGAATATCAGCCTTCAGTAGAGAATTGTGCCGGAATGGCCGGAACAATGATTGAAGATCTGATGGGCCAGCTGCGCATGCTTCGGCTGACTGCCCGTCAATATAGCATTTCGGCCTACCTGGCCGGTAATCTCGACCATAACGGCTATCTGCAGGGTGATCTTGAAGAGCTGGCAACTGCGCTCGATGCGAAACTAAGCGAACTCGAAGAGGCATTAACGATTATTCAGAAACTCGAACCGACTGGGATAGGCTGCCGCAATTTACAGGAATGCCTGATGCTGCAGCTGAAGAAACTCGATCACCCACCAACTCTTGCTGTGGAAATAGTTAAACACTATCTTCCAGCAGCAGCCGATTGTCGGCACCGCTATATTGCTTCCCGTCTTGACTGCGAAGAACCGGTGGTTCGGGAGGCTGTTGACTTTATTCGCACTTTGAATCCGAAGCCGGGTTCGATTTTTGGCGAAGGTGAGAAAACTCGCTATATCGTGCCAGAAGTGATCGTGGAAAAAATTGATGATCAATATGTGGTCATTGGTAATGACTGCGGTATTCCCCAGCTGACCATCAGTCCTTTTTATCTAAAGGTGCTTAAAAGCGACTCTACTGATAAACAGCTATCTTCTTTTATCAAGGATAGAATTGAAAAAGCCTACTGGTTAATTCGCAGTATCGAGCAGAGGCGCTTAACTCTGTTTAAGGTCTCCCAGCAGATTGTCGATATCCAGAGGCCTTTTCTCGAGTACGGTATAAAAAAACTCAAACCACTTACCCTGAAGGAAGTCGCCCTTAATGTTGGTGTTCATGAATCAACGGTCAGTCGGGCTACTGCGAATAAGTATATTCAGACAACACGTGGATTGTTTCCCCTTAAATTTTTCTTTTCCAGCGGTTTGACCGGGACCAGAGGAATCGACTATTCTTCTCACAGCGTGAAGACTTATATCAGTGAGCTGATTGATGGCGAGAATCAAGATAAGCCACGGAGCGATCAGCGGTTGGCCGAACTGCTACAGGAACGAGGCATCAACATTTCGAGAAGGACTGTCGCTAAATACCGGGGAGAGATCTCCATTCCCGCTTCATATAAACGCCGTCGTTCGTGAGGCGTCGGGGAGTGAACTGTATTGCTGAACAAGATTAGTATTGAAGATGTTGATGTAACCGGTAAAAAAATACTGGTGCGGGTTGATTTTAATGTGCCCCTGGCGGAAGGAAGAGTTCGTGATGACACCCGGATCAGGGCTGCTCTGCCGACTATTGAAGCGCTGCTGGCGCGGGGGGCACGGCTGGTTTTGGCCTCACACCTGGGCAGACCTAAAGGAGAAGCGAAACCGGATTTGAAAATGGATCCGGTTGCTGCCAAGCTGGCAGAGCTTCTGGTTAAACCGGTGGTAAAGCTTGATCAGGTTACGGGTCCGGTGGTAAGCAAAGCGATCGCCGGTTTGAAAGATGGAGAGATCCTGCTTCTGGAAAACCTTCGTTTTGAAAAGGGTGAGGAGAAAAACGATCCTGATTTTGCCCGCCTTCTGGCTGAGCCGGTTGACCTTTTTGTCAATGATGCTTTTGGCACTGCTCACCGGGCTCATGCTTCTACAGTAGGAGTCGCTGCCTATATTCCAGCCGTGGCCGGTCTGTTGATGAAAAAAGAGATCGAAGAGCTCTCCCGCTGTCTTGAGGATCCGGGCCGTCCCCTGACGGCGATCCTGGGTGGAGCCAAAGTATCCGATAAAATCAAAGTTATCCACCGGTTTTTAACCCTGGCTGACACACTCTTGATTGGCGGCGGTATGGCCAATACATTTTTAGCAGCCAAAGCCTGCAATTTGGGAGCATCATTTTATGAAAAAGATCTGGTTGAAGAAGCGGCGTTGTTGCTTTCCGAGAGCAAGAAAAGCGGTTGCCGCCTGGTTTTGCCGGTTGATCTCGTCGTAACACGGGAACTGCAGGCTGGTTGCCATTCAGAAGTTATGGCTCCTGATCAGATTGATGGTGACTGGAAAGCCGTTGATATTGGTTCCGAAACAGTATCCCTTTTCAGTGGGATTATTGCGAAATCGGCAATGATTCTCTGGAATGGACCTCTGGGTGTTTTTGAGGTTCCTCCTTTTAACCTTGGGACAGAATTGGTGGCACGGGCAATTGCTCAAAGCAGCGCTTACTCGATAGTCGGTGGCGGAGATCTTGTTGCTGCGCTGGAGACGCTGGGGCTTTCACAGGAAGTCAGTTTCATATCCACTGGTGGGGGCGCCACCCTTGAATTCTGGGAAGGTAAAGAGTTGCCTGGAATCTCCGTACTGCAGGATAAATAAACTTAAGCCTGGTATGATTGGGAGATGAAGGTATGGAATTGATCATTGCCGCAAACTGGAAAATGCATAAAACTGTGGCTGAAACAGGCGATTTTTGCCGGTTTATTCGCCAAAGTGAAACTCTTTTTACTGGAGTCGAGGTATTGATCTGCCCTCCTTTTACCGCTCTTGCGACTGCATCTGCCGCCCTGAAAGGCAGCTCGATCAAGCTGGGTGCCCAGAACATGCACTGGGAGCGGCAGGGAGCCTTTACTGGTGAGATAGCGGCGCCGATGCTGCTCGCGTTAGGGGTTGAATATGTTATTATCGGTCATTCTGAACGGCGGCACCTGATGGGTGAAGATGACAACCAGATCCGGCAAAAAGTTAAGACGGCGCTGGAAAGCGGCTTAAAACCGATCCTTTGTGTCGGCGAAACAGAAAAGGAACGTGAGCAGGGTTTAACCGAAGCTGTCATTGAAAAACAGCTTGCTGGAGCTCTCGAAGGCCTGGAATCGGGGAAAATAAGCGATCTGATAGTTGCATATGAACCAGTTTGGGCTATCGGCACCGGCAAAGCAGCTTCGACTGCTGATGCAGAAAGTGCGGCGGCATCGATCTGCCGTTATTTCCTTAGCAATTTTGGCGAAAAAAAAGTGGTTGGTCTTCGTATCCAATATGGTGGAAGTGTGAAAGCTGATAATATTGGCCCATATATGGTGCTACCTTCAGTTCAGGGCGCCCTGGTTGGCGGAGCGAGCCTTGAAGCAAATACATTTAGTGCTTTAATTCAGGCCGCCCGAAAGGCGGTAATCAGTTGAATAAAGTTCTCCTGATTATTCTTGATGGGTGGGGGTATAGTGAAAAAATTGAGGGTAATGCTATCCGCCAGGCAGATACCCCCAACATGGACCGATTTTGCAGGCAGTACCCATGGTCTCTCCTCGATGCTTCCGGTGAAGCTGTTGGTCTGCCGCCCGGGCAGATGGGCAACTCGGAAGTCGGGCACATTAATCTCGGCGCTGGTCGGATTGTCTGCCAGGAACTGACCAGGATCGGTCAGTGTGTCAAATCAGGAGAATTTTACCAAAACCCGGTTCTGCTGCAGACACTGAAAAAAACCAGGGATAACGACAGCACGCTTCACTTGATCGGGTTGGTTTCAGACGGTGGAGTACACAGTCATTTTGATCATCTGCTGGCACTACTGGAAATGACGCGGCGGGAAAAGATCAAGCGAGTTTTCATTCATGCTATCCTTGATGGTCGGGATACTATTCCTTACGGGGCCAGGCCGTTCCTTGAACGGCTGCAACAGTTGTGCAGGAAGCATCAAAATGGATGTATTGCTACCATTTGCGGCCGTTACTATGCTATGGATCGGGATCTTCGCTGGGATCGGACCGAACGGGCTTACCGGGCTTATGCCGCTGGTGACGGTTTAAAGGCGATCGATCCGCTGGAGGCTCTTGACTTGGCTTATAATCGCGGTGAAGCCGATGAGTTTGTCCAGCCGACAGTAATTATTGATCAGGAGGGAAAACCCTTAACAATTATCTGTTCAGAAGACAGTGTGATCTTTTTCAACTTCAGGCCGGACAGGGCACGTCAGATCAGCCGTGTTTTTATCGAAGAGGATTTTTCTTGTTTCGACCGCGGCTCCAAAGAGCCAAAACCTTACTACGTCACTATAACAGAGTATGATCGTTCTTTTGCAGTGCCGGTGGTTTTTTCTCTTGATGACCTGTCGGCAACTCTCGGTGAAATCTATTCCCGTCATGGTCTGGCCCAGATGAGGATAGCCGAAACAGAAAAATATGCCCATGTCACTTTCTTCTTTAATGGGGGCCGGGAAAAACCTTTTCCCGGTGAGGAGCGGATCCTGGTTTCTTCACCGAAGGTGGCAACTTACGATCTACAGCCGGAGATGAGTGCTCCGGAGATTACTATCAGGATCATTGAGACTGTAAAAAAAGATCAGCAGCCGTTGATTATCGCAAATTATGCCAATGCCGATATGGTCGGACATTCGGGAATAATATCGGCGACGATCAAAGCAGTGCAGGCGGTTGACAGTAGTCTCGGTTTGATTACCGCCGAAGTCCTACCCCGTGGCTGGCATATCTTGATCTGCGCCGATCACGGCAATGCAGAACAGATGCAGAATGGGGCCGGGGAAACCCTAACCGCTCACAGCGCAAACCCGGTTCCCTTCCTTATATTGGGACCGAAGAAAACAGCTTTACATAGCAGGGGCATTCTTGCTGATGTCGCCCCGACCATTCTCGATCTGGCCGGTATCGCTGCACCTGGAGAGATGACCGGGCGAAGTATGCTGGTTAGCAAGCAAGAGGAGGGATAGAATATGGAAGAACAGGTTCAAACAATTAAGGCCAGAGAAATCCTTGATTCCCGGGGCAATCCGACCCTGGAGGTAGATCTCCAGTTGCAGGGCGGTTGGAGCGGTCGGGCTGCCGTACCCTCAGGAGCATCGACAGGAACATTCGAAGCCGTTGAACTGCGTGATGGTGACGAAAAGCGCTATCAGGGCAAGGGTGTTCTATCAGCTGTGCGCCATGTGAACGAAATACTGGCTCCAGAGCTCTGCGGGCAGAGTGTTCTCAACCAGAAAGACTTGGATCTCCTGATGATTGAGTTGGATGGAACTGCTAATAAATCACGCCTCGGAGCCAATGCGATCCTCGGTGTTTCACTGGCTGCAGCCAGGGCGGCGGCGAATATGCTTGACTTACCCCTTTACCGTTATCTGGGTGGGTTAGAGGCCTCTTTACTGCCGGTTCCTTTTATGAATATCCTCAATGGAGGAAAACATGCCGACAATAATATGGATATTCAGGAATTTATGATCGTGCCCCTTGGCGCTGATACATTTTCTCAGGCCCTTCGGATCGGAACAGAAGTGTTTCACCAGCTTAAAAAAATATTACAGGCACGCGGCCTGAATACCAATGTAGGTGATGAGGGCGGTTTTGCTCCCAGCCTCGAATCGAGCGAAGCAGCCCTTGAATTGATTGTCGAAGCGATCAGTACAGCCGGCTACATCCCGGGGGAAGATATTTATCTGGCGCTGGATGCTGCGGCCAGTGAATTTTACCGTGATGGTTTTTACAATCTGGAAGACAGGGTTTACTCAGCACAAGAGATGATCGAGTATTATCAGGATCTGGCCAAGCGGTTTCCGCTGATCAGCATCGAAGATGGCCTTGATCAGGAAGATTGGCCAGGTTGGCGGGCTATAACGGAAGTGATGGGCAAAGAAATAATGCTCATTGGTGATGATCTTTTTGTTACAAACCAGGAGCGCTTGCGTCGGGGCATAGAATCTTCTACGGCCAATGCGATTCTGGTCAAGTTGAACCAGATTGGTACACTGAGCGAAACTCTGGAAACGATGACTCTGGCCAAGCATTCGGGATACGGCTGTATGGTTTCACACCGTTCCGGCGAAACTGACGACAGCTTTATTGCTGACCTGGCGGTAGGAGCCAATACCGGTATGATAAAAACGGGTGCTCCTTCGCGGGTTGACCGGGTGGCCAAGTACAACCAGCTGCTGCGTATTGAAGAGCATTTGGGCCATGCGGCCCGTTATGCAGGCAAATCAATAAAAATATATTAATGATTTGTCAAAGCAACAGTTATATGTTAGAATTACGTTTGTTCAGTGTGTATTGATGATTTAGTGGAGGGAAATTTAGATGACTGGGACCATTGTTACAATTGCATATCTGGTTTTATGTATTCTTCTTATTGCCACGGTGTTATTACAGTCGGGTCGCAGTGCCGGACTGGGTGCTATCGCCGGTGGTGCACAATCGCTGGTAGGGAAAAAGAAAGGGCTTGATGAAAAGTTAAGCCATTTAACTACCTACCTGGCCGTCGGTTTCATGCTGTTTACGATTGTCCTCGTTGTAATTAACTGAGCTAAGGTTCAGAAAATAATTTGTCGGCAGGGGAGCTATATGTAACCCCTGCCTATTATTTTATTTGGAAAGGATTTATAATGAATGAGGGCGTATCTCCAGAGGAGAAATGTACTCATAATTGAATGGTGAGAACCGGAAAGGTGTGAAGAGAATTGATGCAGAGAGAAGAGGCGCTGTCTCTGGTTAAAGAACAGGTGAAAAATAAAAATTTGATCAAGCATATGCTTGCTGTTGAAGCGGTAATGGGCCGCTTGGCTGAGTATTTTGAGGAAGATAAAGAACTCTGGGGGATGACTGGATTGCTCCACGATCTTGATTACGACAAGACGGCTGATAATCCAATGCAGCATGGTCTGCTTGGTGCAGAAATGCTCAAGGAAAGAGGGTTCCCCCCTGAAATGATCCAGGCTGTGAAAGCCCATAATGAGGCTTTAGCAGTCGAGCGAAATTCGCTAATGGATAAAGCCCTATATGCTGCCGATCCGACTACCGGACTACTGGTGGCGGCAGCCCTGATTCATCCTGAGAAAAAGCTTTCTGCAATTGACGTGGATTTTGTTCTGAAAAGATTTAAAGAAAAGAATTTTGCCCGGGGAGCCGGACGGGAGCAAATTCAGAGCTGCAGCGAGCTGGGCTTAAGCCTGGAGCAGTTTCTTGGTTTAAGTTTGGAAGCGATGCAGGACAGCTCAAAGGAGTTGGGTCTTTAAAACATTGAAAAAGCGGGTGAATATTGGTGTGCAGCTGCGGGGCAGGATCGAACAGCTGTTAAAAGGACACAAACAGGCATCACTCACCGTGCCCCAGATCCTTGTTGCTCTTGAAATGCAGCAGCAGGATAATAGTATCCTGATCGGAGAACTGAAAAAAATGCAGGGCGAAGGCCTGTTGATCAAAACAACAGGCGGTCGCTTTGGTTTACCTGAACGCCTTGATTGCCTGACCGGGGTTCTGCAGGGCAACAGGCGTGGTTTTGCTTTTCTGCGCCCGGATCGGCAGAGTGATGATATATTCATCAGCGCCGGGAACCTTAAAAACGCAGCTCATGGCGATAGAGTGCTGGTTCGACTCGAACAGAAAAGAAGCAGACGGCGAAGAGAAGGAACGGTAATCGGCATTCTCAAGCGCGGCCAGAGTCGACTGGTCGGGACTCTGCAGCGTGAAGGGAAAAAGTATTACGTTGTTCCCGATGATCAGCGATTTCCCGGATCGGTCCAGGTGCTCCTGACGGGTCCGAAGCAAACTGCAGTCGGAGACAAAGTAGTTGTTGAGATCGAGGAATGGTCACATGGAAATCAGCCCTCCCGGGGCAAAATAGTTGAATTCATCGGCCCTTCCGGTAGTATCAGCACGGAGCGACTGGCCTTTAAATATAAATTTGATCTGCCTGGTGAATTTCCACCGGCGGTGTTAGAAGGGCTTGAGTTGTTGCCCGCAGAGGAAGACATTGCGCTTCTGGCTGAGAAGCAGGGGCGGGCTGATTTGCGTGACTTGAAAATGGTGACCATTGATGACGAATTGGCCCGGGATTTCGATGATGCCGTTTCCCTGGAGTTACTTGACAACGACAGCTATCGTCTGGGTGTCCACATAGCTGATGTATCCCATTATGTGAGTGAAGGAAAAGCGCTTGATCGGGAAGCTTTAAAACGAGGAACCAGCACCTACCTTGTTGATCGGGTTATCCATATGCTTCCGCCGCTGCTATCAGAAAAAATATGCAGTTTGCAGGCTGGAAAAGATCGCCTCGCTGTCAGTGTTTTTATGGATATTGATTCCGAGGGCCAACTGACGGGAACCAGGCTTTTCCCCAGCCTGATTCGGGTTACCGAGCGCTTGACCTACCAGCAGGTGGAAGCTCATTTTACCGACAAAGCGGATCAGAAGCCTTTCCAGGATGGTGCGCTGGCAGATCTACTCGATCAGATGTCCCGACTTTCCGGGATTCTGAGACGGCGGCGTATAGAACGCGGAGCTCTGGATCTGGATCTGCCGGAGGCGCGAATTGAGGTTGATGAGGAAGGTATACCTCTCTCGGTAGAGAAACGCAGCATGGGCCGTTCCGAATCGTTGATTGAAGAATTTATGGTCTACTGTAACGAGACGGTTGCCGAACATTTATTTAAAAGGAAAGTACCCTGTGTCTACCGGGTACATGCCATTCCCACGGAAGAAAAACTTATTTTACTGCGTGAAACCCTTACCCTGATGGGTATCGAAGCTGCAGCGAATATCAAGGTTCTTAAACCGAATCACCTTAAGGACCTGTTGGAAAGAACCAAGGGAGAGAAAACAGAAAGACTGGTTCGCTACCTGGTCCTGCGATCATTGCCTCAGGCGCGCTACAGCGCTACAAATGACGGGCATTACGGTCTGGCCTCCGGTTGTTACTGCCACTTTACTTCACCGATCAGGCGCTATCCCGACCTGGTGGTGCACCGTATCTTAAAGCAACAGCTATCACCAAGCGGCTTTTCCCTGGATAAAATAAAGCGTTTGCATGTCCGTTTGCCAGCTGTGGCCCAGCAATCATCAGAAAGAGAGCGGGCTGCGGTCGAAGCGGAACGCGCCAGCATCGAGATCAAAAAAGCGCAATACATGGAAGGGAAATTAGGCGAGATTTACACGGGGATTATCAGCGGGGTAACCAATTTCGGCATTTTTGTTGAGCTGGACAACACCGTGGAGGGGATGATTCCGGTCAGTGAATTAAAAGACGATTATTATGTCTATAATGAGAAAGGCGCGACCCTTGTTGGCGAAAGAACCCGCAAAACTTATCGTCTTGGTGATTCGATCCCGGTGCAGGTTATTCGGGCCAGCCGGGAAGAGGGTAAGGTAACCTTCGCCCCCGTAGAAAATGAGTAAACCAGGGGTATCCCGGCAGGAAGTTTATTGACTGAACGGAATAAAATTGTTGTTTCAACAGAGGAGGTTTTTCTCGTGGATCTGTACCAGGCATTAAGGGACCGGCGGAGCATTCGGAAATACAAGCCCGACCCGGTACCGGAAGAGAAGCTTACGCGTATTTTAGATGCTGCCCGGATGGCTCCTTCGTGGAGCAATTTGCAGTGCTGGAAATTTATAATTGTTCGTGATCCGCATAGGAAGAAAATCCTGGCAGACAGCATACCCGGTACTAACCCGGCGGCCAGAGCAGTGGGTAAAACCGCACCCGCAGTCGTGGTTCTCTGTGCTGATCCCAGGGCATCAGGGAATCATGACGGCAAAGACTACTACTTACTCGATGCCGGCCTGGCCATGCAGCAGCTGATGCTTGCCGCTTATGCCGAAGGTCTCGGCACTTGTTGGATAGCCTGGTTTGATGAAGCCAAAGCCAGGGCTGCCTGTGACATTCCGGCAGAATATCGGGTTGTAGCGCTATCACCGCTTGGCGTTCCTGTTAATCAGCCTTCTACGCGTCTACGCAAGGAGATATCAGAAATTGTTTATAAAGAAGAATGGGGCAAGCCCCTCTAAAATGGAGCATAGAAAACTTGGATAAAGTAATCAGCAGTAACCGTAAAGCACGGCACGATTATCACATTGAAGAGACTTTTGAAGCCGGAATAGTTCTAACCGGCACCGAAGTCAAGTCTGTGCGCGGTACCCGGGTTAACCTCAAAGACAGCTATGCGAAGGTTGAAGGGGGCGAGATTTTCCTGTATAATATGCATATAAGCCCTTACGAACAGGGTAACCGCTTTAATCATGATCCGCTGCGTATCCGCAAGCTGCTGATGCGTAAAATCGAGATCGGTCGCCTGGCTGGTAAAATTAAAACAAAGGGTTTTGCACTGGTTCCTTTGAAGATTTACCTGAAAAGAGGACTGGTTAAAATTGAATTAGGCCTGGCCCGGGGCAAGAAACTCTATGATAAGCGGCGAGATATTGCCGAGCGCGACAGCAAGCGCGAAATGGAAAGGGCTTTCCGGGACAAACAAAAAGAAGGTTAAAAATTGGGGGCGTAAGGATTCGACGGGGGTTGTGGAAGCAGGAGCGGCAAGTCCAGGACCATGTCCTGGTTAAAACATGGAACGGCTATAAACGCCAAACCTAAATTAGCACTCGCTGCTTAATCTAAAGTAGCGCATTCCTCCTTTCCCCGGCCGGGGGAAAGATCAGGAGTGTCACTAATCCGGTCTACTGCTACAGCGGTCGCCTTACCTCTGTAACGGGAAATCTAACGAGGCTGGTGCTGAAGGATCCTGTTTCGGGGAGCCAGCGGCGCGAGAAACAAAACCGAAGCTAAGCTTGTAGAAACTCCTGTAGCTGTGCCTTCGGACGCGGGTTCGATTCCCGCCGCCTCCACCAAATACGATTTGACGAGTTTTCCGCCTCGCCCTCGCCTGTGGCTCGGGCTTCGGCAGGCAGATTTGTGAGTAAATTAAAAGGTTTTTTGAAATCAATTTCCAGTCGTCCCGCCGTAAGGCGGCGGTTCGAGCCGATTTTTTTGAGAAAATTTTTCATCGAAAGAAGGCCCAATAGCGTAAGCGACGCTGAACTCGGCATAAGCGCCCTGGGAAAAGATTTAAAGGGCGTAAAAATACTGGCTTCAGACGGCGCCTTCTATTCGAAAGACATTGTGTTAAGTGCCGAGGAAGAAGAGATCATCTTAAGCTTCTCGGCCTTAAACGGCAGACTGTCTCCTGCGAACAAAATCAGTGCGGACCGGTTCACGATCGACAAAGAGACGAATCAGGTGACCGCCTGTCCCGCCGGCATCAAACAGCTTCATACATAGTACAATTGCAAGCAGGAACTCTACTCGGCGAAGTTTGCCAAAGAGGATTGTGCAAAGTGTTCGCTGTTCGGCAGCTGTATTGTCAAAGAACAGAAGAAAGCTTTTGCTTTAAGGATTACCGAAAAGAAACTGATCGCCGACCGCTACCGGAGCCTGATCGGCACCGACTGGCACCGGGCCCTGGCCGATTTCCGGGCCGGGGTTGAAGGGGTGCCTTCAGTACTGCAGGGCTTATGATATTGATGGCCCACCGGTAAGAGGCCTGGTTCGAACTTCCACCTGGGACCACTTCAAGGTGATGGCCTTAAACTTCCGGTCGTTCTTCCGGTATTGCCAAAGAACTGAGGCGAAGACCCTTTCTTTGGCTTTTATTTTTCACCGTTTTACGCGGTTGTTTCGATTCTGCCGGAGCAGGTTGTGCTACGGTTAGTAGTTAAAGCATAGTTTTTGGGGTTGAATCACATTATGATATACGAAAATATCTTACAAACCATTGGAAATACCCCTCTTGTTAGGATAAATAGATTGAATCCAAACAAAAATGTTACTATTTACGCTAAAATTGAGGGGAATAATCCTACTGGCAGTATAAAAGACAGAATTGCCTTGAAGATGATTGAGCAAGCAGAGGCAGAAAGTTCATTAGTAAAAGGAAAAACAATAATTGAACCGACTTCTGGAAATACAGGTATTGGATTAGCAATGATTGGAGTAGTAAAAGGGTATGATGTTGAAATTGTTATGAGCAAAGCAGTATCTGTTGAAAGAATAAAAATGATTGAGTCTTTTGGTGCAAAAGTTACATTAACCGATGCAAAATTGGGAACTGACGGCGCGATAATTAAAGCAAGAGAACTTGTTAAAGCAAATCCTAAAAAATATTTTATGCCAGATCAGTTTTCAAATAAATATAACATGATTGCACATTATAAAACAACAGGTGAGGAAATTTGGAAACAAACAAATGGTAAAATTGACTATTTCGTTTCTGCAATAGGGACTTCAGGCACAATCATGGGAGTAGGGAAAGCCCTTAAAGAAAACAACCCCAAAATAAAAATTGTTTGTGCGCATCCAGTAAAAGGCCATTATATACAAGGATTAAAAAACATGGAAGAAGCGATAGTGCCATCAATTTACGACCCTTCAGAAATTGATGAAACAATCCTGGTTGAAACAGAAGCTGCATTTGAAATAACAAGACAAATTGTTAAAAAAGAAGGAATTTTTGTTGGAATGAGTAGCGGAGCGGCCATGTATGCTGCGATAGAAATAGCCAAGAAAATTAAATCGGGAGTAATAATAGTCATTTTTCCAGATAGGGGAGAAAAATATTTGACCACTAATTTATTCAATGAAAAATAAAAGTTTTAGATACAAGAAGAATAAATTGCCACCAAAATACGCTAAAGCCTCGCTGCGCTCTCACTCCACTACGTTCCGTTCGGGTCATATAACAAAGGATATACGGTTCGGGGTTCGGCTCGCCCCTCACCCAAATTTTTCTTCCACTTCGTTCCAGAAAAACTTCGTATATCCCTAACGTTATATGACATTGCGGCAGGCTATAGGAAATTTATTAAATTAACAAGAGGTTAGAATAAATATGCCAAAGATAAAGACTAATGACATCATGACCTATTATGAAATTCACGGAGAGGGTTACCCATTGGTTTTTATACATGGTGGTTGGGTAGACCATAAGATGTGGAAACCCCAGGTAGAACATTTCTCAAAAAATTATAAAGTAATAACTTATGATGTAAGGGGACACGGAAATACGGGAGGCTCTTCAAAGAAGAAATATTCAATGGAAATGTTTGCTGATGACCTAAAAAAATTACTGGATGAACTTCAGATAGAGAGACCTATTATCTGTGGACTTTCTATGGGTGGAATGATAGCCCAACCCTATGCAGTAAAGTATTTAGATAATATAAAAACACTAACACTTTCAAATACTGCCATTTCCACTGAACTCACACTTAGCGATAAGATAATCAAATATATTTTAGCACCTAAATGGATGTTTCTATTAATAGTTCGATTATTGGGAGTAAAAAGATATACTCACTTTGCTTTTTGGTATACGAAAAAATCTCGTGGCAAGGAATGGGTAGGTCTGGACGAACGCATCATAGAATATGAAAAAGAAGAGATGATGAAATTTGATGTCAAAGAGTTCAATAAAATATTTGCGGGATTATATGATTTTAAACTTCAAGAACTATCTAGAATAAAAGTCCCTGTCTTAATAATCAATAGTGAATTCGAATCAAAATCAATTTTTGAACATTCAGAAAAAATGAAGGATCTGATAGACAATTCTTCGATGGTTGTAATACCTAACGCAGGACATACATCAAACATGGAAAACCCTGAAGAATTCAATAAGGCACTGGAAAAATTTCTTAAAGGAGTTGAACTATGATTATGCTCGCCGCAACGCTGTGCAACCTTCGGTTGCTTGCCCTCACTTCGTTGGGGTCATATAATACGGGCTATACGGTTGGTTTCACTCGCCCAAATCCCTTCGGGACTTCGTATAGTCCGAAATGTTAGAGAAAAATCAGAAGCAATAAAACTTTAAATCAGAACGTGAATAAGCAGGCGGGCAAAAAGAAAAAGGGGTGTGGGGAAAATGAATTTTTGCCCGCCTGCCAGTCCGCCGAAGGCGGACAATGGGGTGGGAAAGCGTTTCCGCAATTCTGCGTTAGCAGAATATCAAAACAGAAAAATTTTCGTTTCCTTAATTGAAAAAAATTTGCAAAGGGGCGATTAAAAAATGTTTAGAAAATTTTTCTGTTTTGCTCGCCGTCAGGCGAGCGGAAACGCTGGGTTGGGATTAAAAATCCGCTTGCGAATTTTTCTCAAAATGAGTTCGGATTTCGTCCAGCAAACATCACCAATAAATAGCCTTAGAGGTGCAGTAATATTTTATTTATAAAGAGTTTGTTTAATTGGAAAACAAGCTTTTTTTATTTTTGGTTATGGCAATTATTGTAATTCACTCTCCCTTGCTTAATCGATCGCTATTTGCTATAATACCCGTGCGAGGGCGTGTAGCTCAGCTGGGAGAGCACTTGGCTCGCATTCAAGAGGTCAGGGGTTCGAGTCCCCTCACGTCCACCAGGGTAAGGGTTTTCGGGTAGGATGAAACGCCTGAAAACCCTTATCATAAAAGTTGTCTAAAAGGTTGAATGGAGGTTTTTCGATGAATAAATGTAAGCGTAAACAGCATCCATTATATTGGTTTATGTACGTAGTTCTACTCATCGCTCTGGCTACTATAATTACCGGCTGCAATAACGGCGGTAAAATTATTGAAGGCGCAATCACTGTTCCCGATCAATACACCACAATACAGGAAGCAATTGATGCAGCAGTAGATGGTGATGTTATTGTAGTCAGACCGGGAACCTATTACGAACATATTAATTTTAACGGCAAAAATGTGACGCTGCAAAGCATTGATCCTGATGATCAGACTGTTGTTGAAGAAACGATAATAGATGCCGGTGGGATCGGTTCTGCCGTTATTTTTAAAAGCGGAGAAAGCGAGTTAGCTGTAATTACCGGTTTTACTATAACCGGAGGTAGCGGCAGCATGGAAATACTTGAATTTGAAGTAGAAGGGGAAATGAGAGAAATCCCCTCACTTTATGGTGGCGGTGTTTTAATTCTCAATAACAGTTCGCCAACAATATCAAACAATATAATTGACAATAATGTTGCCGAACGCGGTGGGGGTGTTTTCAGTTATGCTTCATCGCCGGACATTATTAATAATACGGTTAGCGATAACATATCCACTGGTGGTGGCGGCGGAATATTTATAGCTAACTCTGCTGCAAAAGTTGAAGATAATATAGTTAAAAACAATTCTGCCGGCCGCAGCGGTGGCGGTTTTGCCGTCAGTGGTGAAGGAGATACTCCATCAATATTCGTAGGAAACACCATATCAGATAACCGGGCAGACAGTGGCGGCGCTTTTTCAATTTTTGAATCCAGCCCCAGTATTAATAATAACAATATCAGTAACAACTCAGCTATCGTGGATGGTGGTGGTTTCTACCTGATTAAAGCATCTCCGCAAATAACCGGTAATAACATCTCTGACAACAACGCCGGTCCTTTAGGTGGGGGAATTGCCATGTTTGCTGAATCTTCTGTAGTGCTGACCGATAATAGCATAATTGGCAATGTAGCCGATGCCGGCGGCGGAATCTCAATTTATAGTAATTCTGCTCCCCTGATCAGCGGTAACACTATTTCAGACAACCGAGCAAATCTGGGTGGTGGAATAGTGATCAATGAGGAGTCAAACCCGGAAATATCCGGCAACGATATTACAGGGAACTACGCTGAACGCAATGGCGCCGCGATCTTTGTCCAATCATCTGAGCCAACCATATCTGGTAACAATATCAATAATAATGAGGCCAGACGTGATGGCGGTGGAATCTATGCTCTCTTAGATGCGTTTGTGTCTGTTTTCAACAATAACTTTGAGGGTAACCGGGCTAACCAGGGTGGGGCAATGCATTTTTCAGAGGGTGCTTCTCCGCTACTGAACAGTCCAGATAATAATACCTATCTGGGCAATGTGCCTGACGATATTTACCAGGATTAGTATGCTGTCCTTTGGTTTGATGAATTATTCCGGAAACTTTATATAGTGAACCAGAGCGTTCCATGTTCTCTGAGGCTGCCGTGTTATATCAGGGCAGCCTTTCATTTTTATTCACCTGTTAGTATTGCGATTTTCGGGATCGTTTCTGATTATTAGCGGCGAAAAGAATAGTATTTACGTATTTACCGGGCGATTAATTTATTATATGAAGGAATAGGCTCATCTGTGTAGAAAGAAATAGCATTTGCTAGGGGGAGATAAAGTTTGGCGCGAAAAGCATCCACAAAGGGGAAAAAGATCAGAGGAAAAGTTCCTGCGGGCAAAAAAAGCACAGGCAGGGATACTTCTTTTATTGAATCACTCAGTATGGATCAGATCCCGAAATGGGTTGAGAGAGTTACACTGGTAATTATGCTTACCGCTGTAGCGCTTTTATTATTTATCGGCCCGTTTTATCGGGGACTTTTTTTTACACGGGAACTTCTTTTTGCGCAAGCAGCTATTTTCGGCCTGCTTATATTCTGGGGTTGTTTTCGGCATTTTCGAAAAGACGACAGATTGATTGGCAGCCCTTTAGACCTTTGTCTGGCAGTGCTGCTCATTGCTTACGCGGTATCATTTTTTGTTGCGGTCAATAAGCGGGAAGCGCTTGAAGAGCTCCTTAAAATAGCTGCTTACATTGTTATTTACCTGGTGGTTGCCGATATTTGCCGACACTGGTTTGCAAAAGTTAGGAATATCAATCAGGATCAGGAAGATACAGGCGGCAGGCCCGAAACTTCTCCAGGTGTTAACCTCATGTTGCACTTAACGATGGCTGCAGCAATAGTTGTTACCATTGCCAGCCTTGGTGTCGCTGCCGGAAACTGGGATTTTATTGGTGCTTATGCAGGTAACCGCATTGCTTCTCCAATGGGTTATGCAAATACTGCCGCTGCTTACCTGATGGCTGCTTATTTCCTGACACTTGGTCTTGCCCCCCTTGCCGCCAAGTGGTTAAAGGTGCTTTATATCGCCCCGGCAACACTGATGCTGATGACAACTATTCTCACTTTTTCCCGGGGTGCCTGGTTGTTATTATTGCCTCTGGCGCTGCTCCTGGTGGTGGCAGCTGCACCCGGTGAGAAACTTCGTTCTTTCTTCTATTTGTTGGTGACTTTTGTAGTGGCAATACCGGCCGCTTTAATGGTCGATCCAATTTTTAGATCAACTGAACCAGGTCGGGCCTGGCTTGTAATTATAGCGGCTGTTATTGTTGCTATGATCATGGGAGCATTAGTGGAACTATACCTGGGCCAGAGTCGTAAGCTGCGTTTTGTTATGGCTGGGGCAGGAGTAGTTGTAGCAATAACGGTGATCATTATTATTGTAGTGATCCCGATATTGGCGCCACTACATCTGGAACGTTCTATTGAAGAATCGGCACAAGTTCAGAGTATTGAGCAGGTAATCGAGAATGTTGAAGCAGGTGAAACTTACAAGTTTTTGCTGGAGGTCAATGCCGAACAAGATTTGCTGCCGGGAGCTGAACAGCCTGAATATGTTTGGGGTATCAGTGTCCTTGGTGGAGTCCCTGGTTATAGATACGTAACCCTGATAGACCACCAGGGTGGTGTAACAGACGGTTGGGAAGAAAAAACTTTTATATTTCAAACCAGTGAAGAGATGACTCGGCTTGAAGTTCACTTCTACAACCAATATTCAGGCACATCTGCTGCTGCCCGTTCAGTAATTCTCAGCACGGGCGAGCAGGAACAAACATTACGCTTCACATTGAGCCGTATTTTACCGCAGCGGTTTTACGACAGAATCTTCTCTTTCGGCCGTAACATAAACGTGGATCGTCGGTTTGATTATTTCAGCGATGCGCTCAAAATTATCAGGGATTATCCTATTTTGGGAACCGGTGGAGGCGGCTGGGCCGCACTCTACCAGGGCTACCAGGAACAAGTATATTTTTCTAAGGAAGTGCACAATCATTACTTGCAGGTTTGGGTTGAGGCCGGGGTATTTGGTTTTCTTGCTTTTCTCGGCATCTGGATTAGTTTCGCGGTTATTTTTATCCGCAATTGCATAAAAGAAAAAGCTTCTCCCCGGATGTGGCAGTTTTGGACGGCAGCTTTCCTGCCAGTTGCGGCTCTCGGGGCACACAGTGTTATTGACTGGAATTTTTCAATGGCCGCGGTGGGCATCTTCCTGTTTGCCCTGCTTGGAGCGGGCCGAAGTATGGATAACATTCCCTGGTTCCAGAGACTCAAAAAGAAAAATAGCGGTTCAGGCAGTAGTGGCCTGTTAATTGGAATTGCCGGTGTGATTGTGGGGCTGTTTTTGCTGATCTATACACTGATTTTGAATAGTGGCTATTACTGCACCTGGCGCTCACAGAAGTTTATTGAACAGGGGAATCTCAAGCAGGCTGTCATCGAGATGGAAAAGGCTGTTCGTCGGGATCCTTTGCGTGCGGAGAACTATCATAATCTTAATGTCATCTATAATGAGCAGGCCCGGATTTCTCAGACTCCGGGTGACATGCAGACGATCATATTTATGGCACAGAGAGCCTATGAGCTTGAACCTTTGAATCCCCGCTATATCTATCGCTACGGAGAACTGCTCCTGACTTATGTGGATGTGGAAATGGGTTTGGGTTATATTGACCAAATGATTAACTTGCGTCCTTTCTCAGTTACAACTTACTTACAATCCGGGTGGGCCCGTCTACGCCTTGCCGAATATTACATGAGTGAAGGCAACCCTAGAGAGGCGGAGTCATATCTCGCAGAAATATTGGATATTGAAATTGTGATGCAGGAAAGATATGGTGACAATTATCCGCTGGCTTACGTTTTCGGGCGGACCCATTATTTGCTCCAGGATTTTAAGAAAGCGGAGCAGTATTTTGAAATTATTCAGGACGGCGACACTTATTACGAAGAAGCGCAGCAGCACCTTTTACAAATCCGCGGTGAAGATGGCACAATGAATTAATTCAAGGGTTGCTTTTAATACAGAGACAATCTAATCTCTGGACACTACAGGCACCCGTGCGTGTTGACATTAGTGCCCGGATTGGCTATATTATGAGTGCAGTATAAAGTAAGATACGGGGACGTGGCTCAGGGGGAGAGCGCTTGGCTCACATTCAAGAGGTCGGAGGTTCAAATCCTCTCGTCCCCACCATTGCAAACAAAGGGTTTTTGGGGGAGGAAGTCCTCAAAAACCCTTAAAAATACCTGTTATTATGAGTATAGTTACTGGTTTCTGAATCCCGAGTAGTCGCTTTTTTGCTTCTTTTTATGGATGGCCCGCCCTTTATTGCTTCCCGGTTTCTGACGGAATGAGGTCCGTCCACTTTTCTCTGCATATTTACTTTTTTTCGTAACCCAGGGTTTTCCGGCGGTAATTTTAACTGGAGTCAGATCGGGTTCCTTCGTCAGCATTTTTAAGGCTGCTGCCAGTAAAGATATAGCATCGACGTTCTCCAGCAGTTTACAAGCCAGCTCTTTGTATTGCAGCTGTTCTCCTTCTGTAATAACCTGCATCAGTTTTTCTACAGTAAGGCGCTGTTGTCCCTCGATAGCTTCGCTGATAGTCGGTACCGGTTTGCGTTCAATTTTTCTCTTAATAGAACGTTCAATCTGTTCAAGATGACCAATTTCACGGTGCGAAACAAAGGTGGCGGCAATGCCCGGTTTTCCCAGGCGCCCGGTGCGGCCGATCCGGTGAACGTAACTATCGGGATCCTGAGGTATATCGAAATTATAAACGTGGGTTACAGAACCGATATCAAGACCGCGCGCGGCAACGTCAGTAGCGACCAGGATTTCTGTTGACATATTTTTAAATTTTCGCATGACACTGTCTCGCTTGGCCTGGGTAAGATCGCCATGAATTGCTTCTGCCGAGTAACCCCGCTTGATTAAAGCCTCCAGGAGCTCGTCTACTCGCCGCTTCGTCCTGGCGAAGACAATAGCTGCCTCCGGTGCGTGCAGGTCTAACAGACGGCAAAGGGCATCGAATTTTTCCTTCTCATGGACCTGGTAATAGTACTGGTCGGTGCTAGGAACGGTTACCCCTTTCGAACGAATACTGATAAACTCCGGATCGTGCATGAAGCGCCGGGCCAAATCCTGGATTGGCCGAGGCATTGTTGCCGAAAAGAGCATGGTCTGGCGCTCGTCCGGAACATCGGCAAGAATATTTTCGATATCTTCCCGGAATCCCATATTGAGCATTTCATCGGCTTCATCCAACACTACGACCACGATCTGTTGAAGGCGGATTAGTTTTCTACGCATATGATCCATCAGACGACCGGGCGTAGCAACGATAATCTGCGGTTTATTCTTCAGCGCTTTGATTTGACGTTCAATATCCTGTCCCCCATAAATAGGCAAGGCCCGGATATTTTTGTATTTTCCGAGAGTATTGATTTCTTCGGCTACCTGAACGGCAAGTTCACGGGTTGGAGTTATGACCAAACCCTGGATGGCACCCAGTTCCATTAGACATTTTTCAATCATCGGGATCCCGAAAGCCGCCGTTTTACCGGTACCAGTCTGAGCCTGGCCGATAATATCTTTACCGGCCATAGCTCTTGGTATTGCTAACTCCTGGATGGAAGTAGCCTCTTCAAAGCCCATGGCGGCGGTTGCCCTGACTACAGCGTTGCTTAATCCAAATTCGTAAAATGTTGACATATAAAACATCTTTCCTCTCAACTTACAGTATTGCGATCAAAAACAATAGCCTATGACGCTTTGTCAGCCAAACTATTGTTTTGCTGAGCAATCATAAAAGAAGGACATTTCCACAACGAACGGAAATGCCCTTACTTCCATCGTTTTACCTCACGCGCATCTCAATTACGCTGAATCAGACGATACCATATTTGAATAATAAATGCAAGCGCCTAAAAAATTGGTATTTTATGCTGCGATGTATACTGTATCCTGAGTTTAGGACATAGAGTGCAAAAAAGCACTGGAACCTCAGTATTTTCGGGGGTTCCAGTGTTTTAGAAATGTCCTATTATTTCAGGTTGACACTTAAATCAAGTTTCGTACTGGATCGAAACTGTGTCAGCGTCATATTAGTTCTGAGCACCGGCAGCTTCATCAACCTGGCAAGCTCCAAATAGATTTTGGATATTTTCGTCGGGGTCACTACATTGTGCGGATAATCGCCCTGAACCAGGGCAAGGGGTTCACGAATCGCTTCCATAATCACCTCTGCAGAAGCCCTGGTCTCACATTGTGTTTCCAGCAGACACTGAATGTAGCGAAGCAGGCACAAGCTGATAAAGCACATCATGAGATGGCCTTTAATGTGATCGTCGTTCCAGACGAAGACAGGACGCGCCCGCAGATCTGTTTTCAGAATGCGGAAGCTTTCCTCAATTTTCCAGATTCCCCGGTATGTCTGACAGACCTGTTCCGTACTCAAATTCAGGTTGTTGGTGACGATGGCATAATATCCATCAAAGCGTTCAGCCTGCTGAATTTTTTCCTCATCCAGAGTCCAGTTCTTTGTGTCAACCGCCATCTGCAGATACTGGTTGCAGCCCCTCTTGATGGAAGCCTTAAGCTGATATGTCTTGCCCAGTCGTTTCTTGAGCCGCTCCAGTATCCTTTCCCGGTCCGCTTTGTCTTTGTGGGCACGCTTGGCTGACCAGGTCAAATGAATCTTCACAGGGATCTCAACTACTTCATATTTTCTGGGCCTGCCACGTTTTTTCTCGCCAGCGGCCTGGATTGTTTCTTGTGAAATGGGTATTTTGACCTTCAGAACTTGCCTGACAGTTTTTCCCCGGTAGACCACTTCCTTGTGTTGATCATCCCAGGTATCCTGCCAACCGTCCGCCTGAAAAACAAGTTCCTTGAAGGCATCCGTTGATCGTTTTAGAGTGTAGCTGATGACAAAGTCATATCCACTTTTGTCCAGATAGACCAGATTCTCCCCACCATTCATACCCCGGTCTGCCACAACGGTGATCTTGTCCAGATGATAGATATTTTTTAGCTTTTCCACCGATTCTACCAAGGTGTTCTGGTCCATGGTGTTGCCGGGAAACAGCTCATAGGTGATCGGAATGCCATTGTTATCCAACAACAGTGCCATGACAACCTGAACTTCATTATTCTTGTGATCCTTGGAAAAGCCGAACATGCGAAGCTCACCCCAGCGGGTACTTTCAAAGTCGTAGGTTGTCACATCCAGATAAGTATCCGGTCCCCTTCGATCTGTCTTCTTTTCGAAAAAGGCACATAAATGGGCAATGACAGCTTCCTTTTGTTCGGCCAACACATCCAGCACACCATAGAGCACATCCAGCCCTAGGGGTGATAACCCGGCAAAAGACGACTGTTCCAGGGCACAGGCACGAATACTGTCTGGTGCCGCACAGCGATGGGCTACCAGATAAAACAGAGCCTGGGCAACCGTTTCGGCATTCTTTCTGCCGCATTGGTTTGTGAAGAAAGTATCCAGTTGCATCTGATTCCAGAACTGTTTGGTCAGGGAATGACCAAAATAATAAGACGGCACCACATCATCTGGCTCAGTAATCTCTGCGGAGGTTACCTGCAAAGACAAAGGTTTGCTGGACTCTTTCTTTTCCCTGGTCAGGACTTTGGCTTGTGCCTTAAGCTTGGCTATAACATCCGGGTCTTCAGCCACCATGCGCTCATAGTTACCCAGGGTCTTTATGACCTTTGTTGCTTTCTTGTTCGTACCAGGGATGCGTTTATCTTCCCTGAACTGGATGACTTTGGCCTTTCCGGAACCAGTTACGGCTATATACATATAAACCTCCAGGGGAACAAGATTGCTCCTGGAGCTATTATACCAAAAGTAATAGGCTTTGACAAGATATAAACAGGACATAACAGGACAAATTATATTTAGTTTTTATTGCAAAGAAAAACCCGCAAACCGCCTGTTTCCAAACGTTTCGGGCTTTTGAGAAGTGGTTTATTCGAGCTTTATCTCATAAAGTCAGGTGCGATGTATACTGTATTACTGAATACCTGGTCATTGGAAAATAAAATTAGGGGCTTTAAAAAACAGGTAAAAGGGTCCGAATTAGCGAATAGTACAACGTTACTCAATTGATAGAATCCGGGAGGTGCAAAGGTGAAAAAAAATATGCAGGTGTGGTCGGAAGTTGGACAACTGAAAAAGGTTCTACTCCACAGGCCGGGCCTGGAGCTGACAAATTTAACCCCTCGTTACTTAGAAGGTCTGCTTTTCGATGAAATCCCCTGGTTGGCCAAGGCGAAAGTGGAGCACGACGGTTTTGCCCGGGTTCTGAAAGAAAACGGGGTTGAGGTGTTTTATGTCGATCGGTTATTGACAGAAATTGTTGAAGACCCGGAAGTCAAGAGCGAGCTGATTAAGAGGCACCTTAAGGCAAGCCCCCTGATTGAGCCGGAAATTCTCGATACTATTTATAACTTCCTCTATGAACAGTCTTCAGAACAGCTGATTTCAACGATTATTGCCGGTCTTTCCAAGCATGAAGTACAGCACCTGAAAAAATACCGTTCCTTAAGCGATCTTACCCTCGACAGCTACCCATTCTACCTTGCGCCGCTACCTAACATGTATTTTACCAGGGATCACGGGTCGCTGATTGGTGAAAGGTTGCAGGTAAGCAGCATGTTTTTGCCGGCCCGCAGGTTGGAAACCATTTTTCTGCGGATGATTCAGAAATATCACCCCCTCTTTAAAGATGTTGACCTCTCCTTCCATGAAGAGATTCCATACGGCATTGAAGGGGGAGACGTTTTTATCCTGAACCGTGATAGCCTGATGATTGGTTTAAGTGAAAGGACGACTGAAGAGGCTATCGAATGGATTGCCCATAATTACCTGATTGGCAAAGAACTGGTCAGGCAGATCATTGTCGTCCAGGTTCCAACCAGGCGCGCCTATATGCATCTGGATACGGTAGTTACCATGGTTGACGGCGACAAGTTCCTGATGTACCCAGGAGTAAAGGATGCTGTCAATGTATTCTGGCTTGAAAAGAATAAGAATGGCTACGTTGACGCCAGTAATGGCTACACCTTGCAGGGGGCGCTGAGCAAAGCTCTTAATCTAAAAAATGTTGAGATTATCTATTCCGGAGATGATGATGAAATAACTGCGGCCAGGGAACAGTGGAGTGACAGCACAAACACTCTTGCTATCAGGCCGGGTTTGGTGATTGGCTATGATCGCAATGAGGCGACAAATGAAACTTTGCGGAAGCACGGTGTCGATGTAATCGAGATTAACGGTTCCGAACTGGTGCGCGGCCGGGGTGGCCCGCGCTGTATGAGTATGCCTCTGGATAGAGAGGAACTCAAAGTATAATTCAGTCTTGTTGAGTGGAACAGGCTGCCGAGTATTTACCGGTTTAATGAAAAAACACTAAAAATGGGGGAAAACAAATGGAAAGAGAACTTTCATTGGAGTTCGTCAGGGTTACCGAAGCGGCCGCCCTTGCGTCGGGCCGACTGATGGGCTGTGGAGATAAAGAAGCTGCCGATCAGGCCGCTGTGGATGCTATGCGTTCCGTCTTTGACACGGTTCATATTAACGGTACTGTAGTGATCGGTGAAGGTGAAAAAGACGAGGCTCCCATGCTTTATATTGGTGAAAAGGTCGGTATCTCAGATGAACCTTGCGTTGATGTGGCTGTAGATCCTCTTGAAGGGACCAACCTTGTAGCCAGGGGGCTGCCCAATGCTCTGTCGGTCGTGGCCGTGGCGCCACAGGGCTGCCTTTTGCAGGCTCCAGATATCTTTTATATGGATAAAATTGCTGTTGGTTCCAAAGCCTGTGGCTGTATAAACCTCGATGCTACTGTGACAGAAAACTTGAAAGCGGTAGCCTCTGCGCTGGACCGCGCTGTCCGGGATTTAACGGCGATCATTCTTGATCGGCCGCGTCATACTAAAATCATAGCAGAGATACGAAAGGCCGGTGCCCGGGTAAAGTTAATCAGTGACGGAGATGTTTCAGCTGCTATCTCCACAGCTATTGGCACATCCGGGGTTGATATTCTCTTTGGCATTGGTGGAGCGCCCGAAGGCGTTCTTGCTGCTGTTGCTATAAAAATACTGGGTGGAGATATGCAGTGCCGCCTGATCCCCAGAGATAATGGGGATCAGGGCCGTAACTATAAAACAGACCTGGAAGATCCTTACAAGATCTTATTGCTGGAAGATTTGGCTCAAGGTGAAGATCTTTTCTTTGCGGCAACAGGCATTACCGACGGTGACATGCTCAGTGGTGTCCGTTACCGCGGCCAGACAGCCGAAACTCACTCCCTCGTGATGCGGGGTATCACCAGGACTATCCGCAATGTTCATGCTGTCCATGAGCTGGAAAGAAAACCCCGCTTTGTTGCAAAGAATATCCGCTGCCGCCAGTAGAGTGTTAACTCAAACAGAGGCTGAACTGAAAGCTGGGATTCACGGATTATAGTTACGATCACCCTGTATTTTGTTTTACTCCTTTACTTAACGATCAATATATTGGTTTTAACCAACTGCAGCACGGTGCTGCTGACGCTACCCATAAAAAGTTTTTTTACCCCGCCGGTTCCTCTGTTGCCGATTACAACAATATCATAATCTCCGTTTGAAGCTTCCTCGGCGATGGTTTCGGCCGGATGCCCGACCTTAAAAACAGTTTTTACTTCTATGTTGCCGGCTTCGAAGAGCTTCAAAGCTTCAGCAAAAATATTTTTCCGCTCCTCGATTATTCGTTTATCCAGGTTTTTTAACTGCTGCTCTTCCTCGGTTGTAAAAGGGTACTTCCCTTGCCAGTAGTCGGGGAAAAATTGGGCGTTGTCATGGACATATATGAGAGTAACTTCGTTAATAGCGCATGTGTCGACCATACGGGCGGCCATTTCCACACATTTTTGACTGTTTACCGAACCATCTGTGCAAACCAGAATTTTCAATTAGCTCTCCCCTTTCGCTTCATTAATAATTCTGCAATACTCGGCAGGCACCTTCTTATATTTTCTATTGGCGTAATTATGTCGGTATAATTTTCGGTTTAAAAAGGAATAATGTTTAATAGATTGAATAACAAATTCAGGTCCAGTTACTTTTGGGTAAGAATCCGAGGCGCGATGCTTTGAGCTGGATGATTGGGGGAACAAACTATGTTATCATATCCGACAATCAGGACGATTAGAGATGCTGCAGAGAGGATCAGACCATATATCCACCGCACCCCGGTTTTTACCTCACGGATAATTGACAGTATGTGTGGGGCAGAGATTTTTTTCAAGGGGGAAAATATGCAAAAAGTAGGAGCATTTAAGACCCGTGGGGCGTTAAATGCCGTTTTCAGCCTTGAAGAAGAACGCTGTAAACGTGGAGTGGTTACTCACTCATCGGGCAATCATGCTGCTGCTCTGGCCTATGCGGCACGCTGTAGGGGTATCAGGGCTTATGTTGTGATGCCGGATAATGCCTCGCCGGTTAAAAAAGCTGCCGTCGTTGGCTATGGAGCAGAAATAACCTACTGTGAATCGAACCAGCAGGCCCGGGAAGCCGCCCTGGATGCGCTGGCAGAAAAGACCGGAGCTGAGTTTATCCACCCCTATAATGACTACCTGGTTATTGCCGGACAGGCCACAGCTGCTTTGGAATTATTGGAGCAGGTCGCCGGTCTCGACACGATTATCGCTCCGGTTGGCGGTGGAGGACTTCTCAGCGGTACCGCGCTGGCTGTTTCAGCGTTAAAACCGGATGCGCAAGTACTCGGAGCAGAGTCGGCAGGTGCCGCCGATGCTTTTCGTTCACTGCAGGCGGGAAAGATTATCCCCGTTGAAAACCCGAATACCATTGCCGATGGCCTGCGGACCTCTCTTGGAGACCTCACTTTTCCAATTATTCAAGAGCATGTTGCAGCGATTATTACGGTTAGTGAGGAAGCGATTAGCAGGGCGATGCGCCTGATTTGGGAAAGAATGAAAATCATTGTGGAACCTTCTGCTGCGGTGCCTCTGGCAGCTCTGATGAGCGCCCGGACTGAAATAAAGGGCGCAAAGGTAGGGCTGATTGTATCGGGAGGCAATGCCGATCTTGATAATTTTCCCTGGAACTTGGAGGTCGGAGGTCAGATCGCCGGTTAGCCGGAGAAGATTAGAAACCAATAATAAAATAGCGATTATCGAGAATCAACCGTTTATTCAGAATGAATCTTGAGATTATCGATCTTTTTTCAGATATAATACCAGTAATGATGGAATGCTTATTTCCGATCGTAAATTAACAGGATGAAGGTGTACTTCGATGAAAGCAATAGAAGCAATTGAACAGAGGATATCTGTCCGCAGTTATGATGATAGACCGGTTAGAGAACAGATCCGCAACGAGCTCGATCAGTACTGTCGTGGCATTGGCTCCGGGCCATTTGGGGCATCTGTGCGTTTTCAAACGCTCGATCTCGAACCGCTGAGCAGGGAAGAGCTTCGCCCACTGGGTACTTATGGTGTAATCAAGGGAGCTCATCACTTTATATTGGGGGCAGTAAAAGAAGGAAAAGGTTCCCTGGAAGATTTTGGTTACTGTATGGAAAAGATAATTTTAAAAGTAACCAGCCTTGGTTTGGGTACCTGCTGGTTGGGCGGCACCTTTAAACGCAGCGCTTTTGCCGCTAAGATGCAGTTGGCCGAAGATGAAATGCTTCCGGCCATTACTCCGTTCGGTTATCCGGCTAAAGAGATTTCCACTGCCGACCGTTTACTTCGCTTTAGCGCCGGATCGAGAAAGCGTAAACCCTGGAGCGAACTTTTTTTTACTGCTGATGGCAAAACTCCCCTTGACGAGGCAGAGGCGGGCAATTACAGACAAGCTCTTGAAGCTGTGCGTATGGGACCGTCTGCATCGAATCGTCAGTCTTGGCGCATGGTGAAAGATGATTCCGGCGTATTTCATCTATATTTGAAAGAGAATGCAATTTACAACCGGTTGCTGGGTAAAATCCGCATACAATATCTAGATATGGGCATAGCGATGGGCCATTTCGAAATGGTGGCTCGTGAGCAGGGCCTTCCCGGTAAGTGGATAGTTAACAGGCCTGCTCTTGATCTTTCCGGGTTGCAGTATATCGCTACCTGGAAAGAGTAATTGATACCCTGATTACGCCGTTTTCCTGATACCCTAGTTGCTGTGACCGGGGTATCAGGATCAATTATCTTAAGAATCTGTCAAACCATAAGGATTGTCCCTCTTAAGTGATCGGGACAATCCTTATTATACTTACCGGAGTGAATTCGCTCCTCACAGAACATCTCGTTATATTGTGGTGACAACTTAATTTAGAAGGCGATAGCGGGCGGTAAAGTGTCTCATTATTTTTGCCTGATAGACAAACTCCAGGCCGCGAAGCTTCTCTTTTCGGTTGGCTATCTGCTCAAATGCCCGAACCACTATGTCCATATGCCTGTCGGTGTAGGTGCGCCGGGGAAGGGCCAGCCGGACCAGTTCCTGTTTGGGGTAAACTTCTTTACCGGTCTCGGCGTCAACGTAGCCAAAAGTGGAGGTACCCAGTTCTATTGTTCTGATTCCCGCTTCCCGGTAAAGTTCCACGACGAGTGCCTGGCCTGGCAAATCAGCCTGGGGGATATGGGGCAGGAAACGACTGGAGTCAACAAAAACCCCATGGCCGCCTATCGGCTTCACAATCGGCACGCCGATTTCGGTAAGCTTCCGACCCAGGTAATGTACCTGACCGATGCGGTCTTCCAAATAATCTTCCTCGGTGCCCTCGTAAAGACCACGAGCCAGAGCTTCCAGATCACGACCAGCCAGGCCGCCGTAAGTGCGAAAACCCTCATAACAAATCTGAATTTGCACCGCTTTTTCATACCAATCCTCATTATCTTTAAAGGCCAGAAATCCACCGATGTTCACGAGGGCATCCTTTTTAGAACTCATGGTGCAGCCGTCGGCATAGGAAAACATTTCCCGGGCAATATCCCGGATCGATTTATCCTTGTAGGCGGCGTCCCTTTGCTTGATAAAATAACAGTTTTCAGCAAAACGGGCGGCATCAATGAAAAGGGGACGCTTATATTTTTTAGCAAGGGCTGCTGCTGCGCGCATATTATCCATTGATACCGGTTGGCCGCCATTACTGTTGCAGGTTACGGTCATAATGATCATTGGCGCTGTTGAAGGGTCGCTGTTTTTCAGTTCTTCTTCCAGCCGCTCTAAATTTATGTTGCCTTTGAATGGGTGATCGTAGACTGTATCGAGGCCTTCGTCATGGATAAGGTTGACTGGAATCGCGTTTCTTAAGCGGATATGGGCTTCGGTTGTATCGAAATGCATGTTGCCCAATACTCTTTGTTGCTGACTGACAAACATAGACATCAGAATGTTTTCAGCCGCCCGCCCCTGGTGTGTGGGTACTACGTACTTGTAGCCGATAATATCTTGCAGGGCAGCCTGCAGGTTATAAAAATTAGCACAGCCGGCATAAGATTCATCGCCGATCATCATACCGGCCCATTGGTTGGCGCTCATGGCCCCGGTGCCGCTGTCGGTTAGTAAGTCGATATAAACGTCTTCTGCCTTCAGGTTGAAGACGTTGTAAGCGGCATTTTCAATTAAAGCTTCCCGGGTTTTCCGATCTTTTTGTCTGATTGGCTCGATCATCTTGATCCGATAAGGCTCAGCGTAACTGTCTCTGCTTCTCAAAATTATATCCTCCTTGTTTTGTTAATAATGGGTAATCATATTATTCAAAGGATGAATTCAACTATTATAGAATAACATATAAACTGATAAATTGGGAAATATTTGCGCTCGTGAGGAAAGTTTGCATTCTTTCATCTGCTGAAGCTGATCGGCTGATGTATTGTCAGAAGTTCACAAAAAGAAGAGGGTATGAGGGGGAAAATGGATCTTCGTAGATTCCGGTGCAGCGGGTTGCTATTTAGCTTTTCAACACTCCTGTGATCAGATGGCGCCACCTGTAAAAAGGGCGGCGCCATTTTCTAAGTTTGCACAGCCGGGGGGGGGGCGCCCTATAACGGCTCCGTAATCGACCCCATGAAGAGGATGGTTCCGGTCAAATCGTCGACAATTGTAAAGAAAAAGGGCCGGTCAACAATCATCGTAAATTGGTCAGGCATAGCGGTCATGCCAACTTCTACCGAAGTGACAGCGGCAGCTTCGGTGCCCTCCTCATTTACTTCAATAAAAGTCTTATGCTTGACTTCACTGATCACCAGTCTTGGGGGAATCGGGCGCATACCGCTGAAGTCGGCAGAACTGCCATCGAAAGCATTACCCATACCGAGTGCTGTCAGGGCATCGTTTAGAGAGGTTTCGTAGACAAACTTGAAGCGGGGCAGACCGATATCTCCGGCCATAGTACTGAATGAGCCAAGCCATTTCTCCCAGTTTGCAGTATCCATATATGCATATAATTGTTCAAGAGTAACTCCCTCGGCTGGCAGGAAAACATACATGCTGATTCGCTCGTTTTCCCCGTAGGGCAGGCTTACTGCTTCGAAAAGTTCATTTTCAAGGCAGCGAAAATCATCACCTCTGAACATCACCGGGTGTTGTTTTTCAGTACCATCTGGCAGATGGAAAGGTATTTTGTGGGTTGTCTCAGGATCAAATGGTTCGGACCAGGCCCCTTTAAAGTAGATGGCATTGATCAGAAAGAGGATTGTATCAGGATTAATTGGCGGATTGACAATCCCATCAATTTTATTGTGAGTCTGTTCTTTGACCCAATTGTTGATCAGATCGGCAGCACCGGCATTGCTAAAATCAAGCGTATTTACTTCAGCGCCGAAATAATCACGGTTACGTTGTAAGAAGCCCTCGTTAAAGTCGACTCCTTCGCGTGCCCACAGTGAATTAGCCATGGCCAGCTCAACTTTTGGATCCGGATTTCCTAAAATGGTGAGAAGATCGGCAAATAAATTATTTACTTTGGCCATAGTCATTCCCTGCAGCAGCAACGTCTCTTCCATGGCTGAACGGGTTTCCCCTTCAGCTCCGTTGTAAGTCATAACCAGGGCTGTCAACACGCTGGCCGGTGAAATAAAGATATTGGTTTCTGGCTTAGCCTGGGTAAGTTCCCGGAAAAGATTGAAGCCAAAATCATTATTGGCCTGCACCAGACGATTATCCAGTTCTTCGACCGGTGCGGCTATCCCTTGCTCTGTTTTAAACAAGCCACATCCCCCAACCACTGTTAGAATCAGCATGAACAGGCACAGCAATGCACAAACTTTCAGTAGAATTATATTTTGCACCGTTATTGCCTCCCTCAATTCTTTATCTTCGATAGTAGTGACAGCAGGGCAGGGCAAGTGGTTCCCGGTCTTTTTGATATTGCCGGCCTATCTATTTATTGCCATTTATCTTCAGTTATGTTATTATTGGCAAACTTGCTGTTAAGGGGGAAGATAATTGACTACAAGGCTTACCGTACCAAACCTGTTGTCGGCATCAAGAATTGTCCTGCTTCCCGGTCTTTATCTGCTTTTACATTTTAATTACCACCAGCTCTTTCTGATCGCTTATATCCTGGTTGGGTCAACTGACTTTTTTGATGGAATTGCTGCCCGAAAACTTAACCAGGTGTCCCACTTCGGTAAAGAACTCGATTCTCTGGCCGATCTATTCTTCTATATCTCTTCAGCCTATTTTTTAAACTATCTGCGCCCCGATGTTGTAGCTGCCAATAATATTTACCTGATCGTATTTTTCTCGCTGCTCGGGTTTTCATTTATCCTCTCCGGCATTCTATTCCGTCGGCCTGTGATGATGCATACCTTTATCCTTCGCTGGAATGCGGTCTTGGTTTTTCTGATTATTGTTTCGTCCTTTTGGTTTGATACGACCTGGTTTATGCGGATAATTCTGTTGATTTATATGGTTGGTTTCATGGAAGAGATCCTAATCTTTGTCATATTCGGCAATGTTGATCCCGATACTAAGTCAATTCTGCACCTGCTGCGAGACAAAAATAAAGCTGCTTAAGTGTACACTGCGCACGAAATAGCCTCAGGCCCGCTCCTCTGATTCGCAGGATAAGGCAGGAGTCTATTACCAAAATGATGAGATGGGAGAGGATCAGAATGATTGGTTTGGTTGCTGTGTTGAAAATTAAGTCTGGCATGGAAGAAAGCGTGGTTGCTGCTTGTCTGAAAATGGCCGAATCGGTCCATAGGCACGAAAAAAAATGTCTGCTTTATGAACCCTTTATGCCTCTGGAAGGGATTCCGGAAGTCTACTTCCTTGAGAAATACACCGACATGGAGGCTCTTGATAAACATCGTAAGACTGAGCACTACCTGGCTTTTAAGAATGCGATCACGGATGCGATCACTGAACCGCCGATGGTTACTCTGCTTAAACCAATTGGTTAACAGGTGCTTTTATCGAACAGGGTACGTTAACCAGGCATTTACCGCAAACATCGGCGATACTTTCAAAATCGCTTAAACGTCCATCATTGATCAGACACATCTCATAACACTTATGCTTATCGAGGGTGTCAATGGTCAGGGCTTTGTTGATGCATTTTTTAGTACAGCGGCCGCAGTTGCCGTTTGCCTTGTAGAGGCATAGTTCTTTAGTATAGCGCGGGGTTGGCGGCAGCTCTAAATCGGTAATGATGCTACCGATTCGACCGCAGCATCCGTTTTCGGTAATCAACATGTGATTAAGACCGAATGTTCCTAACCCGGCAATGTAGGCGGCGCTGCGGTGTGACCAGTCACTCAGCAGCGTCTTTTTATTGAAATTATGAGTAGCCGGTACAAAAACCGCCTTGTATCCCTGCTCAACCAGTAATTGCTGCAGGTGTTCATTTAAAACTCCAATCAGACGATTGGTTTCGATGTAAGAAAGCGCCCAGGTGCGCGAACTGTATCGCCCGGGTTTGTTGCTTTCCACCACCCTGTTTTCAAAAGGCAAAAAATAAGTAATCACTGTTTGAGCCTCACTGAGAAAATCCTGCGGCAGGGCGTGGGTGGGGTTAACTATGTTTTTGAGTTCTGTAAAAAGGGGATCATTCGCCCGGGCATAAGCAACCAGCGGACTCTTCCAGCCAGTGTTCTCACTGTGCGGATAGGTGGCTATAAACCGGTTTATAGCTTTCCTGATTAAATGGTCCATTACTTGCGCAAACCTCCTATTCCGTTAAGGCCATTAAACGCTCAGCAGGGAGATAAAGGTAACAGGTTTTTCCTGCCTCGAGATGGGGTGGCGATAAAGGCCTGGGTGCGCAGCTTTCAATAATATGCCGTTTCCCCTCGTCATTATCGGCATAGTAATAGTAATGCAAATTGGTGACTCCGTCGACTAACCGGCTTATCCGGCAGGAAATTGTATTTTCTTTCGGTTGATCTATGATTTCAATATGCTCTGGTCTTATGCCGATGACAACCGGTTGGTTTACTGAAAGATTTAGTTCTGCAGCAGTAGCTATTTTCAGCGATTCCCCTAAATCCGGAACAAAGGCCCGGACAGCGCCATTTTCGATATTGGTGATGTAACCATCAAACAGGTTTTTTACCCCGGTTAATTTGGCGGCTGTCCGATTGGCGGGGGCTGCGATAATGTTATTTCTGCTCTCACACTGCACAATGCGACCGTTATCAAAGATAGCAATGCGCGTTCCGAGTTTGAACCCCTGGGCTAAATCATGGGTAACAAAAAGGATATCACCCCGGTAATATTGATGCAGGGCTAATAGTTCATATTCTAAACGTTCCCTACGGAAGGTATCAAGAGCGGAAAAAGGTTCATCAAGCAGCAGAGCTTCCGGCTCCGGGGCGATCGCCCGGGCCAGGGCGACTCTTTGCTGCTGCCCGGAAGAGAGCTCCCGGGGATAGCGGTTCTTCAGACCCGGGATATGAATTACATCAAGAAGCTCTGCCACCCGTTTATTTACAGTTTGCTTCGGGCGATCATGCATGCCATAGGCAATATTTTCAGCAACGGTAAAATGGGGAAAGAGGGCGTAGTTTTGAAAAACAAAACCGATTTTGCGTTTTTGGGGAGGCAAAAAGATGCCTTTGGCCGAGCAAAAAAGAGTACGTCCATTTAGCTTTAGGCTACCCTCGTCGGGACGGATCAGGCCGGCAATACAGAGTAGAGTCATCGTTTTGCCGGAACCTGACGGGCCCAGGATTGAAAGAATCTCCCGATCAACAGAGAGATCAATATCCAAGTGAAAACCAGGCAGCGTTCTTTTTACCTTAATTTCAAGCAAGAGCTTTACTCCTTCCATTATTCTTCGCTTTTCCCTTCCAGTATGCCAGCAAAACCAGTGAGGCGAAAGCAAAGGCCAAAACAATTAGCGTCAGTATAAGCGCTTCCTCCATATGCCCAGCCTGTATTTTAAAATAAATTGCTACGGGGATAGTCGTTGTTTTTCCAGGGATATTACCGGCCAGCATCAGGGTGGCTCCGAACTCACCCAAAGCGCGGGCAAAAGCCAAAACTGTAGCTGCCATGATTGAAGGCCAGGAAAGGGGCAAGGTAACAGTCCAGAAGACACGCCATTCTCCGGCACCCAGAGTTCGGGCTGCATTTTCTATATTAATATCAACCTGCTCAAAGCCCCCGCGGGCCGACATATACATCAGGGGAAAAGAGACGATAACAGCGGTAATCACCGCAGCCGGCCATGAGAATATTAGCGTTGTTCCCAGCAAGTCTAAAAGTTTTCCAATAGGGCCGTTATTGCCGAATAATAGCAGCAATCCGAATCCAACCACTGTTGGCGGCAGGATCAAAGGCAAAAGAAACAGACCGTCAATCAGATTTCTAAATCTGCCGGAATAATTGGCCATCCATCGAGCGGCGGCTATGCCGAAGAAAAAAGTGATAATAGTAGAGGCGAGAACTGTTTTAAGTGATATATAAAGTGGTGAAAGGTATGATTCCAGCATTTGTCGGTCTCCCCATGAATGAACAGGATGCTAATTTCCAATAACGATGAAGCCGTGCTTTTCAAAGATTTCCCTTGCTGCGGCGCTGGACAGAAAATCAATATAGTCTAGAGCTGCTTCAATATTTCCGCTGGAGGCGACAACGGCCACCGGATAGGCAATTCTGCCGTTAATCTCGTCGGGGGCGGTAGCGACTACCTTTACTGCACTGGAAGAAACAGTATCTGACGCAAACACGATCCCGGCGTCAACATTTCCACTTTCCACGTAACTTAGCACCTGTCTGACATTATTGGCCAGGATCAATTTCGGCAGTAGCCCCTCGTAAGAAATGCCCAGCAGTTCAAAAGTCAGGCGGCCATAACTGCCGGCGGACACAAACTCAGGATCGCCCATGGCAATTTGAGTGATCTCGTTATTTGCCAGGTCTACAAACCCGGCTATTTCAAGGGTGCTTCCTTCAGGAACAATTAAAACAATGCTGTTGTTTAAAAGATCACTGCGGGTTTCAGGTAGAATCAGTTCTTTCTCTTCCAGGGCATTCATCTGTCTGGCGTCTGCTGAGATAAAAACATCTGCCGGGGCGCCGTTTTCAATCTGGTTTTTCAGGTCTCCTGATCCGGCAAAGTTGGTCAGTAGCTCAATACGATCATTGTGTTGCATGAAGAGGCTATTAATCTCTGCTACAGCATCTGTCAGGCTCCCGGCTGCAGATACATTTAGCGTAACCGATTCCTTTGGGCTGCTGCATCCAGGTATTCCAATAACCAGGCTTACGGTCAGCAGAAAAACCGCTGATGATTTAAATATTTTCATTTTCAAGTTGATAATTCTCCAATTTGTATTTTATTAAGGCAGCAGTCCATATTTTACAAGCAGCCCTTGCCAAATGAGCAATTTGGGAAAAAGCAGGTTTCACACTGACGGCACAATCCGCCATGACCGAGAGCGGCAATGTCAGTTGCGCTTACCTTCTGGCCGGCCAGCAGGCGGGGCAGAATAATATCCAGAACGGTGCTTTTAAAATACATGGCGCAGGCTGGCAGGCCGATCAGAGGGACGTCTCCCTTGTAAGCGAGTAGGAACATGGCTCCCGGGAGCGCAGGTGCCCCATACTTGATAATGTCCGCTCCCGCTTTTTTGATGCCGGTGGGGGTTGTGTCATCAGGATCAACGGACATCCCCCCGGTAACAATGATCAGATTACACCCTCTGCCGAGCATCTGTTCAATAGCAGATGCAATCTGATCGGCATCGTCAACACACAAACTGATTTCCGGCGGTTCTAGCCGAAAGTGGGCTGCTTTTTCGGCCAGTACGGGAGCGAATCCATCCTTAACTCGTCCTTCGACCACTTCCCGTCCGGTAATGATTCCACCCAATTTGAAGGGGAGGTAAGGTAGTACCTGTAGTGGTGGTTTCCCCTCGGTACAGATTTGTTCTACTGCGACTACAGTCTTTTCGTTGACGACCAGGGGGATCACCTTGGCTCCGGCCACTTTTTCAGCGGCTTCCAGAGGAGTACCGCTGTGTAGGGTAGCAACCACTACATCAGGGACACTGTTGATCCGCAGCAGACGTTCCACATCGATTTTAAGAAGGCCCGGGTATGCTGCGGTCAGGTCGAGGCGGCCTTCAGAAGGATGGCCGATTTTCAGGCCGCTCCCGGCCAGGGCACGGGCGATGCGCATACCGGCATCGTCTTCATGAAGATCGCCTTCTTCCAACTCCAGGGCATAGATGTGCGTCTTGCCCAGATCGAGCAGGGTTTTAACATCTTCTGTGCGGATACGGTGACCCTTCTTGAAAAGGGCTCCCTTGAATACCCCTTTTTCAATCTTGGTGATATCGTGGCAAAGCAGCTGCCCTACCGATTTTTCCGTTTCCAGTTGTTGTATCTTCAAGTTGTTACACCTTCTTCCTTAGAACAGCAGGGCCAGCTTAGCCGCAAGCGTTATGCTTTTAAAAGCATAACGACCCGCTTAAGATGCCCCTTTCCCGGAAGCAGAAAGGGGTCTAAGTAATTATAGTAATATTAACTAACCTTTGTCAACTATATCAGTAAAACTCCCCTGCAAAACCCTACACTAACGTAAAAACCGCCTACTATTTGGGAGATGCTCAAAGAGGCATCTTTGGGCATCTCTTTCCAGGTTGGTTTTCAGAAAAGAAAAATCAAGGGCGTCGAGCTTTTCCATCAAAGTATGGAAAAGGGTTATACTCCTGACGGAGAACTGGTTTATGACTACCAGTTTGATTATGGCACTCTGCGTGCAGCTTTCAAACAGCTGGTCGGCCAACACGACTGGAAGTTTAATAGGTTGTTCTTGCCCGAGGCAAAACAACCTATTAAATAATCAAGAGGGGGCAGGCAAACAAAAAGAGCCTTCCCCTCTTTACTGCTTGAGAAAGCGCACATTGTTGTAAACATGAGTCAGGTATGCTTCGATTTCAGCGGTTTTTCGCTCTTTACTCCAGCTATAGTAAGATGACATGATCGCAGCCACTGCTTCGGCCAGCACAGGCTGCTTATAGTGCCAGATCATCCACAGGGCTTCCGTTCTGCGGCTCAGAACGTCAATAAGTTTTGAAGCATTTTCATATTCGAGGATATAATTTACTTCAGCTGCACAGTGTGGGTAGCCTTCCAGCAGCGGCCGGCCCACCTCCAGATTTTTCTTAATTTCCTCCAGTATTTCAATTCCTCCACGGCCGAACTGGGTATAGATATACTCGATCTGTTCGGGGTGTGCTGTTTCCAGCAGTCCCTTTTCAGCAGCGATTTGATCAAATTCCTTCCTGGTCAGCCCCACTTTGAAGGGTTGTTTAGAATAACCGCGTCTGCTGAATTCCGGTTTGGCGAATTGCCTCAGAAATTTATTTTCAACCAGGTAGAAAAGTAAGTCTTCGGCCATAAGTCGGTGAATGGTTGATTTGCCCCCGGTGATTGCCACAACTCCATCCGTGGTCTGGAATATTTCATGCCTGCGAGAGACATCAGATTCATGCTTGGCCCCTTCCTGACGGATCAGGGGTCTGATCCCCGCATAAGTGCTGATAATATCGTCATAAGTGAGCATGGCATGCGGAAACATTCTATTCACTGTTCGCAGCAGGTAATCGCAGTCCTCCTTGCTGCACCAGGGTTCGTCAAGGTTTTTTGATTCCGGGTAGTAAGCAGTGTCCGTTGTGCCGATAATTGAAATCCGGCCTCTCCTTAAGACGAAGAAAAATCTCCGGTCATCTAAGGAAATCAGGCTGAAAGCATTTTGGTTACCGAGCCGTTCGGCCGGTACGACAATGTGTACTCCCTTTGTCGGGTATATTCGCGGTTCGCCGTAATCTGCCGCCGCAAGCACCTCATCTGTCCAGATGCCAGCAGCCGATACCACACAGCGACCGCTGACCTCGAAGATTCTCCTACTCAGTTCATCCTTAACCAATACGCCGTTGACACGGCCTGACGCATTTTTTAGATAGCCATTAACCCGGGTATAGTTTAGCGCTGTAGAATTTCCCCCGGAATAATCGAGACTTTCCTTTATAATCTCCACGGTTATTCGGGCGTCGTCACAGTTAGTATCATAGTAAAAACCAGCCATAATAATTTTGCCCAGCTCGGGATCTTCACCGGTAAGGGCTGGTTCGAACTCTTCGACAAAAGCTGCTTTAAAGATCCTCGATTTCCGGTAATTTTTATATTCACTGAACCATTCTGACAGTAGATCATAAAGTTTCACGGCAAGCCAAACTCTTAGGGGTCTCGATTTGCCCTTTTTATAGGCAGGATAAACAAAACCCAGCGGCCTGACCAGATTTGGAAAATGGCAGCGCAACCAATTTCGCTCGCTGGTTGATTCCCTTACCAGGCCGAACTCACCGGAAGCGAGATAGCGCAGTCCGCCGTGGAAAAGTTTTGATGAACGCGAAGAAGTGCCGAAGGCGAAATCATTTTTATCGAGCAGGCAAAAAGTAAGTCCCCGTAAAGCGCATTCACGGGCGATGCCGGCGCCGGTAATTCCCCCGCCAATGATGACAAGGTCATATACTCGATTGCCAGCAGCTTTAATATCTTCAAGGCGGGTCCGGGCACTCCATAATGTCGGCATATTATCCCCCTCAGATATTGAAATATTTTTACAACCGTCAATATATCTTTTGTCATCATTATACAGCTCTTGTGACTTAATTAGAATAAGAAACAATCTTTTGCTATAATTAGTAAAGGTTGCATAAAGCCTATTCTTTAATAAACATAGGCCAAAAAGGAGGCACAGCTTATGAGCAAAATTACGGTTGAAGAAAAAGGGCATGTTCTGATGGTCGGGCTGAACAGACCTGATAAAGTTAATGCATTCGATCTGGATATGTATATGCAGCTGGCTGAAGCGCTTGGCAAACTCCATCATAGCCGCGACCTCCGCTGTGGACTGCTCTTTGCCCACGGTAAGCATTTTACTGCCGGACTCGATCTGCCTGAATGGGTTGCAGTTTTTAGTGCCGGTCGTTTTCCTGAACTTCCGGAGGGATTATGCTGTCCTTTTGGCCTGGATGAAAACAGAAGAGTTGGCAAGCCCCTGGTCATGGCAATCCAGGGTATCTGCTACACTATCGGCCTGGAACTTATGCTGGCGGCCGACGTGCGAGTGGCCTCCGCGGATACGCGGTTTGGCCAGATTGAAGTAAAGCGGGGTATTTACCCGGTTGGGGGCGCAACAGTACGCCTTTACCAGGAGATCGGGTGGGGGAATGCTATGCTCTACTTGCTTACGGGGGACGAAATCTCTGCTGAAGAAGCATTCCGGATGGGCCTTGTCCAGAAGGTAACCGCACCGGGCGAGCAATTTGGGCAGGCGCTGCTTATTGCTGAACGCATTGCCGAGCAGGCTCCACTTGGCGTACAGGCTTCCCTGCTTTCCGCCCGCCTGGCCCGGTCCGAAGGGACAGAAAAAGCTATTTCTCGCTTATTACCCGATCTGCAGCCAATTATGAACAGTGAGGATGCCCAGGAAGGGCTGCTCTCTTTTATTGAAAGACGCAAAGCCCGGTTTAAAGGTTTATAAATATTCAAAAGTACAGATAAACTTAGATTCATCAACTTGACGGTGCAGGCAAAGTGGGGTTAAGTATGAATTCAGAGAAAGCGAAAGAAATGGTTATTGAAGCCGGAAAACAGTTGGCTAAAAAGGGGTTAATTGCCCGTACCTGGGGCAATGTCAGCTGCCGGATCAGCGACAGCTACTTTGTGATTACCCCCAGCGGTCGGGCGTACGAGACTTTGACCCCGAATCAAATTGTCACGGTCAACATTGAAAACTGCTGCTATAAGGGTGATGTGGAGCCTTCCTCTGAAAAAGGAGTTCATGCCGAAATCTACAAACAGCGGGCAGGCATCAATTTTGTGATTCATACCCACCAGCCATATGCTTCAGCTGTAAGCCCACTTGGAATAGATATCGATATTTTAGATTCCACTGCACAGGCTTTGATTGGCAGAAGAGTTGTTTCAATTCCTTACGGTCTGCCCGCTATTGGATGATTTTGCCCAGATTAGCGGAGTTAGTGTGCGGGTAGCCAGCAACTTAAAGCCGGGTGATCATAGCGGTGCAACCAGGGAGATAATTCGAAAACTAAAAGGGCGCAGCGCCATTCTTCTCAGAAATAACGGTGCTCTCTGCTGTGGATCGAATAGAGACGATGCTGCAGCGACGGTGATGGTTATGGAAAAAAACTGCCGGGCGGTTATTGTTTCCGATCTTTTTGGCCGGGGTAAACCGATCAACACTTTTGAATGTCACCTGATGCGCCATATTTACCTAAGGCGTTATTCTATAAAAGCTTCCGTAGAATAATACACTTTTATATCAATTTAATATCACTCCACCAGGATATCTTCAGCCACTGCTTTTGCTCAGGTTTTCAATAAGTGCAGTCAGTGCAACTTTATATTAATTAAACGACCATACCTTTTCCAACCTGGATATGTTTATTCTGCCCGCTATACCCGAAGAATAAGACAGGCCTTAACCGAAGGATTTTCACCATTTGCGGATTAATTGGTATACTATACCTTAGAAATTGTTACTGCATATTGCCGAGGTTGTGCTTGGTTCTATTTAAATTTTAGGGGAGGTCAAAATTATGGATTTTACGGTATCTCTGGAACACGAAATGATGAAGAAAACGATTGTTGAATTTACAAATAAGGAGATTAAACCCGGTGCAGCTGAACGGGATGAATCAGAAGAATTTTCTCTGGACATCTTTAATAAAATGGCGGTTCTGGAGCTCGCCGGTATCCCCTGGCCGGAAGATTACGGCGGGGCAGGGGGCGACTATTTAAGTTATATCATGGCAGTGGAAGAGATTTCGAAGGTGGATGCTTCCGCTGGCATCACTCTGTCCACGCATACATCTCTCTGCAGTTGGCCGATATACGAGTACGGAACTGAGGAACAAAAGCAAAAATATCTTGTGCCCCTGGCTCAGGGTAAAAAACTCGGTGCTTTCGGTCTTACCGAGTCCTCAGCAGGCTCTGATGTCGGTGGCATGCAGACCACAGCTGTATTGGACGGAGATTATTATGTAATAAATGGCTGTAAACAATTTATCAGCAATGCCGGTTATGCGGAAACCTATGTTATTTTTGCCTATACAGACAAGAGTAAAAAGACCAGAGGAATCAGTGCTTTTATCCTGGAGAAAGACATGCCTGGTTTTACGTTTGGCAAAAAAGAGAAAAAACTGGGGATACGCTCTTCAGCCACCGGTGAGCTCATTTTTGACAATGTTCGGTTACCCAAAGAAAACTTACTGGGCAGTGAAGGCGATGGTTTTAAAATAGCAATGGCAACGCTTGATGGCGGCCGCACCGGTGTCGCGGCCCAGGCTTTGGGAATCGCTACCGGTGCCTATGAGGAAGCAAAAAAATATGCGAAAGTAAGAGAACAATTCAACCAGAGCATCGCAAACTTCCAGGCGATTTCTTTCAAACTGGCTGATATGGCTACCAAAATCGACGCTGCCCGTCTAATGACGTATCGGGCTGCGTTTCTAAAAGACAAAAAACTGCCCTATGCTAAAGAATCAGCTATGTCAAAACTGTATGCCTCCGATGTGGCTATGGAAGTTACCGTTGAAGCGGTCCAGGTGCTCGGGGGGTATGGGTTTACAAGAGACTTTCCCCTGGAGAGATTCATGCGTGATGCCAAAGTCACTCAAATTTATGAAGGAACCAATGAAATACACCGCCTGGTCATCGGCAGGTACATACTTGCGGAGGATTAATCTTTCTGCAAATATATTTATTACTGAGCTGTTATTCGTATCTGTCTGCCAATTCTCTGAAAAATAGGCTTGCTCACCAGATAGAGCTGGCACACCGGGAAGATGGGTCAGGCCAGGCGACAGGTCAAATAAAAGGAGGTTAGCAAGACGATGACGATGAGGAACAGGGAGGCTTATCTGGAATCGCTAAGAAAAATGCGGCCCAATGTCTATAAATTTGGCAAATTGATTGAAGATGTAACCACGGATCAGGCAACCAGGCGGGTAGTCGAGAGCCATGCCCGTGGATTTGACGCCGCCCACGATTCGCAAAAGGAAAATATATTTACAACCATATCATCATTGACCGGTGAAAAAATGTTCGCTGGACCAGCCTGATGCGCAGTGCCGAAGAGATGACTTTAAATATGCTGATGAAGCGTGAATGTTACCGGCAGACGGGAACCTGTACAGGGGGATTGTGTGTGGGTTGGAATGCCCAGAACGTAATGTGGGCGGTAACAGATGATCTGGACAAAGAGTTCGGGACTGATTATCATGAACGGTTGAAAAAATGGATTTTACACTCACAACAGAACAGCCTGGTGGTAGCCGGTGCCCTTAGCGATGCCAAGGGAGATCGCAGTAAAAGTCCTTCAAAGCAGGTGAATCCTGATAGCAACGTGCATCTAGTAGAGAAGCGTGAAGGCGGGATTGTGGTACGCGGAGCCAAGGTGATGATCTGCGGAGCCGCTGCCGCCAATGAAATCTTTATTATGTCGGGAAGCGACTATCGTGAAGAAGATAAAGATTTTGCCATTGCTTTTGTGGTGCCACGTGATATCAACGGGCTGACTCTGGTGGAATGCCGCCACCCCAGTGATGAGCGGGAACTTGCTGATGGATTCGACTCCCCGGTGGAAACAGGCATAACACAGGCTTATCTGCTCTTTGATGATGTGTTTGTGCCCAACGAGCGGGTTTTTTTAGCCGGTGAATACAAATACAGTGGCAACATTATCTGCTACTTTACTGCCAACTACCGATCCTGTATCGGGGCTTGTGTAACCGAACAGGGCGATGTTATGATCGGCGCCGGTGTGAATATGGCCCGGGTAAACGGCCTTTCGGCGAAAACATTTAAAGATAAGTATGTTCATATGGCTGTTTTAAATGAAACCACTTTCGGGATGGGTGTTGGAGCCATCACTATGGGTTGGCAGCATCCGGTTGGTGTCTGGTTTGCCAACGATCTGATGGCTCATGTGAACAAAGTCCATGTGGCTACCCTGCCTTATGAAGTGAAGCGCACGCTGCAGGATATTTCCGGAGGAATTGTTGAAACCGGCTGCTTCCCTTCTTGTGAAGATTTTAATAATGAGACATATGGTCAGTATGTACAGGACTGTATCAAGGCGGGCAGCTGTTCGGCTGATTCGAGGGCCCGGGCGGCGCGTTTTGCGGAGTGGCTGACCATAGGCGCCGGGGTGCCGGGCTGCATGCATGGTGGCGGCTCACTGGACGGGGTCAAGCTGGTAATCAGGGGGGCTACTCCGATGGAGGAATACGCTGTAATGGCCAGGAAACTGGCCGGAATAGAAGAGGAGATTTTGGAGCCCCAGGGTTAAGCGGCATTGCTATATTGGGAAATTTTGCCGCCGAGATCGTCACGGATGGGTGAGCGTTTGATGCTGTCGCGGATGGAAAAATTTGGAGAAAAGATTAGCTTTTGATTCCCTGCAAATCAACATGGGGGCAATGCTTTTTATAGCGCCGGCCTGACCTGCAGTCGTTGTGTTGAAAAACAAGGAGTAAAGATGGAACTGCAATACGGTCGGGGAAAAATAAAACTAAACTTGCCTTCGGGCATTTCAGTCAGAGTACTGCAGACGCGTGAAGAGAAGCCGCTTCATGAT
>JAUWPV010000012.1 GCA_030611385.1 Bacillota bacterium | reverse complement strand
AGGTGCCCCGGTACTTTTCCGAATCTACGAAGGTCTCAAGGAGAACCGGATTGTATCCGTAGCGCTCCAGCCAGTCGCTGGTGATCCGTTTGGCCGCCAGGGATAGAGTTTTGCTGGCCAGGTTCTTGATGCACACCCAGGGAAAGATCAGAAAACGGGTGTTGTTGACGATTAAGTTTAAGCGCAGGCTGCGGTCGGACTTGGTCCAACCGATCCACTCATCGCGCGGTAATAGCGCCCAGGCCGACGCCGCAAACAAGAGGCAGCCCAAAGGCTCCTCTACAGCGCCCGAAAAAATGAAGTAGCGCTGATGGGCGCTAAAGGGGCGTTTGTAACCCAAAGTATGGTAGCGGTGAACATATTCGTTCCAGAGTCTGATGTCGTCTTTGGCTCTTACCGCCGCTAAACGAATCGGTTCATAGTCGGTTAGGTAACCCTCAACCGGTAAAGCTGGAGCCGTGCCCGGTCCATAGATGATTCGGTTCTTGTTATCCCGGGGGCAGTATTCTTGCTTGGCCGGCAGGGTAAGTAGCCCCCGCTTTTCTAGGTTTTCTAAGAGTCGTTGGCACGAGCTTCTCTTGTGTTGACCGTTAGGCGTCACCCAACTAAAGTTTTCGCAGATCGTTTTCGCCAGCTCATCACGGCTCAGCTTCGGAAACAGGCGGACTGTCTCCTGGATCTCCAGCAGTTCCGGATGGTGAAGTATCTGCCGCTCAGTAAAACCGAATGATCAGGGCTTTCAATCATAGTGCAGGTCTACTTTCATAGTTGCCCACACTATTGTCTCACAACCGCTAAATTTTGTTCAGTCCCTTTTTGCGAAAAAATATTTTTCGCGGGCTGCGCAAACCCTCGCCGATCATAGATCTTTAAAATCATGCGTCAGCTCTGAGGAAGTATAGCGTCAAATCCCGGCGATCCGGTTTTTGAGGGCGGCAAAGACTTTTTCTTTTGCCAGGTCTGGCCGCTGTTGGTGGATCTGTTCAAGGCAGATACCGGCTCCGTAATCCATACCTTGGCACCCGGCCAGTAGCAGCACGTCACCGGGTCCTGTTTCAGCCAGCCCGCGGGCAATGGCTGCAGGCAGTTGATCATAGATCTCTGTTTCTATTCCGGATTTGCGCATGACCATTTCAAAAACCTGCCGCTCGTTGGCAGTAACAAGATCTTTTTCGCTGATCTGTCCGCTGCTGGTTGTGGCAATAATTTTACCAAGACCCAGCCGGGGTGCCCAGCAGGCAATGGCTTCTGCGTTTTCGCTGTTAACGGTAACTCCACGGCTGCCCCTGATCGCGTAGATCAAGTGCAGCCTTTTGTATTCCATCATCTGCAGGGTTTCCAGAGTAACATGAATGTTTCCGCTGTTGGCGAAGTGGTCGTCAATTATCTTAAAATCATCTTCGAAGATCAGTTCAAAGCGTCTTTCCACCCCCCGAAATTCGCGCAGGGCTTTCTGAATTGTCTGTGCCGGTATGCCATGAAGCAGGGCAACTAGCAGCGCGGCCATCGCATTGTAGACACTGTGCAGTCCGAGAACCGATAATTCGATCAGGAATGAATCTGGTTGGCTGGCGAATAATTCTGCAGGTTCTTTTTTTTTGAGCTCGACTGTAAAACGGGCCCGGCCGGTGCTGAGGTCTAGGTTTCGCACCACGCAACTGGCTTTTTCGTTTTTTAGGCTGTAGGTAAAGATATTAGCCCTGGTTTCGTTGATTAGCGAGGCTGTTAGCGGGCAGTCAAGGTTAAAAACGGCCCACTGACTCGCACGTGCATCACGGACCAGCCCGGCCTTTGCCTTGAAGTATGCTTCAAACGAACCGTGCAGATCAATATGCTCACGGCTGATATTATTGACAACTACGGTATTGAAGTCAACACAGCCGACCCGCTTCAATTCCAATCCGGAAGAGGAGACCTCCATAACAGCATGAGTTACCTGCTGCTCAACCATCTCTTGAAAATAGCGGTGTAGATCCAGCGATTCAGGTGTGGTCAGCTCTGCCGGTCGAACCAGATCACCGGTTTTGATGATTACAGTTCCGATCAGGCCGGTTTTAAAACCATGTTCTTCCAGGATAGTATTAATCATGTAAGTGGTGGTTGTTTTACCGTTTGTTGCCGTTACTCCGGTAACATTAAGCCTTTGCGACGGGTGATCATAGAATTGATCGGCCAGTGCGGCCAGGGCCTGGCGGCTGTCAGCCACCCGGTACTGCGGGACGGCGATCCCTTTCTGAAAAACTTCAACAATGGCGGCAACTGCGCCGTTTTCTACCGCCTGGCTGAGGAAAAGGTGCCCGTCTGTTTTGTAACCCTTAATACAGACGAAGAGCGATCCGGCTAAAACACGTCTGGAGTGGTAAGCCAGACTGCTCACCGGTCTGATTATCCCGGGACGACTTTCAATAATTTCCAGGGTTTGCAGCAGTTGTTCCTGCTCCATCGTAACTGCCTCCTGCGGAAAGTTTCATGATAGTTGTATTATTCTTCAGGTAGAAGGGGAACTCCTTTTGCGGATTAAACAGCTTATTCCTCAATTAAACCGGCGCTTGACCGATAAAGATAAAAGAGCCCGCTCAAGGGCGGGCTCTTTTTGTAATTTGACTGTAGATTTTAACTTATTCGGTAATTTCAATCGACTCGGTCGGGCACTCTTCAGCTGCTTCGCGGACTTTTTCTTGATGCTCCGAGGGTATGGGGGTTACTTTAACCTCAGCTTTTTCATCTCCTAGTTCGAAAACCTCCGGGCAAGTGTCCTCACAAATACCACAAGCGCTGCAATCGTCGTTAATTTTAATCTCCATGCTGATGCCTCCTTAAATTAAAAAACAGGTAATTTCAATAGAAACTTATTCGCTAAGGAATTCATTATCCCTTTTTTTCAGGGAACTTTTTTTATACTCTTTGTTTAGGTTTATCAATTAGTATGCCACCTTTATATAAGTATCTCAGGCAGCATTATGGTCACTAAACTATAAATTTTGTGGATAATAGACTTTTAGAATAGGGAAAAAGGCTTTAGCCTGTGGATAACCCTGTGTATATTGTTAGTAGAACAGGTATTTGCTAATAAAAAAGGCTGTATTTACGGCATCTACTTATTTAAATTTATTTATTAGTTAACATAAACAGTTGATCGTAATGCCTGGGTGCTGTTGTTTGTTCTACTTTGGTTGCCATTTACAAACAATTATGCTATTAATAGAATCAATAAATAATAAAAAGGGGAGGTTCTTCGATGCGTCGGGTCAACCTTGTGTTTTTAGCCCTGATTTTAATGACAATGCTGCTGCTTGCCGGGTGTTCCACAGGAGGCTGATAGTTTAAACCCGGGTCGGTTCGACCCGTCAGAAGAGATATTCACACCCTCTGTATGCTATTGCTGTGCGTGACAGCGGTAACGGAATACAGGGGGTGTTGTTTTTTATATAGCAGTTTCTCTGTTACAATAACTGAATTTGATCATCAAAAACTGTTAACTGCTTTAATCGGTTAATGTCAACCATAAAGGTATCTTCTATGCCAACCGCACCTTCTCCTGGAAAAATGAATTTTGGTTCCAGGGCGAAAACCATCCCTTGTTCGAGTGGAAAATCTAGTCCGCGGGCAATAACCGGTAGTTCATCTAATTCTAAACCGACGCCGTGACCGACGAAACTGACTTTTTCTACGTGGCCCATGAAGTGATTGGCCAGACCTGCTTTGTGTGCGATCTCGTCTGCTTTTTCATAGAGAGAACTTGCCGGCACTCCTGGTTTCCCCATTTTAGCCAGGGTATCCTTAATAAGGACTGCCAGACGGTATGCTTCCCTCAGGGGCAGGGACGGTTTTCCCAGGCAGTAGATACGGGTCTGATCAACCATGTAACCTCCCAGTACGCTGACGAAATCGATAAGGATTGGCTCGTTGCGTTTGATCACTGTTGTACCGGCGCCCTGGGGGTATGAAGGGTTAAGTCCGGAACCTCCGGTTGGTCCGTCAAAAAAACTGATTGTCGCAGCATTTGCGCCGCTCATGATATGACCGAAATAAAGTTCCTGATTAAAGCCGCGCATGCGGACTGCTCCCTGGTGACCTAAAGTGCGGGCATGAAACTCAAGACTTCCGGCCAGCTGGACTTCGCTTAATCCGGCCTTGATTATTTCACGGGCATGCTTGAAAATTGCCTCGCCAATTTTCGCTGCTTCCTGCATAAGGCCGATTTCATAAGGTGATTTAATCGATCTGATTCGACGGATTAATGTTGATATATCTATAATCTTAAAGCCAGCCAATATTTTTTGATAACGGAAATAGTGGTTTGCCGGTAAAATGTCGGTTTCGAGGCCGATTTTTGAATTGGGTGGAATCGATTCAGCAATCAAAGTGATCAGCTTATCCCAACCTTCAAAAGGAATAATATTCTCCAGAGCGCTTTCCTCACGAGCCCTGGCGAGAGATTTTTTCACAATCAGAATCGGTTCACCCTCTGAAGGAACATAAAGGTGGGCATTCTGACCTGTCCCGCTGAAATAAAAGAGATCGGCCCGCTGTACCAGCAGCGCCCCACCAATTTCTTCTCTCAGCATCGCCACCTGCAGTTTTTTAATCCGTTTTTGCAACTCATCAAAAGGCGTCAATCTTTTCCCTCCTTTCAACTCAATTCTAGATTACTCGCTTTATGTTTGCTAGAGGTTTACATTACCAGGACGTTCTCTATGTTCAATCGATTTACAGTTTTATTCCGGCTACCGGCTCCTGACTAATGACTCCTTGAATGATAGCGAAAAAGAAGCCCTCTACTTGATCATACCATAAAGAAACTAGTCGATTAAGTAGAGAGCCCTTGAAAAGTTACTGATAACTATCTATAAGCGGTCAGGCTGTTAGGCGCGTTCGAAAAGGCCGGCGGCGCCCATGCCGCCTCCGATACACATTGAAACTATACCGAAACGAGAACCGCGCCTGGCCATTTCGTGCAGCAGGGTAGCGGTAAGCTTGGCTCCGGTGCACCCCAGGGGGTGACCAAGAGCAATTGCTCCACCGTTTACATTGACGATGTCCGGGTTGATACCCAGCTCGCGCATGCAATAAAGTGCCTGAGAAGCAAAGGCTTCATTTAGTTCGATCAGATCAATATCGCTGATCTTTTTACCGGTTAACTGCATCAGCTTCGGGATAGCGTATGCCGGACCGACACCCATGATGTCAGGAGGGCAGCCGGCAATTCCAAAGCCGCGGAATACTGCCAGCGGTTTAAGGCCGAGTGAAGCTGCTTTTTCAGCTGACATAATTACAGAGGCGGCGGCACCGTCGGAGGTTTGTGAGGAGTTACCGGCGGTAACACTCCCGGTGGTACTAAAAGCAGGGCGCAGTTTGGACAGGGCTTCGAGGGTTGTTGCCCGGATCCCCTCGTCGACCGCGAATATAAACTCACTTTCGACGACTTTATTGTCAGAACCGACAGAGCGGGTGACAATTGTCATCGGGACAATCTCGCCTTTGAAACGGCCTTCCCTGGTAGCTGCGGCAGCCTTCTCCTGGCTGGCCACACCGAATTTATCCTGATCTTCGCGGGAGATGTTAAAGCGCCTGGCCACATTTTCCGCGGTGGTACCCATCGGGGTATAGGTTTCGATGTACTGTTCAGCCAGAACGGGGCTGGGGGCAAGCTTATTACCGCCCATTGGTACCAGGCTCATGCTTTCGACACCACCGGCGACAATCACATCGGCGAAACCGCACATGATTCGTTCGGCAGCCATAGCGATAGATTGCAGGCCTGAGGAGCAAAAGCGGTTAACAGTCTGACCCGGCACGCTGTCCGGAAATCCGGCCTGCAGGGCGACAATCCTGCCCAGGTTCATGCCCTGTTCCGCTTCCGGGAATGAACAGCCGAGGATGACATCTTCGATTTCAGCAGTCGCCAGGCCCTTGGCCCTGGCGACTGCTTCCTTAACGGCTACAGCGCCCATATATTCGGGACGGGTATAACGCAGTTTGCCTCGCGGCGCCCTGCCGATTGCTGTTCGAACACTGGAAACAATTACAGCTTCTTTCATTCTCGTTACCTCCTTTAATTCCTTAAAGGTTTACCTGAAGTGAGCAGGTGACTGATCCGTTCTTGGGTTTTCTCCTCACCGCAGAGCTTCAGGAAAGCTTCTCTTTCGATATCCAGCAGGTACTGTTCACTGACAAGACAATCAGCTTTGATATTTCCGCCGCAGAGGACATAAGCAACCGCGTCGGCGATTTTTTGGTCGTGTTCACTGATGTAACCGCCCCAGAGCATATTCTGGACGCCAACCTTGAAGGTGGCCAGGCCGTACTCACCGAGCACTTTGATTGGCTTCTGTTTCGGCGGTGAGTAACCTTCTAAAACCATGGCCAGCACAGTCTGTTTGGCATTATGCAGCAGGTAATCCTGGTTGACGGTAACTTTGTCGGTTGCCCTCATAAAACCAAGTTCCTGGGCATGACGGGCACTTGTGGCTACAGTGGCCATGGCAATTGCTTCGAAAGCTTTCTGGACATAGGGCAACATGTCAACTTTGGTATCATCGCGTAACCCTTCAGTATGACGAATCAGCAGTTCTTTGTTGCCACCTCCGCCGGGTATTAAACCGACACCCATTTCCACCTGACCCATGTAGGTTTCGGCAGCCGCATGAATGCGGTCACAGTGGAGGATAATCTCCATACCGCCGCCCAAAGTCATCTGGAAGGGAGCGGCGACTACCGGAATGCGCGAATATTTTACTTTCATCAAGGCATCCTGGAATTTCTTGACGACATCATCGAGCATTTCCCATTCGCCGGCTTGTGCTGCCATCATGACCATGCCGACGTTTGCGCCAACGCAGAAGTTGCCTTCCTGGTTTCCGATGACCATGCCCACAAAGTTTTTCTCAGCCTCTTCCACCGCTTCGAAGATAAAATCGGTAAAAGCTGGCGAAATCGCCTGGCGCATACTGTGCATCTCTAAACAGCAGACGCCGTCGCCCAGATCAATCAGGCTGCCGTCATCATTGCCTTTAACCAGCTTGCCCTGCTTCTTAAGGGCAGGCAGACTGATAATCTCAGGGCTGACCGGCACAGGCTTATAGCTTTTTGAGGCAAAATCATAATAGGAGAGTGCCCCTTTATCGTCTTCCCTGTAGAAGCTTTCAAAGCCTCCTGCCAGCATCTCTTCGACGTTGGCCGGAATTTTTTCGCCTTCTTTCTTCATCCGCTCAGCGCTCTCTTTAACGCCGATGGCATCCCAGCTTTCAAAGGGTCCGAGCTTCCAGTTAAAGCCCCAGCGCATCGCCCGGTCGACATTGACAATATCGTCAGCGATTTCCGGAATCAGGGCTGCGCTGTAGATAAGAAAGTGTTTGGTCAGATCCCAGGCAAACTTACCGGCTTTTTCATCTGCTTCGACCAGCATCTTGAAGCCTGCGATCAGCTCAGCATGCCTGGTCTTGCCGAGAATATCAAAGCGGACTTTTTCCCGGGGCCGATATTCCATTTTCTCATAATCGAGGGCCATTATCTCCGAACCGCCCTCACCCTTAACCTTTTTATAGAAGCCCTGCCTGGTCTTGTCACCGAGCATTTTGTTATCGATCATATTTTGCAGGAATTCGGGAAGGTCAAAAACCTCTTTTTCCGCCGGGTCGTTAGATTTGTCATAGACAGTGCGGGCAACGTGGCAGAATGTGTCGAGGCCGACCATATCGAGAGTGCGGAAAGAAGCGCTCTTCGGGTGACCCATCGGCGGACCGGTAATGGTATCAACCTCTTCTATGGTCATTTTTTCCTGCTTCATCAGTTTAATGGTATAAACCATAGCGTAGGTGCCGATGCGGTTGGCAATAAAGTTGGGGGTATCCTTGGCGAAAACGACCCCTTTTCCGAGGACCTTTTCGCAGAAACGATGCATGTATTTGAGTACCTCGTCCGCGGTGTCTTTACATGGAATAATCTCTAAAAGTTTCATATACCGTGGTGGGTTGAAGAAGTGGGTACCCAGAAAATGTTTGCGAAATTCCGGCGAATTTTCTGTAACCATTTCGTTGATCGAGAGGCCGGAGGTGTTTGAGGTGACAATTGTACCTGCGGTCCAGTTAGCCTCAACCTGTTTAAAAATTTTCTTCTTGATATCCATATTCTCGACGATTACTTCGATCACCCAATCGACATCTTTTAACTTGGCCATGTCGTCTTCGAAGTTACCGGCAGTGATTAGATCGATGTTTGACTGGCGGTAGAGGGGGGCTGGTTTTTGTTTAAGCAGGTCACCTTTTCCCTTGTTTGAAAAACGATTGCGGACTTCCGGGTTTTTCAGGGTTAACCCCTGTTTTTCTTCTTCCGGAGTCAGCTCACGGGGGACGATATCGAGCAGATATACCGGGATGCCCACATTCGCCAGATGGGCGGCGATTGTAGCCCCCATTACTCCGGCGCCGAGAACAGCAGCCTTTCGGATTTCTTTCAAGGCCATTAAAATACCTCCTTGTGAAATAAATTTAAGCTTAAGCATCTTATGAAAAGATGATTAATAAGGGGAGAACCTAACGCAGACCTCTTACCAGCATATCGAATACAGGTTCGCTCAGGGTACTAAGGTCATAGGGTTTGTTGGACATGACCCAGCAGGTGACCACTTCATCGATCGCCCCGAATATAACTTTCCGGGCTGTTCTTGTATTTAGGTTTTGCCGGTAAAGATTCTGCTCTTTGCCTTCGTCAATCACCTCCTCAATCAATTGAAAATAACTCATCAGCGGTTTGGATATGCCGTCGTTGATTGTCTGATCGATCTGCCTCAATTCAATCTGGGTTACTTTAGCCTGGTCTGGTTTATTGGCCAGGGTAGTCAGATGATAATTGATAATCGCGATCAGCTTTTCGTTGGCATCCTGGTATTGAACAAGCTCGTTTTGTAATTCATCAACAAATCGGATCATTAAGTCCTGGAAAAGGGAAATCAGGACATCTTCTTTATTTTTAAAGTAAATGTAAACGGTACCGTCTGCCACTCCTGCTTCATGGGCGATATCGGCAACCCGTGTGCGGTGGTACCCGGTTCGGGCAAAGGTCTTAACTGCTGCTTCGAGGATTACCTGGTATTTTTCTCCGATCCGTTTGGCCATATCAGCCCTCCCACTATAATGAATGAATGCTCATTCACGATAATTGTATAATTTTTTGAGATAATAATCAAGATTTATCGCAATTATTAAGAAGCTCTAAAAGAGATAATGCCAGGAAACTAAAAGATTCTCTTCTGCGGATTAACAACACTTCTGCGGATTATCAGTTGTAGCCATAATTTATCTATGGTAATATATATTTGCATTCAACGCCTGATTTAAAGGCGTTTTTATTATTCAGCCAGACGATGCTGTTCTGATCATGGCTGCGGATCGATAATAAGTTTTTAAAGTAAGGAGACGATTATCTATGCTAAACCGTTTGGAAAAAACAGACAATAATAAGATTAAACTGGAGATAGAGGTAGCTGCGCCGGATGTCGATACAGCTTTGGCCAGAGCCTATCATAAAGTTGTCAAAACAATTAACCTGCCTGGCTTTCGCAAAGGCAAGGTACCACGCCGTATTTTGGAATCGCGGTTTGGGCCGGAAGTACTGCATGAAGAAGTGCTTGAACTGTTGGTCCCACCGGCTTATGAAGAAGCTTTAAAGGAAGCGGATATTGATCCCATCGATCACCCAGAGTTTGAGATAATCCAAATTGAAGAAGGGAAACCGCTTCTCTTTAATGCTGTGGCCGAAGTGCTTCCCCCGGTTGAACTTGGCAAGTACATCGGTCTTAAAGCGGAGCAGGATGAGGCGGAAGTTGATGATATCCAGATTGAACATCATTTTTATATGCTGAGAGAGCAGAATGCCCGGCTGGTTCCGCGTGAAAAGGGTCCGGTCAAACAAGGTGACCTGGTTACGATTGACTTCAAGGGGTTCGTTGATGGTGAGCTTTTTGAAGGAGGCGAAGCTGAAAACTACTCGCTGGAGCTGGGCTCGAAATCATTTATGCCCGGTTTTGAAGAGCAGTTGATCGGCTTTGACCTGGATGAAGAAAAAGAAGTAAGGGTCAGCTTTCCCGATAACTATCGCAAAGACGATATTGCCGGTAAAGATGCAGTATTTAAAGTAAAAATTAAGCAGATTAAAGAGAAGCAACTGCCGGATCTTGACGATGATTTTGCCAAAGAGATCAGCGAGTTTGAAACGCTTGAAGAGATGAAAGCAGATCTCAGGGAAAAGCTGTTAAAAAATGCTGTGGAACAATCAAAAACTAAGCTGGAAGAATATCTAATCGAAAAAGTAAGCAATGCCTCAACGGTTGAACCTCCGAAAATACTGGTTGAACGCCAAATTGATCGGATAGTTGGGGATTTGGAGAGTTACCTGCACTATCAGGGCATGAGTCTCGAACAATTTGTCGAGCTTTCCGGTAAAAGTAAAGAAGATCTGCGTGAAGACAGGCGTAAAGAGGCGGGAGAGAGAGCTAAAGCCAACCTGGTTCTTGATGCGGTGGCGAAAAAAGAAGGAATCAGCATTGAAGATAGCGAAATGGAAGCCAAGCTTAACGAAATTGCAAAAAGTTACAATGATGATCCGGAAAGGATCAGGGGTATTTTAGAAAAGCAGGGGCGTTTACCGGTTATGCTTGAGGAAATGCGTATCCGTAAAGCGATTGATTTGATTGTTGAAGGAGCAGAAATCAAGAAAGTAAAGAAAAAGGCAGTAAAGAAGAAAAAAACTGCTGATACTGAACCGGAAAAGCTAAAAAAGGATACAGCGAATGAAGCGCCGGCCAAGAAAAAAGTAACCATAAAGGCTCCTGTAAAAAAAACTAAAACTGTACAGGGTGAATCGAAAGAGTAGTATAATAGCATTAATTAGGGAGGTTAAATAATGAGCATTTTAGTTCCGATGGTTGTCGAACAGACCAGCCGCGGCGAGAGAGCATATGATATTTATTCGCGACTGCTTAAAGATCGTATTGTTTTTCTGGGCAGTGCGATTGACGATAATGTAGCCAATCTGATTGTTGCCCAGATGCTTTTCCTTGAATCCGAGGATCCCAAGAAGGATATTAACCTTTATATTAACTCTCCCGGTGGATCGATTTATGCCGGTATGGCTATCTATGATACAATGCGTTATGTGAAGCCGGCAATTTCGACGATCTGTGTTGGTCTGGCAGCCAGTTTTGGAGCAGTGCTCTTGGCGGCCGGGGAAAAGGGCAAGCGTTTTGCCCTGCCCAATTCCAGGATTATGCTGCACCAGCCAGCTGGAGGAGCCCAGGGCCAAGCAGTGGATATTGAAATTCATGCCCGTGAAATTTTAAAGATTCGCGAGTCACTGAATGAAATACTGGCTAATCATACTGGGCAGTCGGTTGAAAATATTTCCCGGGATACAGACCGCGATTTCTTTATGTCTGCCGGTGATGCCAAGAAATATGGTTTGATTGACGACATTCTGACCCAACGATCTTAATAACGGAGATGAGGTGAACTCTCCAAATGTTTAAATTTAACGAAGAAAAAGGACAGCTAAAATGCTCATTTTGCGGTAAAAGCCAGGAGCAGGTCCGTAAGCTTGTTGCCGGACCGGGGGTCTATATTTGTGATGAGTGTATTGAGCTCTGTAATGAAATTATTGAAGAAGAGATTGGTGATGAAAGCGAACTAGACCACGTCGAACTACCTAAACCGCAGGATATTAAAGATGTCCTTGATCAATACGTGATTGGACAGGACCATGCCAAGAAGAGCCTGGCTGTAGCTGTGTACAATCATTATAAAAGAGTTAAGGCCAGCCAGAAAGTTGAAGATGTTGAACTGCAGAAAAGCAATATCGTCTTGGTTGGTCCGACCGGAGTCGGTAAAACGCTGCTTGCTCAAACCCTGGCTCGCATATTAAATGTTCCCTTTGCTATTGCCGATGCCACTTCACTGACCGAAGCCGGTTATGTTGGTGAAGATGTAGAAAATATTCTCTTAAAATTAATCCAGGCCGCTGATTATGATCTGGAAAAAGCGGAAAAAGGGATTATTTATATCGATGAGATTGACAAAATTGCCCGCAAAACTGATAATCCCTCCATTACCCGTGATGTTTCCGGAGAGGGAGTCCAGCAGGCATTGCTGAAGATACTGGAAGGAACGGTCGCCAGTGTGCCGCCTCAGGGCGGGCGCAAGCATCCGCATCAGGAATTTATGCAAATTGATACGACCGATATCCTTTTTATCTGCGGCGGCGCCTTTGATGGTCTGGAAAAGATTATCCAGAACAGGATCGGCAGTAAAGGAATCGGTTTTGGCGCAGAGGTATTGTCTCGCGATGACAGTAACCTGGGGGCAATTTTAAAACAGATCCTGCCGCAGGATTTGCTCAAATATGGATTGATCCCCGAATTTGTAGGCAGGATTCCGGTTATAGCTACTCTCGATCCACTCGACGAAGAAGCCTTTGTGCGTATCCTGAAAGAGCCGCGCAATGCTTTGATCAAACAATACCAGAAGATTTTTGAACTTGATGGAGTGGTTCTCGAGTTTAAAGACAACTGCCTGCAGGCGATAGCTGGAGAAGCAATGAAAAGAAAAACAGGGGCCAGAGGTTTAAGGGCTATATTGGAAGAGACTCTTCTCGATGTAATGTTTGAATTGCCCTCAAGGGATGATATCGGTCGCTGTATTATTACCAAAGAGGTTGTCGTGAATAAAGAAACACCACTGCTGGCGACCAGGGATAAACGTAAAAAGAAAGAAGAAACAGCCTGAAACAAATACAAAAGGCAGTATCCAAACCAGTTGTATAAAAGGAAATAGAAAGCGGGAAGCGAATAATAGAGATGCCCGAGCTTCTCGCTTTAACTTTTCATTCGGGAAGGTGGTTTTCATTATGGTTGCGAAAGAAAGATTAGCGGTGCTCCCTTTAAGAGGAGTCTTGGTATTTCCAGGCATGATTCTTCATCTCGATGTCGGCAGGGGGCGATCAATAGCGGCCCTTGAGCGGGCTATGATCAAAGATAGTCGTATATTACTGGTAACCCAAAAAGAGGCCAGAGTAGATGAACCAACAGTAGATGATCTCTATGAAGTCGGAACAGTAGCCCAGGTCAAGCAGATGATTAAACTCCCCGGTGGTACTATCCGTGTTCTGGTCGAGGGTTTAAACAGGGCTAAACTACGGGAACTGTTTACTGATGAACATTATTTAGAAGCGGAAACAGTGATCATTAAAGATAATCCAAAGAAAACCACTGAAATAGAAGCACAGATGCGCAGCGTGTTTTGCCAGTTCGAACAATATGTCAAGATCAACCGTAAAGTCCCGCCGGAGGTCCTTTCCACTGTAGCTGACATTGAGGAGCCGGGGCGTTTTACTGATGTGATTGCCTCTCACCTGAGCATGAAAATTCAACAAAAACAGGAAATTCTTGAAGCAACTGATTCGATGAAGCGTCTGGAAAAGCTGAATGAAATTCTCAGCAGGGAAATGGAAATATTGGAGATCGAACGAAAGATAAATTTGCGGGTTCGCAAGCAGATGGAAAAAACTCAGAAAGAGTACTACCTGCGCGAGCAGATGAAGGCGATCCAAAAAGAACTGGGCGAGAAAGATGAACGGATGGCTGAAGCGGAAGAATACCGTGAAAAAATAGCCGAGGCCAAACTACCCGAAGAGGTTGAAGAAAAAGCGCTCAAAGAAGTAGAGCGGTTGGAGAAAATGCCTCCGGCGGCAGCAGAAGGGATTGTGATCAGGACTTATCTTGACTGGCTGTTGGAGGTACCCTGGTCCGTGGAGACTGCCGACCGCCTGGATCTTGATGTAGCCGAACAGATTCTTGATGAAGATCATTCTGGGTTATTAAAAGTAAAAGAACGGATCATCGAGTATCTGGCGGTGCGCCAGCTGGCTGAAAAGCTTAAAGGCCCGATTATCTGCCTGATCGGCCCGCCGGGAGTGGGAAAAACTTCCCTGGCCAAATCTGTTGCCCGGGCCCTGGAACGCAATTTTGTGCGAATTTCCCTGGGCGGAGTGCGCGACGAAGCGGAAGTGCGGGGCCATCGGCGCACCTATATCGGTGCCATGCCGGGCCGGATCATCCAGGGGATGCGTCAGGCCAAGTCAAAGAACCCGGTTTTTCTGATGGATGAAATTGATAAAATGTCAACAGATTTCAGGGGCGATCCCTCAGCGGCACTGCTGGAAGTGCTTGATCCAGAGCAGAATAATACTTTCAGTGATCACTATATAGAAGTGCCTTTTGACCTGTCCCAGGTGCTGTTTATCACCACCGGAAACACTTCATATAATATTCCCCAGCCTCTGCTCGACCGAATGGAACTGATCCATATACCTGGTTATACAGAAGAAGATAAGGTGGAAATTGCGCGCCAGTATTTAATTCCGAAGCAGCTTCAAGAGCACGGCCTTTCGGAAAAGAACCTGGAATTATCCGAAGGAGCGGTACGCATGATTATTCGTGAATATACACGTGAAGCGGGCGTGCGTAACCTGGAACGGAATATTTCCGCTATCTGCCGCAAAGTGGCCCGCGAAGTGGTTAAAGATCGGCAGAAGCATATCAAACTGACCAGGCAAAATCTGCAAATATACCTGGGTATACCTCGCTATCGCTATGGCTCGGCAGAGAAAGAGGACGAAATTGGCGTAGCCACCGGGTTGGCCTGGACAGAAAGTGGTGGAGACCTGTTATCAATTGAGATATCGCTGATGAAGGGGAAAGGTGAAATGATCCTTACCGGGCAGCTTGGTGATGTCATGCAGGAATCAGCCAAAGCGGCAATAAGTTATATCCGTTCACGGGCTGAATCGTTAGGTCTTGACGAAAATTTTTATGAAAATATTGATATTCATATTCATGTTCCAGAGGGCGCCATACCGAAAGACGGCCCCTCGGCCGGCATAGCAATGGCCACTGCCCTTGCTTCGGCCCTGACCAGAACACCGATCAGAAAAGATGTAACGATGACCGGTGAAATCACCCTGCGCGGACGGGTCCTACCGGTTGGAGGCGTTAAAGCGAAAATGCTTGCCGCTCACCGGGCCGGTATTAAGTTTATGCTGATGCCGGCGGAAAATCGCCGCGACTTAAGTGATATTCCCCAGAATGTCCGCCGCAAAATCGAGATTAAACTGGTCGAACACATGGACGAAGTGTTGGAAATGGCCCTGGTTAAACCGGCAGAAAGTGCAAAAACTACCCGAAAAGTTAAGCAAATCAGGGAAAACGATCTCAACATGCCGGCGAACAACCAGGATTCCTCAATACAGCATTAGTGCTTACAAGGTGATCAAGTGAAGATAAAAGAAGCTGTCCTGCAAACTGGCGCATATAATATCGGTGATTTTCCAATCTGGGATATTCCGGAGATTTCCTTTATCGGTCGATCCAATGTCGGCAAGTCATCCCTGCTCAACAGCCTGATCAACAAGAAGAATCTGGCCCGAATCAGTTCTACTCCGGGGAAAACCAGGGGGCTTTACTTTTATCTGCTCAATAACAAATTCTGTTTTGTCGATCTTCCCGGTTATGGTTATGCCAAAATTTCCAAAAAAGAGCGTGAGCGTTGGGCTCCGATTATTGAAGATTACCTGGTTGGCCGGCCTAATCTTCGCGGCTGCCTGCACTTGATTGACAATCGCCATGAGCCAACCGAAGATGATAAGCTGATGTCAGATTGGCTGCGTGCGCACACTATTGCCACCATCACAGTAGCAACAAAATCCGACAAATTGTCCAGAGGAGCCATGCTGAAACAGCTGGCTGTAATCCGTAAAGGCCTTGGCCTCTTTGAGGCAGATCTACTGCTTCCTTTCTCCGCCCAAACCGGAAACGGCCGCGATGAACTCTGGCAGGCGATCACTGCCCTGCTGCCATAGCAAGAGTCATTGATTTTGATTCCTGAATTCTCAGTACCCGGAGGTTACTAATGCTTGCAGCTGGAATCGATGTCGGCTCTCTGACTACTGAAGTAGTGATCTTGGAACAAGGGAAGATACTGCACTACACGATTATGCCCACCGGGTCAAACAGCAGGACTGCTGCCGAAAGAGCAATAAAAGAGTCTCTAAAAGCGGCAGGCCTTAACCGTCCGGATCTGAAATGTATAGTTGCTACTGGTTACGGCCGTGTAAGCATCGAGTTTGCCGATCAGAGAATTACGGAAATTACCTGTCACGGCCGCGGTGCGCATTTTTGGAATCCGCAGGTGCGCACGGTTATCGACATCGGTGGCCAGGACAGCAAGGTTATTCGTTTAAATAAAGAAGGCAGAGCAGTCGATTTTGCGATGAACGACAAATGTGCCGCCGGTACCGGACGCTTTCTTGAAGTAATGGCCCAGGCTCTTGAAGTCGAGCTTAGTGGGCTTTCTGATTTAAGCGATCGTGCTCAAAATACTGTTTCGATTAGCAGTATGTGTACCGTTTTTGCCGAATCGGAAGTAGTTTCTTTAATTGCACAGGGGCTGCCTAGAGAAGATATTGCCCGTGGATTGCATCAGTCTATCGCTGACCGTATGGCCGGTTTGGTTAACCGGGTTGGGCTTGAAGAAGAAGTAATGATAACAGGGGGCGTGGCTAAGAATAGAGCAGTTGTCCGGATCCTCAACAAAAAGCTAAACACCAGGATCATCGTTCCACCCGAACCGCAAATTGCCGGAGCTCTCGGCGCTGCCCTGTTAGCCTGGGACGAGATAAATATATAGTTACTTTAAAATATGGCCCAATTGATTTTGCTGAAGTGATTTTTTAATCTGCCTGGCCAGAAAAGCGGCCAGTGCCGCTTTGAGCAGATCCAGGGGGACAAAAGGAATAACCCCGGTTAGCATGGTCTGCCAGAGATTGTAGCGCATGATCAGGCCGAGCTGCAGAGAGCCGCACAGGTAGATGAAACTCAAAGCGGTAAGCATGGCGGCTGAAGTTCGATAGATTGAGGGTTGTCCTACCTTTTCTATAATCCGGCCGGCAAAATAAACTGCCGGGATAAAGCCCCACAGGTAACCACCTGTTGGGCCGGTGAGCATATAAATCCCACCGCGTCCGAGCGAGAAGACTGGCGCTCCGGCTGCACCGAGCAGAAGATAGGCAACAACTGTTAAAAATCCGGCCCGACTTCCAAGGAGAGCCCCGGTTAATAAAACTCCGACCACCTGTCCGGTTACAGGTACAGGACTGAAGGGCAGAGGAACGGCTACCTGGGCTAAAACCGCGATTAAGGCTGTGAAAAGGGCGCTTATGGTTAGTTTTTGCATTGGCAGATTGCTTGCTCCTTTTTGATGATTATTTTATTTCACCGTAATTAATTATTTTGGTGTTTCCAAGGCTGTCCTTAACCAGCAGAGCCCCTTCTTCGGTAAGGTCTAAAGCCTCTCCGGCGAGCGTTCCTCCTGGCCAGGTAATGGTAACTTTCTTTCCCAGCGTGATAGTATATTTTTTCCAGAGGTGATAGAAGGGATTAAAGCCGTTACTGAAAAAAAGACCATACCCTTTTATGAGGTCATCCCTGAGTGATAAAAATAATTCGGTTCGGTCGTAAAGCTGTCCGCTTATAGTGGAAAGTGATGCGGCCTGCAGTCCGAGGTTTGTTGGGAAATCGCTTTGTTGCTGGTTAATATTCAGGCCAATGCCGACAATTAGATACTCGATATGGTCCGGCTTTCCTTTAAGCTCAGTAAGAATTCCGCCGACTTTTTTATTTTCAAGCAAAAGATCGTTAGGCCACTTGATCTTAACTTCCAGGCCGTGATGATCTCTTAAATATGAGGCAATTACAACGGCTGTAACCAGTGTAATCTGAGCGGCATTGGGCGGAGTGAGCAGTTTGGGTCTCAGGAGTATCGAAAACCATAGGCCGCTGTATGGAGGAGAAAACCAGCTGCGCCCAAGACGGCCACGGCCGGCAAGCTGTTCTTCGGCTATTACGATGCTGAAATGAGCAGCATCCTGCTCAGCCAGCCGGCGGACAGCCTGATTGGTTGAATCGATTGAGTTGAAATAGTAAATATTTTTGTTTTCTGGTATTTCCATAGATTTATTCATACTACCGCCGGATAGAATATTTTGTTAGAATGATAAGGGAGCGGAATGATAATGTCAACCAATCAGGGAGAAAGCATAAAAAAAAGACGCAGTCTTATTTGACTGCGTCCAGCAATATATATAAAAAGAGGGGGGTCAACTCGCCTTAATTATAGAATTTAAACATTACAGTAACATTACAGACAGATTTTTTTTTCATTACATTAATTGTTATTATCTCCAAAGGGAGAACGACAATGTAGCAAGCGATCGATTTTATTATCAAAAACTAATTACTTGCCGATTAACAGCGATAATTAAGCGTGTTCTGTAGATATTTCCGGATCTGAAAAATATTATCACCCGGCACCACTATTGCGTTAGAATAAGATAACAGTAAATAATCGTAAGCAGAAAGGAGATTTACTCAATGAGGGAGCAGGCTAACAAACCGGTTTCCCATTTACCCGGACCGAAGTCTCAGGAATTGATGAAACTGCGCGATCAAAATGTGGCTCGGGGCATCTCCTATGTTTTGCCGATATTTGTCAGAGAAGCAAGAGGAGCGGTGGTTATCGATGTTGACGGCAACGAGTTTATTGATTTCACCACCGGTATCGGCGTTGTCAATTTCGGACACAATCACCCTGTAGTTGTTGACGCGATCAAAAAACAGGCCGATCAGTACCTGCATACCTGTTTCATGGTTACCATGTATGAACCTTATGTTCAGTTGGCTGCAAAGCTGAACATAATGACTCCAGGCAGTTTTCCGAAAAAAACAGCTCTTTTTAACAGCGGTGCGGAGGCAGTGGAAAACGCAGTCAAAATCTCCCGGCGCTTTTCGAAAAAAACAGCGATAATTGCTCTGGAGTGCGCTTTTCATGGGCGAACCCTGATGGCGATGACCCTGACCTCAAAGATAAAACCCTACAAGTATGGTTTTGGACCCTTTGCAGCCGATGTCTATAAAATCCCGACCGCTTACTGCTACCGCTGCCGTTTCGGTCTGAACTATCCATCTTGCGATCTACATTGTGCCCGCTACCTGGAACAGTTTTTGGCCTTTGAATGCAGTTCCGAAAACGTAGCTGCGGTTATTGCCGAACCGGTTCAGGGTGAAGGTGGCTTTATTGTTCCACCCCCAGGTTATTTCAAGGTTCTCCACGAAATTTGCAAGAAAAACGATATACTGCTGATCCTTGATGAAATACAATTCGGTTTCTATCGCACCGGTGAGTCACTGGCCAGCTATCACTTTCAGGTGGAACCTGATCTGATCACCATGGCGAAATCGCTGGCCGGTGGGGTGCCCCTAAGTGCACTGACCGGCAGGGCGGAAGTAATAGATGCCGCTGGACCGGGGGAAATAGGCGGTACCTACGGTGGCAATCCAATCAGCTGCGCCGCTGCCCTCGCCGTGTTTGAAGTGGCGGAAAAAGAACAGATTGCTCTAAAAGCGAAAGAAACAGGATCAATCACCGGTGAAAGGCTTGCCGACATGAAAGAGAAATACACACTGATCGGCGAGCACCGCGGTTTGGGTGCCATGCAGGCGATCGAACTGGTCAAAGACCGCCAGTCCAAAGAGCCGGCGCCCGAAGCAGCCAGGGCTATTGTTAAACGCTGTCATGACCGCGGTTTGATTATTATTACTGCCGGTATATTCGGTAATGTAGTCCGGTTGCTCATGCCGGTTAACATTCCCCAGGATCAGCTTTATCGGGGGCTTGATATCCTCGAGGAAGCGATCGCTGCAGAACAGGGAGGTATTTAGCCAATCGTTTGCTTCCTCCGGGAGGATTATCCTAAATATTATATTTTATAAGGAGGCTTTTAAATGACAAGAGAAGTTAATCAAGCTGGTAATGAAGACAACACTTTAAGGGCTACATTGAACATGATCAAACAGGCTACGGATTTGTTGGAGTTAACCCCGGATGTTTATGAATACTTGCGAGTTCCGATGCGTTTTGTTGAAATCGCCATACCGGTGGAGATGGACGATGGCAGTATAAAAGTATTTACCGGTTACCGATCTCAGCACAACAACGCTTTAGGTCCATTCAAAGGTGGTATTCGCTTTCATCCCGAATCTAACCCCGATGAAGTGAAAGCACTTTCGATGTGGATGACCCTCAAATGTTCTCTGGTCGGCGTGCCTTTTGGCGGTGGTAAAGGCGCGGTAGTTTGTGATCCGCGTAACCTATCCCTTAGAGAAAAAGAAAAAGTCAGCAGGGGTTATGTTAGAGCTATGGGTGCAGTTTTAGGACCCGAAACTGACATACCAGCCCCTGATGTTTACACCACTGCCCAGATAATGGCCTGGATGGCCGATGAGTATAGCAATATCATGCGCAGGCCCACATTCGGCGTTGTTACCGGGAAACCGCTTGCCGTGGGCGGGTGTGCCGGTCGAGAAGAAGCTACTTCACGCGGTTGTGTATATGTTGCCAAAGAAGCAGCCAGGACTCTCGCTATTCCCTTCAAGGGAGCACGTGTCGCTATTCAGGGTGCGGGAAATGTTGGCGGTTTTGCAGCTTTACTGATGGAAGAAGAGGGCTGTAAGATAGTTGCCATCAGTGATTCCCGTAGTGGGATTTATAACCACGCCGGCCTGGATGCCCGGGAAGTTATCGCCCACAAGAAGAAGACCGGTAGTCTGGAGGGGATCACCGGTGTAAAACAGATCACCAATGAAGAACTCCTTACAATCGACTGCGATATTTTGATTCCGGCAGCGATGGAGAATCAGATTACAGCGAAAAATGCCGGTGATGTAAAGGCAAAACTCGTAGTCGAGGGAGCAAACGGCCCGACCACTCCGGAAGCCGATCAAATTCTTAAAGAGAAAAATATCCTGGTTATTCCAGATATCCTGGCCAACAGTGGTGGAGTTACCGTTTCCTATTTCGAATGGGTTCAGAATAACTACGGATTCCGCTGGGATTTGGCCACTGTAAATAAGCGTTTGGAAGAAAAAATGGTCGAGGCGTTTAATTTGGTTTACGGGTTCTACTGTGAAAAATGTACCGGCTCAGATATGCGAACCGGTGCCTATATGTATTCGATTCAGCGTATCGCAGAAGCGATGCATTACCGTGGCTGGCTCCGTAACGGCACCCAACGGTAATTTTTATACGGAGGTTCGGGCAGGGGGAAACCCCTGCCCAACCAGCCTGCGAGCGGTGGCAATAATGCGCGAGAGATCTATCCTGAAGGAAACTGTGATCGGATAATGAAATGTTCTTGATGATTTACAGCGTTTTTCGATCACTTTCGGTAGAATGTAGCGTAGAATCATAAATAGTGGTAAAATCGATTCCGATCAGGAGGAGATCTAAAATTTGGCGCAGGCTAAAGAAAACGGCCCTGATGGCGATCTTATAAACAATCGGAATTGGTGTAAAGGATGCGGTATATGTATAGCTTTCTGTCCCCGGGAAGCTCTTTTTATGGACGAATATGGTAAAGTCGTTAAGGAACAGGAAAAGTGTACTGCCTGTGGCATCTGCGAAACATTTTGCCCTGACTTTGCGATTGTGCTGGTAAAGAGGAGGCTTTCTATAAATGCCGGAAACAAAACCGGTCCTGATGCAAGGCAATGAAGCCTGTGCCCTGGGAGCGATCAGTGCCGGTGTTCGTTTTTATGCCGGTTACCCAATTACCCCTTCAACGGAAATTGCCGAGCATATGGCGGAGAAACTGCCGGATCTCGGTGGGGTTTTTATCCAAATGGAAGATGAAATTGCCAGCATGGCTGCCATAATCGGCGCTTCTATCGGCGGTATGCGAACCCTGACGGCCACAAGCGGGCCCGGATTTTCCCTTAAACAGGAAAACATCGGTTACGCTATTATGGCTGAAATACCCTGTGTGGTTGTTAACGTCCAGCGAATGGGTCCCAGTACCGGAGTCCCCACAGCCCCTGCCCAGGGTGATGTCATGCAGGCTCGTTGGGGTACGCACGGTGACCATCCGATTATCGTTTTTTCTCCAGCTTCGGTTTATGAAACTTATTACCTGACCATTGCTGCCGTAAATCTCAGCCAAAAACTGAGACAGCCGGTAATTATACTTCTTGACGAAGTGATCGGTCATATGCGGGAAAAAGTTCTCATTCCTGAAGCCGGTAAGCTGTTGGTAGAAAAAGCGAGTGACCTGGTCCCCTCCGACTGGAAACCATACGATGAGAAAGGCCTTACTCCCCTTGTGCCATTTGGCTTTGGCCATTATTATCATGTTACCGGCCTCTTTCATGATCAATACGGTTTCCCGACCGGCGATCCACCTCAGGTTGAAAGAGCTCTTGATCGCCTGCATCATAAACTGGAAAAAAACCGCGACGAGATCATTTTAACCAATTACATCGGTCATAAAGAGCCACGGGTCGCTATAGTAACCTATGGCTGTACCGTTCGTTCGGCACGGGCGGTTGTTACGAAAGCATACTGGCAAAACCGTTTGCCGGTGGGACTGTTAAGTCTGCAGACAATCTGGCCTTTCCCGGCACGGGAAATCGAAGCGCTGGCCAAACAGGTGGATGTGATCATCGTGCCGGAGATGAACATGGGTCAAATTGTTGGTGAAGTCGAGCGTTATGCCCGCGGACAGGCCGAGGTTATCCCCCTCAACCGCTACGATGGAGAAATGATCAATCCTGATCAAATCTATGAGCAAATGGGGAGGTGGCTCTCATAGAACATTTAACTCAGGAGTATTTAAGAACGAAAAAGTTACCCCATATCTGGTGTCCCGGTTGTGGCAATGGTATTGTTACTGCAGCCTTGATCAGGGCAATTGAGCGGACCGGCTATGATCAGCGTGATGTGGTTATTGTTTCTGGCATTGGTTGTTCTTCAAGGGCCGCGGGCTATTTAAATTTTAACACCCTGCACACTACTCATGGTCGGGCGCTGGCCTTTGCTACCGGTTTAAAAATGGCCCGTCCCGAGCTCAAACTATTCGTGATTATGGGCGATGGTGATTGCAGCGCTATCGGCGGTAATCATTTTATTCATGCCGCCAGGCGGAATATTGACCTGAACGCAGTAATAATAAATAATCATATCTATGGGATGACCGGAGGACAGCATTCTCCCCTGACTCCGACTGGTATGAAAGCGACCACCGCACCTCGCGGAACGCTTGAGAGACCCTTCGATCTTTTGGTTCTGGCCAGGGGCGCAGGGGCAACTTTTGCGGCAAGGGGTATTGCTGCTCAACCCCGTCAGCTTGAGCAGCTAATAGTCAGGGGGGCAACCCACAAGGGTTTTTCGGTAGTGGAAGCGCTTTCTCCCTGTCCGATTGCTTACGGCAGGCGTAATAAACTGGGTGGGGCTGTCGAGATGCTGCGCAGCATGAAAGACAGCAGTATATCAGTTGAACGTGCTGCCGAAACAGAAGACGCAGAGCTGAAAGATAAAACAATAACCGGTGTAATCTATTCTTTTGATGCTCCTGAATATGCTGAGGAGTATTACCGCTCAATCAGTGACAATAAGGGCTAAAAAGCGGGGGAATTACTTTGGAAAACAGGCAGGAAATATTATTAACCGGTGCCGGAGGCCAGGGTTTGATTCTTGCTTCGATAGTATTGGCTGAGGCGGCGGTTAATGACAACAAGAACGTGGTACAGACACAGTCTTACGGTCCCGAAGCTCGGGGTGGAGCCAGTATGGCCGGGGTAATCATCGATATTGATACTATTGAATATCCCGAAGTGACCAGGCCGGCTGTGCTGCTCTGTATGAATCAGGCTTCTTTTAACAAGTATCTACCCAAAATAGAGCCGGGCTGCACCGTTATTGTTGACTCGACCTTTGTCAGCGGTCCTTTTCATAAAGATTACAAAGTGCAATCTTTCCCAATAACGCGTATGGCTAAAGAGAAACTGGGGCGAGACGTTGTTGCTAATATGCTGGCACTGGGCGTTATAAATGCCGCAACCGGAATTGTTAATCGTGATATTTTCAGAGAAAGTATTTTTAAGCTGGCCCCCAGGGGAAGCGGTGAACTCAATCAGCAGGCCTTTGATCTGGGTTACCACCTGTATGAAGAGGGTCCGGGGCAGGATGTCGGAATCTCTGTTCAAACCCCTCAGTAAGGGGTCATTCACTTTGTTATACTTACAGTAACTGCCATTTAACTATTTATTATTACCAAATATCGGACCATTCCGTAATATTGATCGCGGAAAAGATAAACAAACCGACGTGCGTGCTAACAGAGAGCGCACAGCTAGTAACTTGAGGTGACTATATGTCTGAAGCAGCGCTGTCTCCTGTCTACGATCCCGCCGCAGTCGAAATAAAACGCTACCAGTTTTGGCTTGACGGAGAATTTTTCAAAGCAGCCCGCGATACAGAACGGGAACCCTTCACTATTGTTATTCCACCCCCCAACGTAACGGGATCACTGCATATGGGCCATGCTCTGAACAACACTATTCAGGATATTCTGATCCGCTGGAAGCGCATGCAGGGTTTTGATACTCTCTGGTTGCCTGGCTGCGACCATGCCGGTATTGCCACTCAAAATGTTGTCGAAAAACATCTTGCTGAAGAGGGCGTAAACAGCCGCGAGTTGGGGCGTGCGGTTTTCCTGGAGCGGGTCTGGCAGTGGAAAGATACTTACCATACCCGCATTACAAAACAGCTCTACCGGCTCGGTGTTTCATGCGATTGGTCGCGGGAGCGTTTTACCATGGATGAAGGCTGTTCCCGGGCAGTACGCAAGGTTTTTGTTGATCTATACCGGCGCGGGCTAATCTACCGGGGAGATTACATGATTAACTGGTGCCCGCGCTGCCTTACTGCACTTTCTGATATTGAAGTGGAACATGAAGATGAAACTTCTACGCTTATCCACATTCGTTATCCCCTGGCTGAAGATGAAGGTTCGATCACTGTTGCTACGACCCGACCAGAAACAATGCTTGGTGACAGCGGTGTGGCGGTGCACCCTCAAGATAAGCGTTATAGCGCTCTTGTCGGTAAAAAAGTGATTCTTCCCCTTTTGGATCGTCCGATCCCCATTGTTGCTGATGATTATGTTGATCCTGAATTCGGCAGCGGGGCAGTCAAGGTGACCCCGGGACACGATCCGAACGATTTTGCTATTGGCCGACGTCACAATCTGGAAGTAATCAAGATTATCGATGAAAATGCGAAGATGACCGAAGCAGCCGGCCACTATAAAGGCCTTGACCGCTACGAATGCCGTAAACAAGTTGTGGAAGATCTGCAAGAGTTGGGGTTGATTGTAAAAATTGAAGAACACGAGCATGCTCTTGGCCGCTGCCAACGCTGCCGCACAGTCGTTGAGCCGCTAATATCGCGACAGTGGTTTGTCAAAATGAAACCCCTGGCTGAACCAGCTCTGGAAGCGGTTGAAAATAATCTCACCAAGTTTGTCCCCCCCCGCTTTACCCGGGTTTACCAGAGCTGGGTTGAAAATATTCGTGACTGGTGTATATCACGGCAGATCTGGTGGGGGCACCGTATTCCGGCCTGGTATTGCGATTGTGGTGACCTAATTGTTGACTATACAGATCCGCAAATATGCCCCTCCTGCGGTGGCAGTGCTCTCGAGCAGGATACGGATGTTCTCGATACCTGGTTCAGTTCAGCTCTCTGGCCGTTTTCTACTCTTGGCTGGCCGGACCAAACTCCCGACCTCACTCACTTTTACCCGACATCTGTTCTCGTAACCGCTTACGATATAATCTATTTCTGGGTCGCTCGCATGATGTTTACGGGCCTCGCCTTCATGGATGAAGTTCCATTCCACACTGTTTATATAACCGGCCTGGTGCGTGATGCGCTTGGTCGTAAGATGAGCAAATCTCTGGGTAACGGTATCGACCCTCTGGAGATAATCGAAAAGTACGGCGCCGATACCCTGCGCTTCACTCTTGTCACTGGCCAGGCGCCCGGAAATGACCAGCGTTTTCGGCAGGAGAGTGTTGAGTCAGGACGAAATTTCGCCAACAAGATCTGGAATGTCTCTCGCTTCGTATTAATGAATCTTGTGGATGAAAATGAAAATGAGCCTCAGTTTGCGCCTTTCAAACCGGACAGATTACCGGGCGGACTTAATCGGGCCGATCGCTGGATTTTGCACCGGTTTAACGAAACTCTGCTGCAAGCGACCGCTCTATTGGAAGAATATGAGTTGGGTGAAGCAGCCCGCTTGATCTACGAGTACTTATGGAACGATTTTTGTGACTGGTATGTTGAACTGAGCAAGCATTATTTATACCTCAAGGATAACAGTGCAAGGGCTGCTGAAGATCGACGGCGAACACGCAGCCTGCTGGTTTATCTTCTCGATGGGGTGATGCGCCTGCTTCATCCTTTCATGCCCTTTATTTCCGAGGAAATATGGCAGCAGCTGCCGCATCGCAAAGAGGAAGCCCTGATTGTGGCCGCCTGGCCGCAGCCGGAAGAGCTGTTTTCTTTCCCCGAAGAAGCGGCCGATATGGCTTTACTGCAAGATGTAGCCAGAGCTATCCGAAACCTGCGCAGCCAGGTACAGCTTCCGCCTGGCAGAAGAACTGCGGTGATTGTGCGAGCCCAGGGTCGCGCCGCCGCCTGTCTTGATCAAGAGCGTCATCATTTAAGCCGAATTGCTTTTGCCGACCCACTGACGATTCATCCCGATGCCGTCAAACCACCGCAGGCCCTTACGGCAATTATCGGGGAAGGGGTCGAAATATTCCTGCCACTGGAGGGCGTAATTGATCTCGACGCGGAGAAAGACCGCCTGAAGAAAGAATCAAACATACTGCTGGCGGAAATCAAGAAAACCGCTGTTAAACTAAACAGTCCCGGTTTCATCGAAAAGGCGCCTGCTGAAGTTGTCGCTAAAGAAAAATCTCGCCGTGAGGAACAGGAAATCAGGATGACCAAATTGCGGCAAAGACTGCAGGAACTGGGCTAGCCGATGACCCTGGAACAAAGTTATCAGGAAGCTCTGGAATGGATCCATGGATTGGGCCGTTTCGGGATCAAACCAGGGCTCGAGCGGATCACCGCACTATTAGAGATGTTGGACAACCCTCATCACAAGGTACGCTTTATCCATATCGGCGGAACTAACGGCAAAGGATCCACGGCGGTTATGATTGCCTCAGTACTGCGCGCTGCCGGTTACAATATTGGCCTCTATATTTCCCCCTACTTATTGTCTTTTACCAACCGCATGGCCGTTAACGGTATCGATATCGATCAACAGAATCTGATCGAACTGGTTGACCGGGTTCGTCCACTGATCGAACAGATCAACCGTGATCAGAATCTGGGCGAGATGACGGAATTCGAAGTTGTCACTGCGCTTGCGTTTACCTACTTTGCCGAACAAAAGGTCGATCTGGTTGTTTTGGAAGTCGGGCTGGGAGGCAGGCTCGATGCCACAAATGTTGTGGTCCCTCTATTAAGTATTATCACCAATATCAGCCTTGAGCATACCGCAGTGCTCGGCGATACGGTTGAAGCAATTGCCGCAGAGAAGGCCGGCATCATCAAACTGGGAAAGCCTTTAATTACTGCTGCTGAAGACCAGAGAGCGCTGACGGTTTTCCAGGCTCGCTGCCGCGAACTCAGCGCGCCGTTATACCGGGTATTCCCGCCGCAAAAATCAACAGATCAACAGTCGAATGAGAAACCGGCGACGGTACTCGAGAAGATAACTGGGGAAGGGCAGTTTTTTTCGTACCGGGGTTATTCTCAGGATTATAAAAACCTTTTTATGCCCCTGCGTGGGCTGTACCAACTCAACAATGCTGCTGCCGCTCTTGCCGCTCTTGAAATTTTGACGGAAGAAGGTTTCCCGGTTGCTGAAAAAAAATTACGCAGCGGACTGGCTGAATTAAACTGGCCGGGACGAATGGAGCTTCTCAATAAGCAGCCGCTGTTAATTATGGATGGCGCCCATAATCCGGTGGCAATTGAAAAATTGGCTGAAGCCATTCCCCTTTATTTCAGGTACAAGCGCCTGATTCTGGTTATCGGGATGCTGGCCGACAAAGATACTGCGGCGATGCTCGAGCATATCTTAGCGCTTGCCGATATTATTATATTTACCAGACCGGTTATTTCACGGGCTGCCGATCCCCGGAAAATTGCCGATTTTGCGGTCAGCCATTATAACCTCGGAAAAGAGCACCTGGTTATTCAAGAATATGGCGAAGCCCTCGATCAGGCCCTCGCTATGGCTGATCCCGACGATGCTGTGCTGGTAACCGGCTCACTCTATACAGTCAGCGATATTCGTGCCTACTGGCTACAGCGTCAGAGTTAAGTCGGCAGAAAAATTTCATTTTTCCTAGTTCTCAAACTAAGCCTTTTGATGCAGGACTTTAAGGAGGCATCACGAAAACTTATTAGTGTCTGTTTTTTGACAGCTCAAAAACTACTTTTATTGCTGTCAGTACCTGGCATACAGAACTCAGAATAAAGAATGCATGGATCGGTTCTATTATTTCGACTGTTGTCTGCTGAGTTCTGGCCCCTGTGTAGTTACTATTATTCCAGGAAAGGGTGAACAAAGTTTATGAGCAACACCGTTTTTAAAGGAGGCGTTCATCCGGATTACCATAAAGAAATGACGGATAGTATGGCCGTAACCGAGATGAAGGTTCCCGAAAGAGTGATTATTCCCCTGCAGCAGCATATCGGCGCACCCTGTGAACCATTGGAGGCGATCGTAGTCGGCGTACCGGTTAAAAAGGGTCAAAAAATAGGCGAGAGCAGCGGTTTTGTCTCTGCGCCGATTCACGCCAGCATATCGGGAATCGTAACGGCAATCGGGCCCTATAGTCATCCCCTCGGCCGCCCTGTTCAGGCCATTACGATCGAATCCGACGGAGAGGATCTCTGGGATGATCAGGTCAAACCGGCTGGAGAACTTGAAAAACTTAAACCCGAGGAGATTCGCAAGATCGTTCGTGAGGCGGGTATCGTCGGCCTTGGCGGGGCAACTTTTCCGGCACACGTTAAACTCTCTCCGCCAGCTGATAAAAAAATTGATATTGTCATTATCAACGGTGCCGAGTGTGAACCTTATCTGACAGCAGATCATCGGGTTATGCTCGAAAAACCGGAAGAGATAGTTTTCGGCTTAAAGGTTATGATCAAAGCGCTGGGAGCCGAGAAAGGTGTTATTGGTATTGAAGATAATAAAGATGATGCAATAAGGGTTATGGAACAGATCATATCTGAGGAAGAAAATATTTCAGTAATCCGTCTTCATACCAAATATCCGCAGGGTGCAGAAAAAATGTTGATCCAGGTAGCCACCGGCCGCAAGGTCCCCGCAGGCGGCCTGCCGCTCGATATCGGAGTGGTCAATCATAACGTTGGAACAGCTGTGGCTATTACTAATGCCCTTCGTGAGGGCAAACCTTTAATAGAGAGGGTCCTGACAGTAACCGGCGCCGGAGTAAACCGCCCGGCCAACCTGCTGGTCAGGGTTGGAACCCTGGTTAGCGAAGTTCTCGAAAGCTGTGGTGGGCTTAAAGATACAACTCAAAAACTGATCATTGGTGGCCCGATGATGGGTCTGGCTCAACCCAGCCCGGATGTCCCCGTGATCAAAGGCACTTCTGGTATTCTTGCCCTCACCGATCAGGATGTATATTTGGCTGAAAGTAGCCCCTGCATTCGCTGTGCCAAGTGTGTCGATGCCTGTCCGGTCCAGCTTTTACCGACAGCTATTGCACAGGCTGCTGAACATGAACTCTTTAAGCAGGCAGAGAAACTGCATGCTGCCGACTGTTTTGAATGCGGCTGCTGTTCTTATGTTTGTCCTTCAAAGATTTTACTAACTCAGTGGATTAGAATCGCCAAAGCGGAAATAATTAAAGCTAAAAAAAGGTAGTTGTCTTCGCGAGGGAGGGAAGTGATGAAAATGGATAAAAAAATGGTTGTTTCGTCTTCTCCGCACATACGAACAACCGAATCAGTGCAAAGTGTCATGACCGATGTATTAATTGCCCTTTTCCCGGTGGCCTTGATGGCGGTTTTGCTTTTCGGTTATAAGGCCCTGGTGACCATGGCGATTTCGATTGCTACCACCATGTTAGTCGAAGCTCTATGGCTACGAAAACGCGATGTTTTCAGCGATGGAAGCGCTGCGGTTACCGGACTGCTTTTTGCCATGGTCCTGCCGCCGGCGCCACCCTGGTGGCTGGTTGTTGTCGGGGCCGCCTCAGCGATTATTATCGGTAAACAGGTTTTTGGCGGTATCGGTTATAATATATTCAACCCGGCCCTGGTTGGCCGGGCCATTGTGGTGATGTCCTGGGGTGGTCATCTGGTTGGCCGAATCTGGTCAGCGCCGCAGCCATTTATTTTTGGGGCGGATATATCCGCCGTAACCACGGCGACACCGCTTGCCGGACATGAGGAAGCCCTGGCTGTGAGTTTAACCCAGCTTTTTATTGGTAATACAGCCGGTTGCCTCGGGGAGACTTCAGCCCTGGCCTTATTGATCGGTGGAATCTGGCTTTTTTACAAGGGGCATATTGATTGGCGAATCCCGGGTGGTTACATAGGCACAGTATTTGTTATGGGGATCCTATTTGGTGGGGGATTCTACGATAACCACCTTCTAACTGGTCTCTTTTATGTTATGGCGGGAGGAGTAATGCTCGGGGCAATCTTTATGGCCACCGATATGGTTACTTCACCGATCACGCATAAGGGTAAACTTATTTTTGGAATCGGGTGCGGCTTGATCACGATGCTTATCCGGATTTGGGGAACGATGCCGGAGGGTGTGACCTTTGCAATTCTGATCATGAATGCGATTACCCCGATTATTGATAGATTTACGGTTCCACAGCAATTCGGGGGGGGGTAAAGGAAAGTGCGTGAAGTAATCCGCTTATCTTTGACACTGGCCGTGGTAGGGATCATATCTGCTTCCATGCTCACAAGTATACATGGTGTTACTGCTCCGATTATTGCTGAACGACAGGAAGCAGAATATCGTCAGGCTCTTGAACTTTATTTTTCTGATTTTGATCGTTTTGAAACCGAGCAATTGGATGACGATTATTTTGATCTCCTCTATAACAGTTCCGGAAAATTGATTGGGATCATGAGTACTATTCAACAGCAGGGTTATGACGGCTATATTACATATAATCTCGCGGTTGACAGTGAGGGTACAATCCTCGGCTTGCTTATTGTTTCTCATACAGAGACTCCGGGATTGGGCGATGTAATTACCACCGCTGTTTATCAAGAACAGTTCGTTGGTAAAAGCTTCAAAGACCCGATCACAGCCGGAGAAGATGTCGACATAGTCAGCGGCGCGACAGTGAGCACTTCAGCGATGATTAACTCAATCCGGCGGGTAATCGGCTTTATTGCCGTAAACTATCTCGGGCAGGAAAGTGAAACCATAGATATCACCCAGGTTCCTAACGGAACTTACCAGGGATCCGCTTCAGGGCTGTGCGGCCCGATTACCGTTCAGGTGAAAGTTACTGACGGAATGATTATCAGCATTGAAGTACTGGAACAAAGTGAAACACCGACTTATTTTATAGAATCTTATCCATTGATACCCGACCAAATTATAGCAGAACAACACTTTGACATTGATACAAAAACCGGGGCAACCATGAGTGCTGAAGGGATCATTGCTGCTGTGCGTGCCGCTTTATCTGAAAAAAAGGAAGATCAAAGCGGAGGTGAAGAAGATAATGAAAGTGAATAACCCTTATCTACAGGACCTAACCCAGGGCATTGTTAAAGAGAACCCTACTTTCAGGCTACTTCTCGGGATGTGCCCATTGCTCGGCGTTACCGCCTATATAGTTAATGGTTTGGGCATGGGTCTTGCGGCAACTGCTGTTCTAATTGCCTCCAACCTGGTCATTTCAATGCTGCGTAATTTTATTCCGCCACAGGTGCGCATTCCCTGCTTTATTGTGATTATCGCCACCTTTGTCACGATCATCGAGATGGTTTTACAGGCTTTCCAGCCGGTACTTTACGAAGCTCTCGGTGTTTTTGTCCCGCTAATCGTTGTTAACTGTATTATCCTGGGTCGTGCTGAAGCTTTTGCCAGCAAAAAACCGGTGCTTCGTTCACTTTCTGATGGTATCGGTATGGGTATCGGCTTTACACTGGGTCTAGTTATCCTGGCAACAGTACGTGAAATTATTGGCCAGGGCACGATTTTCGGACCGGATCCGGAAAGCGCGATTCATCTTTTTGGTGCCAATTATGAGCCAATGGCTCTGTTTGCCCAGCCGGCCGGGGCTTTTATCGCTCTTGGTTTGCTGTTGGGCATGGTTAATGTAATCTTTAAACGCTTTAACATTTAAGGGATCAGCTGCTGATTAATAAATAGTTAGCCGACCCGGGCAGGAGGGCACTATGGAGAAATTGCTTTCGATAATATTTATCTATATCCTGGTAGACAATTTTGTTTTTCAGCGTTTTTTCGGAATCTGTCCATTTCTTGGTGTATCCCGAAAAATGGAAACTGCGATTGGGATGAGCATGGCTGTGGTTTTTGTGATGACTCTGGCTACTCTGGCAACCTGGTTGATTTATACCTTTGTTCTTGTTCCCTTCAACCTGAGCTACCTGCAGATTGTTACCTTTATCCTGGTTATAGCATCACTGGTTCAGTTGGTGGAAATTATCCTGCGAAAGATAAGCCCTACACTTTACCAGGGACTGGGGATATTTTTACCGCTGATCACCACCAACTGTGCTGTTATGGCGGTAGTTTTGCTGGCTGTACGCCAGGAGTTTAGCCTTCTTGAATCGGTTATTTTTGCCCTCGCGGCTTCGCTGGGCTTTTCAATGGCCCTGGTGATTATGGCCGGAATACGTGAGCGCCAGGAGTTGGCGAAAATACCGGCAGCGCTGAAGGGTTCAGCAGTTACTTTGATTACAGCCGGTATTCTATCCCTGGCTTTTCTCGGTTTCAAAGGTATGCTCACCCTGTAGCAAGTTTAATAGTTGTATTGTGGCATTATATCGTTGCGAGGTGAATTAAGTCGTGTTAATATTATATGCAATTGCTACCCTTGGTTTGATCGGACTACTCTTCGGACTATTTCTGGCCATAGTGGCACGGGTTTTTACCGTCGAGACCGACCCACGGGTTGAAGCGGTGAAGGAAGTCTTACCGAATGTAAACTGCGGAGCTTGTGGTTATGCCGGCTGTGTTAATTTTGCCGAGGCAGTAGTCCATGGAGAAACAGCATCTAACGGATGTATACCTGGTGGTAAAGATACGGCCAAAGCTGTTGCTGAAGTATTGGGTCAGGAAGTAACTGAGCATACACCCCTGGTAGCGACACTCTTTTGTATTGGCGATTATGGAAAGACCGCGGATCGCTTTATCTATGAAGGGATTGAAGATTGTGCTGTAGCGGGAGATTTTAATGGCGGTTTCAAGGCCTGCAGTTACGGTTGCCTGGGCCTCGGTAACTGCGTGCGTGCCTGTCCGTTCGAGGTAATCAGGATCGGCTTACACGGGCTGCCGGTTATTGATAGGGAAAAATGCAGCGGCTGTGGTCTATGCGCGAAAGCATGTCCACGGCTTCTAATCAAAATACTGCCCCTGAGTGATGACGGACACCTTGTTTTCTGCAGTTCCCAGGATCGGGGCAAAACGGTTTCGAAAGCCTGTAAAGTTGGCTGTATAGCCTGTAAAGCCTGTGTAAAGGTTTGTCCGCAGGAAGCGATTGTCATGGAAGATAATCTGGCTGTAATTGATCTGGCTAAATGCAACGACTGTGGAGAATGTGTGCTTAAATGTCCGGCAAACACTATTCACAAGCGCTCAGCAATCCCTTCTGAAGGAGCAGCGCTGGCTGCCATCGCTGAAGAAGTAGTATCTGAAACTGCCTAGTGTTTTGTCAATAATGATTGATTGCCGGGGTAGCTGATAAAATGAAGAGTCATTGGCCAAACTACATCGGTACAACCTTAATCCTGTTTCTTTTCTGGGTAGCGGTCAGTGGTGCACTAAAATGGCCGCAGCTTACGGTTGGCTTGGCCGCGGCCATTTTTATTACATATTTTAACCGCAATCTGCTTATTACGGCCGCAGACAGACCACCGATACGCGTGAGGACGATCATCTGGCTGGCAGGCTACTTTGTCCAGCTGCTTTTAGATATAGTCAAAGCTAATTTCCAAGTGGCCTGGTTGGTTTTACATCCCCGAATGCCTATCGAACCGAACATGGTTTCCCTCGAAGTCGATATCGACCGGATTGCCAGCAGGGTCCTGCTGGCAAACTCGATCACCCTTACACCCGGCACGCTTACCGTTCTGGCAGACGAAAAAAAATACCTGGTTCATGCCCTTACTTTCAAAAGCGGCGAAGGCCTCAAAGACTGGCCTCTGATTAATAAATTAAAGCATATGGAGGAGGATCAGCATTGAACACCGCGCATTTTCTCGATTTTTTATATGAATTGGGCGCGATTTTGGTTATGCTGCTGATATTCCTATCATTAATCAGGGCTTTGGCTGGGCCGACAGCACCGGATCGGGTGGCGGCAATCAATATAATCGGGACAAAAACGCTGGTTATTATTACATTGATAGCTCGTATCTACGGGCAGGAATATTTTTTAGATATTGCCATGATCTATGCTTTAATGAGCTTTATTACAACAATTGGCATTGCTAAATACCTGGAGAAAGGGGCCCTGGACTGATCTTAACCTGGCTGGAGTTAACTATAAACATCATATCGATTGTCTCTCTGGTTGGAGGGCTCTTTTTCCTCTTTGTCGGCACACTCGGCTTGCTGCGTCTGCCTGATGTCTATAACAGGCTGCATGCTACGACCAAGTGTGATACGTTGGGCGCCTGCCTGGTTCTCTTTTCTTTGGCCTTGCAGAGCAGTCTGGCGGTCGGCATCAGGTTGGCCCTGCTGATTATTTTTATCCTGATCACCAATCCAACCGCAGCTCACGCCATTGCCAAAGCTGCCTACAAGACCGGGATCCGTCCCATCCTGAGCCGGAGGGTATCTGATGACTGAATTGCTCAATGTGCTCCTGCTGCTATTTTTGGTTGTATGCGCTATTGGTGTGGCTTATATCCGTGATTTGCTGAGCGCAGTGATCCTCTTTTCTTCTTTTGGGTTAATCATGGCGATCATCTGGCAGCAGCTCAGCGCCCCCGATGTGGCGATGGTTGAAGCGGCACTGGGAACCGGCGTGGCTACTTTGCTGATGATTGCTGCTATCAGTAAAACCAGGCGGGCTGAATAATTTAGAACCGGGGAGAGTTTAAACAGATGATCTATATATTTCTTTTATTTCTGGTTATATTAACCCTGTTTCTCAGGTTCTTCAAAGGCGTTGAGGTTAAAACTATTTTAACTTTATACCTGCTGGGTTTAATTATTTTTCTCTTTAGTTTCACCGTGGCCGAAATGCCTCCTTTCGGCAGTCCGGACAATCCTGCTTTTAACGAAGTGCCACAGAGATACCTCGAGGCCGGTGTAGCCGAAACAGGAGCAGTAAATATTGTCAGCAGCGTGATTATTGATTATCGCGCTTTCGATACCCTTGGTGAAGCGACAGTTTTATTTGTAGCAATCGCTGCTGTAATTGCCACCCTTAAATCTCATTAAGTGCAGAGGGGCAGATAGCAATCGAAGACCAAATTGTGCGCATTACGAGCCGCCTGGTCACTCCTTTTATCCAGGTATATGGAATCTACGTTATCCTGCACGGGCATCTCTCGCCGGGTGGTGGATTTTCAGGCGGGGCTATTTTCGGTGCCAGCCTGATCCTTATCGCACTCTCTTTCAATCTTGAAGCCGGGGTAAAGCAAATTTCACACCAGACTGCCTCAATCCTGGAAAGCGGTGGTGTCCTTGGCTTTCTCTTAACCGGCCTTGTAGCGATTATTTTCGGTGGTAACTACCTGGCCAACCAGGCAGCCGGTTTTCCGATCGGTCAGGCCGGGGAACTTTTCAGCGCCGGTGCGATATTGATTATCACTGTATTTGTAGGGATCAAAGTGGCCAGCACGATCGTTACACTTTTTTATAATATTATTGAGGGTGAAAAATAGGATGGAAGTCCTGAATGGAATCATCGAAAACTATTATTACATGGTGGCAATTATCCTTTTTGTAATCGGCATGTATACGATGTTAACTCATTCGAACATGATCAAAAAGATTATTGCTATGAATATAATGGATACCTCGGTGTTTTTATTGTTTGTTGCCATCGGTTATAGCGATGGCGGTCAGGCGCCAATCATTAAAGAAGGCGCAGAGACAATCTATGTTAACCCCCTACCGGGGGCCCTTATCTTAACGGGGATTGTGGTTGCGGTCAGCGTGACGGCTTACGCATTGAGTTTGGTCGTAAAAATATATCGCTATTATGGAACATGTGACTACGATGAAATTTGTGAGATAAGGAGCCAGGAATAGTGGGGTTTGCTGATCATTTCCCAGCCTTGATCGTGATAGTTCTTTTTTTTGCCGCCTTTTTTTCTCCCCTGCTGTTTCGCTGGGCCGAAAAATTTTCCGCGCCGTTTGTAACTGCTGCCCTTGCAGCGGCCCTGGTCATGACTGTAACCCTGCTGGTCAAAGTTCAACAAACCGGGACAGTTCTTTACCATATGGGCGGGTGGCCGCCTCCCTGGGGCATAGAATTTAAAGCCGATCCTCTACGGCTCTATATTTTATTAATTGTGATTAGTGTCAGCTTGTGGATTTTTGTCTATGCTGTCGGTGATCTGAAACATGAACTAAAAAAAGAAGTAATCGGTTGGTATTACACCCTCTATGCCCTTCTGGTCGGTTCCATGGCTGGAATGGCTTTGACAAATGACCTCTTCAACCTATTTGTGTTGATGGAAATATGTGCTATCTCAGCCTGCGCGATTATCTCAATAAAAGAAGATCGGGAATGCTTTGAAGCCAGTTTTAAATACCTGATTCTGAGCGCTATGGGAACCGGCTGTTTTTTACTCGGCGTGGCCATGCTCTACATGGCCACCGGTTACCTGAACTACAGCTTATTGCAGGTTGAACTTGCCGAAGCCCTGACTCTTTACCCGCGTAATATATTTGCGGCCGCTGCTCTCTTTATTGTCGCATTCGGCATAAAAGCTGCTCTTTTTCCTTTGCATGTCTGGTTGCCTGATGCCCATGCCTCGGCTCCATCTTCTTCAAGTGCAATGCTCTCTGGTCTGGTTATAAAAATATATGCTTTTACTCTTTTCCTGATTTTCTACCAGGTTTTCCCCCGGGAACTGCTGGAGATAGTTCCCCTTAACGAAATTATTCTCTGGTTAGCGTCTCTGGGAACAATGTTTGGCTCTATTTATGCGATGCTGCAGACCGATTTAAAAAAGATGCTTGCCTATTCCAGTATTGGCCAGATCGGTTATATATTTATGGGTATAGGCTTCAATCAAGACCTGGCTCTGGTTGGCAGCTTTTATCACATCATGGTCCATGCAGTGACGAAAGCAATGCTTTTTATGGTAGCGGGAGTAATCATTTATTCGACAGGCGTTCGTCAGATCAAAGATCTGGCTGGTATCGGGAGGGTACTTCCTATAACTATGCTCGCTTTTACGATCGGCAGCGCCTCGATGATCGGTATTCCGGGAACCGGGGGTTTGATCAGTAAATGGTACTTAGCTCTCGGCGCGCTTGAAATCGGCCGCCCGTTTTTTGTTCTTGTAATCCTGGCAAGCAGTTTGTTAAATGCAATTTACTACATGCCGATTGTGGTCAATGCATTTATGCATCAGGAAGATTTTAAATTTAAGGCAAAACCGGTGCCGCGGTTCATGTTGGTTTCCCTGGTTATTGGTATGATCTTTATCGTTATTTCTGGTATCTTCTCTAAACCGGTAATCACACTGCTGGAAAAGTCGATTACTGTTCTATTCTGAGAAAAGGGAAATACTTTGACATGTTAGTAGAAATATTCAGGTAATAATGGTTAGAATGCGCTATAATGGATTTTGGAGGTGGTTGCCTTGGATAACACAACAATTATTACAATTATAATCTTTATCGTGGCATTTCCGATCATTATGACTCCGATCATCCTGTATTCCAGCCGGGTTTCGGATAAATTACGTAATATCCTGGCTGTAGCAACTTCTGCGATTGCCTTCTTGTTAACCTTATCCCTTTATCCCACTATAGCCGGCGGAGGGGTAGTCCAGCATAAGCTGTTTGAAATATTACCGAACCTCGAAATATCACTGCGGCTTGATCTTTTAAGCTTTTGCCTTGCTGCCCTGGCTTCTTTTATCTGGTTTTTGTGCACTGTTTATTCAATCGACTATATGGCTAAAGAACATGCCACCAGTCGCTATTATCCGGTGCTAATCTTTACCCTCGGCAGCTGCCAGGGTATCTTTTTTGCCGGAGATCTTTTCAGCCTCTTTGTCTTTTTTGAATTAATGTCGTTAATTGCTTATATCCTGATCATTCATGAAGAAACAGAGGAAGCATTAAAAGCAGGGTATAAATACCTGGTAATGACCATCATCGGTGGGTTGGCCATCTTTTTCGGCATAATCATCGTCTTTGAGTTAGGTGGAACCGTTTCGCTGGGTGTGGGGGAGATTATTCACGAAAGTTCTCTGCTGGCGTTTCTTGCTTTTATCTGTTTTTTGATTGGCTTTGGCATGAAAGCGGGTATGTTCCCTCTACATGTCTGGCTGCCTGATGCTCACCCGGTGGCTCCATCTCCGGCCAGCGCTTTGCTCTCTGGGGTAATGCTGAAAACCGGCGCTTACGGTATAGTGCGGGTAATCTTTTACGTTTTTTCACCGGACCTGCTGCAGAGCAGCGGTTGGGATCATGTTTTAAGTGTGCTGGCGGTAATCACTATTCTGCTCGGTTCAGCAGTTGCCCTGACCCAAACCGACATCAAGCGTCGTCTTGCTTATTCTAGCATTAGCCAGTTAGGTTATGTTTTGCTCGGGTTAAGTATTCTCAATAGTAATGCAGTAATCGGCGCGGTTTTTCATATATTCAGCCATGCTTTTATGAAGAGCACACTCTTCCTTGCAGCCGGAGCGATCATCTGGAAAACCGGCAAACGCCAGATTGCCGACTTGAAGGGTATTGGCCGGCAGATGCCTGTAACCATGGGCTGTTTTTCTATCGCTGCTCTGGCCATGATCGGCATACCACCGCTGAACGGTTTTTTAAGCAAGTGGACTTTGGCCTTGGGTGCCCTTGATGCGAACATGCCTCTATATGTTTTTGTGTTGCTGGTTAGTAGCCTCCTGAATGCTCTTTATTACTTGCCGATTATTATTCCGGCCTATTTCGAACTGCCAGACGGGAGTAATTATGATCTTCATAGTCATGACAAACTTCATTTCACTATAGCAGAAGCATCGCCGCGTATGTTGTCCGCAATGATTATTCTGGCCCTGTGTACTATCATTTTCGGTTTAACACCAAACAATATTGTTTATACCCTGTCGCGTCTGACGGCAGCGTTTCTACTACATGGGGGGGGCCTCTAGTTTGTTTGCCTCGGCCCCGGAACACATTGCTAAGGTTAGCCAGCTTTACTATTCCAGTTTACCGCTATGGATTATCCTCTTACCAATACTGATCGGGATAGGGACCTATTTTCTTAAAAACTGCTGGGAGACGGTCCGTAAGGCCTGTGCCCTGATTGCCTCACTGATTGCTTTGGTCGGGGTGATCATGCTTTTCCCACTCGCTCTGACCGGGACAGTCTGCTATGATCTGATCCATGTTATGCAGATGGGCCTCTTTTTTGAAGTTGATCTGATCAGCTGGATCTTTGCTTTTTTAATTGCCCTGGTCTGGTTCTTGGCTACACTATTTTCATTTACCTACATGGATCACGAGCATAACCGACGCCGTTACTACAGTTACCTCATTATTACCCTCGGTGCTACCCTCGGTGTAGTCATGGCTGGTGATTTTTTTACTCTTTTTCTTTTTTTCGAGCTAATGACTTTAAGTTCATATGTTCTGGTTATTCATGAACAGGGCTATGAGGCAATGAAAGCGGGTACTCTGTACATCTACCTGGGTATTGCCGGCGGACTTTCCCTGCTATTTGCCATTATGCTGCTCTATAGCGCTACCGGTTCAGTCGATATTGCTCCGGTTCTCGGACAGCTTGGCGAACAGAGGACGATTATTTATATCCTTTTTCTGATCGGTTTCGGGATCAAGGCCGGCTTGGTGCCCCTGCATATATGGCTGCCTCTGGCCCACCCGGTGGCTCCTTCCCCGGCCAGTGCCCTGCTTTCCGGAATCATGATTAAAGCTGGGGCTTACGGTATTTTAAGGGTCTCACTGATCCTTTTTTCTTCTCCGGAAGGAGTCAGTGTCGCTGAAACATCATATCTTTTTATGATTGGTAACGCATTGATGTGGATCGGCCTGGTGACCATGCTGGCCGGAGCAATAATGGCCCTTCTGAATAGTAATATGAAAAGAATACTGGCCTACAGCAGCGTCAGCCAGATCGGCTATATTGCTACAGGGTTGGGGGTAGCTACTTTCATGGGTCTGGAAGGTGCCATGGGTTTTGCCGGGGCTCTCTACCATATCATCAACCATGCTTTTTTCAAAGCCGGACTCTTTATGATGGTTGGAACCATTTATCTGTACACTCACGAACTTGAGCTTTCCCGCTTGGGCGGAATGCTCAGGAAAATGCCCCTGGTTGCCATTACCTTTATTATTGCAGCTTGTGGCATTGCCGGTATCCCCGGTTTTAACGGTTATCCCAGCAAGACTCTGGTTCATGATTCTCTTCTGATTGCAATCAAGTACAATGACCTTTTCAGTATTGAACTGGCTGAAAAAATATTTATCCTGACCAGTGCGTTAACAATCTGTTATTTCATCAAGCTCTTCCGGGGGATTTTCCTCGGGCCCGTACCGGAAAAGCTGGATCGCAGCTATAAGCTGTCACCTTCGATCAATATTGTCCTGAGTAGCTTTGCCGTGATTATTATCGTTATCGGTATTTTTCCGAATCTGATTCTTGAGCGTATTCTTGTTCCCGCCGCAGAGTTGCTCAACTATGCGGGATACGGCATGGATCATCTCTATCATTTTAAATTTTTCGAATGGGCCCCCCTGGAAGCAATGTTGATCGTTGTAGTTCTGACTCTGGTTATCTATTTACCCGGGGTTTATCGACGCTGGTTTGATTGGAAGCCGCCATGGTGGCTTAGTATTCACACCCTGATCTATCAGCCGCTTACCCACTGGCTGATCGATCTTACTGGCCGGGCCGGAGTGCTGGTTGACTCTTCTGTTGATAATGCATACAATCGATCCGGAGTTGTAGCCAGGGCTTGGTGCAGTTTTATCGGCACTCTTGACTCAGGGCTGGACAGGTTTTACGAAAAATCAGGGATAATGGCCCGTACACTTGCTGACCGCTCGAGTGACATTGATTCCAGGATCGATGAATTCTATGAAAAGTCTGGAGAGATAGCCCGCAAGCTGGCCGACCGCTCCAGTGATATAGATTCTAAGATCGATGATTTCTATGAAAGATCCGGTGAAATGGCTCGCAAACTGGCTGATCGCTCCAGCGATATGGACTCAGCTTTGAATGCAGCATATCTTAAGACTGGAAAAGCAGCCCAAAATCTGGCCAGGCAGACAGCGGATCTAGATCAGGCTATTAGCAATGTTTATGATCAGGCCGGTAAAAAGACCAGGGATCAAATGGAGAAAAGGCTGGCTGATCAGAAAGGTAAAAAAGTCCGTGGCGATTCTTCCAAATGGACTACGAAACACCTGAGTTTCGACAACCTGCTATTAGTCCTGGTTCTGGGAATAGTACTGCTTGTTATTTTCTATTACGGGCGTTTTAATTAAAGGAGTATAATTTGTCAAAAGATAATCATCCGGATACCGCGGATAAAAAACCACCGCTGCACTGTAAACCACTAAAACCATATTATCTGGTTCCGATTTTCTTTTTAACGGTTATTGCTGTTTATCTAATAGTCCAGAGCAGATCTTCTGAAAACCTGCATGTAAACTACCTTATGACCATGGATACATCAGTTGAACTGCGTTTTACCGGTGGCAGCAGCAAAGAGGCTGTCCTGATCAGGGAAGATGTTGTCCATGAAATGGAGCTGCTTGAAGCGCTTTTCAGCCGCAGTATCGCCGGCAGTGATGTCAGCCTGATCAACAACTCGGCCGGGCTGCGCCCTGTCCGGGTTGATTCGGAAGTGCTCTACGTTACCGAAAGAGCAGTTATTTACGCCGGGTTGAGTGAAGGTGCTTTTGATCCAACTATAGCGCCTTTAATCGATCTATGGGGATTTTTGGGCCAGAATTACCGGGTGCCCACCGCAGTTGAGCGAATAAAATCCCTCCCGCTGGTTGATTATACCCTGATCGAAGTGGATGAGAAACAAACTACTGTCTATTTGCAGCATCAGGGGATGTCTTTGGATCTGGGTGGTATTGCCAAGGGTTTCATTGTTGATCAGGCCTTGCAAGTTCTCATGACAGCCGGTGTAGAGCATGCCTTTATCAATGCCGGCGGTGATATTGGTCTGATTGGCAGTAAACCTGACGGTAGCCCGTGGCGAATCGGGGTACGCCATCCCCGGGATGAGGAAAAGATCATTGCTGTGCTGCCGGCAATTGGCGGAGCAGTAGTAACCTCAGGAGATTATCAACGCGTATTTGAAGAAGAGGGAGTCAGCTATCACCATATTCTTGATCCGGAAACCGGCTTGCCGGCCCGGGAGCTAATCAGTGTAACAATTATTGCCCAGACAGCAATTGAAGCCGATGCGCTTTCCACAGCTGTTTTTGTCCTCGGATCGACCAGAGGGATGGCCTTGATCGAACAGCTGCCCGGTGTGGAGGGTATTCTTATAACACCGGAACTTGAAATACTGGTTTCCAGCGGCCTAGTTAATATCGTCGAGCTGTACCCTTAAGATAATCAATTTCGTCCCGGCAGGTCCGCTATAAACGCAAGCTCCGCACACTGTGAAAGGAAAATTTATGATGAACTCAAATCTCAATCTCCGGAATCGTTTAAACTATCTAACCTACCTGGCGGTGCTGATTACTTTCGCCGTGGTTATTCATACTGTCGAAGCAGCGCTGCCGCTGCCGATGCCGGTTCCCGGGGTCAGACTCGGATTGGCCAACATTATTACGCTTTTAACCCTTATTTTATTCGGTTTACGCAGTGGGCTTCTTGTTTCTATCCTCCGATCAATCCTGGGCAGCCTCTTCGTCGGCGGTCTCTTTGGTTTCGGTTTTTGGCTTAGCGTTACCGCTGGTCTAGTGAGCTGCCTGGCAATGGCATTTATGCTGTTATTAAACAAAAAAGGCCTGGTCAGCTTGATTTCAGTCAGTGTTATCGGCGCAGCCGTCCATAACCTGACCCAGCTGTCCATGGCCAGCCTGATTATTGCCAGCACAGCCCTGCTGAAAGGCTATTTACCGCTATTACTGCTTCTTTCTGTTCCCACCGGTATATTTACCGGCCTGGCTGCATATTATCTCGAAGGAGTGACCAAACGCATGATCAGACTGACCGGTTCAGGTGTGATCCAATGAAACTAATTCTGGCCTCAACTTCGCCCCGTCGGGCTGAACTTCTTCGACAGGCGGGGATACCATTTAGCATAGAAATTCCTGACATTACAGAAGAAATAAACGGTAACATGTCGCCGCAGGAGGCTGTTACCGATCTGGCTTTAAAAAAGGCTCTTGCGGTATCCAGTCGCCTTGGAGAAGGTTTTATACTGGCTGCTGATACAATCGTTCTTCACCGGGAGGAAGTATTGGGCAAGCCGCTGGATCGGGAAGATGCCAGACAGATGTTGCATCGGTTAAGCGGTAATGAACATGAAGTGCTGACCGGGCTGGCTCTTGTCGACGCTTCTTCCGGTAAGCAGGAAAGCGGCTTTTCCCTGACCAGGGTGTGGTTGAAGCCATTGATAAAAAGCGAGATAGATGCCTATGTGGCTACCGGTGAGCCGCTGGATAAGGCCGGTGCTTATGGTATCCAGGGTCGGGCAGCCTTGTTTGTAGAGAAGATCGAAGGTTGTTACTTTAACGTAGTCGGTTTGCCCTTAAATTTACTGTACGATTTAATGACTAGTATGCGGGTGCCGGCATGGTTGAATGGAAAGGAAAGCGATTATGTCAAATGATCCGATCATGATTAGAGATTTGCCTTTTGAAGAAAGGCCGCGGGAGAAGCTGAAAACATTAGGATCGGGAGCTCTGTCCAATGCCGAACTGCTGGCGATATTGCTCCGCACCGGAAGCAGGAATGAATCGGCAGTCCAGATTGCGACAAGAATTCTTTCACAGAGCGGCAGCTTGAGGAATCTGCCAAACCTTTCGCTTGAGGAATTGCAGGAAAATAAGGGCATCGGACCGGATAAAGCGGTTATGATCAAGGCTGCTCTTGAGTTGGGCTGTCGGCTGGCCACAACACCCCGTAAAGAAGTCGGTAGTATCACCACTCCCAGGCAGGCAGCAGATCTTTTTACGGAAGAGCTGCGTTATAAAAAAAAGGAATACTTTAAAATTCTGCTTTTAAATACCAAGAACCATGTTATCTCCAGGGAAGAAATATCTGTTGGCAGTCTCAGCGCATCGATCGTGCATCCGCGCGAAATATTCAGCATACCTATGCGAAAAAGTGCTGCCTCGGTAATTCTTATTCACAATCACCCCAGTGGTGATCCGTCACCAAGTCAGGAAGATCTTGAAGTAACCAGGCGGTTAGTGGATGCCGGTAATATTTTGGGTATAGCCGTACGCGATCATATCATCATCGGTGACGGTTGTTTCTTCAGTTTCAGGGAAAAGGGTTTGATCTAGGGGACTCTTATCAAAGTAGGAATTATATGGTATCATTGAAAAAGAAAACTAAATCATTGGGCCATGTTGATATTGTAATAGTTGTTAGAGAAAATATTGTGGGAGAACAAAATGCCGGCAATCGAAAGCAAACTTGCTTCCATCTTGGCCCGTGTCCAGAAACCGGCCCGCTATCTTGGCAACGAATGGAACTCTGTTCACAAAGACCATTCCGGTGTGGCGGTGCGCATGGCACTGGCTTTTCCTGATCTTTACGAGATTGGCATGTCGAACCAGGGCCTGAAGATCCTCTATGAAAGCGTTAACAGTAGGCCGGAGATGTTGATGGAAAGGGTCTTTGCGGCGGCAACAGATATGGAAGAACTGATGCGGCAGCATGGCTTGCCCCTTTTTGCCCTTGAAAGTCAGAGGCCGCTGGCCGATTTCGATGTCATCGGCTTTTCTCTGCAGTACGAGCTCAGTTATACGAACGTGCTAAATATGATCGATTTGTCCGGCATTCCACTCTACAGTGATCAACGCAATGAGCAGGATCCATTGGTGATTGGCGGCGGGTCCTGTGCTTATAACCCCGAGCCGATGTCCGCTTTTTTTGACCTGTTTGTCCTTGGCGAGGCAGAGGAGGTTCTGCCGGAAATGCTTGCCGAACTGGTCAGGCTGAAAAGCGAGAATCTGGAACGAAAAGAAATTTTAACCCGTCTCTCAGCGCTCGAGGGGATCTATATTCCTGCTCTTTACCAGCCGGTATACGATAAAGGAGTATTAAAAGGCCTAAAAAAGCTCGACTCACGCGCTCCCGTTCAAATTATTAAAAAAGCGGTTGCCGATCTTGATCGCGTCTCTTATCCAACCGCCCCGGTTGTTCCCTACATCCAGACAGTTCACGATCGGGCTGTAATCGAGCTCTTCCGCGGTTGTGGGAAGGGCTGTCGATTTTGCCAGGCTGGTTTTATCTTCCGGCCGGTCCGGCGGCGCAGCCGGCAGAATATTATTGAGACCGCTAAAGCCCTGATTGCCGCTACCGGGTATGACGAGATTTCGCTCTCTTCGCTTAGCAGCAGCGACTATCCGCAAATAGATACGCTGATCAGCGATATGAAAGAGGCTTTATCAGCCAGCAGAGTCAGGTGTAGTCTGCCTTCGTTGCGCCTCGATTCTTATTCAGTGAAACTGGCTGATCAGCTGCACCAGGGTCGGCGAAGCAGTCTCACCTTCGCCCCGGAGGCAGCCACCGAGCGTCTGCGCCTGGTGATCAATAAAAATATTTCCGAAGAGGATATTTTCACAGCCCTCGGCGACGCCGTCAAAGCTGGCTGGCAGGGTTTCAAGCTCTATTTTATGATCGGCCTGCCCACGGAAACAGATCAAGATGTTGAAGCAATCGTAACCCTCTGTCGCGATATCCGCCGAAACTTTGGCCAGAAAGGCAAACGGAGTTTGAATCTCTCGGTCAGTGTGGCTACTTTTGTGCCTAAGGCGCACACCCCCTTCCAATGGGAACCGCAGTTGTCCAGGCCGGAAGTGCTTGAACGCCAGCAGATCCTGCGCAGCGGGTTTAAGACTATGCCCGGGGTCAATTTCAGCTGGCATGACGTTGAAACCAGCTTTCTCGAAGCTGTTTTTGCCCGTGGCGACCGCCAACTTGCTCCATTGATTGAGCGGGCCTGGCGACTGGGTTGTCGTTTTGACGGCTGGACGGAACATTTTAATTTTCAACTCTGGCGGCAAGCCTTTCAGGAACTTGATCTCAATGCCGAAAGTTATGCCTATCGCCGCTTCAGTTACGACGAACAACTGCCCTGGAATCACCTGCACTGTGGTGTAAACAAAGAAATCTTTATTCGTGAGCACAGGCAGTCTCTTGCTGTCGATTTACCACAGAGGAGTGGCCAATGATGCGCATTCGCTTTAGTTTTGAGCGTAAAATGCCTCTGGCTTATATTTCACACCTTGATATGCTGCGTCTTTTTCTGCGGGCGCTGAGCAGAAGCAGGCTGCCTCTGGCTTACAGTCAGGGCTATAATCCGCATCCGCGTTTCACACTTGCCCTTCCTCTGCCGCTCGGTATTACCGCCGGGGAGGAATACGGGGAGGTCTTTTTTGCTGATAAGATTATGCCGGATCAATTTATCAATGTCCTTCAGCCCCAATTGCCGGAAGCCCTGGTTCTAACCGGGTCGGCAGCTGTTGATCCTGAAGAGCCCTCCCTGGCATCCCTGGTCAGCGCTGCTTCTTATTGCTGTACTCTTAAAAGCAGCTCCAGTGTTACCGTTAAGCTTGAATTGCTTCAAGCTGCCCTGGACAGGTTAATGGCTAAAGAGGAGATATTAGCTCTCCGCAAAACAAAAAAAAATAAAACAACCTACACCAACGTTCGCCCCTACATTATTGAGGTTTCCGTAAAGAATGCTGATCAGAGCAAACTTTTAGAGTTTAGCCTGCTCTTGCAGACCGGCAGTCAGGGTGGCGTGTCACCTGGTTATGTTATCGGGCAGTTGGAGCCGGAACCAGGTGCAGGCAATCTTCATGCCTATGATTGGCAAATACGTCGAGAACGTCTCTATTTTAAACAAAATGGAAGTATGCAACCTTTATCGGAAAGGAGGTGATCATGTAATGGATAAAAAAATTATTGTTAACTGCGACAACCGGGCAACCCGTGTGGCGTTACTGGAAAAAGGAAAACTGGTCGAACTTGATATTGAAAGGCCGCTGCAGCACCGGGTGGTCGGGAATCTTTACAAGGGTATAGTCGCTAATGTTTTACCGGGTATGCAAGCCTCATTTATTGATATCGGACTAGAAAAGAATGCTTTTTTATACGTCGACGATGTATTTACCGATTGGGACGACGAAAGCCCTCCACCGCCACGCAGCACAATTGAAAAAATGCTGCGGGTTGGCGAAGAAGTTATGGTCCAGGTGATTAAAGAACCTTTTAGCAGTAAGGGAGCGCGGGTAACCGGCCAGATCACCATCCCCGGCCGCTACCTGGTATTGGTGCCTGGTGCAGACTACATCGGTATCTCGCGACGGATTGAAAGCCAGGCTGAACGTGATCGACTGCGCCGTGAAGTGGAAAGGATAAAACCGGAACAACTCGGCTTGATCGTGCGCACGGTAGCCGAAGGGGTCGATACCGCGGTGCTGGAACAGGATCTGAAGTTCCTGGTCCAGCTCTGGAACCGCATCCTGGCCCGTTTTCAGCAAAAAACAGCGCCGGCTATTCTCTACCAGGACCTATCACTGACTTGCCGTATTGCCCGTGACCTGTTTACTGAAGAATTCAGCAGTTTTCTTATCGACAACGAGCATGAGTATGATAAGGTTCGTGAAATAGTTGACTATATCTCGCCACACCTGAAGGCTAAAGTTAAATTATATAAGGAAGCGGAGCCGATTTTTGAACGCTACGGGGTCGAAGTGGAACTCGAGAAGGCCCTGGCCCGACAGGTCTGGCTGAAAAGCGGCGGTTACCTTGTTTTTGATGAAACCGAAGCATTGACCGTTATCGACGTCAATACAGGCCGCTATATTGGACGCCGCAACCTGGCCGATACAATTTTGAAGACCAACCTTGAAGCGGCTGAAGAAGTAGCCAGGCAGGTACGCTTGCGCGACATCGGTGGCATTATAATTGTTGATTTTATTGATATGAGTTTTGAAGGCCACCGCCGCAAAGTAATTGACAAATTAAATTTGGCGATCAAAAACGACCGGACCAAGACCTATGTCCTCGGGTTAACCAACCTCGGCCTGGTCGAAATGACCAGAAAGAAAGTGCGCCAGGATCTCTCCGAGTACCTGCAGCAGCACTGTCCTTACTGCGGTGGCTCGGGCAGAGTACTTACTCCCCTGGTGATTAGTACGCGTATTGAGAGCGAGCTGAAACGGCAGCTGCAGGATGAAAAAAGCAAGGCTGTCCTCGTTGAGATGCATCACGCGGTGGCGGCGATCATCATTGGCAGCGGGGGAGGCAACCTTAAAAAACTGGAAGAAGAATTGGGCCGGCATATCTTTATCCGGGGCACTGAAGATATTCATATCGAGCGGTACCGTATTGCGGCCCGAGGCAGTCATAAGGAGATCCAGGCTATCGCTCTTCCGGTAAAAGCAGGGGAGATTCTTGAGTTGGTTATAAAGGAACAGCATACCAACAACCCTAACCACGGCATTGCCCGCGTGCAGGGCTTTGTGATCAACGTTGAGGGAGCGGGCGAAAAAGTTGGCCAGACCGTGAAAGTGGAGATTAAAGATGTCAATCGCACTTACGCCCGGGCGGTATTGAAAGGCCAATAATCGCAGTTTGGTTTTCAGTTAGTTCTTTTCCATTATAGCTAATACTAAAGTAAAAATTAGCAATGAACTTTAGTAGACCATTCGACCCTCGACAAACAGACGGGTGTTTTCATGGTCCGGTGCGGAAAATATCTTCTCTGTCGGGCCCATTTCCACAATCCGGCCCTGGTTGATAAAAATAACCTGGTCGGCGATACGGCGAGCCTGGAAAACATTGTGGGTAACCATGACCACAGTTATCGCCTTATTACGGGCCAGTTTTGTGATCATTTCTTCAATCAGTTCTACGTTTCCCGGATCGAGATTGGCGGTCGGTTCATCAAGTAATAAAAGCTCTGGTTCAAAAGCAACAGCGCGGGCTATGGTCACCCTTTGGGCTTCACCGCCTGATAGGGTGTCAGCCCGGCGCGCAGCCAGGTCGGTCATGCCGACCTGTTTTAGCAGTGAACCGACACGCTCATCAATCACTGATCGGGGAAAACCCCGTGCTTTCAGGCCATAGGCTACGTTGTTCCGAACACTGTCTTTGAAGAGCAGGGTTTTCTGAAAGACCAGGGTCATCTTTCTCTGGATAGCCAAACGGCCTGCGCCGTTGGCGGGAATCGGCCGGTCATGAAATAAAAGAGTACCGCTGTCGGGAGGGGTCAGCAGGTTGATTATTCGTAAAAGGGTGCTTTTACCGGCTCCGCTTGGCCCGATCACACCATAGACGTGCCCCTTTTTAAAGAGCAATTGTTCGACATGCAAAACTTCCCGGTCGTAGTATTTTCTGATCCCTTTTAATTCAATCAGGAATTCTTCATGGTTAGCCATTTTTGCCTCCCTTCTGGATCGAGTAGAGGCCGGAGTTGATAATAAAAGATATGATCAACAAGATCAGTCCGAGGCCGATAGCCAATTCAAAATTGCCTTTTCTTGTTTCAAGGACTATAGCTGTTGTCATGACCCTGGTGTGACCGGCAATATTACCGCCTACGATCATCACCGCCCCTACCTCGGCGACAACACGGCTGAATCCGGTAATAATAGCGCCCAATATGGCAAAGCGTGATTCCATGATTACCGTCCATGCAATTAAAACCGAACCGGCGCCAAGAGATCGGGCCATTTCTTCAACATCGCAACCCCTGGCCCTGATCCCGATCATGGTCAAACCTATAACGATTGGCGAAGCGAGAAAAACCTGGGCGATAATCATCGCCGTGGGGGTGTAGAGCAGTCCGAGTACACCCAGGGGGCCCTGCCGGGAAAGAATCAGGTAGATGATCAATCCGGCTACGACCGGAGGCATACCCATGAAGGTAAAAATAATTTTATTGAGCAGGCGGGTTTTCTTTTCCGGTTTTAAACCGAGTAAAGCTCCAAGCGGAATGCCGATTAGTGCGGCAATAACAACTGCCATCCCGGAAACCCGTAAAGAAAGGGAAACAATCTGCAGCAGGGCCGGGTTAAGCGTTATGATCAGACGAAAAGCCTCAATTATTCCCTCAAAAAGTCTCGACAACTGCTTACCTCCCGATCGATTTCTCCCTTACACCATAATCTTTAGTTTACTTCAGCCCATATCCCGGGAAAAAGAGCCTTTCGCCGTTAACCTGGAAAGAGTTGATCAGGTTTTGTCCTTCATCCGACATCAGAAATTCAATGTATAGCAGGGCGTAATTGTATTTAACATGAGGATGTTCTTTAGGATTAACGGCCATAACTCCGTATTGATTGAACAGCGCCGGGTCGCCCTCAAGTGCGATTACCAACTCTACGCTGTCGAATATGGCAATATAGGTACCCCGGTCGGTCAGAGTATAACCCATTGATTCGTCGGCAACACGCAGGGTATCGCCCATGCCCTGGCCGATCGAAAGATACCAGTCCTGGCCTTCAGGATCAATCCCGGCGCTCTCCCACAGGCGCAACTCCATGCGGTTCGTTCCGGAGTCGTCGCCGCGCGAGACGAAAATATCTTCTCCAGCTGCGATCAAGTTAAAAGCTTCAACCGCCGAAGCCACCCCATCGACTCCAGCTGGATCTTCAGCCGGTCCGACAACGATAAAATCGTTATACATAACATCATAGCGGTCGATAAAGGTCCCTTCTTCGACTAGCTTTAACTCTGATTTTCGGTCGTGCACCAGTAAAACATCGGCGTCACCGCGGGCCCCTGTCTCCAAAGCGGCGCCGGTTCCCTGTGAGATAACCTGTACTTCAATCCCGGTTTTTTCAGTAAAAAGGGGATTCAAAAAATCCAGCAGTCCGCAGTCGTAGGTGCTGGTTGTAGTCGCCAGTATGATCCTGTCGGTTATTTTCACCACGCCCGGAGTCTCATCGTCGACACCGTTTTCCGGCTCGCTATCCGACGCCGCTTCCCGCGAGCAGCCGGCAGCAAATAATAGAGCCGCTGCAAGCAATAAAAAGAGTAATAATTTGAAGAAAATCTTGCTGTTACTTAACATACTTGAATTCACCTTCTTCATTGTAGAATATTTTCCTGGCTATATATAAAAAATCGCAGTTTCCCCGTTGGAAAATGCGATAATTAAAAAGCTACTATCGAACCTTCTTTCCTCAACGGGAGGCACAGCCGTTTCCAGCGGCACCCTGACGTCCATTCTTCATAACGACAACTGATCGCCTTAGAATAAATGGATCGAAGGCAGGGCCTGTTCAATTTTCTTTCATGTGCATTTTATAACATGCCACGGCTCTGGTCAAGCGGTTTCCCTTTCTATTCCTGGAAATAGCTATTATGCGGTAAAACACGGTTTATGAATATCTTCACAATCTTGGGATCGAGCTGTGTTCCGGCACACTTCTTTAGTTCTGTTAAGGTTTGTTTTTTATTTAATGGTTTTTTGTAAGGTCTTTCTGATGTTAATGCATCGTAGGTGTCCGCAATGGCGATAATCCTCGATTCAACAGCTATTTCTTCACCTTTAAGAGAATTTGGATATCCCTGCCCATCCCATCTTTCATGATGGGAAAGAATATGTCCGGCAAGCTCTGAAAATTCATCTACAGAAGCAAGGATTCGCCAGCCTGCCTCCGGATGTTTTTTTATTTCTAACCATTCATCTTTGTTTAACCCCTGGGGTTTATTAAGAACTGTTTCGTCTATGCCTATTTTACCTATATCATGGATAAGGCCAGTCGTTCTGATTTGATTTATTTCATCTGGGTCAAAGCCAAGCTCTGATGCAATTGCAGCGCTGATGGCGCTTACTCTTATAGAATGCAGCATCTCTCTCTCGCTTTTCTCAAAAAGCGCATTCATGATCACGTCTATTGTATTACTGCGCATACTCGCGCTTTCATACAACTTGTGCTTATACATATGATTTTCAGCTTCTGCTAATATTTTTTGAATCTCACCCTTCTTACTAGACTTGGTTTCATGACCAAATGAGACAGAAATTACAGCATAGGAAGTCTGTTCCGCTGATGCTAACTTCTTTATACGTTTGATGATTTTCTCTGCCTCCACAGTGTCTGTTTTGGGCAGAATAATGGCAAATTCGTCCCCGCCAATTCTGGCAATAATCTCGTCGGACCGGCATCCTTTCTTGATTATTTCTGAAACTTTCTTCAGCAGATCATCACCAGCTAGATGTCCAAATGAATCGTTGATCAGCTTTAACCCATTCACGTCACCCATAGCTACAGTTATCGGCAA
>JAUWPV010000050.1 GCA_030611385.1 Bacillota bacterium | reverse complement strand
TGAGTGGAAACCTGATCCTACTAATGCACCGGACCTGGTAGTCGGTTACGAAGGCGTAGTACCATACCAGATTCCGCCTCATGTCCTGAAACAATGGAGAGCCGAGTGATTACAGTAATTTTTAGCTTAGCGAATCAGGATCGGGGAGCCCCTCTTTGGGGCTCTCCGGGTTGAAATACACATATAGAAACCGATGAGAGGGATATAATATGCTAAGTGACATCCTGGTTTATGGTTTGATGAACGGCGCTGTTTATGCCATGCTGGCCATCGGTTTTTCCCTGATTTTTGGGGCTGCCAGAATTCTCAACCTCGCCCATACCGCATTTTTTATGCTGGGGTCTTATGCCATTTATTTCTTTGGCACAAATCTCGCTTTAAGCCCCTTTATTGCTATTCCGCTGTCAATCGTTGCCGTTGTTCTGATCGGAGTGATTGTTTACTACGTTTTCCTGGAGCCGATCAGGGAGCATGAAACTGCAGTGCTCATTGTTACTGTGGCGGTGGCCCTTGTTTTTCAGGAAGCAGTTTTAATCATTTTTGGCGGGCATTACCGTGGCGTTTCCAGTATTATTTCCGGTTATATCAGCCCATTGGGCTTCCGTATTTCATACCAGTATTTGCTGACGCTCGGCGTTGTCAGCTTCTGCTTGCTGGTGGTCTGGCTGCTGCTTATGAAAACCCGTTTGGGAATTGCCATCCGTGCTTCAGCGCAGGACCGCGAGATAGCTAACCTGATGGGCATGAATGTGGCCCAGATAGCTGCTGCCACAATGGCAATTTCAGTCGGTTTGGCAGCTGTTGCCGGGGTGATGGTGGCACCACTCTATACTCTTGAACCGCATATGTGGCTTAGTCCCCTTGTTCTGGTCCTGGCGATCGTTATTTTAGGCGGCCTGGGCAGTATTAAGGGAAGTTTTATCGGAGCGATGATCCTGGCCTTTATCGAAGTTACAGTGGTTTTCCTGATGCCGGGGGGAGCGTTCCTAAAAGTAGCTATTGCTTTAGCAATCATGCTGGTAATATTAATTGTTCGACCCGAAGGTCTTTTTGGAGTCTACCTGGAAGGGGAGCGATAAACTAATGGCCGTTATCAGGATTGCCCTGCGCTATGTTCGTAATGAAGTACTCGTTTTACCAACGCGCGTCATCGCTGTTTTATTTGTTCTCACACTTCTGTTACTGCCCCTTCTGACGCAGAACATGTATATCCTGCGTATTCTGGCCATAGCATCTATCTTTTCAATTTATGCGGCCAGTTGGGATCTGCTTTCTGGTTTTGTCGGCCAGGTCAGTTTCGGGCATGCGCTGTTTTTCGGAGTAGCGGCCTATACTACCGCTCTTCTGAATCTGCGCCTGGGGTGGTCGCCCCTGGTAACTATCCCTATTGGAGCGCTGGCTGCTGTTTTGATCGGTTTGCTCGTTGGTATTCCCTGCTTGCGTCTCAAGGGTCCCTATCTCGGTTTGGCTACCCTGGCTTTTCCGATCATGCTTATGGGGATAATCTTTGTATTTCCCAATTTTTTTGGGGGTGAACTGGGCATATCCGGAATCACCCGCCTGGCTTCGATCCGTCTGAATGAGTATTACCTGGCTGTTATCCTGATGCTTCTACTCTGTTTTATCATGTGGAAGATTACAGACTCAAAAGTCGGCATCATCTTTCATGCGATCCGTGAGGATGAAATTGCCGTTCGGGCATCCGGAATTAATACTATCAAGTATAAACTGCTCGCTTTCTGCCTGAGTGGCTTTTTTGCCGGTATCGCTGGTGGAATGTACACTCATTTTTTGCGTATTGCCGGACCGTCGATGCTGGCGGTACTGATGTCTTTCCAGGCCATTATCTGGACTATTTTCGGCGGTATCGCGACCATTTATGGAGCAGTTGCCGGCGTTTTTATTCTTTTTCCCGCCCTTGAAATGCTGCGTGCCGCTGCTGAATACCGCATGCTTATATTTGCCTTGATCGTACTGTTGGTACTGCGCCTGATGCCGCAGGGAATTACTACTTATGCTCGCGACAAACTTGAACGCGAATGCCCCCGCTGCAAGGTTCGTAACTCTTTCATCAGGAAAGAATGCCGGATCTGCTATTCAAATATGCGTTAAATTAAAATAGCTGCCAACCTTTAATCTTTTGATTATTACAATCCCAGATACGACTGGCGCACTGTTTCATCCTTTAAGAGTTCTGCGCTTGTCCCCTGGGTGACAATCTTGCCGTGAGAGAGGATGTAATTACGATCGGCCATGGTAAAAGTCATGCTGACATCCTGTTCCACAAGCAGAATAGTCATCCCCAAAGCTTGAATGTCCTTGATCTTATTAAAAACAAGTTGTTTTACCTGTGGAGCCAGACCGGTGGAAGGCTCATCAATGCAGAGCAGCAGTGGTTTTACCATCAGTGAACGGCCGATCGCCAGCATCTGCTGTTCTCCTCCGGAAAGGGTTCCGGAGACCTGTTTACTGCGGTCTTTAAGCACCGGGAAGATATGGTATACAGCTTCCAGGTTATCCCGAAATGTCTTATGGTCCTTGATCAGATAAGCACCGGCCATCAGGTTCTCCAACACCGTCATCTCGGTAAAGGGGCGCCGCCTTTCCGGGCAGTGGATCAGGCCTCTTTTGACAATATCATGGGCAGGCAGCTTCTCGATGTTTTCGCCCTTAAAAGTTACGGTGCCCTCAATAGTGATATCACCATAACGGGTCCCTTTCAGGGTTTCTCTTTCCCAGCGCACCAATCCGGTAATAGTACGGAGGAAAGTTGATTTTCCGGCTCCGTTCGGTCCGACCAGGCTGACCAGCTCTCCGCTGTCGACAGAGATGCTGACATTATTTATAATCATGGCTGTATCATAAGCGACAGTCAGGTTTTTAACTTCGAGTAACACCTAAACCACCTCCTTGCCAATATAGGCTTCGATAACTACTTCGTTATTAATAATCTCTTCAGGTGTACCGATGGCGATAACCTTGCCGAAATGCATGACGACTACCCGGTCGACGATCTTCATCAACTCGTGCAGTTTGTGTTCGATGATGATCATGGCCGCACCCTCACTATGCAGGCGTCCGAAACGGCCCCCTTTATGAAGGCGCCGCATCGACTTGGCCATCAGTTCAGTTTCAGTGGGAGTGAGTCCTCCAAATGGTTCATCAAGAATGAGTAATTCAGGCTCGGTGGCAATGGCTCGCGCTACCTCCAGGCGTTTCAGGTCACCCTGTGAAAGGCGTGAAGCTGGTTCCATAGCCAGGTCCGAGATGCCGGCAAATTCAAGGGCTTCCATAGCCCTGGCTTCGACCCTCTTAACCCATTCGCCCCGACGCGAAGTACGTGGGCCAAGGCAGGGTACCATCACGTTGGCGATAATTGGCAGTCGGCGAAAGGGGCGGGTGGTTTGAAAAGTGCCGGCGATGCCCTCTTCGACAATGCTCCAGGTACGCATGCGGGTAATCTCTTTTCCTCTGAACCTGATCGAACCGCTGTCGGGCTTGAGGATACCCATGATCAGGCGAACCAGGGTGGTTTTCCCGGCTCCGTTCGGGCCGATCAAGCCAATCATTTCATCGCGGGCAACCTGAAAACTGATGTTATCGATCGCCGTTAATCCGCCAAATTTTTTGACTACGTTTTCCACTTCAAAAAATTGAGTGTTCAATTCTAGGCCTCCTCATCCTGCTCTTCCCTGAGTTCGCGTTTCGAAATTTTTCCGACATCGGTTTTCGGCAGTTCGCCGCGGAATTCGCATATTTTCGGCACTTTGTAGTGAGCCAGGTTTTCCTTGCAGTAGTTTATTATATCTTCCTCCGAAATTTTTCCACGGGCCTCCGGGTTAAGGACCACATTGGCTTTAATATACTGGCCGACTTTCGGATCGGGTACACCGATTACGCCGACGGCTTTGACTTGGGGATGTTTGTAAAGTACTTCTTCAATTTCCCGGGCAAACACCGAATAACCCTTATACTTGATCAGGTCCTTGGCCCGGTCATAAAATATAAAGTAACCGCTTTCTTCCATGCGCACCAGGTCACCGGTTTTCATAAAACGCATGCCGTCGACATCGAGAAAAATATTCTTGTTATCTTCGTCGCGATTCCAGTAACCCTGCATCATATTCGGTCCATACAAAATCATCTCGCCGGTTTCGCCAACCGGCAGGAATTCATTTGTATCCTGGTCGATAATGGCGGCAGTTACGTTTGGCAGGGGCAGGCCGAATGATCCCGGTTTGCTGCCGCCCAGCGGATTAACGTGGCTGACGCCGCTTGTCTCGGTCATTCCGTAACCTTCGGTGATTATACTGCCGGTTCGCCTGGTCCAACCCTCAAGGGTAGTTTTATGGAGAGTGTCGGCCCCGCAGGTGATCATCTTCAGGCGCTTCCAGTTGACTCGATCTGTTTTTTCATATTCTTTAAGGTATTCAAAGAAAGTAGGCACACCTAAGAAGGTGCTGGCCTGGTATTTTTCCATCGCATAGAGAATTTCGTCAATATCTGGGGTGGTGAATAAGATCATGGTGCCACCGCTAAGTATTGTGTTGAGCATAACCACTACCTGGCCGTAAATATGGTAGAAGGGCAGGAAGGCTAAAACCACCTCTTTGCCTTCTTCGATGATTGGCCAGGATGCATTAATCTGGGTTTGGCAGGCAATCAGATTGCGGTGGGTTAACATAACTCCTTTTGGTTGGGCGGTGGTCCCCCCGGTATAAGGCAGCGAAGCAAGGTCGACGGCCGGGTCAATGGTGACTTCGATCGGCCTTGGTTCGGTTTTTTTAATCAGTTCTTTCATCTGGTAGAAGCCTTCACCTTCAACGATTTTCGGTATCGGTACCTCAAATTGACTGAAGGCTTTTCGCATTACGCTTTTACCGATAATCTTACGGATAGCGGGCAGGTAATCGCTGATCCCGGTCAGGAAAACCCGGTCCAGCTTGATCCCGGTTTTCGCAATGTTTTCATAGAGTATATTCTGGCAGACAATTGTGCGGGCGTTACTGTCGGTAAGCTGATGTTTAACTTCACTGCTGGTATAGACAGGGCTGATCGGGGTTACGGTTCCACCTACTTTTAAAACAGCGAAATATGCGATCACGTACTGGGGGCTGTTCAACAGGTAGAGAGCGACCTTATCACCTTTTTTGACTCCGAGCTGTGACAGGGCTGTGGCGAAACGGTTCACTTCATCCTGTAATTGCTTAAAACTGATTTTGTTGCCATAAAAAATAACCGCCGATTGATTGGCGTATTTTTGGGCAGACTCGTCGAAAAGTTCGATTAGATTCTTTTCCGGAATTGCCACTGTTTGCGGAACATCCTGATGATAATGCTGCAGCCACGGTTGGGATAGGTATGCTTCCTTATTTCCCACTGTTGATTTGAGTCCTCCTTTAAATAATATGATGCTATATCGTAAGTTACTCAATATTATATAAAAACTTATTTAATTATACAATAGAAAATATTTAGATGCATGAAAACTTTAGGGTGTTGTTCTGTAATTGTTCTTGACGGAACCCCTGCAAAACCTTATAATCTTAAAGGAAAAGCATATGCATGTCGGGGTGGCGGAACTGGCAGACGCGCACGTTTGAGGGGCGTGTGGTATAACACCATGGGGGTTCAAGTCCCCCTCCCGACACCA
>JAUWPV010000038.1 GCA_030611385.1 Bacillota bacterium | reverse complement strand
CCAGTTTATATCTCTATAAACTTCTCACACTCAATTGTTGACCCCTGGCTCCATTACTGACATTCACAAGGCCTCTTAAACCGAAATAAATTCTCCCGGATAAAGACCCTTTCTTACCCTGCTCAGTTTTCAAAGAACGGTTTGTAAACCTCTGTCGTCTTAACACTCATTCCGACTCTCTCCCGTCAGGGGAGAGGGAGAGTTGCTTCTTCCCCAAGATGGAATAAACAATAAATTCTCCTCAAAATTATGGAGCAGTTTGTTTAAAACTTACTGCCCTACAGCATGAGCACGACCTTTGAATGGTAGCATGCTTTAATATGGTTGTCAAACACTTTTTAGCAAATTTTTACCCGAAAATGAATTTATTTTACTCACCGAGCGGTTTTGGTTTAAGCGTTGGAAAAAGAATGACATCGCGGATGGAAATGTTATTGGTAAGCAGCATCACCAACCGGTCGATACCAATGCCGAGACCACCCGCCGGTGGCATGCCGTATTCAAGAGCGTTGATAAAATCATCGTCCATAACATGTGCTTCGTCATCGCCTGCTTCCCGTTTGGTCAGCTGCTGTTCAAAACGCTCACGTTGGTCGATCGGATCATTTAACTCGGTAAATGCGTTGGCGATTTCCCACCCGGAGATAAACCCTTCAAAGCGCAGGGTCAGGCGAGAATCTGTTTCCATCTTTTTGGCCAGAGGAGACACCTCAAACGGGAAACCAGTAACAAATATTGGAGACAGGAGCTGTTTTTCACAGAATTCTTCAAAAAACCGGTAGAGAATCTCTCCCCAGGAGAGCCCCTTGTCAAGCTCAAGACCGGTTTTCCTGGCTGCTTCGAAGGCCTGCTGATCATCATTAATCTGCGAAAAATCAACTCCAGAATATTTGCGAACCACATCAATCATCGTCTCCCGCGGCCAGGGTGGAGTCAAATCAAGGTCTTTGCCCTGAAAACTAATAATAGCGGTACCGAAAACCTTTTGGGCAATCTGGTATATCAAATTTTCAGTAATGGCCATCATGTCTTCATAATCGGCATAATTCTGGTAGATCTCTACCGATGTGAACTCGGGGTTATGGATAGCCGAGATCCCCTCATTTCGAAAAATGCGCCCTATTTCATAGACCTTGTCCAAACCACCGACCAGGAGTCGTTTTAAATGCAGCTCGGTGGCGATGCGCAGGTAAAGCCTGATATCGAGAGCGTTATGATGGGTTACAAACGGCCGGGCCAGCGCGCCCCCAGCGATGGTCTGCATGATCGGTGTCTCCACCTCAAGAAAACCCCATGAATTTAAAATGTCGCGCATGGTCGAAATAATGCGGCTGCGGTTGATAAAAGTTTGTTTTACTTCCTGATTGACAATCAGATCGACATAGCGCTGTCGATAGCGCAGTTCGACATCTTTAAGCCCGTGCCATTTCTCGGGCAGGGGGCGCAGGGCTTTGGTCAGGTAGGTATAATCGGTTACCTTGACTGTAACCTCTCCTTTTTGAGTGCGGAACACTTCCCCGGTCACGCCGATAAAATCACCAATATCAACCAGCTCGAAAATTTCGTATTTTTCCGGACCGACCTGATCCTGACGCAAATAGATCTGGATCTGACCCCGGGAATCCTGCATGTGGGCAAATAGGGCTTTACCATGCGAGCGAATGCTGACCAGTCTGCCGGCGATAGTTACTTCCCGGCCTTCCATAGCATCGAAATTATCAGCAATATCCGCAGAAAAATGGCTGGCCTCAAATTTTCTGCCGAAAGGCTCAATCCCTCTTTCTCTCAGGGCATCCATTTTACGGCGACGAGCCAGCAGCAGGTCATTTAGCTGGTGTTGTTCATGCTCCATGATCTAACCTCCAGGAATACTTAGTCAATCGCTTCTATCTTGTAGTTGAAATTACCCGCCGGCGCCTTGACTTCAACCTGATCTCCAACGGTTCGCCCCAGGATTGCCTTGCCAACCGGTGATTCGTTGGAGATCTTCTTTTCAAGTGGATCAGCTTCGGCAGTGCAGACAATTGTATACTCATAATCCTGGTTTAAATCAACATTTTTCAGTTTAACCGTCGATCCGAGTGCAACAAGGCAATCATCGTTTTCGCCTTTTTCAAGGAGGCGCGCCCGGCGTAGCATTTTTTCCAGGGTGATAATTCTCCCCTCGATAAAGGCCTGCTCATTCTTAGCATCCTCATATTCGGAGTTATCGGTTATATCGCCAAAAGAAATCGCTTCCTTAATACGGGCAGCAATTTCTTTTCGCTTAACTGTTCTTAGATGAAGCAGCTCATTTTCAAGCTTCTCCAGGCCTTCTTTGGTTAAAAATAGCTCATCCTTGTTTTCCATAACATTTTGCCTCCCTGCACATAATGTAAACATAATATTTTCTGTGATTATTGCATGTAAATCTTCAGTTGTATTAATCTAAGCCGTCAAAATAAAGAACGACTTTTTATCTTTAATAAAGCCGATCAAGATAAAGATAGTGCCAAGCCTGGCTTGACACTTTTTGCTAGCCTAACCTCAATTTTTTGCTTTATTATAAGGCGTTTACCCGGGGTTGTCAAGATTATTAAAGCTCGACAATCCTGGGTACCAGATTCAGCTCTTTGAGTCGATGACTATACTGCTCTTCGGTCAACTCATGATCACTACCGGCCATGCAAACAAGCAGAGCCTCCATGACATTGGTGCCGAAAGAGCGGCCTTCCATCTCCGGCGTGGTTGTGATCAAGGTTTTCAGTTTCCGCTCTCTTAAAAAATCGATATCAGATCTGGTAACGGTATTTGTAATAATCGTCTTGCCCGGCAGTTTTTCGGGCATATAGCGGTGGATAAAGTGAAAATCGCCAGCGATGATGTCATTGTCATAAAAATACCGGGTAAACCGCGGTGTATTGACCGACTGCTTATCACCGGTAGGGTAGATCATCGTAAAGGGAAGCTGGCAGACAATGGGGGCCACGATCCGGGCAATCACTGCCACGGTTTTCAGTGAAGAAAGAGGTACCGGTAACCCTAGAATGTAAGGCAAATCTCCATAAGTCATTTTGCTGCCCGTCTTTTCAAGAGCCTGGGCCATACCGAGACGATCCATCGCGCTCATCATTAAGACTTTCTGCGGCTTTTTAAAAAGATCGGTGTGCTTAACAAGGTATTCAATGGCGCGGCGCTCAAGGGTATTTTTCAACCCTGCCCCGTCGACAATCGGCGTCTTCTGAGCCGCTTTGACAATTCTTTTGGCATCCCTGATTACATAACGCCGGTCAACTGCATAGACGTAAAGATCCATCCCGCCAAGGCCAAAAGCATCCACCTTACCGTCGAGATCTCTGATTTGCTCAACCATCTTCTTCATATCACCGTCTGTGCCAATACGCTCAATTTTATATTTCTCTCCCATGAGCTCGACTGTAACAACATGATCCCTTGATGATGAGCCGAGGCTAATCCCTACTACACGTTTCACTTTTTCGTTCTCCTCTCACTGTTCCTCCAGAACTTGTTTTAATCTATCTTCAAAGTGCCCCGGATCAACCGGGCAATCTTCCTGAATAGGGGTCGGGCCGAGGCTGATATGAATTATTTGTATATTTAGAAGGGCTTCAGCCAAGCGGTGCCATTTTTCCGAAGTTATCATGATCAGGGTATCAAAATCACGCAGCCGGGCTACCAGCTCAAGCATACTGTTGAAAAAATCGAGGGCCTGCTTATCGCGGACCAAGTCCCAGCGCTCTTGATTATTGAGCAGTAGGTAAAAATCGAGGCCGTATGACCTGCAGATCGCAATAAGTTCGGCTGTATTCAACAGGGGAAAACCGATCACTGCTACCCGATTGCCCCTGCGGATTTCACCAACCGATTCGAGGCGGGAAACAAAACTGCGGTCCAGTTGCAGTTTTCTGGCCACCTCTTGCTGGGAAACACCCTGCTCACGCAGTTCCAGGGTTCGTTCGATCAGGCGAACTGCTTTATCGAGACTGATTAGTTTTTCACCAACCCGGAATATCTGTTCTGATTGCAAAAGCGATCCTCCACTAAACAACGGATGTATAAAAACCAAAATCCGTAAAGATTGAATGGTGTGCACAATAATGTATACGCTCTTATTTTAGCATTAAAGATGGCACGTGGCAATGAAATTAAGGCTACCGTCAGGAGCGGTATAAATTGTGCAGGATTGTTTCGGTTTCCTTAAAATTCGAGGCCCGGATCAGCTGCTGCCTGGCGGCAGCGGCGCCAGGCAGCCCCCGGATATACCAAGAAGTATGGCGACGCATTTCACGTGCCGCAGCCGCTTCACCTTTCAGTTCGCTAAGCAAGGAAAAATGTTTTAAACTCATAGCGATAATTTGATCGATTGATGGTGGTTCGGGCAGCCGCCCTTCCTTTAGCCAAGATAGTATCTCTTTAAAAATCCAGGGGTTGCCCCTGGCCGCCCGTCCGATCATCACCCCGTCACAGCCGCAATCAGAAAACATCGCCTCGGCTGATTGAGGCGAATCGACATCACCGTTACCGATAACCACAATGGTCAATTCTTCTTTAACCTGTCTGATGATGTCCCAGTCAGCCCGGCCGCTATAACCCTGCTCGACTGTGCGTCCGTGGACTGTTACGGCCCTGATACCAGCCTCTTCGGCCCGCGCAGCTATCTCGACAACATTGACCGATTGTTCACTCCATCCCTTACGAAGCTTGACTGTAACCGGGCAGGAGACAGCTTTGACAACCGCTTCAAATATTTCGCTGCAGCGGCCCGGTTCGCGCATCAGGGCTCCACCCTCACCATTGCGGGTTATTTTACGGGTTGGACAACCGAGATTCAGGTCAATAAAATCTACACCGAGCGACTCAAGCTTAACAGCAGCCCTGGCCATAATCAGGGGATCGGAACCAAACAGCTGAAAACCGATCGGCCTTTCCTGATCGGTAAAATAAAGCAGGGAACTGTTACGGCTGCCGTTATGTAAAAGTCCCCTGGCGCTGATCATTTCTGAATAAAGAAGAGAACAGCCCTGTTCCTTTGCGAGAAGGCGAAAGGGGTAGTTGGTGATGCCGGCCATTGGCGCCAGAGCCAGCCCCATTTGCACTGTTAGTGAACCGATTTGAAGTGACAAGTCTGCTTAATCTCCGTTATAAAGCTCTAAGCGCCAACCAGTAAGCTACGGGAACGACGCTGATCCATTAAATCGACGAAAGCTTCAAGCCTCGTCTGTATCCCGGCTGCTCCAGTCTGTTCGTCGATAAAAATAGTAAGCACCGGTATGCTGTAATCTTTGCTTAACCGCGGCACCAGGCTTTTGGCGACAATCTCGGGAATACAAGAAAAAGGCGCCAGCTGGATCACACCATTATAACCATTTTTAGCATAGCGAATAATATCACCCACACTATTTTGTCCGTGCCCACCGACTTTTTGGGCAAGGTAGGGCATGGCCAGGGTACGGCTGCCCATATCACCCCTGGTTGAGAGGATATCGTGGCGCGTATAACTGGTCAGGTAGATACTGCGCCGCACTTCCACCCCCATGTGCCCAAGCTGCTCTTCGAGGAAATAATTGGCAAACGGTTCGAGCTGGACATAGATTTCACCGATTATACCCACCTTTAACGGTTGACGGGTATCATCAAAAGGCACCTTTTGCATCAGGGCACGGGCTTCTTCACCGGCAGATGCTATTTCCGGCCCGGTTTTTGCTTGCCGCATCATATCCATCGCCTGCTCAAAACCCTTTGAAGTAGAACCATGTTTTAGTTCACGCGGACGGATTCTCTGGGCCATCATTTCCAGATCATCAAGAACAGCCAGCTTACTATAAGCTTTTTTGATTATTCGCCATAAATAAACCCACGAATGGTGTCCCTTTAATTTATGTAGCTGTTTATAGAAGTGAAACGGCTTTTTCAGGGGAGGCCAGAAAAAAATAAAATCAAATTCATAACCGAGGTCTTTGAGAATGCGGCGATGCAGTTCGCCGTAAAGACCCGCCCGGCAGGGACCGTAACCACCACCACTGACCAGGGTATCGGCTCCCAGCTTGAGGCATTCAAGGTATGTGCCCAGAACAATTTTAAAGGGGATACAGGCAAATTCAGGTGCATGCTTAGCCCCGAGGGCCAGTGTCTGGCGAGTAGGCCGGTTAGGAGTAATCGCTTCATGGCCAAGGTCTTCGAGAATCATTTCCATGATCGGGGTAAGCGTCCCCATATGTCCGAACGCCACCTTCATTTAACAAAACCTCCCGGTGTGATCAGAATCTAACTTAAATAACGGTGGGCCAGTTCTTTCAGGAAAGCGGTTTTTAACTGCAGGCTGGCAACGTCGGTTCGCTCATTTTTACCATGAACAGTGGTTCTCGCCTGCTGATCGAAATTTCTGGCCATATGACCAATACCGTATGCGGAAATACCGGCATTCCGCAGATATTTAGAGTCGGTTGAACCGGCAGAGATAACCGGCAGGCAGACAGCATCGCTTCCGGCCAGCTTAAGAGTAACTTCTTCCATAAGCCTGTAAAAGGGTTCTTCCGAGCTGGAAAAAGTCGGAACACGATATTCGTTGAATTCGATCTCAATTTCTTTATTGATGATCAGGCGCAGCTCTTTTTCCACGTAGTCGCAATCCTGACCGGGTAGAATCCTGATATCGATATCAGCCTCACAGTAGTCAGGAACAATATTAGTCTTGGTGCCACCACGGATCATGTTTGGAGAAACGGTCATGCGGGTCATCGAACGCAGTGATTCCACAAAAGCCTTTTCCAGAGGCAGATCTTCGAGCAAAGCATCTACAGCATTCGGATCAAGCTTCTCAATTTTAATTCCACAGAGTTCAGCGAGACTCCTGAGCAGTTTTTCCACTTCGGGTGTCAGGACAATTTCAGCACGGTAATTATGTAATCTGCTGACTGCCCGGGCCATTTTAACAACGGCATTGTCCGCCAGGGTCGGTACTGAACCATGTCCGGCAGTACCATGCGCTTTTAGAGTACACCAGGCAGTCCCTTTCTCACCGACCTGCAGGAAATAGATCATCTTTCCGTTAACCATGATTGGTTGGTCAGCGCCTTCGTTTACCGCATAATCAGCGGCAAGCATATCCGGATGATTGTCGGCTAAGTAACCGGCGCCGAGCCGGCCGCCTTTTTCTTCATCTGCAGTTACCGCAATGATCAGCTCCCCCTGCAGGGGAATCTTTTCTGCAATCAACTGCAGAGCTGCTGAAACCTGGGCTGCCATCAAATCTTTACAGTCGAGAGCTCCCCGGCCGTAAATGACGCCATTTTTAATCTCTCCGGAAAAGGGTTCGAAATCCCAGCCTTCACCGACTGGAACCACATCAGCGTGTGAAACAAAAAGAAGTTTTTTGGGACCGGATCCGATCCGGGAGATAAAACTGCCCCGCCCTTCCTCGGGTTCAATTATTTCGCCGACTATCCCAGCCTCTTCAAATAACTTTTTCAGATAAAGGGCAACCGCCTTCTCGTTACCCGGTGGATTGGTACTGTCGATCTTGATCAAATCACTGAGAATTAACTCCGGTTTCATTGATAACCACTCCCGTAGGATTATTAAATATCTTATAGAGGTAAAATATTTTGACTCTGGACAATTAATTCTTCCCACTTACCGCAGCGGCCACCCCAGCGGGCCAGCAGTTCTCCGTCAAGAGACAGATTAACGATTTCACAGATGTTGGGGCACCCATCACAGGTAAAAGTACCGGCTTCAAATTGCAGTTCACTGAGGGCAAAACCACGAAAAGAAGATTCTATTTTGCTTTCCATAGAAAAACGAGCCAGGATGGCGGCGCCGAGAGCGCCCATAACATGGTAATGCTCAGGCACGATCGCTTCCAGTTCAAGCGCTTTCTCGAAAGCGGCTTTTATGCCAACATTGGCGGCAACTCCACCCTGAAAAACAACCGGTGAAAGAATCTCTTTACCCTTACCGACATTGTTAAGATAATTGCGCACAAGGGCGTCGCAAAGTCCAGCTATAATATCTTCAATACTGTAGCCCATCTGCTGTTTGTGAACCATATCTGATTCGGCAAAAACCGAACAGCGACCGGCAATGTGCACCGGGTTATTACTTTTGAGAGCTAACGCCCCAAAATCTTCAATCGGTATGCCGAGGCGGGCGGCCTGGTGATCTAGAAATGATCCCGTCCCCGCCGCACAGACTGTATTCATCGCAAAATCAACAACTACCCCATGGCGCAGAATGATAATTTTCGAATCCTGCCCCCCAATCTCAAGAACCGTCTGAACACCGGGCATTACGAGATCGGCAGCAATGGCGTGTGCAGTGATCTCATTTTTAACGACATCGGCACCGACCGCCACTCCGATCAGATTACGCGCACTACCGGTAACGCCAACACCACCGATAGCTGCATCAGGAGGTATCTGCGGAGCAAGGCTTCTTAACCCTTCCTGGACTACCTGGATCGGCTGCCCTCTTGTCCAAAGGTATTCAAATGCAAGCACCCGGTTGTCAATATCGGCCAAAACCAGACTGGTACTTACAGAACCAACATCTATCCCTAAATATATCTTCATCAGCTGTCAACCCGCCCTGTTTATTGTTTTTCTCGCATGCAGCATATCAACAAAGGCTTCCAACCGGGTCTGCACACCGCCTTCACCAGTATGCTCATCAATGGTCAGGCTCAAAAAGGGAACACCGGCGTATTTAGCCTCCAATTCCAAAGTCTTATCAACCATTGCGTCAGGACCGCAGCCAAAAGCGGTGATATGTATGATTCCATCAATACTACTTTTTTGTTCCAGAAGATATAAGCCAGCCCAGCAAACCTGGTTACTATAATACCAGAAAAAATTCTGGGGCATAATTTTTGAGAAACGACGCATCTCTTTGAGGGGTATTTGCTCGAAAGTAATCACTTCAACGCCCAGTCTAACCAGTTTATCATAAACCCCTGCGCTGATAAACGAATCATAGATGGCATAGGGGTAACCGAGTAAAGCAACTGTTGTCCTTTTTTCGCTAGATGTTTTTTGGTTCTTGCCTTTGCCGGCAAAATCATGCGATTTTTTTTGTCCGAAGATAACTTCAATAGCTTCCAGCGGTTTGAGACCTTTCAACAAGAGCCGCTGATACTGCTTCTGCTTATGGATAGCGCAGATGGCAGCATAGATCTGGGTTAGAGGGTTTCTCATCCCAATTTTTGCGGCAACAGCCAGAAAAAATCGCAGCAGCCCTCCAGGGAAACCCTTCCGGTTGTAGCGAACATCGATCAGTACAGGCAGGGCAACACCGGCAAAACGAACCATATCAGGAAGGCCGAGAAATTTTGGACAGAAGGTGGATTTCCCGTCGGCGCTGATCATGCGTGGAATGAAGATAAAATCTACCCTGCCGGCAAGGTCGAACACATGCCCGTGAAAGACCTTGATTGGGATGCAGGCATCATTAACCGTCTCCTTGATTCCTTCTTCCAATATTTTTCGGTTCGTCGCCGTTGAAACCACTACCCCGGCACCCAATTTTTCCAGAAAGACTCTCCAGAGAGGGTAAAATGTATAATACGAAAGAGCGCGGGGAATGCCAACTTTTATCTGCCTTTTCAAATACTTCACCCCGGTAAAGATAATGATGAACGCACAGAATAGACATAGGGATGTCTGGGACACCCCTATTATAATAGTCTATTCGCTTTAAAAATACAAAATCCTTTTTCGCTCTGGGTAATTGAATAAAAATGCCGCTAGCAAAACTCTGCAGGCGGCCATCTGCTAATCCAAGGAACGTATTGTTCAATATTTCACATGTTTTCCGGTAACAAACCAACGAAGTCCGAACAAGTTGAAAACATGTATCAATCTTAATTCATTTTTCGGATATCCTTGACTACCATGAACCCTACCATAAGAGCAATAACCAGAAAAGAGCCGACGAAAACGATTGCATTCAACATATATTACTCTCTCCTTTCAGATAATGCCTGCTCAGATAAAGTTAATCTATCGTTTCCGTTTTTTTAAATCCATATGAACCATTACTCTCACACCCCAGGATATCAGGAGGATAATGCCAAGTATAACGATATACTCCACTAGAGGGTTCCGCCTTCCAGGCCAGGAGGTGACTTGCAGCCAGATTAACAGCTATTAATCTTTTTACAACCTTATTATATAAAGAGGAAGGTAATTTGTCAATAATATTGGGAATCTTTACGCAAGTTAATTATTTCTCAAGCGGTCCGGCCCGACTTGTCTTTGAAAAGAGAGCAGCATTGAAGCGGGCAGCTATTGTCGTGTAATACTCTCTGTGCTATAATCATTTTACAATAGCGGGGCGTAGCGCAGCTTGGTAGCGCGCTTGGTTCGGGACCAAGAGGCCGGAGGTTCAAATCCTCTCGCTCCGACCATCATAAATAAAGGGTTCTCAGGGAATAGCAACCCCC
>JAUWPV010000049.1 GCA_030611385.1 Bacillota bacterium | reverse complement strand
GTTTGTGAGAACCATGCTTTTTCATAGTATATAGCCTCCGGTTTATGGTTTTTGTGCGTTTGGTAGCACACATTAATCATAACTGGAGGTTATATAATTTTCAAAGAGCATTTTCACTCATTACAGGAATGCTAGACATTCCGAATTGTTTTTGTCTTGACAATGGGGGGCAGTACAAAATTCCGAAAAAGGGCAAGCTAACAACATCTTGACTGTCGGAAACCAACCACACATACTAATAATTTTATTGACAAATTTATTAATATATACTACAGTATAATAACAATAATTTAAATAGATAATGCTTTTTATGGGAGGGTATTGTTATGATTAGGAGCTTGGCTGCCAACGATTTTGTAAGCTCGATCGTGCCGATTTCCAGGTTTAATAAAGGTGAAGCGGGGAAAGTCTTTAGTGAGGTTAAGGAGTCGGGAATTAAGGTTGTTCTAAAGAACAATGCACCTGCGTGCATATTATTGTCCCCTGCTGTTTATGAAGAGATTAAAGAAGCTTTAGAGGATTACCGGTTGCTCGCTGAAGCTGATGCCCGTATGAAAAAAGCGTGTGCTGATGATTTTGTTTCTGCCGAAGAGGCCATGAAAGTGCTTGGTATCAGTGAAGCAGATCTTGAAGAAATAAATGCGGATAGCTAACGATGTGGAAGGTCGAGTATTTATCAGATGCTTTAGAAGATATTAAAAACCTGGACCGAAGCCAGAGCTTGAAGGTTGTCAAGAAAATTAACCAGGTGGCAGTTAACCCTTTACCAAAGGGTGAGGGCGGTTATGGCGATCCGCTCGGCAACATAAGCGGCATGATGTTGGCGGGCTATTGTAAAATCAAACTGCTGAAGCTGGGCATAAGAGTCGTATATCGCCTGGTTAGAAGCAGTGAATCAATGAAAATCATTGTGGTCTCTGTAAGAGCAGATGATGAGGTTTATCTAATCGCTCAGAAGCGGATAAAGAATGATTGATGACTGCTGTAAACATGAACTGGTTATATATTTGACAAATATTCGCCGGTTTTGCTAACATCTACCTAGAATCACGACGAAGGGGTTCCCTGCCAGGGTTAGTCCTTGTGGCAGGTCTTTTCTTAATACCTATTAAGCGATATTGCGCCAGTGGCCCAAGCGCGGGGGACGGTTCTTTTTGCTTTGTTAAAGAAGGGATAATGTTTAGGGGACGGGGTTGTTGGCAACACCACTGAGCTTACAATGTCCTATATAGAAAAAGGTTGTCACTAACCCCGTTCCCTAAACATATATTTACAACATAAATTGGACGGAGGAGCGATTGCCTATGGTAGAGAACGGCACGAACAGCGGCAATATTTTGCCGGTCCGGTACAGTTCGAAATGGAATATATTACTGCAAAAACAGGTTGAAGCGATTCACCTGGCATCTTTGCATATTTTAGAGCATACAGGAATCCGGATGCCCCACGCGGAGCTTCAGGATGCGCTGGCAGCACATGGGGCAAAGGTAGAACGGGAAACAGGTCTGGTTTACTGGCCGCCCGAACTTGTGGAAGAATTATTGGGTATAGCTCCTGCTTCATATACCCTTTGCGCTGTCGATCCAGCGCAGGATTTGTGCCTCGATGGGGAGCATGGTTACCTGACCCTTGACGGCAGCGGGCTGCAGGTGGTTGATTTCAATGATGGCCGGGTCCGTACTTCCACCAAAAAAGACCTGGAAGATGCAACCCGGGCAGCCGATTGTCTTGATCAGATAGCCTTTCTCTGGCCAGCGATCAGTGCCCAGGATTATCCCCAAAAGGTGCAGCCTCTGCACGAACTGGCGGCAATGCTATCAAATACGACAAAACATATTCAGGCTATGACAGCAGTTAACGCGTTGAGTGCCCGTGGTTCCCTGGAAATTGCGGCGGTGGTAGCCGGCGGTAATAAAGTCTTGAAAGAAAGGCCAATAATTTCAAATTTCCAGTGCAGCATCAGCCCGCTCACTTACGACGCCGAAGGTCTGGAAGCTGCCTTTATTTTTGCCCGGGGTGGCATTCCCACCGGTTTCATGACTATGCAGGTTGGTTGCTCTACTGCACCGGGCACTCTTGCCGGGAACCTGGCTTTAGGCAATGCGGAGATCATCGCCGGTATCGCTGCCCTGCAGGTGATCTGTCCGGGCGCTCCGACATTTTACGGTTCATGTGCAACGGTTATGGAATTAAAGTCAGGCGGTGTGGCATGCGGGGGGCCGGAAGATTTTATGCTTCAAGCCATGTCTGCCCAGATGGCCAGGCACTACAAGATCCCGTCGAATATTGGCACATTTGCCACCGGTGCCAAGGCATCCAACTGGCATGCCGGTGTTGAAAATGCCGCCTCTGGTGCTGCCAGCATATTTGCCGGCGCTGATATGATGTGCGGAGCCGGTTTATTAAACGGGGCGCGAATATTTTCATTTGAACAGCTGCTGTTGGATTGCGAGATCTTTGAAATATTGCGCAGGACAGCCGGAGGGATAGAGGTAAATGATGAAACCCTGGCCCTGGAGACAATTCACAGGGTTGGCCCCGGTGATCACTTTATGGCCGAGGAGCACACCTTTAACCACCTGCGCGAGATGTGGCAACCTGCTGTTATTAACCGGAGCTCTTACGACAAATGGGAGGCAGAGGGGCGCAGGGATGCCCTGGAAAAAGCCCATGAGCAGGCAGCAGGGATATTGGCCAATCACCGGCCGGAAATCTTAAAAGCTGGAATTAAAAAAGAGATCGACGAGATCATTGCCAGTTATGAATCTGCTTGCAAAGACTAAATGCATTTGACAGGGCAGCACCGGGTTTAGTCCGAACACGCAGTGAAGGAGGAGAGCTATTGGATAAATATTTTACCAGAATGGGAGACGGGTCGCCGATCTACTTAAGCGGTGATGAAATTCGCAGTGAACTGCTGGAAGGCACTCTTGATGCGGCTGACAGAGGGAAAATAGCTGAGCTGTCGCCGGAAGAACTGGATTATCTTTTTGAAATTATAATCTCACCGGTGAATGTTACCAGCGTAGTCAGGGGAAAAGAAGTCGTTACTTCCTCTGATTCAGGGGCCTTTAAAATCAGCTACCAGGCAAACATTTCGATGGACAGGGCCACCGCTATCCAGGTGCACGAGAAGGTGCTGGCCGCCGACTCACTGGATCTTGGCAATATTGATTACAGCTACAAGGCGGTAAAAGCGATTCTTCATGATGAAGCGAAAGTGATGGAGAATGTGCAGCTGAACACGATCATGCCGGTTTTGTATGGCGCTATGCCCAACCTCGGGCTTTATACCCGGCCGGATGGTCCGGTTGATAACTGGTCGGAGCTGCTGCCCAAGGGGAAAATCGTCGAGGCGAGGGCTGCCCAGGAAGAGGCGATTGAACATGCCGTAAAGGATATGGTCTACATCGCCGGGGGTATGAACGCCGCCGGTGCGGATGGTATGAATTTTGATACATGCGGCGCATCGGGTGATGCCGATGTATTGGCGGCGCTGAAGGCGATTGAAATTATCAGGGACAAATACCCGGCTTTGGGCATAGAAATGGGTATGTCCGGGGAATTTATTCTTGGTATGCACGGTCAATTAGAATTCGGTGGTACGCGTGTTGCCGGACTTTACCCCCACAGGCAGGTTGAACTGGCAGAAAAGGCCGGGGTAACCATTTTCGGGCCTGTCGTCAATACAAACAGCAATAAAAGTTTTCCCTGGAATCTGGCCCGGGCGGTTACCTTTATCAAGGCCTGCACAGAAGCGGCCAGTATCCCTGTGCACGCCAATGTGGGCATGGGAGTGGGGGCGACCCCGATGACACCTGTTCCTCCGGCCGATGCTGTTTCGCGGGCGGCGAAAGCTTTAATTGAGATTGGCAAGGCGGATGGGTTATAGGTAGGCTCAGGCGACCCTTTCGGCAATGAGGCGACACAGGAAGTAACCGTTGGCATGGGTGGTATTCGGACTGCCGGAGACCTGGTATTGCGAATGCAGCTGGCCAAGGGTATGAAGTTGGAAGTGGCTAAAGCGTACGTTGCAGAAAAAATGGGGGTGACCCCTATTGAGTTAAGCGATTGCTCAATTATGCGTGAAAAACGGCAGACATTAGATATTGGCTACCCCATGCCTGATCCCGGAGCAGCAAAAGGTATCGAAGCGAAGGTTCGCATCGCCGAAGTGCTCAAGATTAAGATCAACTCTGTTGAGCAGTTTAAAAGAAAAACTGGTTTACAATAATTTAGGAAGGCAGGTGATTTTGATGAAACGTAACCGCATTGCCGGCAGAACCTCTTTTGTCGGCTGCAGTCTGAATCTTTTCAGTCCGGATGATCTGGAAATGATTCACGATGCCACCTTGGAAATACTCGAGTATACCGGTCTTTACGTGCAGAGCAACGACGCTATCGATATTTATGAAGGCGGTGGTTGTATAGTTGACCGGAAAAAACAGATTGTAAAAATTCCCGCGCACATAGTCGAAGATGCGATTCAGTCTTCGCCTAAAAAAGTTGTGCTGGCCGGGCGGGATCCCAAGCACGACATCGTCCTTGAGAGTGGCCGGGTAAACTTTTGTCCCTTCGGGGAAGGGGTGATGGTTATCGACCCCTACACCGGCGAATACCGCAAGTCGACCAAGAAGGACAAGGGTGATGTTGCCAGGCTGGTCGATGCTCTCGACCAGTATGACATGCTGGAAAACACGGTTGCCCCGCGCGATGTTCACCCCGAATTGGAGAGCCTTCACAATTACGAGGTCACAATTTCCAACACAACTAAGCATGTGCCCCAGCCCTGTCACGACAAGCGCTCCGCCCAGCTGTTAATCGAGATGGCGGCCGCAGTGGCGGGTGGCAAAGAAAACCTGAAAGACCGTCCAATTGTTTCAGGTTGCACCTGCCCGCAAAGCCCGCTGACCATTTCCGAAGGCTGCGCCGACCCGATCATTGAATATGCCCGGGCCAACCTGCCCCAAAATATTTTATCGATGGCCCTGGCAGGCGCAACATCGCCGGTTACCTTGGCCGGTACACTGGTTACCCACAACGCCGAGGTATTAGGTGGAATTGTTTTAGCCCAGTTAACCAGAAAGGGCGCACCGGTGATGTACGGCAGTTCAACTTCGATGATTGATTTAAAACTAACCACTGCTACGGTTGGCTGCCCAGAACTGGGGTTGATCAGTGCCGCTGTGGCTAAACTGGCACAGATGTACCTGCTGCCCAGTTACGTAGCGGGCACGTAGGGCGATAGCAAACTATCAGACGCCCAGTCCGGCCATGAAAAAACTCTGACCACCCTGTTACCGGCATTGGCAGGCGCCAATATGATTTACGGTGGGGGTATGTTGGAGATGGGACTTACCATGAGCTTCGGACAACTGGTAATGGACAATGAGATTATTGCCATGACCAGAAAAGTACTGGAAGGGATTCCTGTAAACGATGAGACTTTGGCCGTTGATGTGATCAAAAGTGTAGGTGCACGAGGACACTTCCTGGCTGAAGATCATACCTATCATAATATGCGCAAGCTTTCTGAACCTAAAATGATAGACCGCCGGATGCGCCAGTTCTGGGTTGAAAAAGGGTCCAAAGACCTGGCGACTAGATGTGATGAAAAAGCGAGAGAGATCCTGGAAACCCATAAGCCCGACCCACTGCCTGATAATGTTCACCGGAAGTTGCTGGAGATCATTAAAGAGAGAGAAGAAGAACTGGGTCTAAAGTAAAGTATGCTGCACCCTGCAAAAAAAGATCCGCCTGCAGGCATAACAAGACCCCGGTTGCTGAATAATACATTTTAGAGCACCGGGTCTCTCTTTTTATGAAATCAAACACCATTATCGGCTTTGTAGATTGGAACATCTTCGCCTGGCCAGATGATTTCAAGTATGCCGCTCAGACCGACCAGGCGGCTGAAAAATAAAGCAAAAGGGACGGTTCTTTTTGCTTTGTTAAAGAGGTGATAATCGATTCAAAGGAAATCGACAGAAGGCCGACATATTTAGGGGAGCTGAAGCAAAAGCAGAAGCGAAAAGAACCATCCCCAACGCATATGAGATAAGGGGTCTAGTATTTTGTGCGCTTACTGCTTATTATGATTCG
>JAUWPV010000034.1 GCA_030611385.1 Bacillota bacterium | reverse complement strand
TCCCATAAATCCATGAGGTGTAGGTATGTTGTAAGGTAGGCTATGTCTTCAAGCCCCTCAACAAAAATGATCTTTGAAGTAAAGAACATTTCGCTTAGACTGGGTTGCAGTGCTTGGTGAATTTTTGCTAGTTGGCCGCTGGCTTTTAGCGGTTGCTCCCTTCGAGCCGTTGCTAATAGCACAGACACTTCGTTATACGTTGTCCGAGTAATCACCGATGCTCCATTAGACTTACGAACCATTCTTACACTTTCAAAACCTTCGCCTGATACAAAATAAGGACTGTGAGTGGCGATCATGATTTGAGATCTATTATTACTCAACTGTGACAATAGGTAGTAAAGGTGCCGTGCCTGTGGCGGATGTTGATACAGCTCAGGTTCTTCACAAGCAAGAATTAACCGAGGACCACCTTCATAATCGCACCCTGAAAGTTCCTGCAAAAGCGCAAGGAGGAAAGAACGCTGAAGTCCATGACCAAAACGTGTAAGATTACCTTCAAATCCTGCTTCACCAAAAATAGCATGCACAAGCGGTTCATCGACCCGTACCGCTTTCTCGAGATCTTGATGCCACTTTAAACACATGGACGCGTCATTGTGAGTCCAATTCATAAGTCGACTATTTAGGGCACTGGATAATTCTTCAAGTTTGCCTTGGTTATTTACAAGAAGCTCTTCGTACTTTCCCTGTATTTCTTTTCGGATAGCATCTATATCATCCTTAAAATCAACCTTACAACGTACTGTTCGAGCTAAGAGTTTGCCGAGGGCAGTATTTTTTGCTTCGGCTTGTTCACTGGATACATCCTTGACTGCTGGTATATAAACCCACTGAATATACTTTTCAAGAATGTTTTTACCTCTTTCAATTCCATAAAACTCGTCAGCGCTGGGAATTTCTTCACACTTGTCCAAGTGCCCTTCTTCATAAGTGCGAAGAGCTTGACGCATGGCATCTTTTGTACTCGTGATAGGGAGCTCTGAATACTCCATTTTTATCTTGTTATAAAGTTCTTTTAACTCTGCGACCTTCTCACCTGCTTTAAAAGCTTCAAAGAATGGGGCAAAAGCACGCATCGCTTGCCTACGACCATACTGTTTGACTTCAGCCTTTCCGGTAGCTTCATCTAATTTTGCCTCAGCTGAAACTATCAGTTGGTTGTGCCTTACATAATGTGAAAGTTCTTTTTTAGCTTCAGGTGAAAGAACAGAAAATGTTATGATAATTTCAATTGGGTCTTTAGTATTTTTTGCGTGAAAATCTTCCTCGCTTAGTAGTTGTGGATTTAGACCTGGTATCTCTGATTCCCCAAAAAAAACGTTCAAAGCTAATAGAATATTAGTTTTACCAGAACCATTGGCACCGACAAAACACGTATAATCATCAAAATCAATAGTTTGCTCTTTGATGGAACGAAAATTTCTAATTCGGACAGTCTTGATCTTCATGAGATTTGACCTCCTAATAGAATTGTCCTGCTGATAAGTTAATCTTTTGATCAACCGATCACGCCGCACTCTGCTTATAAAGATATTTCTGAAACCCGGTAAATACCCTGGCAATTTCATTGGGCGGGCCAAGATCCTCAACCGCATCTGCAACCGAATCATGATACTTTAGGCGCAGCAACGGAGTAAGTTTTTCCTGATCAAGCTCATCAACGCCAACGCTGACATACTGCAGCAGGACAAAGTCCAAGAAAGCCTGCTGCTTAACGTTAAAATGTGCGCCGATATCGACCTTAGCATTAATCGCCCGAACTTCACGGGTTAGCGGCTCCATGGCGTAGGACACATAGGCTAAAACATCGAAAAGATCGCTATTTTCCGCATCAATAATCTTTTGCATTTCAGTTAGCTGTTCTCTTCCGAAACCATTTTCGGCCAGGCTATCAAGAAGTTTTTTGCGCGTGTCGGGAGCGCTCCATATCTCGCGCAGCTCGTCTTCGTTACGGAAGAATTCCGGCAGCTTACCGAAGAGCGCTTCCATAAATTGTTGAGCAGACATGGGGGTGCCTTCAGGGTGCCAAAAACTTGTGGCGGTCATGTGCTGGATAGTTCGTTCTTTGCCATCGGCCAACTTTACCTTTGCCCGCTTAACGCAAATACAGGGCTGCTGACCGCATTTTGGGCAGGGCTCTTTTTCGCAAATGCAGGGGCGCTGACCACAAACCGGGCAGGGTTCCGACTCCCCCTCTACACATTCACAGGGGCGATAACCACATTTTGAACAGGGCTCAGGCTCAACCTCGCCGTCCCAGCCCGGATCTTCAAAGTGATGGTACGCTTCTACAAAATCATAAATCGTGAAGTAGTCCTTGCCGTCATAAAGCCTGGTACCACGCCCGATAATCTGTTTGAATTCGATCATCGAATTAATCGGTCGCATCAGCACAATGTTGCGAATGTTGCGGGCGTCGACCCCGGTAGATAACTTTTGCGATGTGGTCAGTACGGTGGGTATGATTTTTTCATTGTCCTGAAAATTACGCAAATGCTGCTCGCCAAGGGCCCCGTCATTGGCTGTTACACGCTGGCAGTAGTTTGGGTCGCCGCTATATTTCGCCTGGTTGATCAGGTCGCGCACCGCTAAAGCGTGGTCCTGGGTGGCGCAAAATACTATAGCTTTTTCGTGCTGGTCGATCATCTCCATGAACAGTTTAACTCGGTGCTTTTCGCGTTCCCTGATCTCAATAATCTTGTTGAAGTCGGTCTCGGTGTAGCGCCTGCCAAGTTCAAGCTCACCTTCAATAAGAGTATCGTCAGAGGTATAAACATAATCATCAAGGGTGGTTGATATCTGCCGGACCCGGAAGGGCGTCAGGAAACCGTCATTGATACCTTCTTTTAGCGAATAGATAAAGACCGGTTCGCCGAAATATAAATAAGTATCAGCGTTTTCAGTGCGCTTCGGTGTTGCCGTCAGCCCCAGCTGCACCGCGGGCGCAAAATATTCGAGAATGCCTCGCCAGTTGCTTTCATCGTTAGCCCCGCCCCGGTGGCATTCGTCAACTACAATGAAGTCAAAGAAGTCCGGCGGATACTCGCCGAAGTAGGGCGATGGTTCACCGTTCCCGGGCAGCCCGCTCATGAAGGTCTGAAAGATTGTAAAAAAAATGCTGCCATTTTTGGGCACTTTGCCTTTTTTACGGATATCGTGCGGTGAAATGCGGACAAGCGCATCTTCGGGAAAGGCAGAAAAGGCGTTATAGGCCTGGTTAGCCAAGATATTACGGTCGGCCAGGAACAGAATCCGTGGACGCCGGGTAGGCTCGCCCGCGCTTTTCCAAGTGGTAAGATTCCACCGGCTGTGAAAGAGTTTCCAGGCAATCTGGAAGGCAATAAAAGTCTTGCCCGTGCCGGTTGCCATGGTCAGCAGGATGCGATCACGCTGGTCGGCAATGGCAGCCATGACACGCTCAATGGCTATGTCCTGGTAGTAGCGCCCCTGGAAGTAACCGCCCTTGTCTTCAAAAGGGATGGCTGCAAAGCGGTCGCGCCAGGTGTTCTGGGTAGCGAATGTCTTGTTCCAGAGTTCCTGCGGAGGTGGGAACTGGGCCAGCTCCAACTCGCCCTCAGTGCCCGTCTCCATATCAACACCGTAAAAACCCTGGCCATTGGAGGAATAGGTATAACGGACGGCAAGCTTATCAGCATAGTTTTTGGCCTGCCCGAGGCCCTCAGTCAGTTTTTCATTGTAAGCCTTGGCCTCGATCACCGCCAGCTTGGTGTTGCGGTAAATAAGCACATAATCGGCCGAAAGCGGCTTGCCGCGCCGGCCGTGGCCTTCGAGACGCCCGAGCGTGATCGGGTATTCACGCCGGATGCGGCTTTCTTCAACTACACCCCAACCCGCTTCTTTCAGCGCAGGGTCAATATATTCGGCTCTTGTTTCTGCTTCGTTCATAATCTGCTCCTAAAGCTGGCCGCTGAACGCCTGATCCAGCAATGATTTTTTAAGCTCATCGAGGGCGGCAAGCTTTTGTTGGTAGAGGAATTCTATGTGCCGGGTTTCTTTTGCTAATGTATCTATCGATATTACAATAAGCTGTTGCTCGAATAATGGCGGTACTTTTACAATCTGAGAATAAACCTCATTCCTATTAATACCAGGTTTTACACCTTTCGCGAGCTTTGGTAGGTTTGCTGTTTTTAGTAGATAGTAAAGAAAATGCAGGTTGTGCTGTTTACTATCGAAAGTAATGAAATAGGTAACATCGAGCGGCCAAAACCTTTCCTCAGTAAAATTAATCTCACCCGCAGATCCTTTTCGTCCAACTATAACGCTCGGCTTGTTGTAATAGTATTTATCTGTTCGATCTTTCTCACCATTCGCTCCATAAACTGGATAGCAACCATCGGATTTACGTTCTGTTCTGTCTAGAGGTTTCCCATATTCCAACTTTAATATTTCCCCAATAGTTTTATTTTGCCATCCCTTTTTTGACTCGCCACGTTGGGTGAAGACGGATTGCAGGTAACCTTCAAAGAGCGCACGGGCGTTCTGGATATTCTTTTCAACGTTCGCTTTGGCCCTGGCGATACCCCCAAATGCTTTGTCGAGAATGGCGACAATGCGCTGCTGTTCGGGGAGGGGTGGGATGGGTATTTGAGTATTCTTCGCCTTGATTATTGTGAAGGTTCCCACCGTTGCGCCAACCGTATCATCAATCTGCTTTCGAAGATAGTCCGACTGAAATGCATATTCTACGAAGCGCGAGGTGCTATCGCTCTTCTTTTTCAACCAGATGATATTCCCGTCTTTGAAATAGAATCTGTCGTTCTTTTTGACAACATAACAGATTCCCAAAGTGCCAACGCCGGTGACCATTATGTCCCCTTCCTTGGGGACTCCATACATAGACGAGTATTTATCAAACATCTCTTCCGAGATAAATAGTTCATTGTCGACATACCCCTGAGCAGCGAGCTTGACAATCTCGCGAGCGCGGTAAAATGGTACGCCTACACGTTTCCATTCCGACTCATATACACGCTTACTGGATGTGATGTCGAACAAATCACCAAGTGTTTGGGTTTTCCAACCTTCCATCACAGCAATCCCCGAATTTTAACCAACACCTCAGCACTTTCCATATCCAACGCCGCGATCTCCTCAAATATCACCTGCGGTTTGCGGTGTTTTACCGCTTCGTTACCGTTAGGGTTCTTTACCGAAAGATCAAATGTGGTCTGGTCAATGCTTGCCATGTCTACACACCAGCTCTTTGGCGAATCGGTAAAGGTTTTCTGTAACGCGATAAACTCTTCTAAATCAGCATCATTTAGCGGGTTTGTTTTACCGAGGTTGCGGCCGGGATCAAGCTTGTAGTACCAAGTCTTTTTTGTCGGCGAACCCTTTTCAAAGAAGAGCACCACGGTTTTCACCCCTGCCCCCTGGAAGGTGCCTCCTGGCAAGTCAAGCACAGTGTGCAGGTTACAGCTCTCCAGCAGCAGTTTTCTTAAGCTCACGGAAGCGTTATCGGTGTTCGACAGAAAGGTGTTCTTGATCACCACGCCTGCCCTGCCCCCAGCTTTAACCATTTTAACAAAATGTTGCAGAAAGAGGAAAGCGGTTTCGCCGGTACGGATGGGAAAGTTCTGCTGTACTTCTTTACGTTCTTTTCCGCCAAAGGGCGGATTGGCCAAGATCACATCCATGCGGTCCTTATTCTGAATATCAGCAAGGTTTTCAGTCAGGGTGTTGGTGCGGATAATATTAGGTGCTTCGATACCATGCAAAATCATATTCATGATCGCGATAACGTAAGCAAGCGATTTTTTCTCCTTGCCATAGAAAGTGCGCTCCTGCAGGATCTTTAATGCATCAGTGGTCAGGTTGGGGGCACCTTTCATGTAGTTGAAAGCCTCGCACAAGAAACCTGCCGAGCCAACGGCGCCGTCGTATACGCGCTCACCGATTTGAGGCTTTACAACCTGGACAATGGCGCGGATGAGCGGTCGGGGGGTGTAGTATTCGCCGCCATTGCGTCCGGCATTACCCATGCGCTGGATCTTCGCTTCATAGAGCAATGAAAGTTCGTATTTCTCGGCATGTGTGCGAAAGCGCAGCTCGTCAATGTGATCGATGATTTCACGCAGGTTGTAGCCGCTGTTGATCTTGTTTTTAATCTCGCTGAATATCTCGCCGATTTTATATTCCAGGGTGTCCGGTCCGCTGGCCTTCTGCTTAAAGCCCTGCAGGTAGGGAAAGAGCTTGTCATCGACAAAATCACGCAGGTCATCACCGGTAAGGGTTTTGTTGTGATCTATTTTGCCATCCGGGCCCTTCGGTGCAGCCCAGCTTTCCCAGCGGTAAGGTTGGTCAAGGATGTGGTCATATTGCCGCCCCACCAAGCCTGCTTCGATCACCTTATCCTGCTCCAGGCCGTCGAGATATTTTAGGAACAGCAGCCAGGATGTTTGCTCGGTGTAATCAAGCTCGGTGGTGCAACCAGCTTCTTTCCTGAGTATATCGTCTATGTTTTTGAAGGCTTGTTCGAACAAGGTTATTTATCCTCCATCATCTTTATAATCTAAATATTTCTCACTGCTTTAGCAATTTCCCTGTCACCCGGCATTCCCCCGGCCCGCTTTAGCAAATTCCTCGATTCTTTCATTTAGAACCTCTATGGGACGGGGTTATTAACAACCTTTTCTATATAGATCATTTTAAGCTCAGTGGTGTTGTCAACAACCCCGTCCCCTAGCCATTCCGTCCCATAGACATTCTATTTTATGGGCGCATAGTGCTGCCAATCGGTGAAGTAAAGCGCGGCCTCGGCAACTTCCTGTCCGGAGATTTCTGTAAAGTGGCGGCGGTAAAGTTCTACCTGGGGCCGGTAGTAGAGGATAAGCTTATCCAGGTGGGCCTGATCTTCGATGCGATCGGTCTTGTAATCGACAATCACCCAGCCCTCTTTTTCGTGAATAGCAAGGTCAATAACTCCAGTAGTGTAGCTGTCTTCTTCCCAAAACCCGAAAGGCATTTCGCGATAAACCTCTATTGCGGCCTTGATCCGGAGCCACAGTTTTCCCGCCCGGAAATTTTCGAGAAGCTGTTGCAGTTCCGGCAAGCGTTCGGCCTCTAAACCTTCCTGCTCCAAAGCAGCGAGAAGTTTCATTTCCAGAGTCTTGCTCGTGACTATCCCATCAGCCTCCACCAGTAGATCCAACGCGGCGTGGACAACCGTTCCCCAGCGGGTGCCGTAGCCCACCTCTTTTCTCTCCGGCAGATTAATCGCCTGGTTCTTGATAGCGGTTACACTCTGCTGACTGTAGGTGGGCACGGCCATTTTTTCCTTACCACCCCTTATCTCCTCAACCGCCTGGTCTAGATCGGCCGGGGTAACCGGTTTCTGCCCCACTGTTTGTAAAGGCACACCCGCGGCCGGTTCTATCTCGATGGCCTGAGCAGGCAGGTAGTCATTGAGCGCAGCCCAGGCGCTATTTTCCGGTTTTTTAGGGTAGGTGCTGACCACCAGGCGGTTCCTGGCCCTGGTGGCTGCCACATAGAGCAGGCGCAGCTCTTCGGCTTCGGCATAGCAGCTCTCTTCATCGCGCAGGCTATCGACCCAGGCGGGGTGATGGGCGAGCACTTCTGAGCCATACAAACCCTTTTTGCTGATTACCGGGTAACCTTCGGATTTACCGCCAGCCCTGCTGACATGAATCGCCGGTTGATGCGAAATATTGTAGCCGGGATCGGCCAGAAATACAATGGTTCCTTCAAGTCCCTTGGCCTTATGCAGATTCATGATCCTCACTGCCGCCCTCTCTCCCCCCTCAATATCTAATTCATCTTCAAAACCTGCTTCAAGCATCTGGGCAAGATAGGCAACTGCCTCGGTAAAGCCGGAACGGTTTTCCTGTTCAAGGCTTCGCAGCCCTTCAAGTAGCCGATAATAGTAGCCGGCTTTGCTGCGCCCCAGGTCGCTGGCCAGAATCAGCGGGATCAGCCCCAGTTCAGCGGCAATCAAAGCGACGGCGCTGCTCAGCGGCAGTTTTCTGGTCAGCTTCCAGAACCGGGCTAGCTGCCTGAAGATTGGCTCAAAACTTGATTTTACCAGGGAATCGCCCTCCGGAACCTTACCCAGGAAGCTGAACCGGCCGCCGGCCTGCTTGAAGCGGTAGAGCAGATTGTCGCTCAGACCATAGAAAAGACCCCTCAACACCGCAGCAAGATAGACCGGGTTGTCGGGGTCGGCCAGGGCTTGTAGAACTATAAGCAGCTCACATATCTCACTCGCTTCACTGATATCGCTCTGACCGGTGATGCGGTAGGGTATGCCCAGCCTTTCCAGTTCGCGGGCGTATATAGCTATATTCTTCTTAAAGCGGACGATGATCAAAAAGTCATCCGCTTTGATAGGGGTCTCGCTGTCGTTCACAGCACTAGTGATCAAGGCGCCAATCTGCTGTGCGTCCTGTCTGGCGATCTCAGCTGACGAATTATATTTTACGTCTGCAACCGCAATTTGTTGGACAGGTTCTATGCAATTCAGGGGATCTGTATCCGCAGGCGAATCCATACCCACAAAATCAGCTTGGTAAAGGTTCTGCCCGGTGGGAAAAAGATCTTCAAAAACCCGGTTGCTCCAGCTGGTTAAGTCCATATGGGAGCGGAAATTGGTAGTCAGGTAGAGAATCCGGCCCCCGCTCTGGTTGATAATCTCTTTGACCTGGTTATAGGTGGCGATATCGGCCCGCCTAAAACGGTAGATCGACTGCTTCGGATCGCCGACGATAAAGAGTGAACCGGACCGCGGTTTCAAGGCTGTCCAGTTTTTCTCTTTTGTATCTTCACCGCCCAGGTATAACATGATCTTGGCCTGGATCGGGTCGGTATCCTGAAATTCATCGATCAGCAGGTGTGTAAACCTATCCTGAAAATAGCGGCGCACTTCCGGATTGCCGCGCAGCATTTCCGCCGTGCGCATTAGCAGGTCCTGAAAATTGAGAACGCCCGCGCGGCGCCTGGTTTCCCTATAGTGGTCGGCAGCCGGCATCAGAAAATCCAGCAGGTGGGGATAGCGATGCGCCCTCCAGGCTTGAAGGACCGGGATAACATAATTATCGCGCAGGCTGTTAAAGGCCTCCCCTACGGCGAGACAGTCATCCTTCGAGTCCCAGCATTTGTGTGTGCCCTTGATGCTGCTCCTGTTAAGCACGGTGGCAAGGCGCAACAGGGCCCTATCGCCGGAGGGGTTCGCATTGTACAAATCTTCGATTTTTTCCCTCCGCCTGATCATCAAAATAATCTTTTGCAGATTATCGGGTTTGGAGAGATTGCCCTGCGGCAGGTATTTAGTGGCGATACGGCAAAATGATTTAAGCTGCTTCCTAAGCTCCTCCAATTCGGGGTAAAGCGCAGGCCCGCAAGGAAATTCAAGGTCGGGATAGGTGGCGATCGTTTTAAAGGCGTCCCACAGATCTTCGGACGATAGGTCGAGTTCAACCAGGCGTTGCAGCTTCTGCGGTTCATTCAAACGCACCTCAATCAGGTAGTCGTCCCAGGCAGCCCGTCGAAGCAGCTCTTCCTCAACACCTTCAATTTCGCTGAATTCAGGGCTGATCCCCGCTTCAACCGGCCTTTCCCGCAAAATGCGGGAACAGAAGGAGTGGATGGTGCCGATAAAAGCGCTGTCTAACCCGGCCAGGGCCTCGGCGATCCGCTCCCTTTTCAGGGGATCGGCCTCCCCTCGCAGCTTCGCTTCCAACTCATTTTGAAACCTTGTCTCCAGTTCCCCGGCCGCCTTGCGGGTAAAGGTTACTGCGGCAATACTGCCGATCCGGCATTTGCCTTCCGCAATCAGGGATGCCATCCGATCAACCAGGCTCTTGGTCTTGCCGGTGCCGGCGCCCGCCTCGACCATCAGCGTATCGTCAAGGCAGGTACGGATTTCATCCCTGGCCTGCTGGTCCTTCAGGATCACCCGGGGCACGTTATTCATATTTCTGCAGCTCCTTCCAGGGTTCAAGCATCCGGTTGGCCGGGTTTTTGAGCTTGTCCCCGATCTGCCGCCTGGCAAACCGCTCGCGACAGACTACCTGGTAATCACAAAAGCGGCAGCGGTCTTCGCTGGTAACGCAGAAAGTGCCAGTGGAAAGCAGCTTGAACATCAGCTTCAAACCCTCGATCAGCTCTTTCCTGCGCCCTTGATCCCGGATGAAGGCGCGCCCTTCGCCCTTTACCGTGGGGAAAATATATCCCGCCTCACGAACCTTCAAGCCGGGAACGCTCTTATCAAAGATCTCTTCGACCGCGATGGCGTAAAGCCCATGCTGCAGGCTGCAGCCTTTTTCCAGGTAGTGCTCATCCTCGTAACCGTAAGTGCTGCCTGTCTTGTAGTCGAGAACCCGGTAGATGCCTTCCTGGTCCGTTTTGTCTATCCGATCAACAATGCCGCGCAGCTTAAACTGCCTACCGCGTTCGAGCTCGATTGTTACCGGCTCTTCCTGGCCGGCATGGGCATCCTGAACGGCCTGGGCGCTGATACCGAAAGGAACTTCCAGGTAAACGGGAACGTAGCCATCCTGCCGCAGGTTTGCTTCCACCTTAAGAAAGATCTTGAGTTCGCGCAGCAGGTTCCCCCTTTCGTACTCGTAAATAACCTCGCTCGGCGGGGGCAGCACTCCTTTTCGTTTTTCAATCAGCTCAAGACCCATGGTTTCAAGACGCGCTCCTTCGGCAAGCGGATCGAGATCTTTGTCAATCATCTCTCGTAGAAAAGAGGCATATATTTCATGCAAAAGGTGCCCACGAGTAGCCGGGTCGAGCCAGACGCCCGGATCATACTCGAGCTCATCAGGCGGCTCGATACCAAGCAGATTTTGCAGCAAATAGGCGAAGGGGCAGCGGCCGAGTTTTTCCAAGCGGCTGGCGGACATGGTCAGACCTGGATTTACAGCGGGGTCGACCATCGCGGCATCAATTACAACCAAACCGTCGTAGGGGGTAAAACTATCGCTATCCCGGTAGCTTTGGGCCAATAAACCCGCTTTGATCCCGGGGAAGCATTCCTGCACCCCGCACAGTTCAACCGCGGTTTTACAGTCCCGCAAGGCCAGGTAAAACCACCAGTGATCGATGAATAGGGCCGCCTCCAGATCAGACGGGTAGTAAGCTGCCGGTGTTTCCAGCACAGCCTCAAACTTACTGTAATCGGCGGCAGGGTCATTTTGTTGCAAGCGGTAAACCTGCAGTAGAACTGAGGTGGGCATGGCCGGACGAGCTTCGACCGGATCATAACCCGAGTAACTTAAATAAAGTCGCCCCCGGCAGGAAGCGAGAAAGCGGGCTAGACGATAGCGATTGCGGGCTGGTTCCAGCGCCTTCAGGGACAAGCCGGTATTGATCAGTTCTCTTTCACGATCGAGCAAAACTGGGTCCTGCAGACCGCTTCCCGGAAAGCTACCGCTGTTTAAACCGACCACGAAGGTATGCAGCCGATTGTTCCACTCAGCGCGGCCTATCCCTGAAACGTGCAGGTAGCCGGGCTTGCTACTGGAAGCGCCGATCTGCAGTCCGCAGAGGCGGCGCCTTATTCTTTTTACTGCAGCCTTTAAATCGATCTTACCTACATGGGACAGTGCCGCCTCTTTCAGCGCTTCAGCAATTGCCTTAACAGCAGCGGCATCTTCTTCACCGGCTACCTGCGCGTAGGTGGTAATAAGCCTTTCAAGCCCTCGGCAGAGTTCGGCGAAGCCGACAGCACCGTCAACTTCAGGCTCCGGCAAGAAGTCCAAAATATCAGCAATTATTCCCTGCAGCTTCTTGGCTTTGGCCAGCCTGGCCGTCAGGTAATCAGGGGGGTTATGCGAGCCGCTTTGCCTGGCCAGCTCTCTTTGAAGCCGCTCTTCAACCTTCTCAACTGCTTTTTGTAAACAGAGGCGGTAACGGGCAAGCCCCCAACCAATCTCGGCTTGCCGAAGCTGGCGGCCCATGGTCAGCGGTGCGTCAACCTTTAACAATCCGCCGTAGAAAAGACGGACAAGATGGCCGACCATGTAGTTCTCGACAAGCCAGTTCAGCAAGCCGTTCAGCAGTTTTCCCGGTCGGGTGAAAGCCGTTGAAATACCATCCTCAAAAGTTACCGGGATACCGTACTGCTTGGAAATCGAGTAAATAAGCGGCAGATAGACTGCGGCATCGGTATAGCAGACACGGGCCTGATCAATGGCGATATTACCCTTGCGCAGCTTCTGTAGCAGGCTGGAAATCTCATTTGCCGGACCATAGGCACGGCTGATCTCGATCTCTATCCCGGGGTCGGCCGGGGCCTGATCTGGGGAATCGAGGTAGGCCAGAAAAGTGTAATCCTCCATCACCTGTTCACCGGGTGTGGACTCCGCTTGAAAGTGAAACCTTTTCAGTTTGGCCGGGGCCGGTTTCGCCCCAAAGAGCGGTTCCTCGGGAAGAATTATCCGCCGGCCGGTCGTGTACAAATCAATGAATTCATACTCGACGGCACTTAACTCAAGCTGTTCCGGAACCAGGTAAAGCATCTTGCTGTTTTGAGACGACTCTTTCCTGATCAGGGCGGCGGCCGCCTGGAACAGGGCCGCCGTATCGAGCAGTTTATCCCGCTGCAAGCGCCGCTCGAAACCTTCAAGCAGATCATTGATTTCCCTGCCCTTTTTCAAGTCAACAAAAACATCGGGATCGAGACTCAAAGCGCTTACATTTGCCATTCTCATTTCAAGTAGGGTTGGCAGCATTATTCCGGCCAACCCCTCGTCGCCTTCAAGTCCGGCAAAATATGCTATTTTATTGTCTTTTGCCAGGTCGGCCAGGACATCATCGATTATCTGCAGAATTTGCCCTTCACTTAATAATGTCACCCCTGCCTGATCCAA
>JAUWPV010000047.1 GCA_030611385.1 Bacillota bacterium | reverse complement strand
CATCCGCGCTGAGAGGCTCTATTTTACCCCGCACAACCGCATCCTGTACTCCTTCTTCCACTTCGCGTTTTATTTCTTCCGCGCTTATGGTGATAAAGGAACCATCACCCAATCTGGTTTCAATCAATCAGATCACCTCACCAATGATTTTTATTCCTTGCTCAGGACAACCGAATAGTATTCTTCCGCTTCGTTGACGATCGAACGCATCCTGGAGATCACATTCGCTGGAAGCGGCTTTACCTTGAAGGTGTCCAGTATCTGTTGAGCCTCTTCATAAGCCCTCTGTGTCAGATCCTTGGAACCGTCAGCCTTCCAGGCATCACGAGTCCCCCGGTAGATCAAGCTGTTCTTGGAAGCTTCTTCTCTGAAACGGCTGTAAGTATGCTCATGACTTACGAATTCCCCAGCGGCACCTACCGCATGGATCACATCTAAAGCCAGAGTATCCTTTTTTACCATTATACCACCGACAACTTCCTTGATCATTCTTGCAATCTCGTTGTCGATGACCAGCTGGGCATAGTCAAAAGTGATGCCCTGTCCCAACATCCCTAACCCATAGATAATATTTATACCAACCAGGGCAGCGACCAAACCAGTTAGGGTAGTCTCATGTGATGCCTGGGCTTCGGGATCGCTTCTTCCCAAAATGAAATTGCCTGGTCCGATCTATCAACCGTCACCAATCATAAATTTCCTGCGCATACTCTGGTGGGTCTGTCCTAATCTTCGTTCCGGTGACGATGCCAGGTTGCTGAAAGAGAATGGGGCACTTCGAGACCATGACTTTCCATTATGCTACCGTTGCCCATCACTTCGGCCGGATCTCCATCGGCCTGAATCTCACCGCCTTCCAAAAGCAGAACCCGGTTGCAGGTTTCCAGAACAAATTCAAGATCGTGCGAAGCGATGAGCATGGTCTGATCATTCATCGGGTCAAGCAGTTTTATCAGGCGGCGACGAAAGCGAATATCGAGATCAGAAGTTGGTTCATCCATGATCAACAACCGGGGACCCATAGCCAAGATTCCGGAAAGAGCGACCAGGCGCTGCTCCCCTCCTGATAAATTGTGCGGCGGCCGGTTCAGCAAGGCCGTAATCCCGGCCAGTTCTGCCGTTTCCTCTATTCTCTGCTGGATCTCCACATTACCCAGACCCATGTTCTGCAAACCAAAAGCAATATCTTCCCTGACCGAAGGGCAGATTAACTGGTCTGCGGTATGCTGAAAGATCATACCCACCGCCGGATAAAAAACACCCGACTTGACTGGCCGGCTGAATATCTCCAACCGTCCGGCTGTTGGCTGAAGGATCCCGGTAATTAATAGAAAGAGGGTGGTTTTGCCGGCCCCGTTAGGTCCAATCAGGCCTACTCTTTCACCGGCGTTGATTACAAAGCTGATCTCTGTAATAATCGGCGCCTGTTCAGGGTAAGCAAAAGTCAATCCTTGTATGTTTAAAGCTTCTGTCAAAACGATTATCCTCCTGGCCGCAGATTGCGACCATACTGTCTTCAACTGCGATTATAGCAGAAATACACGGCAGCGCGTATCAGTTTATGAGCTATCGCTGCGATCGGTAATCACATTTTAGATAAATATCTGGGCCAAGACAATCGCGGCAGATAGGAGCACTGCTGCTGCCAGGAGCAGATAATCCGCAACAACAGGCCGGAATTCAGGAAGCGCCTGATCGCCATTGCCGTATCCACGCAGGGTCATCGCCTGGAAGACCCTTTCGGCCTGCTGGTGACTGCGCACCAGCAGCGAGCCGGTAACATTGGCCATAGTCTTTAATGAAATTAGCGATATGCCTTTAAAACCGCGCAGGTGCGCCGCCGTGTGAGTGCGTCTCAGATCGCTGCTCAGTTGAAAAATATACCGGTAAGAGAAGAGCAGTAAATCGGTCAGCAGCCAGGGAATGCCCAGTGCGCGCATCGTCCTGGTCAGCAATGGCAGTGGAGTAGTGGCAAATAGGGCTACAACTACCATGAAGATAGCGATAAATTTAACTGTAATCAACAACAAGCTTATACAACCTTCCAGTCGCAAGGCAAGCGGCCCGAACTGCCACAGAATTGTCTGCCCTGACCAGAAGGGCAAAATGACCGCCATGGCCAATAGAAAGAAGCCGGGCAGGCGCACCCGCGAAACCAGGCAAGTAAAAGGCAGTGCCGATAACCGGTAGATAATCATGGAGCTTAATAGCAGCAGTGGTAGAAGGCGTAGATCCTGCACCAGGGAGAATGAAAAAACCAGGATGATCAAACCAGGCAGCTTAAGACGGGTTTCCCAGCGGCCAAATAAACTGCCCGACTCTGCAGAACCAACTGCCGCTCCGTTGATCACTTCTGATCAGCCTCCAGCAGGGTCGGCTGCACCCGCAGCAGAAATAGCACAACCATGGCAGTAAAAGTGCCTTCCAATAGGGCTACCGGCAGGTGAGCAAAACTTAAAGTCAGCACGGCTGTTTTCTCGGCAGCAGCATCGAAATAAGCCGGGGTAGCATAAATCAACAACAGCGCAGCCATTATAGCCCCGGCGGCAACAGCTGAAAAAGCGGCCAGGAAAGCCAGTATCGCGTTGGGCAGTGGTTTTCGCCTACCGAAGAGACTGCGCAGGCAGAAAAGGCGGTGGGCCATCAGGGCCGGTAACCCCATCAGGCAGGCGTTAACGCCAAGAGTAGTCAAACCACCATGCTGAAACATAACCGCCTGTAATAGCAGACCAACCAAAACTGCAGGAAATGCAAACCAGCCAAGCACCACTCCCAACAAACCGGAGAACACCAGGTGCACACTGACCGGAGGAATCGGGATGTGAATTAACGAAGCGGCAAAAAAAGCTGCCGTCAGCAGGGCGGCCCGCGGAATACCATTTCGTGGGTTACCATACTTCTGCTTAATCTTATACAGCGATAGCCAGGTCATACCGCCTGCCGCCGCGTAACCGCCTATAGCAGCCGTAGTCGATATTATGCCGTCTGGGATATGCATTTTACCGCTGCCTCCTGCTGAAATAAAGTGCGGTGCCGATCAGCCCCCAGATAACTGAAAGAGCCATCAAGAGCTTCTGCAATGAAGTGAACCCGGTAGTTCCAGTAGCGCCGATTGTATTTTCAGCAACCTCAATTCTGATCAAATCACCATGGCCGGCCAGACGCACCTGCACTTCCCACAACCCCGGGATTTCCGGATCAGGTGTAAAAAAGAATTGGCCTTCACTGTCACATGTGCCTGTCAGCCAGGGTTCAGCCGGGCTGCCGGGTGCAAATACAGCTACCTGAGCATTGGCCATCGGCACTCCCGAATCGTAGCGAGCGGTTATCTCGATAGCAGACCGTTCAATATATTGCAGCTCTGCCCCATGAGCCAGTGCAACGTCTGCCGGCAGTATAATCAGACAGACAGCAACGGCAAAACCAACCAAACAAGTCGAACTTAACGACCGGAATTTACTCTGCATAACAAGCCCCTCCCCTGAAGAATGCTCAGTAAACCGATATTTCAAGTTCCAGACCCTACTGTATAAATTGGGCTAAACAGTGCCCTTCACCGACATGGGCCAGGTGAGTCATAATTGAGATTAAAAGAGCATAGTCATCATCATTCAGGGCTGTCTGCAAGGCAGTCAGATCTGTTTCCAGAACACCATCTACAGCCAAGACCGCCAACGGCTCAAAACCCAATGCTTCAAGATTCAGTGGATCGGTGGCATCTTCTTCACCAACGCCAAAAAGATGATCAAAATGGAAAGTCATCTCAAGATCAGCTGTTCCGCCGGGAAGCAAGATCCCTTTGCGTTCATCCCCGATATAATCTCCGCCCATATAGGCTACTTCCTGCTCGATACCGAGCGAAAAATCAATGACTACTCCCTCTTTTTCCGCCTGGCCAACCAACAGCAGGCAATATCCGGCAGAGGGCCCTTCTGCAGCTCTGAGCATGTCCCAGGAGAGCGCGTTATAATGCCCTGTCTGCACATCATGCAGTTGATCTAAGAATACCGGGTTGCTTTGTGGATCGGCCAGGTTGACCGTGTAAGAACCAGCCAGTTCGACCATTGTCTTGTAGCCAATATCCCAACCCTGATCGGTATCATAGGGCGGATCACTCTGGTAAGCAACAATATTACCCATAGTGGCATAAATCTGATCAAAAGTCAGTTCCCAACCATCCTTGGAAAGAAAGCCCTCACGGCTAAACTCTTCGCCGTTTGCCGTAATAGCCAGTGTTCCCGTTTCCACTGCGTCATCCATAACTTGATCACCGCTGGTCACCGCATCATCGCCGCCACAACCGGCCAGAATAACCAGTGACACTACCAATAAAACCTTAAAAATGCCTGAATACCTTTTCTTCATTGCATAACCTCCTGTAATTCATAGCCCGGTAGAGAATATTACCTGAAAAGAATAGTCTCCGTATAATCGTGCTACGAATATTATATTTTGTGCTATTAGTTTTCGCGATTAGTTTTTGCTTTCCTGCCAACCCGGAAAAATAATTATGAGGAGATAAAGTTCAACTGGTTTGTTTTGGGACATTTGAAATTAGAAGCAGTAAAACGCGAGGGAAGTTGCACCGGTTTAGTGGGTACAACAAAGCAGTGTAACAATAACAATTAACAGAATACATGGCAAGAGGCACTTTGCCAAGAGCCCTGGGGGTTAAGAGGTGTAAATATATCTATAGTATTTTACAGGGTGTTTAGCGTTTTATTAAGCTATATATAGGTGCTAATAAAGCTAAAGTTTTTCTGCGATCAGCGAAAACTTCTCGACCAGCTCCGGATCGAACTGGGTGCCGGCGCAGCGCTGCAGCTCTTTTATGGCTTTAGCTTTCTCGAAAGTTTTGGCGTAAGCGCGTGGGTTGACCATGGCGCTGTAAGCAGTGGCGATGGCCAGAATGCGGCACTCGACCGGTATATCTTCACCTTTTAAACCGAGCGGGTAGCCGCTGCCGTCGAAGTTTTCATGGTGCTTCAATATCAGATCGGCAACCCCGGCCAGTTCGGGTGAAGATGAGGCGATGCGGTAGCCGGTTTCCGGGTGCCGGTGAATAGCCTTATCTTCTGCCTCGGTCAGCTCTCCGCTTTTCTGCAGCAGGCTACTGTGCACGATATGATCCGGCATGTTTATCTTGCCTAGGTCGTAAACCTGGGCAAGCAGCCCGAGATCGGCCATCCGGCGCTCGTCCAGGTTCAGCGCCTGGCCCAGCTGGCTGGAGAGTTCCTGCACCTGTTCTCTTGCTCCTTCGCCAAGGTCACCGCGTTTATAAAGCGAGGCCAGAAGCGAAGTGATAATCTCAGCGCGGGCCTTTTTGCCACGCTGAAGCTTATCGGTATACATGGCGGCATCGGCTTTGTTATAGGCTTCCTCCAGGGATTCTTCACTGTGCTCACTGACCGCCAGGCCAATCGAGATGCTCAGCGGCAAACCGGCCTGCCCCCGGTTGTATTCTTCAATCTGCCGGTGGATCCTGGCCACCAGTTCCGCCCCGGCTTTCTGGGTGGTGCGGGGCAGGATCAGCGCAAATTCGTCTCCACCGACCCGGGCCAGAATATCTGATGTACGCAGGGCCCTTTTTAGCATTTCTGCCCCGGCCTGCAGATAGCTGTCGCCCTCGCTGTGGCCGCGGGTGTCGTTTACCAGCTTCAGTCCGTCGAGATCGGCCGAGATGATCGCTACCGGATGCTCGCGAGCTCCAGCTAATCGCTGCAGCTCGTTTTCAAAATAGTGGCGGTTGTAGAGTCCGGTCAGCTGGTCGTGGAAGCTGATATATTGCAGTTCAGTCTCCTGTTTTTTTCGTTCCGTGATATCACGCCCCACCGCCTGGAACTCTTTGATCTCTCCGGCTTCATTGAATAAAGCCTGCTCTGTCCATTCCAACCAGCGAATGCTGCCGTCAGGAAACAAAATATAATGCTCATGGGTTACGCTGGGCTTATTGGGAGTCAAATTATTAATTAATTCAATTATCTGATCTTGTATTTCCGGCGGATGAAACTCCAGAAACTTATGGCCCAACAATTCCCGGCGTGGTTTCCCGTAAAACCGGCAGTAAGCATCGTTAACAAATGTTAAAGTTGTATCGGCTAAATAACGGGTGACCGTTTCCTGTTGGGTGTCAACCACTGACTGGTACATTTGTTTGCTTTCAATGATCTGTTCTTCCAACTGCTTACGCTCGGTAATATCTCTTGTGCTGCCCTGGATGCCGATGGTATTGCCCTGCTCGTTCAGAAGCCACGCGGCGCTGATTTCAGCATGCACGAGGCGATTGTCCTTTGTCTTAAAGCGAACCGGCATGATCACATAAGGGCTTCGCTCTGCTGGC
>JAUWPV010000002.1 GCA_030611385.1 Bacillota bacterium | reverse complement strand
CGGGTTTTAAAAACTCTAATATTTGCAGGCGGGTTGGATGAGCGAGGGCTTTATAAAAATCGGCCAGGGTAGTATACTGTGCTTCGGGCATCTTACAATCTCCCCCTCATACCTTTAATACTATATGCTTGTATATGCATATAGTAACACCGAGCTACCGGTTTTTCAACCATTTAAATAATAATACCCGGGGCATTCTAAGCTCCGGGTATTATTTGTTCGAACTAAAAGGTTCCCTGCATTTCAATCAATCAAACTGTTTTCCAGCTATTTAAGGTTATTAAAGAGGCGTATCAGCGGGCGCCGCCTCCTCCACCACCGCCTCCACCTCCACCTCCACCGGAGAAACCACCACCACCGCCGGAACCGGAGGAAGATGCTGAACGAAACGCTGTTTTAAAAGACTGATCCATGGATGATGTCAGGCTGTTAAAACGAACCGGGTTGGCTACTATTACACCAAAAGCAGGGCTCAGCAGATGAGGGTTGCTCTTTAGCTCTGGATAAGCCAGGTGCAACTGCTCCATTACTTCTTTGGCCACCCCCAGGACCACTGCATAGACAAGATAATGTTCCCATACTATCAGCGCAGGTATGGTTGAACGATCCAGACGGGAAAAATGCTGCAGAAAGCGCTTGAACGCTCTCCACTTGGCGAAATGATCTGCTCCGATCGGAGTTAACCTCTTCATCATGGCAAAACCGATAATCAAAAAAGGACCGGTAATAGAAGTTACCACAAAGGTAATAATCATCGGCAGGAAACGCAGTGGAATACCGACCACGGTGATCACTGCGCCAACAATTATTCCACTCCAGGCAATCCCTTTAAAAAATTTATGCTTAGCGGCCTCTTTTTTGATGCTCTCGGTCCAGTTTTTATAGAAAAGCGCTGTGTTTTCGCGCCGGCGTTTCCCATATTTCTCGATATCTCTCAGGGTCGTTCCCTCCGGGATAGACCCACTAACTTTTTCGAATATAAAAGAAAAAAGCTGCTGTTCATGCTTCTTCAGTTGATCTTTACCCTCTGCCGGAATCACCCTGAAATCTGTAAAACTCCGTTTACGGATCAGACCGCTTTCACCCTGGTATTCTTCCAACTTCAGGTGCCCTCTCCGGGCAAGGTCCATTACGGTTGCCGTAAAATCTTCAGGGACGGTTTTCCCTGATCGAACCAGGTAGCCGGCCTCTGCCGGTGAATAATCACCAGCCAGTTTACGGTAATAATCTCCTTTATAGGCATCCGGTGAACGTTTTGATCTGATCCGGGCAACGATGTAATAGGTTAACATCGCCAGAAAAAGCAGTGGCCCAAAAAAGTAATCCAGACGAGTCATCGTCCGTTTTAAGTTTGCCTGACGGGCCCAAGCCTCTTCATCAGCCAGCATGCCCGGCAAGCCATCTAGGCCGCTGTAGTTAGCCGCTTGCGGAACAAGCTTATGTGGAAAAGCCACCCGGGCCTCCATAAAAGTTTTCGCGGGTAAACCATCGACTTCCCAGACTATGGTTGCCGGATCTACAATAGTTACCGCGCCATAAAGCGGACCATGACCCCAGGCCCTGATCTCCCCCTGATTTGCTCCTGCGGGCAGGGTCAGGGTAACCCGGGCATAAGTGGTCCGCTCGCCCCATTCGTCTCCAATAAACTGCCAGTATAATTCAGCGACATCCTGATGAAGCAGCACCGCATTATCGACGACATAACTGAGGGTAAAGGTACGATCCTCGTTATAGGCCTCGTAGCTCCAGTCGATATAAACCAGATCAGGCTTATATTCAACATAAAATATACCGGGTATATCCTGAGTGCCAATCGGCATTTCGCGGTACGGTTGGCCTTCCTCGCTGACCTGAACATCTCTGATCGTTGAGTTATATTTGAGATAAATATAAGCCCAGGCGCCCCGGTAATTACCATCAAAACGAAAAGTACGCTGTTCGGTGACATTCATAGTTCCATCTGGATTAACTTCTGCCTCAATAGTCACTGAGGGGAAATAGAAAGAGCGGTCGTCCTGTGCTCCAGCCCTGGCCGGAATGAACAGGATAACTATTGCGATAACAAACACCATCAGCAAAAAACCGAACCCTGCCCTGAATGACAGGAGTTTATATTTCCTCTTCATGGATAAACTCCCCTAAAATTCGACTTTTACCGCCTCGCGGGCTGCAGCTTCTTCATCGAGGTTAAAGTAGTCTTCCTTATGAAAACCGAACATGCCAGCTAACAATACAGTCGGAAACTGCTGAATCGTAGTGTTATAGGTCATCACAGTGTCATTGTAGAACTGCCGCGAAAAAGCGATTTTTCCCTCTGTATTGGTAAGTTCTTCCTGCAATTGGCGGAAATTAGCATCGGCTTTGAGTTCAGGATAGCTTTCCGCAACGGCAAAAAGTGTTTTTAAGGCACCGGACAGCATATTCTCTGCACCGGCCTGCTCGCTGACATCTTTGGCCTGAATGGCCATATTCCTGGCCTGAGTTACCTTCTCAAAGGTTTCCTTCTCATGTGATGCATAGCCTTTAACCGTGCTGACCAGATTGGGGATTAAATCGTAACGCCTTTTCAGCTGGACTTCAATCTGCGCCCATGCATTTTTAAGGCGCTGGCGCAGGGTAACCAGCCGGTTATAGATTCCAACAAAAAACACAGCTACAATTGCGATAAGCGCTAAAAATATCCACATCATCCGGTTCATCTCCCTTTCATTTTTTTACTTGAGATACATTTACTGATCCGATCAGCTAATAGAGAACTTATTCGCAATTACTGCTCTTATTCCTGCATCGTTGTAGTGTATGAACAAACTGACAGCAGAAGGAAACCTTTTAAAACTGAAGTTCTATAATATCGCCGTCTTCCAGAACATATTCGCGGGCGACAGCCTGTCCGTCAAATTTTGACGAGCCCCAGACCAGGGCGCTTTTCAGCTTCTGAGGAAAATCTTTGTGCACCTGGGCAGCAAAATCTAAAACTGTGCTCCCCTTTTTCAAGATAAAGGGCCGCTCCTTATCAACGACCCTGCCGACCTTTTTACCATAAACCCTGATAATATTTAGGATTTCATATACTTTATCTTTCAGATTTTCCAGTCCGATCCCGGTGTTGGAAACAGACAGTATCTCCAAACTGGGATTCAATTCTTTTAAGACTGTAAGATTATCTTCTGCCTCCGGTTGGTCAATCTTGTTTGCCAGAACTATAAATGGAATCGGGGCAATTATTTCACCCTCATCAGAGAGATCGATAATCTCGCGTTCCTGCAGTATTTTCATCAAACCATCCAGCTGTTCCAGGCATTCAGCCGTGGAAACATCGATTACAACCAATAAAAGATCGGCCTCTTTGAATGTTCCAATCAGGCCTGAAGGAATATTATCAACCGAAAGTGGAGGGGTATCGACCAGTTGGATAAATGTATCTTTGTAGGGCATCATGCCGCTTACCGGAAGAACTGTGGAAAAAGGGTATTCAGCAATTTTTACTTTGGCCCTCGATAGGATGCCAACCAGGGATGATTTTCCGGTATTGGGATAACCGGCTAATACCGCTTGCCCCGCTCCCTGTTTTTCAACACCAAAAGGGTTAAAACCCTTCGTTTGCTTTTTCTTGATCCCTTCCTCTTTAAAACGGGCAATGCGCTTCTTTATGTCTCCCTGAAGCCGCTCGGTCCCCTTATGCTTTGGTATTACCGCCAGCATCTCTTGCAGGGCCTTAATGCGTTCTTCGGGTGATCGTGCCTGACGGTAGCTTTCTTCAGCAGCGTAATACTGCGGCGTTAAGTTTGCAGGCAATTGAGACCCCCCTTAAAGACCTGAGCACATTTACATAATAGCACAGAAAGAGAAATATTTATAGATTTGAAACCGCCATTACCTTGACATCACGATCAAGATAATGCTAAAATGTTTTTGCACTAATCTATGCGCCTGTAGCTCAGGGGGAGAGCGCCTGCTCGACACGCAGGAGGCCAATGGTTCAAAACCATTCAGGCGCACCATTGAATTTAAAGGGTTTTTCGGGTGTGCATACTTTTAAAAACATCACGAATATCCCGATTTACATCTTTTAGGAGAAGAGAATGTCACACAGCAGCATGCCGTCTCCCTGACACTTATATGAATCATGGAAGTATGTCTCAATCAATCAAGGCCTCCATTAATTTTTCATCCCATTTATCTGTATTGGAATCATAAATTCCAAAGTTAGAGCAAAACTCCCAGAAACCCCATGCAAAATCAACTTCCTCTGCATGTTCTCTTACCATTTTGATCCACAATTCTCGATATTGTGCAGGCGCGCTTCGATTCACCCCGAATTCACCAAGAAAGACCTGCCGATCATTGGCTTTCGCCCAACTAGCTGCTTTTTGAAAATCATCTTTCAGTCTCTTGATTTCGTCGGGTTTCCCCCACGGAATATTACTAAGCTCTTTGTAACTTTCGTGATATGGATCTCCTTGAAATGCAAAATCATTAGGAGCATAATAGTGAATTGAAATAATGATCTTTTTGTCATCCGGCAGCTTCAAGTTTTGCAGGCGATGGAGTGAATTATAGTTATCGGGGCCAATTATCAAAAATCTGTCCGGATTCTCTTTCCTAACAACAAATACCGCTTCTGCCAACAATTTATTCCATACATCATCCTTTAGGTTTTTCTGGGGCTCATTGAGTAGCTCGAAAATAAGTTCGGGAGGATAATCTTTATAGCGCAAAGATAGCTGCTCCCATATTGCAAGAAAACAACGACTATACTCCAAAGGATATTCCATAAGTTCCTCGAAGTGATGTAAGTCCAAAATTACAGTAAGTCCCAGTTCCAGAGCATAATCTACGTATCCGTCAACTTCAGACATAAACTCTTCTTCTATCTGATAACCCGGGTTCTCTTTTGCATAGTCAGAAAATCTAACAGGAATTCTGACACTGTCAAATCCGGCGGCTTTTATTAAATCAAAGTAGCGCTTGTCCATCTGCACATTCCAGGAGATACCTTTTGGCGCCTCAAGAGCATTTCCAATGCTTATGCACCTTTTAAAAGGCAGCTCACTGCAAAAAGCGGAAACCGCGTTCGATCCCAGCGGAATAAGCAGCTCACCTTTTTTTATAGTAAGGCGATACGACAGCTCATGCCATAAGCCAGCAAAAGCAATAAATATAAGAATGTATACTAAGAGGATATGTTTCCATTTCATTTACTTTCCTCCTGTTAAATCAAGATTTTATCATAAGTTGGTAAAATAGATAATGGCCGATTTACTGGATGAGGAAAAAGTTGAAGTGGATATTCCAAAGTCGAACATAGAAGTAACCGGCATTATAAAATCGAAGCGGTTAAAAGTCGAACTGTCTGCCTTCTCCTCTGTGGTAATACAATATTCTTTTGAAATTAATTATAAAACCATCCCATCGGACTAAGAGGATCACCGCCTTCGCCCAGATCAAAACCTATGATATTTTTCTATCTCAATTTCCGGGCCCTAAACCTAAACATCAGTTTACTCCGGAGGCTAACCCTGAAGAGTTAAATTCAAAAGCTTATTTAAACCCACTTAACCAATAATCTGGATATCTTCTTGTTGGATTTAACTGCGATCATATTCGTTGATCCATTCGTCCAGCAGAGCCTGAAATGCTTTTGAGTAGGCAAGCTCATCTTTATTTTCGATTTTATATAGAGCAGTTGTTTGCAACAAGACTGGTTTAACCTTAGGACTTTTCTTACGTACTTCTATTATTCGAACATAAGTGCAAATTATATCAATGTTATCAGCTGCTATGAAAGATATATTTGGTGGGAAATCTCTTTGATCAAAAGTCTTTACTTCGGCATAATCGTAATTAAATTTTGCAAGAATTAGAGAATTATTTTCCCTGGTGGCAAGGGTTTTTTCCAGGATTACCCTGGGTAACTTCCTGTTATGATCCAGCAGCTTCTGGGTTCTCTGCACTACATTAATTCTCAAATCGCCAAATACTCTTACGTGACGATCTAAACTTCTAGGTAAATCAAAATCACGGTCGTATATTATCTGATAGTACTGTTTCTTATCTTCTTCACTGATATCAGTAATGTTGAAGGCGTAAAGCCAACGATTCTGTTTGCCAATAATTGAACCTTTAGAAACAACACGAACAACCTCGGCTTCAAAATCACACTGATAATGATCTGTCTTCAAAGATACTTTACTTGGAGTATTGTCGGGGATATAGAGAGGAAATTCGTTTGAAACAGAAAACCCAGTATCGGAAAGGTCAAAGGTGAAACAATCGATTACCCTGCGACCATCATCTAATTTACAGGGTACTTCAACCCTGATTCTCTCATTATTTCGAAACATCTTTCTTCCGAACATAAAGAAAATTGCCATTACCAGGTTGTAGAAGTTTACAGATAACCAAAACAAAACTATTAGGTAGATCAATGAACCAGTATTGAAAATCATCGTAAAGCATATATAAATGCCTACAACAGACAATACTGACAAAATAATATGAGGCATTGCTTGTAATAAATGGTAAGTACGATCACCTGCATCCTCTTTGCCTTTTTTTGTAATTTCGAACTTCCTCTTGGAAATATAAAATGTCTCCAAAAGAACTGAAGTTAGTAGGGATGGAAAGATAATCGTTTCTATAATATTATTCCAACGTGTGCTTCTTGTATTTTGTGAGAGCATTTTAAGTTTAGCTGCGCCAAATAAATACATAGGCAACCAAAAAATAAGTACTGCGACCCACGATGTTTTCAATACAACAACACCAAATACAGAAAACAGAATCGGCGTCGTGATATAGATGAACCTTTTTACACCCGTATACCAATAGGTTGTGGAAGCCATATATTGGATTTTCTGGCCCCAAGACAGATCTTTGCGAAACAAAAAGTGTAGCTTCCTACCACTTTGTATGCACCCCCTGGCCCATCGCTGCCTTTGCCTGATTAAGCTTTTCAAGTCGACTGGCGCCAAACCTGAAGCAACAATCTTGTTAATAGCATAACTTATATAACCTTTACTTTGAATGGCCATCCCTGTTGCGTAATCCTCTGTTAGTACTCCTGTAACAAAGCCTCCAACATCTTCGAGCGCTTTCCTTGCGATTATCGCGTTGGAACCGCAGTAGATTGCAGCGTTTGCCTGGTTTCGTGAAAGTTGAACATAGTGAAAGAAGTACGCCTGCTCATTGGGAATCCTGCGTTCAGAATAAAGGTAGTATTGAAAAAGGTCAGGGTTGTAGAAATCCTGTGGCGTTTGAACAAATCCTACAAATTCTTTTACCATCAAGTAGGGGATTGTTTCCATCAGAAAATTATGTTTCGGGATCATATCAGCATCCAAAGTAGCAACATATGGTGAAGACGAATTCTTCAGGGCATTATTTAAATTGCCGGCCTTTGCATCTTGATTATCAGTATGGGCCAGGTAATTAATCCCCATTTGGCCAGCCAGCTCTTTCATTTCTAAACGATTACCGTCATCACAAAGATAAATATGCACCTTGCTTTTATAAGGATAATCCATATGAAGGCAACCGTTTATCGTTTTGAATAAAAGCTCCGCCGTTTCATTACATGTGGTGATAAAGACATCAATATGAGGATATTTCTCAGTTTTTATAGTTGGTTTAACGGGAAATTCAACTTTTTTGATATTTTTGTAGCTAACCATATTTTCAAACATATCGCTCATTTCAGCTAAGAGCAGAGTTATCCCACAGATAACCGCAACCGTACCAAATCCAAAAGGAATAGTAAAATAAGCTCTCCATCCTATGTATATAAGAGCGCTTACCGTTGCTGCAATAAGTATAAATCTTTTATACATCCCCACAATTTCTTGCCTTTCCGCCATAAGGAGCCATCCTTATCATTTAACATGCGGATGTGGTCTTACCTTGACATCATCTCTGTACCAGTAGTTGGAGTGCGAAAGATCAGATACGATCTTCTGAATTCGTTATTATTTTAAAGTTACCTGCCAATAATTGATTATTTCCATACGCATAATTTTATATTATTTTACTCCCGTTAGACATTAAGCCATTTACCCAGGGCGGTTTCAAGATCGGCTTCGCTGATCTCCTGCTTCTTTTCCTCTGCCTGTTAATGAACAATCTTAAAATCGTACCCGAGATTGGAAATCGGCTCCGCTAATAAAGTCGCATACAAGCCACTTTTTAGGATTCCCCTGATATAGCAAAAGCGATCGTCTACACTCATGCTGGCAAGCCAACCGATCGAGTCATCATCCCTGCCGTGTTTAAGCCTGAAAGCAATAAACATACCTTCTCAAGATTTTTTAATCTTATGTTGCATCATCTGGCATTAAGGAAAACACATCATTTTATACACCCTTTATACTAAAGATGAGAGATGATACAGTGCCTTTGAAGACCATATCGTGTAATTTTAATATTAAATATTACACGATATATAGGGGGTTCCAGGGTTATGTTACCATATAGGATAATAGCTATCGTGAGATTGACATGCAGGAGGCCAATGGTTCAAAACCATTCAGGCGCACCATAAGAACCGGGAGAAAACTCCCGATTCTTATTTTCCTCATCCATTCACAGTTAAGTTAATACACAGAATAACTTTATACTTCCTTGAGCCAATGTAGAGTTTTTTTGAATGCTGCGGGTAAAGGGGTGGAAATTCCCAGGGTTTCGCCGCTACGTGGGTGGGTGAAAACGATACGGCGGGCGTGGAGAGCCTGGGGGGCGGCCAGTTCAGCAGGCAGATCACCATAACTTCCCGGCCCATAGGTTGTATCACCGACCACCGGGTAACCGATATTAGCCAAATGAACGCGGATCTGGTGAGTACGACCAGTCTCCAGTTTAAGCTCCAGCAGGGTGTAGCGTTTATAATATTTCAAGACACGGTAGCGTGTCACCGATTCCCTTCCTCCCGCGACAACCGCCATTTTCTTGCGGTGCCGCGGATCGCGGCCAATTGGGGCTTCAATGCGGGCTTTTTCCGGCTTGACCAGTCCACAGGCCAGAGCGATATACTCGCGATGCAGTTTTCTTGTTTTCAACTGAGCAGATAACGATTGATGGGTAAGGTCATTCTTGGCGATAATCAGCAGACCGGAGGTGTCTTTGTCGAGCCGATGGACAATACCGGGGCGCACCACTCCACCGATGCCAGAAAGGTCACGACAGTGACTGAGCAGAGCATTGACCAGGGTGCCCCGGGCATGACCCGGCGCAGGGTGGACCACCATTCCGCGCGGTTTATTGATCACCACCAGGTCTTCATCCTCGTAAACAACGTCCAACAGAATCTCTTCTGGTTCGACCACGGTTTCGACAGGCGCAGGAACGGTTACACTGATCTTATCCCCACTTTGCAAACGGTAATTTTTATCGCTGCAGAGATCCCAGTTGATCAGAACCATTCCAGCATCGATTAACTTCTGAACCCGGTTACGAGAAAGGCCGGCTACCTGTTGGGAAAGAAAAAGATCGAGGCGCCGACCGGTATCTTCAGAATTGACTGCTAACTCTTCACTCACTTCTTTACAGCCTTCTTCTTTTTTTCTGATTTCTTTTTAGGTTCCACAAAGGAGAAAACAACAATCGCGACAAGGGATACGATCGTCAACCCCAGGCTGAAGAGCTGGGCCGCGGTCAGGCCTGACCAGACTATTTCTTCATAACGGAAAAATTCGGTTGTGAAACGCAATAATCCGTATAAAGCAAATAGAGCGATCAAGATAAACCCGACAAACGGCCTATTCCTTCGCAGCAGTTTAAGGACAATAAAGATAATAATCGCGCCGAGGGAGGCATAAAGCTGAACCGGGTGCCGCAGGACACTGTCGGCCATGTTTATGGGCAGAGCCCAGGACACGCTGGATTCTTTCCCATAACAGCAGCCATTAAGGAAACAACCGATTCTACCGAAAGCATAACCGAGAGCCAGATAGGGCGCTAAAAGATCAGCCATCTTGAGAAAACCGATCTTGCGCAGAATACTCCAGATATAGAGAGCAATTACTCCACCAAACATAGCCCCATAAAAGGAAAGTCCTTCAAACTGAGTAAAATAAACAGAAAGCGGCTGCCCGCTGTAGTCCGGCCAGTTCAGGACAATGTAAAGGATGCGCGAGCCAAGCAAGCCGAAAAAAGCGGCAACGATAACCGCTTCGAGAACATGATCCGGGTTAACTTTCTCCCGCGGGGCCTCCCTGTATATGGCCATGGCCCCCACAAGGATTCCCAGGGCAATCATCAGTCCGTAAGAATGAATGGTCAGACTTCCAATGCGAAAAATTTCAGGATACAAGATATCAGCTCCTCTTTATACGCAGTTCTGGATCACGCCAGAAAGTAATCAATAATATGCCCATACCGATTACGATCGCCGAATCAGCCAGATTGAAAACTGGCGGCCAGACGGTAAAGTCAATAAAATCGACAACGTAACCTACCCTGACCCGGTCGATCAAATTACCAAGTGCGCCGCCGAGCTGGAGGGCAAGGGCAAACCGAATCCATTTGTAGTTTTCGGAAAAAATACGGTAATAATAAATTATTAATAGAACCACTACCAGGGTAATAGCGATAAGAACAGCGGTCTGGTAAGGAAATATACCGAAAGCCGCACCGGGATTGCGCACGTAAGTAATATAGAGAAAATTATTGATTACAGCTATCGATTGGCTGGTTTCCATCAGCGTTGCGATCAGATATTTAGATAATTGATCAACGATAATGACAAAAGCTGCAGTTATGATCAGTCGCAATTGGTTTCCTCCAGATCCGGGAATCAGTGACTCTAAAGCAATCGATTACTTACAGTAACTTAAACTATTTTAACACAGGGGGATCAATTAGAACAGAGTCGGCATGGAACGCTATGACCCTACATATAAATGCCGCATGCCCGGATTAAAGTTGGGCAACTACTGTGCTGCAGCGGGGACAGAGTTCCTCTTCTGAATCGGTGAATATCCAGCAGCGCGGGCATTTGTGGCCAGCCGCTTTTTCTACCAATATACTGACCGGGCAACTCTGCCCCTTAAGAGCGCGCTCAGGGTCCTGCCCTCTGCTTCGGAGCACCCGGGCTGAAGATACAATAAAGAGAACAGCCAGATATTCGGCATAGTTATTTAACTGCTCGTAAATCTGATCATCAGCCCAGACGGTAACAGAAGCCTCCAGAGAACCGCCGATTATTTTGTCTTTACGGGCCTGTTCCAGAGTCCCGGTTACCTCTTCACGCACTGCCAGTAAAGTTTGCCAGCGACTGTTAAGTTCCTGATCCGCCCAGACCGGATTTAACTCAGGCCAATCGGCCAGTTGAACACTCTGTTTATCTCTTCCGGGCAAATACTGCCAGATCTCATCAGCAGTAAAGGTTAGAATCGGCGCCATCAGCAGGACCAGGTGCCCGAGAATGGTCATTAATGCAGTTTGTGCTGAATGACGGGCCGGATCATCGGGTGCCGAACAGTAAAGCCGATCCTTAATGACATCAAGATAAAAACTGCTCATATCGACAACGCAAAAATTATGAAGGGCATGGAAAAACTGGTGGTATTCATATTTTTCATAAGCCCTGGTTACCCTTTCAACCAGACTGTTCAATCGATAAAGGGCCCAGCGGTCTATCTCTTCCATTGAATTGTAGTCGACCACATGTGTGGCCGGGTCAAAGCTGGAGCAGTTACCTAACAGGAAACGGGTGGTATTGCGTATTTTGCGGTAAACTTCAATCAACTGTTTGAGAATATCCTCTGAAAGATGGATATCGCTTGTGAAATCGGCTGACGAAACCCAGAGCCTTAAAATATCTGCCCCGTACTGCTTGATGATCTTTTCAGGAGCAATCACATTGCCGAGCGATTTAGACATCTTTTTACCTTCGCCATCAACAACCCAACCATGGCTGACCACGGCGCGATAGGGCGGCTCACCCTTTGTTGCCACAGCTGTGAGCAGTGATGAATGAAACCAGCCGCGGTACTGGTCGCTGCCTTCTATGTAGAGATCGGCCGGCCAGCGCAGCTCCGGGTTGGCCTCCAAAACTGCAGCATGGCTAGAGCCGGAATCGAACCAGACGTCCATTGTATCTTTTTCTTTCCTGAATTCACCATGGCCACACTGGGGACAGCTAAGCCCTTTTGGGATTATATCTGCGGCTTCCCGGGCAAACCAGGCATCGGATCCTTCACGGGTAAAGAGTTCACTAATCGCTTCAATTGTCTGTTTGTTAATCACCGGGGTATTGCAGTCTGCACAGTAAAAGATCGGTATGGGCACCCCCCAGACCCTCTGGCGGGAAATACACCAGTCCTGCCGTTCGGCAATCATGTTATAGATGCGCTCTTCACCCCAGGAAGGGGTCCAATTTACTTTGCTTATCGCTGCGAGAGCTTCTTTGCGGAAACCTTCCACCGAGGCAAACCACTGCTCGGTAGCCCTGAATAAAATCGGCTGTTTGCAGCGCCAACAATTCGGGTACTGGTGCTCGAGCGGGATGGCTTTCAGCAGTAAACCTTTACTTTTCAGGTCTTCAGTGACAGCTCTTCCTCCGACATCATAGCGCAGGCCAGCATAGAGACCGGCCTCTTCGGTAAAGATACCACTGTCGTCAATAGGACTTAAAACCGGTAAGCCATTAGCCTGCCCGATAGCAAAGTCTTCAGGGCCGTGACCGGGTGCTATATGCACACATCCGGTACCCTGTTCCAGGGTTACATGTTCACCTGCCAGCAGGATCGATTCACGGTCAAACAGAGGATGGCGGCAGCGCATTCCGACCAGGTCACTGCCCTTAACTCTCTTTAAAACTTGCCAAGTTTCCCGGGAACCGGCTACCCGGGAAACTTCTTCGAACAGACCTTCGGCCAGAAGGTACTGTTCAGAACCGGCATCAACAAGAACGTAATTGAGATCAGGATGCACGGCTATAGCCAAGTTAGCCGGAATAGTCCAGGCGGTGGTAGTCCAGATCAGACAGTAGCGATCTTCGACCCCACCGAAAAGACCTTGATCATCAATTAAGGGAAACTTGACATAAATTGATTCGGATACCTTGCTGCTGTATTCTATCTCAGCCTCAGCCAGGGCAGTTTCACAGTCTGCACACCAGTAAACCGGTCGCATGCCCTTGTATATATAGCCTTTATCAGCCATCGTCCCGAATACTTTGATCTGGTACCCTTCAAATACAGGGTTCAGGGTCAGATATGGATTATCCCAGTCACCGCGAACGCCGAGCCTTTTAAACTGGCCCTTCTGAAGATCGACGTATTTTAAAGCATACTCACGGCACATCCTCCTGAATTCAAGATCTGAGATCTCTTTACGATTTATTTTTTGGGTCTTGATGATCTGGTACTCAATCGGCAGACCGTGCGTATCCCAACCCGGTGTGTAGGGGCAATCGAAACCGCACATTGTTTTATACTTGTTAATTATATCCTTGAGAATTTTGTTCAGGGCAGTACCCATGTGGATATCACCGTTAGCATAGGGCGGCCCGTCGTGCAGTATATAGAGAGGCGCTCCTTTTCGGTTTTCTCGCGCCAGTTTATTGATATCCATTGAGGCCCATGTTTCAAGCATCTCCGGTTCGCGCACCGGCAGGTTTGCGCGCATTGGGAATTCAGTTTGCGGCAGGTTAAGCGTATCTCTGTAGTCCATGATCATGCTCCTTTATGCTATATAATAAAATCCCGCCCCTAAGGGACGAGATCTTCTCCCGCGGTACCACCCTCCTGGCCACACACATTGATGTGGGGCCTCTCTTTAAATAGCCGGTAACGGCGGCGTCCGCCCGTGCCTACTCTCTCCTGATGGGGGTTTCGCGCGGGAACTCCCGGGTGATTTGCAGCGGTTCAGCTTAGCCGGACTCTCATCTAAAACCGGCTCTCTGATTAAGCCAAATTTACGCTTTCATGTCCCGTTCACAGCACTTGCGGTAGATTGTAGCATGTAAATAAATATAAATCAATATTAGTGCGGCGGCAAATTTAAAATTCAGGTTCTGTGTCTAGCTCGTATTCGGCAGCGGATCTAAATTCCGATTCAGGTTCAGGTTCAAAATCCGCTTTGAATTCCAATTCAGGTTTCGGCTCAAAATCGGCTTGCGGTTTAAAATTGCGCCTCTGGCCGCTCATTTTACGTTCAGTTCTCGCATTCTCCAGCCAGTCTTCACTTTCGAGGGTGGCAAGCTGAGCCTCAATAAATGAGCGGAAACGCATTTTGAAAACCTGGGCCTGCTTGAAAAGCTCTTCCTGTTCCGTCAGAATCTTACTGGAACGATAGCGGGCGTCTTCAATAATCTGTTTAGCTTCACTCTCAGCTTCACGCCTGATTAATTCGGCTTCGCGCCTGGCCGTAAGCTTGACCTCTTCTGCGGTTTCCTGAGCGACAACAATGGCATTATGCATTGTTTCTTCAAGTTTTTGATAATTTTTATTTTTTTCCAAAAGCTGGTTGGTTTGATCTTTTAACTCAACATTTTCGCGCATAAGCTGTTCGAGATCTTTTGCTGCCCGATCTAAAAACTCGTCTACATCTTCGATATCGTAACCGCGGAAAGAACGTTCAAATTCTTTATTTTGAATATCCATCGGTGTAATAGTCATCGGTAATCCTCCCTGTTAATATTATATGAATGGAAAAATAGATAATTCAGAGCGTTATTCGACAATAAGACTATTTTTCCTGCCCAATTAGCAATATTTCTTTAATTTCAGATGTATTCTCCCTTTACGCGTTTCACCCTCCAGAGTGTAAATCAGCAGACGTCCTTTACCTTTCAGGGAAACCTGATCACCTTCTTTCAGCTGTATTGAAGGTGAATTGATCGGCCGCCAGTTTACCCTTACCAGGCCACCTCTAATCAGAAGGGCAATCCTCGATCTGGATATACCAAAACCGAGCGACAAAACAGCATCTGCCCGCAAACTGGCCACTATACCCTTTACTTCCTTGCCATCATCTTTCGCCAGAGGTAGCTGCCCCAATTCAGTCGCAACACAATTGACCGGCAGGTTACCCACCTGAAGCAGGTTGCTGCAGATATAATCGACTTTCGAATCAGTTACCATCATCACCGCACCACCTTCCTGAAGCATAACAATATCCCCGATCTGGTCGCGGCGAAGACCGCAGGCCAGAACCGCTCCTAACAGATCCCGGTGGCTGAGTTTACTTTCAAAACCGGCCCATTTTACCAGCACTGCTGTTACTTCGGGCAGCATACCTTTTTGTTGAGCAGGATATATATTGAGCGCATTTCTTTCCGCTTCAGGATAACCACCATATACTGTGTAGGACAGGGCAGGTATTGTTCGCAGCGCTGCTTCGGCAAGTTCCAACTGGCGGGGATCCAGAAAAGGGGTGCTAAACCTTCTACCACCAGACAGTTCCCCGAGTTTACGTTCAAAATTCAGCTGCCATTGTTGTTCTGCTTCCGAAAGGGGGGATACTGTATCCACTATTCACTCTCCCGCTTTTAAATAAATAGGTAACGGCTGATTAGATACTGAGCGATCCTGATCAGAATTATAAGGATCAGTGGCGAAAGATCGAGATAGCCCATGCCTATCTTCACTGACGGAATAATCTTGCGCAGCGGAGCCATCAGTGGTTCGGTCAGGCCGTATACTATCCGATATATATCGGATACGGTTTTACTAACGCCGGCACCCATTATAAACCAAGACATAATGATCCGTGCAAAAATGACAAAATAATAAATCTGGATAAAAAAGAGTAATCCATTCGCTAAAAAGCCCACAATATCTACCTGCTTTCTTCTGTTGTAATTTATCCAAACAGGGCGCTGCCGATACGGACTATGGTGGCTCCTTCTTCCACGGCAACTGTGAAATCATTGGTCATGCCCATGGAAAGCTCGTGCAGTTCAACGCCCGGTTTTGCATTTTCATCACGTAGTCGGCGCAGTTCTCTGAAATAAGGGCGCGTTTCCCCGGGGTCTTCGATGAAAGGCGCCATCGTCATTAACCCCCTGACATTAAGAAGACTAAAATTGCTAATTTTTCTTAAAAAACCGGGTAATTCTCCAGGCTCCAGACCAAATTTACTTTTTTCGCCGGAAACGTTTACCTGAATGAGAACTTTCACTGTCCGGTCGAATTTTTCAGCACAATGTTGCAGGGCTTCGGCCAGAGCAAGACGGTCAAGAGAATGAATTAACGAATATACGGGCAGGACATCTTTGACTTTGTTCGTCTGCAGATGGCCGATGAAGTGCCATCTGACTTCCGTTAAACTGGCAACCTTCGCGGCAGCATCCTGAACCCTGTTTTCGCCAAAATCACAAATGCCGAGTGCGGCTGCCCGCCGCACCTCGTCGATGCCGACCGTCTTGGTTACAGCCACTAATTTTACCATTTCGGGATCACGACCGGAACGATGGGCGGCTTCATCGATTGCTGACAGTACTTTTTGGTAGTTTTTAGCCAGCACTGATTCTCTTCCCCCTCAAATTATCGGTCGGATATTATGTTCGCTTTCAGCTTACAGTAACGGCGCTAGATCAGCTACCCATTGCAAGAATTTGTCTGATCACACCTCATTATAGTTGACAGGGTGCTATCTCAGACGTTGGCCCTCTTCGACCAGTTCGGGGCGGCTGATCACCAGATTAAAAGGAGCAATGCCGTCGACCATTATTTTTTCTTCCTGCTTCTCTATAACAGTAACCGGAGCGAAGACAACTCGCCCGCCCTGGTTGAGGTAAACTCCAGAAGTAAGTTCCTTCTCAAAAACAGCTTCCGCCGGGACAATAATCCCCTGCCGTCGCCGGTAGATCAAGGAAGCCTCGGCCCAGCGGGCTTGATCAAAACCGGCGAGCTGTTTTTCAATAATGAAAGTAAGATGCACCTCGTGCCCGGGTTCATCAATCTCAAAACAGTAGAGATCAGCCTGAACCGGTTCATATGGCGCAAAATTAAATACAATTTCAACAACTGGGAGTTCAGCTACCAGACGACCCGGATACAAAGGTAAAACTACGTTAAAAAACCAGTGCCAGTTGTCTACTACTTTGATGATCGGCTGCCCTGCTTCAACAAGATCGCCTTCAGCAGTAATTATACCCTCCCGAATATTTTGATCATACTCTTCCCCGGACAGGTAAAGCGACCCGTTATATGCTTCCCAACCATCGATATAATAGGAGATATGACCAGGATGCTCATTGCAGATGGTCAAGATCTCTTCAAATGCATTCTCCCCTGAACCGCCTACAGTCTGCTGCTGGGTATTATTATCAGTTTCTTCATTCTGCTCCGCTTTACCTTCATTTTCAGCAGCAAAGATCTGCTGCCAGTATGTTATTAATTGTCTCCAGAGATCTTTATCCGGCTCCTGTCCTTCGGATCCACGCATAGCCTGAATTTCAGCCTGGGATACGACACCGAGTTTTATCAGCTCCGTTCCGGCTGGAACTCTTTCACCGGCAGCAGTTATCTGCAGGACCAATCCGTCAGCCGGGGCTTTGATTACTATTTCCTGACGGGTTACCACGCCTTTGACCATTATTTCCTGCTGCATTACACCCGGCTCAGCGGCTACGATCTGCAGTCTCCAAGATAAAAATTGTTCCCCCAGCCAATGATAACCAACCTGAACAATAACTACCAGGGCTATGAACAGGAGGATATAAAAGAACAGGGCCTGCTTCAGCCTGCTGAAACTAAATCGACGCCCTTCCCCGGAGAGCACTTCAAAGCGCTGATTATGCTGTTTTCTCCGCTTCTGTTTCATAATTATGCCTCCCGAAGGGTTTTAAAGCTATAAAACCGATCATCCTTCCGGTTATTCCTTGATCGCGGCGGTAAGAGTAAAACAGTTCCGGGTTACAGGATGTGCACCAATTACTGCGAGCCATGTTTACTTCTTTAACTCCAGTCTGTATAAGCTGCTCGGCGTTTATTGCTGCAAGATCAAGGCTCCAGTGTTCTTCCGCAATTTGTTTCAGGTAAGCGGGACCATCCCAGCCGGCATATTGAAATTGTTCAGCTACTTTACCATTAACCCGGTAACAGTTCCTGCAGACAGCAGGGCTAAAACCGACCAACAACCGGTCGGGTGCCAGGCTATAAAGTTCGTGTAAACAGCGAACCACTTTAGATCCGATTCCCCCCAGGGTACCCCGCCAGCCAGCATGAGCCAGCGCTACAAGTGCTTTTTGCTGTGACACGAAATAGATCAACATACAGTCGGCAGCGTATGCCGTCAGTGTCAGTCCCTCTGCTGTGGTAACCAGAGCATCACACTGCTCTCTGGCGCTGCCCGGTAGGGCACCCTCGCCCCGATGCACTTGACTAAATATAGCCAGTCCGGTTCCATGCACCTGGATGGATGATACAATTTCACGGCTGTCATAACCAAAAAGCGCAAATATTCTCCGCCTGTTTTCCAGAACATTATCTTCACTGTCACCGGTATGAAAAGCGGTATTCAGTGAGGCCATAGCGCCAGAACTGCAACCGCCGAGGCGTGTGGAAAATGCATGGTCGACCAGTCCGCTTTCGACAAGCAGTGGAGCCTGCAGATAAGCTATTTCGTCTTTCCGGTAGAGCTGGACGTCAAATTCCCCCTAAGTGCCGCATTTCGTCAAACAAATACCTTTTATGATTTCCATGACCTATGGAGATATTCCATCAATAAAGGGCGCCACTCCACGGCTTTACCTTCTCTGAGAGAGAGGGGAAGGTCGATCAGGCGCTGATTGTTAGATCCGCAATAAGGCAAGGTTAAATCCTGTTCATTCAGAATAAAGGGACCGTCAACCAGCAGCCAGCCAATCTCCAGCAGAGATCGGATATCCTGATCATTTAAACTTTTTGCCCACAGCTCTTCAAAGGTATACCCACTATAGAAAACTATATTTAGACCCCGCCCAGCTATTTCAGCGGATAGCGAGGCAGCCGGAGCTGCCTGTTCAAAGGGTTCACCACCGGAAATAGTAACACCGTCAATGCCGCTGCAGTTGGAGATAAGATCGATAAGCCGACCCACGTTTATTTCACTTCCACCGCGGGGATCATGTGTTTCCGGATTATGGCAGCCCGGACAACGGTGTGAACAACCTTGAACGAAGATAGAGAGACGGATTCCCGGGCCGTCCACGATACTATCCGGCTGAAAACCAGCCAGCCTCAGGTTCATTGTTGATCACCCGGAACAAAATGGATCCGCCTGTCTTTAAGTTCACTCAACTTGGCCTCGTTGAAGCGTTCGTCGGTTGAAAGATAACCGGTAATACGGCGAATTCGCCTGATATCATGACTGCCGCATTCGGGACAATTTTGATTGAAAACACCACTGTGTGAACAGTTTCGGCATTCATCAAGAGGAAAGTTAATACCCCCGTAACCAACATCGGATACCGCCATCTGGCGGACAATGTGATCAACTGCTTCGAAGTTGTGCACCGGCGGCGCTTCCAGCTCAATATAGCTAATGTGTCCTGCGTTGCATAGCTTGTGAAAACGGCCTTCGGCGGCAATTTTGTCGAACATAGACATTGTATAGTAAACCGGTACATGAAAAGAGTTGCTGTAGTAATCTTTATCAGTTACACCTGGAATTGTTCCATAACGTTCACGATCCATAGCCACAAACCGTCCGGCCGACCCCTCTGCCGGGGTAGCTACGAGAGCAAAGTTAAGGTCGTAGTCATCAGTATAATTATCTGTCCGCCTCCGCATATGCTCAACAATTTTCAGGCCTAGTTCGAGAGTTTCACTATCTTCACCGTGATGCCTGCCAATCAAAATTTGCAGCGTTTCTGCCAACCCAATAAAACCAATCGCCAGAGTGCCATGCTTGATTACCTCTCGAATAGAATCATCGGGAGCCAGTTTATCCGAGTCAAGATAGAGTTTTTGGCCCATCAGGAATGGGAGATCCCGAGCCCGCAGCCTGGAAAGCACTTCAAAACGGTGCAAAAGCTGACGCGCTCCGAGACGCAGCAACCTGTCGAGTTGAACGAAGAAGAGATCCTGCTGACCGCGGCATTCTAAAGCGACGCGCGGCAAGTTCAAAGTAAGCGGGGCTATATTGCCGCGTCCGGCCGAGACTTCCGGACCATGCCGGTTGGCAATAACACGAGTCCGACAGCCCATATAGGAGACTTCATCACCATAGGCCCTGTTAAAAGTACTATCCATAAAACTAAAAGTGGGGTTCATCCGGCGCGCCGCCACCTGGATAGCCAATCGGTAGAGATCATAGTTTGGATCCTCCGAACTGAAATTAACTCCTTCTTTGATCCTGAAAACCACGTTTGGAAAGATCGGACTTTCACCGCGACCCAGGCCATGTCTGAAAGCCTCAAGGACAGCACGGGAAATCAAGCGCCCCTCTTCACTTGTGTCTGTGCCCAAGTTAAGCGAACTGAAGGGCACCTGCGCTCCGGCCCGGCTGTGCATAGTATTTAGATTATAGATAAACCCTTCCATGGCCTGATAGATTTCTTCATATTCCGGTATATTTTTCAACCCGCGAATCACTTCGCCCATGCTACGGTCGAAGTGAGGGAAACTCTGGCCGCCAAACATATCATTCTGGTTACTCTGCAGAATAATGGCGGCCTGCGCAGCCGCAGAAGCGATCCGTTTGGGCGGGCGGATATACCCATAACCGGTATTAAAACCTTCCTGCATCAATCGGGAGAGGTCAATTTGCAAGCAATTCAGGGTTTTGCTGTAATAATCAAGATCGTGTATATGCATAACCCCATCTTCATGCGCACGGGCGTATTCTTCCGGCAAAAGATTGTTTAAATAGTACTGTTTACTGGCCGCCGAAGCAATTTGTAGCATCTTGGCTGAAGGGGAGTTGTTGACATTGGCGTTTTCCCGGCTGGTTTCAACAAGAATTTCTTTTACCACATCCATCAGCTCTGATTTGGCTTCCCGAATGCGGGTACGTCGATCGCGGTACAAAATATATGCCTTGGCCGTGCGGGCATGCCCGTTTTCAATCAGAGCCACTTCCACCGCATCCTGCACTTCTTCAACAGTGGGAATAATTCCGTTATGAACATCCTGCTGTAGATTTTGAATAACCTGCCTGGTCAGGTTCTCGGCAATGCCGCGGTCGCTGCCGCCCACTGCTTTGGCAGCTTTGAGGATGGCGTCGGTTATCTTTTCGTGTTCGAAGGGGACGATTCGGCCATCGCGTTTGCGGATCTCTTTAAACGCGGCATTTTTATCCGACACTTCTTTCTTATTTTTTGTTGCGGCGCCATCACTCACTTAGTTAACCTCCCTTGCTTTATAGCGCACCGACAAACCATTGCTTACCTAAATTTGCGATAAGGTATCTGGCTATACTCACTTTTGGTATGCCGTTAACTATCTTATTCTGCTGTTATCCAAAGCCAGCTTAATGATCATTCGTTGATCACGGAAATCTCTATCCGCGGGTATTGCGCTTCTTTTCCCTTAGCATCTCTTCCAGTTCGGCTTTAAATGTTTCAACATCAGGAAACTGGCGGAATACCGAGGCGAAGCGAACGTAAGCTACTTCGTCTATACTGCGCAGTCTTTTGAGAACAATATCGCCGATCAGATCGGCGGCAACTTCTTTAGTGTAACTGCTGCGAAGTTCCTGTTCAAGACTTTCCACAACCTCTTCCCAGCAGGAAAGCGATATATTGCGTTTCTGGCCGGCCAGAAGTAATCCCCTGAGAATCTTACCCGAGTCGAATAGCTCCCGGCGGCCGTCTCTTTTTATGACGACAATCGGATCTTCATCAATTTTCTCCATAGTTGAAAAGCGATTATTGCAGCTGATGCACTGGCGTCTGCGCCTGATTGCAGAGGAAACCTGGGTTGCTCTGGAGTCTAGCACCCTGGTATCGAGTTCGCCGCAGTAGGGACATTTCATCCTCAAGTTCTCCCGTCAATATATTGCAGTTAATTTATTATAGACCACAACATGTTGTGTGTAAAGCCCTGTATAGCTTTATTTCAGGAAACCTTTTTTCCGATGAAATCACCACAAATATTTAACACTTCATTGGATTGTAGCCCCCGGTTCGTTGAATTTGAATCCGGACTTGTAAAAACAGGCCCGGCACCAATTTTCCGATTGGGCCGGGCTGGTAATGGTTAATTTCCAAGGAATACAGAAAGCTATTCGTTGACGATTTTATTCAGCTGGTTCCAGCGTGACCAAGTCGGTGAATCGAGATTTTCACCGAGCTGATAAGCACTACCGCCAACAGCAGCAAGTTTCGGTCTGAATACCGTTTGTGCCGTAGGGTAACCAGTGGCTATAACTGTAATCCTCACCTGGTCCTTGCAGTTCTCGTCGATTACTGCCCCAAAGATGATCGTGGCCTCGGGGTCAGCATAGCCGGAAATAATTTCCGCCGCCTCGTGAACTTCATAGAGGCCAAGGTCAGTTCCACCGGTAACATTGATCAAGATCCCCTTGGCTCCTTCGATCGAGGTTTCCAACAGCGGACTATTTGTCGCTGCCTTGGCCGCTTCAACAGTGCGGTTTTCACCACTACCCTGGCCAACCCCCATCAGCGCGGGCCCTTTTTCAGACATGATCGTGCGCACATCTGCAAAATCGAGGTTAATCAAGCCGGGGACAGCGATCAGATCGGAAATTCCCTGGACACCCTGTCTGAGAACATCATCGGCAACGCGGAATGCTTCAAGAATTGGTGTCTTCTTCTCCACTATCTGTAGCAGGCGATCGTTAGGTATTATGATCAGGGTGTCAACCTTTTCTTTCAGGCTGGCAATACCTTCTTCAGCTTGCTGCATGCGCTTTCTTCCTTCGAACCCGAATGGCTTTGTAATCACACCTACTGTCAGTGCGCCGAGCCTTTGTGCAATTTCAGCGACAATCGACGCCGCTCCAGTACCCGTGCCACCGCCCATGCCAGCAGTAATAAAAACCATATCGGCCCCTTTAAGCATCGCCTCAATATCACCGCGACTCTCTTCGGCCGCTTTGCGACCAATCTCGGGATTTGCTCCGGCCCCAAGTCCTTTGGTCAACTGTTCACCGATCTGCAGCTTCGTTCCGGCATTGGCCAAATATAGCGCCTGGGCATCGGTGTTTATCGCACAAAATTCTACTCCCTGCAGCCCGGCAGCAATCATCCGGTTTACGGCGTTACTACCTCCTCCGCCTATCCCTACTACTTTTATTGAAGCATATTGTTCCATTTCAATGTCAAACTCAATCATTAAAAGCACCTCCTAAAAGTGGTATGCTCCTTTATTCAGTAATATCGGCTAGCCAATCTTTTAAACGCTGCCACAATCCAAGCCCGCGTTTTTTCTTCTGCCTGCCTCGTTCATGGATATACATTCTTGGCTGATAACGCTGCGCATAATAGAGCAACCCGACCACGGTTGAATAAATCGGGTTCTGAATACCAACAACGTCAAAGTTGGCCAATCTGACCTGGTCACTTTCAAAGAAATTACGACCCATTGCGGCAAGTCCTTTCATCGAAGAAACACCCCCGCGTAAAACAATCCCGGCCGGCGGCAAATGAGGCCAACCCATTTTAACCATTTCCTCTTTGGTTATTTGAAATATTTCCTGTACCCGCGGCTCGATAAAAGAAGTAATCTCCCTTTCCGATACCAGTCTGAGCTCATTGCTGCCTACTGTTTGTATTTCAATTTTCGGTTCGCTTTCAGCCAGCGATAGCATGGCCGAACCATGCTCCTTTTTCAGCTCTTCGGCTACATGATGGTTTATTCTCAAACCGGCAGCCAGATCTGTGGAAACATGATCTCCTCCGATCGGAATAACCGACATTTTCTGCAACTTACCGTGCTGGAACAGGACAAGCTCGGTCGTCCCTCCGCCGATATCAATCAAAAAAACTCCCAGATCTCTTTCGTCAGAGGAAAGAGCTATTTCGGAGTTGGCCATCGCCTGCAGAACCAATCCTTTGATGCTGATACCGGCTCGATTAACACAGCGTAGCATATTATGTAATGATGTAATCAAACTGGTCACAACCAAGGCATCAACTTCCAGCCGAACTCCCAACATGCCAACCGGATCTCTGATTCCACTGAAGCCATCAACAATATATTCACGGGGAATTATGTCGACTATTTCGCGATCCATCGGCAGAGCAACAACCCTGGCAGACTGGATTACTCTTTCCAAATCTTCTTCACGTATTTCCCGATCTTCAGAGGTAACCGCCACTACACCGCGATTGTTGATCAGTTCGATATTTAAACCTTTCAGGCCAACATAGGCGGAATCAATCTTAAAACCGGCCATCCTCTCTGCTTCCTCAGCAGCGCTGACAATCGATTCTACCGTTTTCTCCAGATCAACAATAGCTCCTTTTCTTACACCAGCGGAAGGGCTCAGGCCTAAACCAATTATATTCACAGTTCCGTCAGGGCGGGGTTCACCGATCCCAACCCTTATTTCAACTGTGCCTATATCTATACCGACCAGATAGTTTCTTCGACTCATCTATTTACCCCCTTACCCTTTCCAGCGTGGTGCAGATACTACTAAAATATTCAACACATATCAACTATTTCCTTTTTTATGGATCCACCTCCTTTACGATTTTTAAAGCACTTTTTGCGGCAACGAGCCTTTTTCCGGAACGAACATCAAGGTGCGTTCCGGAATCAAGATTAATATAGGGAATGCTTCGCTCAATCAGAGCTATTTTCGATTCCATATCTCTGCCATCCCCCAGCCAGATTTCCTGTCCCTCATCTGTATAGATAATAAGATTATACCGATCATCTAAATTGATTTCAGCAATTTCCAGGGCAATTCCTTCGGTCCAGACCGCGAAAACCCTTTGCAGCGCCTCTCTCCTGATCGGACAGTCCAGCAGGGCACCCGGTATAACCAGCTCTTCGGTAATTCCCGAAATTAAAGGATACGCTCCTGTTGACTCTGCAGCATTAGCAAAACAAAAAGCATTCTGATCAATCAGCCAGAAACCGTCTGTTGTGATCACATAACCCACCGGTATCCGCTCACTGACAGTAATCACGGCAGCATCTGGCAGGTTTCGGTTGAGCTTCACTTCCTTGATCCTGGGAAACTGCTTCCGGATCTTCTCAGATATTTTTTGTTCCTGAAGCAAAAAGATGCTCATCCCTTCCCTGATTCCAGCTGCAGCAATTATTTCCTCAGAAGAGAATGCCTCTGCTCCTTCAACGCTGATCTCGTCAACACGGAAGAAAGTTTCTCCATATCTAAGCAGCATTAGTAAAGCTACCGCTAAAAACAGCCTGAACAAAAAACGGGTTACTTTTTTCCAAACAGGCAGATTTCTGCTTTTTTCCACCAGTTTTAGATGATCACTCTTCCTTTTCACCACTTAACGCTCCTCACCCACGATTTTTACTTCCGGCTCGAGATCAATATTATATTTATCTCTGACCAGCTGGCGAACCGCATTGATCAAGGCCAGGATATCAGCAGCGGAAGCGCCTCCGGTATTGACGATGAAATTGGCGTGCTGTGTCGAAACCTCGGCTTTACCGATGCGCAGACCTTTACCTCCTGCACTCTCGATAATCCGGCCGGCTGGTTGGTCGGGCAGATTACGAAATACAGAACCTGCACTGGGCAGGTTTGGGTGACGATCTCTCCGTTCAACCATTAAGTGTTCCATTCTTTTTAAAGATTCTTCCGGATCACCTTTTTTCAGCTCAAGTTTAACCTCTACGATAACCCCTATTCCAACAAGGTTACTGGTGCGATAACCAAAGATAAGATCAGCCCGCTTCAGATTCAGGAGATCTCCGCTGCCAGAAACCAGTTTTACCGAACCTATTTTTTCGCCGATAAAACCACCAAAAGCTCCGGCATTCATGATGATGGCCCCACCGAGTGAACCGGGTATACCAGCTGCAAATTCCAGGCCAACCAAACCCTCGCGAGCAGCGCTTGCCGCCAGGTAGGTCATCGGAGTACCGGCACCGGCGGCAAAACCACCGTCAGTGTGGTTGATATAACAGAAGGGCTCTCCGATATTGACAACCAAACCCCTGATCCCTCCATCCAGAACAAGCAGGTTAGTGCCATTGCCCAGGACATAGAGAGGCAACTTATATTTAGCGCTGAAACGAACTATTTCCACAAGTTCCGAAATATCTGCCGGGCAGAGATAATAGTCGGCTGGACCGCCGACCAGCCAGGAAGTATGCATGGACATCGGTTCATCTTTTCTGATTCCGGATTTTAATTTTCGACCCAATTCCTGCTCGATACTCACGAGGAGGCTACCTCCTGCAGACACTGATAGAGTTTCGCCGCTGCACCGGGTACACCCATTTTCTTGCTGTTGCGACTCATTTCTTCCAACAGTGCCGGATCTTCGATCAATCTGTCTATTTCCTGCTGCAGCTTCAGTTGATTAAAATCTTTTTCATCAATTAAAACTGCTGCACCGGTATCGGCTAAAAGCCGGGCATTATAATACTGGTGGTTGTTAACTACATTGGGCGAGGGCACCAACAAAGCCGGGACGCCAATAGCTGTAATCTCGGCAAGGGTTGTCGCCCCACTACGGGTTACGGCCAGATCGGCCGCAGCCAGCGCTTCGGGCATTTGGTCCAGGTAGGGAAAGAGTTTTATCCTGTTTGGAAGCTGACCAAGTTCTTCAGTTACAACCTTGAAATAGATTTCCCCGGTAATATAGATCAGGTTAACTCTATCCGGCAGCAGATTTTCTTTAAGGTAAGCGGTAACTACCTGGTTTATTTTTTGCGCACCCCGGCTTCCACCATAGATAAGGATGTTCTTTTGCAGTGGATCAAAACCAAAAAAACGGGAGGCTTCCGCACGGCTTAAATTCATAACTTCGCTTGCCCTCGGGTTACCGGTAAAGACTATCCTACTGGAGCCAAACATTCTTTTTTCGGTCTCCGCAAACGAAAGACATACCCTTTTCACAAACGGCGCCAGCCAGCGGTTGGTCAGGCCCGGCAGGGCATTCTGTTCATGAATAACCACCGGTAATCTTCTTAACAAAGCAGCTATCATCAGCGGTGCGGCAACATAACCTCCGGTACCGAGAACAACATTCGGTTGATATTCGCTTATAATCTTGCCAGATTGCACCAGGCCTCTGACAAGATCCCAGATTACTAAACCCAACTGCTTGAAGCTGCGCTGAAAACCACGCGCCGGGATGATCAAAAGAGGAAAACCGGCTGAAGGAACGATCTTACTCTCAAGCCCGCTGGCGCTGCCGACAAAAAGAATCTCCGAGCTGTCGTCTTCCGCCAGAGCATAACGGGCCAAGGCAAGCGCCGGGTAGATATGACCGCCTGTTCCTCCTCCACCGATTAAAATTTTCATCTTTTAACTCTCCCCTGTGTTCTTTATACTGCCCGGGCATGCTTAGATATATTCAGAAGTATGCCAATACCGAGCAGAGTGAAAAATACCGAACTACCACCTGCACTGATCAGGGGCAGGTTTATTCCGGTTACAGGCAGTGAACCGGTAACAACAGCTACATTTATCAACACCTGAACGGCTATAATAAAAGTAATACCGGCCGCCAGAAGACTGCCAAAGAGATCTGGCGCTTTCATGGCAATCTGAAATCCACGCCAGAAAAATACCAGGTAGAACAGCAGCACTGTAACTGTCCCGACAAAACCCAGTTCTTCGCCGATCACGGCAAATATAAAGTCATTTTGCGGTTCAGGCAGGTAAAATAACTTCTGTTGGCTACGCCCAAGGCCAGAACCGAAGATATGACCCGGCCCAAGAGCATATAAGGATTGAATAACCTGATAGCCCGACCCGGTCGGTTCAGCCCAGGGATCGAAAAAAGTTAATAACCGTTGGACACGGTAATCCTGCTTGATTGTAAAATAGATAAGAAATGGCAGCAGGGAAAGGGACAGGCCGGCTACCTGGTATATTGGCACTCCGGCCAGGAAAATAACCAGGAGACTGCCGACCAAAACGATCAACGCCGTACTAAGGTCGGGTTGACTCTGGATCATGAAAAACACAATCATGGCCAGAACAAGTGGGATCAAACTGCCATTTGCTAATTTTTTGAAATTGAGATTGCGGCTGCTCATATAAGCGGCAGTGAATATAATCAAAGCCAGTTTACTGAATTCAGCCGGCTGGACAACGATAGGGCCAAAAACTAACCATCGCCTGGCCTCCACGCCCAGATCGGAACCGAAACCGGAATAGATCATACCTAAAAAAACAAAGTTGAGTAAAAGAATAATTACCGATAATCGTTTCAGCTTATTATACGGAAAATAGGAGATACAGAACATACCGGCCAACCCGATCATAATCCACAGAGCCTGACGTTTCAGGAAGTAGTAGGGATCACCCTTGCTTTCTGCAGCAATGACGAAACTGGCACTGAAGACCATCAGTAGGCCAAATGCCAACAGCAGCAGGGTGACCAACAGTAAAACTCGATCATACCCGTTTCGGGTGTCTTCTTTATGCATGGCCATTTTTCATTCCGCTTCCCTCATATTTTTCAGCGAACGAACCAGTTCTTTAAACAGATTACCCCTTGCTTCATAATCGGTAAACATATCCCAACTGGCACAGGCTGGTGACAATAGAACAATATCGCCGGAGCGGGCCTCTTTCCAGGCCACATTAACTGCTTCTTCCAGAGTTTTCACTTTTTGGTAGTTATTAAATCCAGCCTCTTCCACTGCCCGGGCAATTTTAGAACTGGTCTCACCGATCAATACCAGTAACCGGGCTTCATGCTCAATAACCTCGGCCAGCTCCGTAAAATCGCCACACTTGTCTTTACCTCCGGCTATCAAAATTTTTTTCTTCCCGGGGAAAGACTGCAGCGCTTTGATTGTTGCTCCCGGATTAGTTCCTTTGGAATCGTTAATGAAGTCAACACCACCGAGAGTGGCAACCTGTTCCAGACGGTGTTCAATAGCGTGAAAACTGCGCAAGACAGTCCCGATTGACTGCAGATCTGCCCCGGCAGCCCAGGCTGCTGCAGAAGCGGCCAGGGCATTTTCAAGATTATGCTCACCGGGCAGAGCAATTTCATCACGGAGACAGATCAATTCCGGACTGCATCCCGGATTATAGAGCAGAACCCGGTCTTTTTCCAATCCGACCCCCAACTGCACAGGCACCCGATCAAACCAGATCACCTGACTCCGGGTTTTTTTCTCCAATGATGCCACTGCCGGATCACCGGCATTGAGTACAGCATAATCACCTTCAGTTTGGTTTTCTAAAATACGTGATTTTGCCTTGAGATATTGATCAATACTGCCATGATAATCCGTATGATCCTCCGCAAAATTCAGAAAAACCGCTATAGTAGGGCGAAAGCTTCTAATATTCTCCAATTGAAAACTGCTTAATTCGGCAACAATAACTCCCTGTGAACCGATCTTGCCGACTACCCCGGTCAGGGGATTACCAATGTTTCCGGCCGATACAACCGGGTTAAAGCGAGCCTCTTTTAACATGGTAGTGACCATGGCTGTCGTTGTGGTTTTACCGTTTGTTCCAGTAATGCCGATCAGTGGTGCCCTGATAAAAGCGTAGGCCAATTCGATTTCCGAAAGAACCGGCACACCAAGCTCTTCGGCTCGCTTGAATATTTCAAGAGATGGAGGCACACCCGGGCTCTTTATAATCATCGCCAGCGAATTGGTAACCAGTTCAGGTGGATTTCCACCGGTTACTGCCGTAACGACAGGATAGCATTCCAGTTTGGCCAGTTCAGTCTGCAGTTCTTCATGCTGTTTTTGATCTGTGACCGTAATTTTGGCCGCACCGGTTCCGCTAAGCAGCTCAACAGCCGCCATGCCGCTGCGAGCCATTCCAACAACCAAAATCTCTTTTCCTTTAATCAAATTGATCAAAGCCGTGCCTCCTGAAAAGAGTGCCTTAATGGGGCTTTTCCGATCAGGCCCCATATCTGTAGGCCAGTGCGCCCAGCATTGAAAAAATGAAACTTAGTATCCAGAAAACGGAGACTACCCGCCACTCCGACCAGCCTTTCAGTTCAAAATGGTGATGAAGCGGACTCATCAACAGGATACGACGCCTGGTCAACTGAAAGCTGATCACCTGAGCAATAACTGATAAAGCTTCAAGAACAAAGACTCCACCGATAATCAACAAAAACAGTTCTACTTTCATCAACACGGCAACTGCGGCAAAAGAGCCTCCCAGAGCAAGAGAGCCAACATCACCCATGAATAAACGAGCTGGATGACGATTATAAATCAAAAATCCGAGACAGGCCCCAATCAGGGCTCCGCAGAACAAGGCAATTTCATTTACTCCGGCCCGGTAAGAAATATATATGAAAGCCGTTAAAGTAATTATTGCAGCTCCCGCCGCCAGACCGTCGACACCATCAGTCAGGTTAACGCTGTTACTGAAACCAGATATGATCAGGAAAACAAAGATGGGATAAACAAAACCAAGGTCAATGGGCAGATTAATAATCGGTAAGGTTATTGCGGACGAATAGAGACCCATATACCTGGTCAGTATGATAAAGATCAGCGTTAGCACAGCTTCTCCGGCCAGCTTCGATCTGGCTTTCAAACCCAGCGACCGACTGCGCGATATTTTTAAATAGTCATCGAGAAAACCAATCAGGCCGCAGCCAAGAGTAACCAGGAGCACTGCAAACAACTGCGGTGCGGGACCAACCAGAATCAAACTGACCAGTGCCGCGGTAAGGATAAAGATGATCCCGCCCATGGTTGGTGTGCCGGCCTTGACCGAATGGTGGTTGGGTCCGTCAGTCCTGATCTGCTGTCCGTATTGCATTAAAAGCATGCGTTTAATAAATAATGGGCAGGCGGCTGCAGTAATCAAAAAAGAAACTATTACAGCCATCATAATTGCCAGCACCATTATCCACCCGCTCCTTCCCCGCAGGTCAGAATATGGACAACTTTTTCCATTTGCATACCCCGGGAACCTTTTACCAGTACATACCAGTTTCGATCAAGAGATAATCCTCTGAGAACTGTAAGCGCCTCTTTATGATCAATGCAGGAATACACTTTCAAGCCGGCAGTTCCGGCGCCATCGGCAAAACCGCGGGCCAATTCTCCGACAGTTATAAGACAGCCAATTCCGCACTCAGCTGCAAATCGTCCGACAGAGAGATGCGCTTCAGGAGCGGCAGATCCAAGCTCGAGCATATCACCGAGCACAGCAACTGTTTTTTCGCCACCGAGTTCGGTAAGCACCTTTAAGGCTGCCCGAACAGAACTGGGATTGGCGTTGTAACTGTCATCGATAATATTTAAGCCGTCACAACTATGCAAAATCTGGAGCCGTCCGGCCGCAGTCTGGCTTTTTGTAAGCCCTTCTTCCATCTGCGGCAAAGTCAACCCCAGAATATAACCGACGGTTAGAGCCGCCAGGGCATTGCTGACCGACTCCCGTCCCGGTAGTGGTGATTGAAACAGTCCATCCGATTTATCAGGAAAACGCACCCGGAAAAAGCTTCTTTCTCCCTTTTGAGACAATTCGAAGCCTTTTATATCGCCCTGGTTCAAGCCATAGTAGTATGCCTTTCCCGGGTAGCGCTCCCTAAGCTTAAGGAGGCGGGGATCATCGCCATTCAATACGGCTACCCCGCCTGAGCCGAGGTAATCGATAAGTTCTTCTTTCGCCTGTGCAATAGCATCGATTGAGCCGAGCATCTCTAGATGCGCTTCTCCAATATTGGTAATAACTCCGATTGAAGGTCTGCCTATTTCACACAGCGTTGTTATTTCACCAGCAGCGCTCATACCCATCTCGAGCACTGCAGCCTGGTGACTTTTTTCCAATTGTAATATGGTCAACGGCAACCCGATTTCGTTGTTCAGGTTACCGGTTGTTTTCAACACTTTATACTTCGCCGAAAGAACAGCGGCTGTAAAATCTTTGGTTGTGGTTTTTCCACTGCTGCCGGTTATACCGATCACCGGAAGATCGAAACTGTCACGGTAAGCAGAAGCCAGTTGTTGGAGCGCTGCCAGGGTTTGATCGACTCCGATCAGCAAAAAATCGGCAGGGATATCCGGGCTGGGTGTTTTGTCCTGCTCATGGAAAGCACCGCTAGCCCCCTGCGCACAAGCCCTGGCAATATAATGGTGACCGTCTGTGCACTTCCCTTCAAATGGAATGAAAAAATCACCCGGTTTAACCTGCCGCGAATCGATGGCAAATCCGGTGGCTTGCCGCTGCGGATCTCCCTGCAGCAGCCTGCCGCCGCAAACCCTGACTATTTCATTTCCCCGCAATTTCATCCGGTTAGACTCCCTTACCATTTTTACTTCTTTCTACAGCTAATTCACCGTACTTATGATTTACCCAATAATAATCAAATTTAATTATCAGAAAGCGAAATTACCTCTGACGGTGTGACCTGCAGGTAATTTAAAGTGTCCTCCATAATTCTTTTGAATAAAGGCGCACTGGTATAAGAACCAAAGAGCGGGCCCCTGGTCACCCCGTCAACCGCCACATAGAGAACAATACGGGGATCTTCTGCCGGGGCGAAACCAACCAGAGAATAGATGAACTGATCGGTCATATAAGTGTTATCTGATCCCAGTTTTTCTGCAGTTCCTGTTTTTCCGGCGACACGGTAACCTTCCACAGCAGCGGTCTGACCGGTGCCCTCAATTATTACACTTTCCATCATCGCGACCAGTTTGAGTGATGTTTCTTTAGACACTACCTGCCTGATAACTTCAGGTTCACGGATAAAGATGACTTCGCCGTCTCTGTCCCGCATCTCAGCAACCAGATAGGGCTTATAGAGATAACCGCCATTGGCCATCGCCGCGACTGCCATAATTTGCTGAATAGGAGTAACCGAAATACCCTGACCGAAAGATGCCGTGGCCAACTCCAGCGGACCGATTAAATCAGGATTAAAAATTATACCGGCACTTTCACCGGGATAATCGACACCGGTGAGCTGTCCGAATCCGAAGGCTTCAATATATTGAAACAATATATCTTTGCCCAATCGACTGCCCATCTCAACAAAAGCCGGGTTGCAGGAAGCACCTACCGACTGATAAAAACTTATATCGCCATGTCCGCCCTGATTGACTGTCCAGCAGTTGATCTGAGAGCCGCTAACAGTTGTATGACCGGAACAAAAGTAACGCTCTTCCGGATTAAAAAGCCCTTCTTCTATAGCCGCTGCCAGAACAACCATTTTAAAAGTTGACCCGGGTTCGAAAGATGATGTGATAGGCGCCAGCGTCCAGCTTTCCTGATCATAAGCGGCGTACTTTTCCGGATTATAGTCAGGTCTCGCCGCCGCCGCCAAAACCGCACCGGTCTGCGGGTCTACAGCTAAAACCATAGCCCGTTTCGGGGCTGCTTCAATCATGATCCGGTCGAGTTCCTTTTCGACAATATGTTGAATTGTCTCATCAACAGCCAGGTAAAGATCAAAACCCTGCTGAGGCGGGATATATCGGTCAAAATCATGCGGCACCTGTCTTCCCAACGCGTCTGCAAGATAAAGATATCTGCTTCCACTTCCGCTCATTTCTTCCTCGTAATATATTTCAAGACCGGCCCATCCCTGATCCATACCGACAAAACCAAGCAGTTGGGAAGCCAGGTTGCCGCCTGGGTAGTATCTCTTCTCTTCATTGAAGAATATAATGCCGGGTATATTCATTTCACGCACCGCCTCCGAAACCTCCGGGCTCACCTTGCGTTTAATATAAACGGCACTGCGTTCAATTGAAATAAGTTCGAAAATGCTTTGCTCATCCATATCAAGCACCGGAGCCAGTGCGTCGGCAACCGCTTGCGGGTCTTCCAACTGCGGAGGAATGGCAGCAACAGTATGTGCAGAAGTGCTTCCTGCCAACAACCGGCCATGGCGATCATAGATTGAACCACGAATCGAGCTAATCAGGATGTTGTGATTCCACTGCTCCCAAGCCTGTTCGAATAGTTCATCAGCACAAACAATCTGAATCCAGGCCAATCGACTGATCAGGCAAAGAGTAATCATTACAGTTAGAAAAAAAACAGCAATCAATCTTCGCCTGACAGTTACCCGGCTTACAGTGAAATCAGCCATACGATTCACTCTCCAAGTTGATTACTGTCTCCCTGACGGGCAGTAAGCACTCTTAACTGGCCTATCTCCGGCTCAATCATACCCAGTTCTTCTCTGGCGATTTGCTCAATTCGGCCGATCGTGCTGAGCTGTGACGCTTCGAGCTCCAGGGTACGTGAAGCTTCTTTGATTTCAGCCAATTCAACTCGGGCGTTACTCAACCTATAATTAAGGATAATCAGCGATGAGTACTGGGCCACTACAACAAGGCTGAGTATAAAACAAAACGTTAAGGTAAAGAACAATTTTACTTTTCTTAGTCGGCTTCCGGGCCGCTGTATAACGCCCGGATTCCTGATTGGCTGAGCCGGCGATATTAAACGGTTATATGCAGGTAGCTGTCTTGCCTGCTGCATTTTACTCACCTGCTTTCCATCTTAAAGTTATTACATTTTTCAGCTGCTCTCAGCCGGGCGCTGCGCGCCCGTGGATTGCTGTTAACTTCATCATCAGAAGGCCTGATCGCCTTTGCAGTAAGGATGGCCAACACTGTTTCTCCCTGGCAAATACAGGGCCTGTTCGGGGGACAACTACAATACCTGGCCTGTTCCCTGAAGTAGTGCTTGATGAGACGATCTTCCAAAGAGTGATAAGCGATAACACAGAGCCGGCCTCCAGGAGCAAGGCAGTTAACTGCCTGTGGCAGCACAGCCACTATATTATCAAGCTCCCGGTTGACTGCAAGGCGTAAGGCTTGAAAAATCTTGCGGGCCGGATGTCCCCCCTGTCGGCGATAACGAGCTGGAACCGCTCCCTTGATTATTTCCGCTAACTGTTTGCTGTCAACAATCGGACCTTCCCGCTCCCGTTCACGAACTATTCTGGCTGCAATGCTCCTCGACCAGCGCTCTTCACCGAATCGAAAGAAGATCTCCGCCATCTGTTCGGCGGAATATTCATTAACAATATCTTTAGCTGTCAAAGAGCGGCGGCGGTCCATGCGCATATCGAGATCGCCTTCCCGGTGAAATGAAAAACCGCGCCCAGGATCCATCAACTGCAGGGTTGATGCTCCCAGGTCGATTAAGATACCGTCGACCCGGGGATAACCCACTTCTTTCAGTAATTCTTCCAACCGGGTGTAGCTGTCATGAACCAGGGTAACCCGGCCTGAAAATCGAGATAGTCTTTCTCCAGCTCGTTCAAGTGCGGCGGCATCCCAATCGATTCCAATTAGCCGGCCGGCCGAAGCAAGACTGTTTAAAATTGTTTCAGCGTGTCCTCCGTCTCCAACCGTTGCATCGACATAGACTCCTTCATCTTTGCAGCCGAGAAAGTGAAGCACTTCTTTTTCCATAACCGGCAGGTGTAATTCAACCATATTAAAACACCACTTTTAAAGTTCAAAATCAACCATTTTTTCAGCAAGTTCTTCGTAATTGCCATCTACTTCAACAAAATATTTCCTCCAGGCCGGTTCGCTCCAAATTTCCACCCGTTCTCCGGCACCGATAAACACCACATCTTTTTCTATTTCGGCATATTCACGTAAATACTGGGGTATAAGCACCCTCCCCTGTTTGTCGGCTTCCATTTCCATAGCCCCTGAGAAGATGAGGCGGTTAAAAGCGCGGGAATCTCTCTTGGTCATCGGTGCTTTTTTCAGTTTCTGCTCCAGGCGAACCCATTCTGAAGACGGATAGACAAAAATGCAGTGATCAAGACCACGGGTAATCACAAAGCAGTCTCCCATTCCTTCACGCAGGCGCGAAGGAATGATGACCCTTCCCTTTCCATCCAGAGAATGCTGATATTCACCTGTAAACATCTGTTCGCCTCCGTTTGAGACACTTACAACCACTTTTCACCACTTTACACCACTTTCCTTTATTTTTCAACCTTTATTTACATATTCCTGCTAAAATATAAAAAATAATTATAAAAATGAGAAGATTAACCATAAAATACATGCAATTTAGACATATATTTCCATAATACTCTTGATGATTTGTTTGGAAGATCGGCTGTGTGGAAGAGGCAGGAGTCAGTATAAAACAAAACACAAAAAAAACAGGGTGTTGATTTTGGCCTGCTTTGATCTGTTTAGCTTTAAATATTTAGTTTTAATTCTGACCCCTGAATCCTGAATCCTGACTCCTGACTCCTGATTTACTTAGCGCAGGTGTTTGAGGAAGATAGAGGCGATACCGAAGTAGATCACAAGACCAGTGAAATCTTTGATCATAGTCACAAACGGACCGGCGGTAATCGCCGGATCTATATTGACTTTATTTAGCAAAAGGGGAACGAGTGTACCGATCATGGTAGCCACACTGATTGTAATCAGCATTGATAAGCCAACAACTAAACCGAGATAAGGATTGCCCTGCCAGATAAATGCAGTAATCGAAATCAATATCCCGCAAATAACGCCCATAACCACGCCAATCTTGATTTCCCGGAAAAAATATGGCCAGACTTCTGAACGATCGATTTCACCGGTCGCTAGTCCGCGTATAAATATTGTCGATGATTGGGTGCCAACATTGCCGCCCATGCCCATAACCACAGGAATAAAAATAGCCAGCATGACGATCGCTTCCAGAGTGTCTTTGTAGACCCCGATAACGCTTCCGGAGATGACACCGCCAATCATGGTGATCAACAGCCAGGGTAGTCGAAGGCGGACAACTTTGTTCACCGGAGCCTCGGTTAGTTCCATCCCTTCAATTTCACTGGCTCCGGCCAGGTGGTAAATATCTTCAGTCGCTTCCTGCTCCAAGACATCAATGACGTCGTCAACGGTAACGATACCGAGCATTCTCTCCTGATCATCAACAACCGGCACAGCCAGCAGATCGTACTTAGAAACGATCCGCGCTACTTCCTCCTGGTCAAGCCCGGCATTAACACTGATCACATTATGGCGCATGATGTTTTTCAGCAGGGTGCCGTCAGAAGAAGCAATCAGGTCGCGGAGGGAAAGCACCCCGATCAGGAGTCCTTCTTCGTCAACAACGTAGACGTAATAAATGGTTTCTGCTTTGGGAGCAACTTCTCTTAACCGGGCAATGGCATCTTCCACCGGAATATCGGCGGGAAGTGAGATGTACTCGGTTGTCATAATCCCCCCGGCACTATCTTCCGGGTATTTCAAGAGTTCGCCTAAATCCAGCGACTCCTCTTCTTCCTCGATCAACTGCAGCATTTCCTGGGCTTCTTCTACAGACAATTCGCCGATCAGGTCAGCAGCATCGTCAGAAGCCAGGTTTTTCAGAATTTCCTTGGCTCGCTCTTTGCTCAAGAGCCGGAGAATATCGGCCTGCTCATAATCCTCCATTTCCTGCAAGATGAGAGCCGCATCGGTATCAGCCAACCGCTGCATCAGCTCCACTTTTTGCCCGATATCCAGCTCTTCAATCAGGTCGTGAAGATCACTCGGATGAGCGCCTTCCTTCAATTCCCTGTTAATTTGCAGATAAATATTTTCAACAGACAATGCTCTCACCTCCCTGCATAAAACAAGACAATCACGGTTAAACAACTCAGTTTATAACACGCTGAAAGGCATTAAAAAACCCCGCCGTGCCGTGGGCCGTTGTTTTGAACTGTTCCCCCGAAAGGTGGGTACCTTCTCAACTGGTTTATAGGTCCTCTTTACAAAGGCTGCTACGCTGCAGCTGAAGTACGGGTTCCCATATAAAAAGTGTTAGCTCAAAACTTAATCGGTTGTCACGAACACAGCAGGGCTAAGCTCGTAATTATCAAGCTGCCTCTATAAAAATGATAGCATAAAACCGATTCTGGCGCAAGAATTACTTTACTTCTTCCTCTTCCTGCGGTTGCAGTTGAATTTTTAGTTCATCCAGTTGGCTGGTCTCTACAAAAGCCGGGGCGCCGGTCATCAGGCAGTTGGCCGCAGCCGTTTTGGGAAAGGGAATGACCTGTCGGATCGATTCATCACCGGTTAATAGAGCGACCAGTCTGTCGAGACCAAGAGCAATTCCACCATGCGGCGGTGCTCCAAATGAAAGAGCTTCCAGCAGAAAACCGAATTTTTCCCGACTCTCTTCTTCCGACAGCCCGAGTAGTTTAAAGATTTTGGCCTGAGTTTCGCTGTCGTGAATTCTGGTGCTGCCTCCGCCAAGTTCCACTCCGTTCAGCACCAGATCGTAAGCCTGAGCACGTACAGCAAGGGGATCGCTTTCCAGCAGAGGCATATCCTCAACCCGGGGCGCAGTAAAGGGGTGGTGATCTGAATCACAGCGCTGTTCCGCTTCATTAAAGTGAAAAAGTGGGAAGTCGACCACCCAGAGGAAATTTGGTTCATCAGAAATATTTTCCGGGGCCAGATGGCGGCGCAGGCTACCCAACACCTGGCAGGTGGTTTCCCGGCGGTCGGCAACAAAGAGCAGAACATCACCCGGTTCAGCCTGCATTTTTGCACTGATTTGATCAAGTAAAACCGGATCGAAGTACTTAACGATCGGCGAACGCCAACCGCTATCTTCAATATAAGTCCAGGCCAGTCCTTTGGCACCGAGCTGTCGGGCCAGCAAAGTCAGGTCATCCAATTCCTTGCGGCTAAAGCGGCTACCACCGGGTATACGCAGACCTTTGACCACTCCGCCGTTTTCGAGGGCAGTAGTAAAAACCCTGAAAGCGCTTTTTGCGGCCAGCTCACCGATATCAACCAGTTCCATGGCAAAGCGCAGGTCAGGCTTGTCAGAGCCAAACCGTTCCATCGCTTCCTTATAAGGCATGCGCAGGAAAGGCAGTTCAAGCTCAACACCATGAATCTCTTTCCACAACAGCTCCATCAACCCTTCGATCAGGGCAAAAAGGTTCTCGCTGCCGAAAAAGGAAGTTTCGATATCAACCTGGGTAAATTCCGGCTGTCGGTCTGCCCGTAAATCTTCATCCCGAAAACAACGGACAATTTGAAAATAGCGCTCCAGGCCACTGACCATCAGCAGCTGCTTGAACAGCTGCGGTGATTGAGGCAGAGCGTAAAAAAAGCCCGGATGAGGGCGACTGGGCACAAGGAAGTCCCGTGCGCCTTCCGGTGTGCTGCGGGTCAGCATTGGCGTCTCCACTTCTAAAAAGTCGAAGCGATCCATGTAGTCGCGAACAAGCTTGACCGCACGGTGACGCAGCATAAGACGATTTAACATTTCCGGGCGCCTCAAATCAAGATAGCGGTAACGCAGGCGCAGGTTTTCATCAACATTAAGATTATCTTCGATATAGAAAGGCGGTGTTTTCGAGCTGTTTAATATTTCCATATTAGCAACCCGCACTTCGATTTCACCAGTTGGCAGAGATGGATTAATATTATCCGCGGATCTTTTGACAACCTTCCCCTCGACAGCGACTACATATTCATTACGCAGGCTCTCACTCTGATTGAAAAGTTCAACACCCAGTTTCTGATCGAATACCAGCTGCATCATACCACTGCGATCTCTTAAATCAATAAAGATCAACCCGCCGTGGTCGCGGCGCCTGCCGACCCAACCGGCCAGCTTAACAGTATTGTTAACATCACTCAAATTCAGCAATCCACAGTAGTGGCTTTTCTGCGTCGGTTTACCCTTTGAAGGCAGTATGACTTCTGCCCCGGTGGGCGAAGCAGGCTCTTCTTTTGATACAGGTTCGTCTTTGATCAGCAGCTCGAAAACAGCTTCACGGGTCAGTTCCTGTTGGTCTCCGCTTTCCATATCACGCAGGGTTACCCGGCCGCTGGCAATTTCATCTTCACCGATGATCACAACATATTTGCAGTTATGCTTTCCGGCATACTTCATCTGCGCTTTGAGACTGCGTTCCATCAATTCGGTATCGACTGCGATATTACGCTGCCGCAGTTCGGAAGCCAGGAGTAAAGATTCCCCTTCCAAATTCTCACCGGCAGTGGCTAGATAGACCGACGACCGGGGCTCAGGCATCTGCTTGCTCCAGTCCATACTCAGTATGATTCTCTCAACGCCAAAAGCAACTCCCACTCCAGGCGTATGCGGCCCGCCGCAATGCTCTACCAGGTGATCGTAGCGCCCGCCGCCGCATAATGAAGCCTGGGCGCCCAAATCACCGGCAACAACTTCAAAAGCGGTCCTGGTATAGTAATCGAGGCCGCGTACAAGCCGGCTGCTCAGATTATAAGGAATCTGTAGTCTGGTCAACAGCTCTTTGAGAGCTATAAAATGACGGTCACAGTCGGGACACAGATGATCGGACATTCTTGGTGCTGTTTCTACCTGGATCTGGCAGCTTTCCTGTTTGCAATCAAGAACACGCATCGGGTTATGCTTATAGCGTTTGATACAGTCGGAACAGAGACCCTTTTCAATGTTTTCAAGGTAAGGTACCAGAATATCTCGAAATTGGGGGCGGCAGGCCGGGCAGCCGACACTGTTCAGTTCGATTGATAGATTTTCAATCTGCAATGATTTAAAGAAATGATAGCAGAAAGCAATTATTTCAGCATCGGCAACGGCATTGGCTGCCCCGAAGATCTCCAGTCCAAATTGATGGAACTGGCGGTAACGGCCGGCCTGGGGTCGGTCATAACGAAACATCGGTCCACTGTAATATAGTTTGATCGGCTGCGGCTGCTCGTTAAGGTTATGTTCAAGATAGGCCCGCGCTACGGCGGCGGTCAGCTCGGGGCGTAATGTTAGTTCGCGGCCACTGCGGTCCTTGAAAGAATACATCTCTTTCGAAACAATGTCGCTCTCTTCACCGACACTGCGAATAAAAAGATCAGTTTGTTCAAAAATAGGGGTTCTGATTTCCCCAAAACCATAGAGATTGCAGAAATCCCTGAATCTCTCTTCAAGGTGTTGCCATTTCATTGATTCATCCGGTAATATGTCGCGTGTTCCGCGGGGTGCCTTGTAGTTCATCTTCGTTTTCCTCTCCAATTCTCTTAAAATTGCTTTTTGCTGTCGAGTATCATTGTAACCGGGCCATCATTGTCGACAATAATGCGCATATTTACCTGGAAGCGGCCTGTAGCCAATAGTATACCGCAGCTGTGCTGGCTTTGGCAAAAATGATCGTAGAGCCCTTCCGCCTGCTCAGTCTGAGCAGTTATAATATTCCACCTTATTGTACCCTACGGTAGCAGGCATGTACACAACATTAGTTATTCGAACCGTAAACATAACGGCGAACGGAGTAAACTTCGTTGACCTTTTTAATCTTGCTCATAATCTGATCGAGATGAACCTGATCGCGCACAATCAAGGTCATATGGATAGTGGCGTTTCTATTTTTATCGATCCGGGCTGAGACAGCAGTTATTTCGACCTTGCTTTCGTTTACCGTTATCATAACATCGGCCAGCAGATTCTTACGATCATTGGCATCAACCTCAATCCCAACCGGATACGAAATACCAGCTTCTACATCCCAGGATGCTTCCAATAAACGTCCGCTTTCTCCCTGGTATTGGAGAATGTTGGGACAATCGCGGCGGTGAATAGAAACACCCCTCCCGCGGGTAATCAAGCCAACTATCTCGTCGCCTGGAACAGGGTTGCAACAGCGGGCAACCCTCATCAGCAGGTTGTCCATACCCTGAACGGAAACACCCTGAGTAGCCTGCTTGAAATGCTTAACCAGTTTAAGTTCCGGTAAATCATCCTCTCCCTGTTCTTTATCGGTACGTTTGCGATTATACTCCTCCCGCAGGCGGCTGATTACCTGATGAACCGAAATTCCACCATAGCCGACAGCAGCATAGAGGTCTTCAACTGACATCAGGTTAAAGGTAATCCCGACATCTTCAAACAGATCGCTTTTCAGTAAAATACGCTGTTCGACATTGATCCGCCTGATCTCTCTCTCAATCATTTCACGACCTTTTTCAATATTCTCATCACGGCGTTCTTTTTTAAACCAGGTGCGGATTTTATTCTTGGCATGGGAGGTTTTAACATAGTTAAGCCAGTCACGACTCGGCGAGCCCTGCTTGGAAGTGACTACCTCGACCATATCACCGGTCTTTAATTGATAACTGAGCTGAACAAGACGCCCATTGATCCGGGCTCCGGTACAGCGGTTGCCAATATCGGTATGAATCCGGTAAGCAAAATCAAGTGTAACTGAGCCAGCAGGCAGATCGATGACATCACCCTTCGGCGTGAAAACAAAAACTTCGTCGGTAAAGAGATCTCCTTTGATTTCCCGGATAAACTCGCGGGCATCACGGTAATCATGTTGCCACTCGAGCAGTTGGCGCAGCCAGGTCAGTTTATCATCGAGCTCTCCGGAATTTTTGATCTTCTCTTTATAACGCCAGTGGGCAGCAATGCCATACTCAGCAGTGCGGTGCATTTCCAATGTTCTGATTTGAATTTCAGCCAGTTCGTTCTCGGCGGCGAAAACCGTGGTGTGCAGAGACTGGTACATGTTAGGTTTAGGCATGGCAATAAAATCTTTAAAACGGCCGGGAATCGGTTTCCAGATTGTATGGACTATGCCGAGGGTATGATAGCAGTCTTTCACCGAATTAACAATAATCCGAACCGCAGTCAGGTCATAGATCTCACTTAATTCTTTGTCCTGAGTTTTCATTTTATTATAAATACTGAAAAGATGCTTGGGACGGCCCTGAATTTCTGCTTCGATCGATGCTTCAGCAAGCTGATCCTGTAAAACCCGGATAATCTGGTTGATAAAATGCTCACGCTCTTTTCTTTTCTTATCCAATTTCTCAACCAGTTGAAAATACTCTGTAGGTTGCATATAGCGAAAAGCAAGATCTTCAAGCTCCCATTTGATCATATAGATGCCGAGGCGGTGAGCCAACGGAGCATATATTTCCAGAGTTTCCCGGGCAATCTCTTTTTGTTTGAAAGTATTGAGATAACGAAGAGTGCGCAGATTATGGGTCCGGTCGGCCAGCTTGATCAAAACTACCCGAATATCCTGAGCCATGGCTATAAACATTTTACGCAGTGTTTCCGCCTGTTGCTCTTCCCTGGAGGTAAAGTCTAGCCGGCTCAGCTTGGTTACACCATCAACCAAAGCAGCCACATCATCGCCAAATTCCTGTCTGATTTCTTCCAGGGTAATGTCGGTATCTTCAACCACATCATGCAGCAGTCCGGCAATAATGGTAATCAGGTCAATCTCGAGCTCAGCGAGGATCATCACGACGCCGAGAGGATGGCTAATAAAGGTTTCACCGGATTCACGCATCTGTCCGGAATGGGCTTTCATTGAATAATTATAAGCTTTTTCGACCATGTCCCAATCTTCCAGATCGGGATAGTAGCGCTGGATTCTTTTTTTCAGATCGCTGAGTTTTGTTTCTTTTACAACCATAGCTTTTTCCCTCGGAAGAATAGAATTCAGGAGTCAGAAAACTTATAATCTATAATACCAAAATAAGGTTCTAAATTCTATAGGGTGCCCCTACAGTAGCTTTACACTAACTGTCAGCAGCCTGATAAATTGTTCAAACGGGCAGCGATTTCTTCAAGGCTACCTTCCAGAAGCAGCTTTTGAAATTGTTCGCAGTTATTACGCAATTCCCTGGTGGCAAGATGGGTGGGAGATAAATCTAAACATTTGAGCCATGATTCTTCGATCCTTTTCCAATCCGGGGAGAGTTGGTTATTCTCGAGCAAACCAATTTCGGTAAATATTTTTGTTACACGCTCCCAAAAATTGGGGACAGGCGTGAATCCAAGGATTCCGGCAACCGGCCCGGGTAAGCTTAAGTCGTTATTTTCTGTTGCTACCCCGACCAGGGCGGTTAATATTTCCATGAGCTGCTGCTCCGTCGGCAGGGAGTGATCCAGGAGCAGGCAGTTTCGTTCGAGATCATCATCACTATAAAGCAAATAAACGGTCACAGAGCCATTTGAGAAACACTTTTCAAAAACAGGCTGCAGGATACCCTCATGGAGAGGCAAATCGTAAATGACAATTGTATCTAATTCGGGCGGCAGTTCAGGGGAGTTATTAAATGACCCGCTGGTGATAAAACAGGGATGCATTCCGTTTAAGCCGCTCTTCTCGATTTTTTTCAGCCGGGAAAGGGTCGAAACAAAAACTGCCATCTGTGCCTCTTTTTGCTTAAGAATTCCGCCCTCTAAACAGCTGGAGCGATCCTGACAGCCTCGCCGGTCAATCAGTTCCATTATGCTGTTTGAAAAGCAATCACTGTAGCTTAAATCTTTAATTTCAACTTCAAGGGTCTTCTCATTCCTGAAGAATCCGTTTTTCAACTTGAAGGCAAGATCGACATGGCGACCTTCTTCTAAATACGGTACAAGGTCTGATCCGGAAAAAAATATTGGTGTTAAGATCCGCTTACCCTTTAGAACCTTAAGTTTCAGGTGCCGCTGATCTGCACCAACCAGGCGCCAGGATTTTACCTCCCAGTCCCGGCTTCCAAAAAGCGGAACGGGGTTAGCCGTGCCGAAAGGCTGCAGCTGTTCGAGATTGGCAGTCAGGTCAAAATCAATTTCTGCTTCATCCAGTTCCGCTTCAATATATAACCTGGCATTAAATTGTTTGTCTTTCAAGTTAAGATGGGCGTATTGATTCAAACTAGCGCGCAGATTGCCAATGTTGTCACCCTTAATGGTAAATCCCGCCGCCTGCTCATGACCACCAAAACGATCCAGGAGAGAAGCATTTTCAGCCAGGGCGGCAGTTATATCGAAACCGGGAATGCTGCGTGCCGATCCGCGCCCTTCTTCGCCTTCAATGGCAATCATGGCAACTGGTCGGTTAAATTTCTCTACCAGACGAGAGGCGACAATGCCGATCACACCATGATGCCAGTTCGTACCGGCCAGAGTGATAATGCCCTGGTTATCTGTCGCCAGCAAATCGAGGGCGGCCTCTTCAGCCTCCTTAAGGATCTTAAGTTCTGTGGCCCGGCGTAATTGATTTGTCCTGTGCAGATATGCGGCCAAATCCGCTGCTTTTGCCGCATCTTTTTCCAGCAGCAGCTTTGCTGCCGGCAGAGCTTCACCCATCCGCCCGGCGGCATTGACTGCCGGGGCCAGAATATAAGAAAGAGCAGTGCTGTTGATACGATCTTGATCAAGGTTGACTGCTTCAGCCAGTGCTTTAAAACCAACCCGCTGCAGATCACGCAAGACAGCGAGGCCGGCAGAAACAATAACCCGGTTTTCGGCAAGCAAGGGAACCACATCAGCGGCTGTACCCAGGGCAGCCAGATCCAGCAAATGAGTCGGAAAGGAACAGCCGGACTTTTCCATCAGGGCTGTAGCAAGTTTAAAAGCAACCCCCGCTCCAGAAAGCTCTTTAAAGGGGTATAAACAATTTTTTTGCAGAGGGTTAATAACTGAAACTGCCCCCTGGAGCTGACCAAGCGGTTGATGGTGATCGGTAACAATCAGGTCAAGCCCGATTTTAGCGGCATGGGAGACTTCTTCAGCAGCATTGATACCGCAATCGACAGTTACCACCAGCGTAACTCCGGTTTCCCTGAACTGATTCAAGGGATCAATATGCAAACCATAACCCTCGTCGAAACGGCTGGGCAGAAAGTAATCAACGGTACCTCCGAGCTGCTGCAATGTTTCAACCATAATTACTGAAGCAGCAATACCGTCAGCGTCATAATCCCCATGGATCATAATTCTTTCATTTTTAGAGATGGCTTCAAGCAGTCTCCTGACTGCCTGTTCCATGCCCAGCATTAACCATGGAGGATAAAATTGGTCTGCCGAGGGGGATAAAAACGCCCTGGCCTGCACAGGATCTTCAATCCCGCGGTTGATCAGCAACCGGGCCAGGGCAGATGGAAGTTTGAGGTTTCGGGCAAGCTCAATCACCTGATCATACTTATGATCAGGCCAGACCCACTGTTTACCGCGAAGACTCATAAAGGTTCCTCTTCAACCTCTACTTCTGCAGGCGTAATCTCTGCTTCAGCCTCAGACATATCTTTCTCTTCAGCGACAGATACAGCCTTGCTCAGTTCAGCTTCGAGGAATATTTTTTCTTCCTGCAGAACTTTAACCTGCTTCTGCAGGACTTTCTGCTGCTGCCGCAGTTTACGAAAAACAAAGGCGGTGCGAATACTGCGGAAAAGGCTGAAGAGACCCATCGCCAGAGCTCCGGTTACTGCCGAGCCAAGGATCAATAGAATCAGTGATATCTCAGTGCGGCCAAAAACATAATTGACGGTTACAGTTTCATTGTTGACCAGGGCGATAATAGCGATGACCAGGCTGAAAATCAGACCTAAAATCAGGTAAAACGAGCCCATTTTTATCCCTCCCCTATAATGATATTAAGCCGCTTTACGGCGGGTTCGCCTAAACTTCAGCTCTTGTAAGTTCAGCCATACAGGACTGGCAACAAATATTGACGAGTAGGTGCCTATAAAAACCCCCAGGATCAGGGCAACCACAAAGACAACCAGATCAATACTGCCGATAAAATAGTTAAAACCAACGAGCAGGGCGATCAACACAATAAGAGTCGTCAATGAAGTGTTGATTGAACGCACCAGATTCTGGTTAATGCTCTGGTTAACCACTTCAGCGTAATCACTCTTCCGTTTGTGCCTAATATTTTCGCGTATCCGATCGAAAATAACGATCGTGTCATTGACCGAGTAACCGAAAACAGTCAGGATCGCTGCTACAAAAGGAACATTTATTTCCATCCTAAGAATGGAAAAAATACCGATCACAATGATGATATTGTGCAGCAGAGAAACGATTGTGGCCACTGCAAATTTAAATTCAAATCGAAAGGTAATATAGGCAACCATTAAAACTATCGCCACGGCCAGCGAAATAAGAGCCTGGCGGGTCAGTTCACCACCGACAACAGCCCCAACACTTTCGATTCTTAAATCAGCAGAATCAAGATTCGGCCACCGGGTTCGTAAGGCGTCCATCAGCTCATTACGCCGGCTTTCTTCAATATAAGGCGCTTTGATTACCAACCCTTCCTCAGTCAGTTTTCCGGTTAAATCTCTTCCCTGGACTATCTGTACTACCGCTCCCTTCAGTTCCTCAAAAGGAGCAATCACCTCTTCGATTTCTTCCAAAGAAAAATCTTCCCCCAGGTTCAGGTTCAGTACTGTGCCACCGGTAAAATCAAGCCCAAGGTTTAATCCCATGAAGGCTATTGATAAAATGCTGGCGACAACCATAATCAATGACAGCAAGTAGGCTTTTCGACGGTTACCGATAAAATTTATCATTATACTTTCACCCCCACATAAGCCCCGCTTCTGATAATGCCGGCTTTAAAAGCCATACGCAGCAGCAAGCGGGTTAAAGCTATGGCCGTAAACATACTGCAGGTAATCCCGATAAAGAGGGTTACTGCAAAACCTCTGACTGGCCCACTGGCCAGGCTGAATAGTACAACAGTCACAATCAGTGTAGTCACGTTGGCATCAAGAATCGCCCGGAAAGCACGCCGAAAACCGTCTTCCATGGCGCTGCGCGGTGTCCGGCCAGAGCGCAGTTCATCTTTGATTCTTTCAAATATAATCACATTGGCATCTACGGCCATACCAATGGATAAGATAAGGCCGCCCATGCCCGGTAAAGTCAGGGTTACCGGTAAATAGGCCAGAGCCCACAGAACTAAGGACATGTAGAATATCAGGGCTATTCCGGCAATTATTCCGGCAATCCGATAATAGATAATCATAAACAGTAAAACCAGGGACAGACCTACAGCGGCAGCATAAACAGCAATCTCTTCTGTTCGCTGACCAAGGGTTGGCCCGATTAAACGGGACTCAAGTTCACGCAGTTCAACAGGTAGAGAACCACTACGCAGTAGCAGCGCCAGATTGGCAGCCTCTTCGAATTCAAAATTTCCTTCGATTGTTGCCTTTCCGTCGGTAATAACTGCCCTGACAACGGGCGAAGAAATCACTTCATCGTCAAGGACAATAACAATAGGCTGGTTTAAAAACTTACCGGTTGCTTCGGCAAAAAGACGGGCTCCTTCCTGATCAAATTCAAGGCTGATATAAGGGTACGGAGTGGCTTCCGGATTTCTTTCAGCTATGGCCCGAATCAGATGAGCACCGGTAACAATTTCAACACCATCAGGTCCAACAAATTGAAGCAGGGCAGTCCGCCCAATAATCGTACGGGCCTGCTCAACATCATCAATATCCGGCAGTTCAATGCGAATCCGGTTATCACCCTGAGCTGCTATAATCGGTTCGGCAACACCAAGTTCGTCAACACGCATGCGAATAACAGTAATCGCCCGTTCGATCGCATCTTCGTCCAGTTCCTGATCTCCTGTTTCAACCGTTTCGAGGAGCACATAAAGTCCCCCGGCAATATCCAAACCCCGCTTAATCCCCGTTTCCTGATCGGCCGCATTTAGAAAAGCCCAATAACCTGAAACAATTATAAACAGGCACAGGGCGATCAGAATTAAAAGGCGGCCCGGTTTTACAGTTGGCTTCATCTCTACCACTCTCCATTCTCTACAACGACTGCAATAATATCATCTAATTCAACTACTTACAATAAATCGAGACCAAACAAATAAATCTCGCTTTCCCGGCTCTTTTTATCCTGCCTTAGTTTATCGATTACTTCCTCTGCGGTCAAGCCCACCTGAGGATTTTTAAGCTGTCTCACCCGCTTAATTATTTTACTGCCAACTCCTTACTGCACACTTCTCAGTCTCGAGGAGCATCTTCTTCCATCCGGGGGAACCGCTGAACCCACCCAGTTTACCATTACTGCCAACGATACGGTGGCAGGGAACGATAATCGGGTGTCGGTTCGCACTAAGAGCCTGTCCTGCTGCCCGCCAGGCCAGCGGAGAACCGGCGAGCTCAGCTGCTTGTCGATAGGTATAGACCTGCCCATGAGGTATGCGGCGCACTATACCGAGCAAAGCTGCCGTAAAGGGCCGATAACCGCTGCAATCAAGAGGATATTGGTCCCAGTCGACATTTTCACCCTGAAGATAGCGGTTCAGATCGTCAGTCAATTGCGGCCATGGCAAGTGGCGGCGCGTATATTGCGGATCCGGATCGGAACCGGGGAAAAAAATTTCGTAGATCCCTGCACGGCTGAAAAGAATCGTAAAAACACCTTTTGACGTATCGATCAGATCATGATAGAACTCTGACAAAACAAACCCTCCTTAACAGTGTGATCGGCCGGTAAAAGCTCTGTCGCGGACAATCAGATGATCAATGAGCGTTTCTCCATATAAGCTTCTTCTGTATGCTATAATAATAGAGCAGTTTTACTACCGGACGCAAATACCGGAATAAATGAAGCGCGGAAGTAGACCTATGGAAGTATATGCATTAATTGGCCACAGCGGCACAGGTAAGAGCCACCAGGCCCCGGTATTAGCCAGGCAATATAATATTGAATATATGATCGATGATGGCCTCCTTATTAAAGGTGCCATGATCCTGGCCGGGCGTTCGGCAAAAAGGGAAAATACCCGCTTTGGAGCAATAAAAAGAGCCCTTTTTAAGGATCCCGAACATGCCGGACGGGTTAAGACCAAGCTGACTGAAATCATGCCGGGACGCCTCTTGATTTTGAGCACATCCAGACGCATGGCCGATATGATCGCCGAGAATCTTGGGCTTGATCTTCCTGCTTATTATTACACTATCGAAGAAGTATCTGATCCCGAGTCAATTAAAACCGCCCTGACTTTAAGGGCTAAAGAAAACCGCCATGTCATACCGCTGCCCACTTTCGCCATAAAAAAAGAATTTCCCGGCTACATTATCGATCCACTTCGTACTTTTTTCAGCTTTCCAACTTATCAGACTGCCGGTTCCCCTGTTGAACGTTCAGTTATCCGACCTATCTTCAGTACACTAGGTTCTTTCTATATTGCCGAGCATGTTATTACCAACCTGGTAGAGTTCATTATTTCCAATATTCCCGGCGTTTACAAGACTGTTGATGTTGAACTACAGAACGGTAAAAGCAGGGTTCTTATAAATATTGACATAGCTGTTGATCTGGTACGGATACCGAATATGAGAATAGATCTTCTCCTGCGCGAGGTTCAACAATCAGTTAAAGAAGAGGTTGAATACCAAACCGGTTTCTATCTGGACGAGGTCAATGTCTACGCCAAAAAGATCCACTTGGACGAAAAACTGGTTAAAGATAAGGAAACCTTACGTAAATTCATTAAACCCTGATCCAGCCGGAAACACAGTTTCTCAGATCTTGTTCTCAGTCTGCTGTAATCCTCCATCCATGAGTGTATATATTTGTTCGTTTTCCCCTGACAAAACCGGCCAGGGTGACATTTAAACTCTCGGCCAGTTCGATGCAAAGAGAGGTCGGAGCAGCCCGGGAAACGAGCAGCTGTATTTTCAACTTGGCAGCTTTCAGCAAAATCTCCGAACTTAAACGGCCACTCGACACAATAATCTTATCATCAGTTGGGATTCCGGCCAGCAGGCACTCGCCGATAATTTTATCAATAGCGTTGTGACGACCGATGTCTTCAAAAAAACAGAGAATCTGTTCTTGATCGGCCAGGGCAGCACTATGTACACAACCGGTTGATTTGAACAGCTCCGCTCTTTCCTCCAGCGACTCCATCAGAAACCAGATTTTGCCAGCGCTGATCTTCAGGTCGCCTTCAAGTGGGCTGCTGCGTAGTGAATCGAGCACATTAAAAAAAACGGTTCCTTTACCGCAACCCGAAGTTATCGTCCGTTTACCATAGAGTTTCTCGATCAAGTCTGTTTCGCATTTCAGGTCGATCTCGACTAATCCTTCTTCATCCCTAACGCGAATGGAAGCCACATCGTCAATCGCAGTAATTATACCTTCAGAGCGTAAAAACCCTAAAGCAAGGCGATCGATCTTTTCCGGAGTACAGAGCAAAGTGACCAGTTCTCTACCGTTAAGATAGATGGTCACGGGGGCTTCGACTGTGATCAGATCCTGCTTCTCTTCCCGCTCGCCCTGTCGAATCCTGATGATCGTTTTGTGCACCGCTCTTTTCTGTTCCATTGAAATACTCTTTAAGCCTCCAGCCCGTTTCTGCTGATCATTTTTTTGTACCAATGCGCACTGTTTTTCAGGTAACGCTTCTGGGTCGGGTGGTCGACATAGATCAGGCCAAATCGTTTGCTGAAACCGAAAGCCCATTCAAAGTTGTCCATCAGGGTCCAGACGAAGTATCCTTTCAGGGGCACCCCATCTTCGACGGCTTTCCAGGTTTCCAGCAGGTAAGTCTGCAGGTAGTTAATCCTGCGTGGATCATCAATGGTTCCGTCTTTCTTTAATTCGTCAGGAAAAGCGGCCCCGTTTTCGGTAATATAGAGCGGCAGGGGGCCATAGTCGCGGTGTACGCGGATCAGTAATTCATAAAGACCCTGCGGGTAGACTTCCCAACCCATCTCGGTATATTCGGCATCGGGCGGATTGATCGGGTTGCCCATGAAAGCATCTTCCGAACCGCTTGCTTCGACGAGAATTCTTGTATAGTTATTGATGCCCAGAAAATCAATCGGCTCAGCGATAATGGCAGCATCGCCTTCTTCAGTAGCAGGAAGGCTAAAGGTACGGGAAAAGATTTCAACCATATCCTGCGGGTAACTGCCTTTAAAGATCGGATCTAAAAACCAGCGGTTCATAAAGCCGTCTGAACGACGGGCAGCTTCAAGATCGGCCGGTTTTTCGGTTAAAGATTGGATCGGAGCGAGATTCAGGGTTATACCGATTGGTTCATCTTTACGACCCGCTTCCCGAAATGCTTTGACCGCCAGTCCATGCCCGAGCAGGAGGTTGTGGGATACCTGCAGGGCAATATTGAAATCATTTAATCCGGGAGCATGTATACCAAATGCATGCCCCAAAATAGCAATAACCCAGGGCTCGTTAAGCGTAATCCACATATCGACAGGCAAATCAAGATTGGCGTAGACGTAGGCGGCATACTCAGCGAAATATTTTGCTGTGTCGCGGTTGTTCCAGCCGCCTTTATCCTGCAGTGTCTGAGGAAGATCCCAGTGGTATAGGGTTACAGACGATTTTATTTTATTACTGTTCAGCTGTTCAACCAGGCGGCGGTAAAAGTCGAGGCCTTTTTTATTTGCCTTTCCACTGCCCTGGGGGAAAATACGCGACCAGGAGATTGAAAACCGATAAGCGTTCAGGCCAATATCTGCCATCAGCCTGACATCTTCTGCACAGCGGCGGTAGTGATCACAGGCAATATCACCGGTTTCTTCATTCCAGATATTACCTTTTGTATGTGAAAACCGGTCCCAAATCGATTCTCCCTTGCTGTCGGCATCCAGTGAACCTTCGATCTGGTAGGAAGCGGTGGCCGCTCCCCAGAGGAAGCCTTCGGGAAATAAAAACTTTGCCATTACCGGTCACCTCCGGTTATATTCAGTTCTCACTTCTTAAACATTGTTATTTCTGAGCGTGTTAATTACCGAATGCCTGCTCAAGTTTTCGCTCAGGCACTGACAGTTAAAGTGTCCCTTGGAACAACAGATCGACAGATTATCGGCAGCCTGTGGTTCATAATCGACGACAGAAAAGCGGCCGAGGCCGCGGCTGAAGCGGCCGTTGTGAAGAAATTTGGTCCCCGGATGATCTCCTTTGGGGCAGGGCCACTGCAGACCCTGTTCGTTAAGACGCTCATAATCAATACCGGCATATTGATGGGTCAGTGAAGCGATCTCTGCAAAGATATCCTGCGGGCCGTCATAATTCCAGTCAAATCCCAACCACCCGGCCAGTTCAGCAAGGATCGCCCAGCCGGGAAATGCTTCCCCGGGAGGTTCGACCGCCTTCCGGCTGAGCTGTACCCGCCGTTCAGTATTAGTGTAGGTGCCCTCCTGTTCAGCAAAGGCGGCTGCAGGTAAAACAATGTCAGCAAGAGAAGCTGTCTCGGTCATATAGATATCCTGAACAACCAGTAAATCGAGATCAGTAAGGAAAGCTGCGGTCTCCAGGTGCTCTCCGGAACAGGTAACCGGGTTTTCGCCGAGAATGTACATCGCCTTAATACCAGACTTTTTACCGTGCTTAAATATATCTGTCACAGTAAAGCCGGGCTTTACGTTTATGCTAACGCCCCAGGCCCGGGCAAATTTTTCGCGAACATTTTTTTCTTTGATCGATTGATAACCGGTCAGGACACCAGGCAGGGCACCCATATCGGCGATACCCTGCAGGTTATTTTCACCGTAAGGCAGGTAAAGACCGGCCGCCTCTCTACCCAGATTGCCGGTAAGCAGAGCCAGGTTGGCCAGAGCCAAAACCAGGTTAGCGCTGTCAGCGTGCCTATCTGTATCAACTGCCGAGACGATGGCAGCTCTTTCTGCAACAGCATAAGCCCGGGCTGCAGCGCGCAGTTCATCTTCCGCCAGACCGGTTACTTCTGCTGCATACTTTATAGTATAACCAGACACCTCTTTCCTGAATATCTCAAAACCTTCGGTACGCTTATCAATAAAGGCTCGATCATGCAGCCCTTCTTCGATAATGAAATTAGCCAGGGAATTAACCAGGGCTACAGCACTGCCCATCCGGAGCGGCAGGTAGTGGTGCGCTATATCCACCAGATCAATAGTTTCAGAATGGGCAACAATCAGCCTGGCCCCGCTGCGGCGGACTGCTTCACGCACACGGTAGTTTAAAACCGGATGACTCTCCGCCAGATTTGCTCCGACAACGAGGATAGCCCCGGTTTCGGCCAGTTCTTCAATGCTGTTGGTCATTGACGCACTGCCGAATGCTTCCATCAGGGCATTAACCGCCGGAGCATGGCAGTGCCGGGTAAAACTGTCGACATTATTTGAGCCAAGTGAACGGATCAACTTCTGGAAAAGATAGGCCTCTTCGTTGCTGGCCTTCGGCGAACAAAGGCCGAACAGGGCATCATCCCCGCAGCGAAGCTTGACTTCTTCAATTTGATCAACGATTAAACCAAAGGCCTCTTCCCAGCTGACCTCGACAAATACACCATCCGATTTGACAAGTGGCGCCGTAAGACGATCACTACTTTTTAAATAATCCCAGCCGAACTTACCCCTTACACAAAGGTGCCCCCGGTTAACCGGACTCTCTTTGACTGGTTTGACGCCGATCACCTGATCATCTTTGACCTGCAGGTTTATATTACAGCCAATACCGCAGTACGGACAGATAGCCCTGACCTGTTTCACCTGCCAGGGGCGACCCTGCCCAAGGCTGTATTTTGGGGTTAATGCTCCTACCGGGCAGTTGTCGATACAGAGCCCGCAGAAAACGCAAGTCGAATCTTCAATAGAATCTTCGAAAGCAGGACCGACATTTGATATGAAACCGCGCCTGGTAAAGTCTATAGCGCCGGCTCCGACAACTTCCTGGCATTTGCCGACACAAATACCGCAAAGGATGCATTTATTCATATCACGAACAAAAAATGTATTTGTATCATCAAGAGACAGTTCCTTGACTTCACCTGAATATTTGCTGTCAGTCACACCATAACGGTAGCAGTAGTCCTGCAGCCTGCATTCCCCGGTTTTTTCACAAGTGATACAGACCAGGGGATGGTTTGCCACCATCAGGCTTAATATCACTTTCCGGGCATTTATGACCCGCTCGGACTCAGTATGTATAACCATTCCCGGCGCGACCGGGGTAACACACGAAGCAATCAGCGTCCGTGCATTCTCAACTTCAACCACACAGATCCGGCAGGCGCCATTCGGAGCCAACTCCGGATCGTAACAAAAGGTTGGGATATCGATGTCCAGCTGCCTGGCCGCCTGCAAAATCGTCGTTCCCGGAGTTACTTCAACCGCAAGTTCATTAATAGTCAGATTAATTGCTGACATCGGCTTCCCTCCCTACGCGAGTGATCAGAATGCAATCCTGTCGGCATTTTTCAATACAGCTGCCACAGTGGGTGCAGCGCCCCTGATCAATTTCATGAGGTTCCTTTTTCTCGCCCGTGATTGCATCAACAGGACAGGCTTTCACACAAGCCCTGCAGCCGGTACATCGCTCCTGATCAATTTTATAGCTGAAAAGCGCCTTACAGACACCGGCACGGCAGTACTTTTCTTCAATATGTTCTTCGTATTCGTGCCTGAAATAACGGATCGTGCTCAAGACCGGGTTTGGACAGGTCTGTCCGAGACCGCACAAAGAACTGTCTTTGATACTGTGCGCCAGACTGTCGAGAGTATCAAGATCTTCCGGATTACCAAAACCCCCGGTGATACGGTTCAGAATCTCGAGCATGCGCATGGTTCCTTCACGACAGGGTGTGCACTTGCCGCATGATTCTTTTTGTGTGAAGCTTAAAAAGTAACGGGCCAGATCAACCATGCAGGTACTTTCATCCATAACCACCAAGCCGCCTGAACCCATGATCGCTCCGGCTTTATTCAGTGAGTCGTAATCAATCGGCAAATCAAGCAGTTCTGTCGGAATACATCCACCCGACGGGCCCCCAGCCTGAACTGCCTTGAATTCCCGTCCGCCTTTAATTCCTCCACCGACATCATAGATAATCTCCCTGAAAGTAATGCCCATCGGCACCTCGCAGAGCCCGGTATTGCGAATCTTTCCAGCCAGGGCAAACACTTTCGTGCCCTTACTGCCCGCTGTGCCAATCTGCGCGAACTCGGCCGCACCGCCCTCCCTGACGATCAGGGGAATATTGGCCAGGGTTTCGACATTGTTGATCGTAGTCGGTTTACCAAAAAGACCGGACTGAGCCGGAAATGGCGGACGCGGGCGGGGTATACCCCTCTTGCCTTCAATCGAAGCAAGCAAAGCGGTTTCTTCACCGCAAACAAAAGCGCCGGCCCCTTCCTTGATATTGATCTTGAAGTTGAAGCCATAACCGAGTATGTTTTCTCCCAACAGGCCGTATTCTAAGGCCTGGCTAATGGCGATTTTCAGTCTTTTTATGGCCAGAGGGTATTCAGCCCGGCAGTAGATATAGCCTTCGTTGGAACCAATAGCCCGGCCGCAAATCAGCATCCCTTCGAGTATAGCATGAGGATCGCCTTCGAGAATGCTGCGATCCATAAATGCCCCTGGGTCGCCTTCATCAGCGTTACAGACAACATACTTTTTCGGTCCGGGAGCCTTATTGGTGAATTCCCACTTCTGACCGGTCGAAAATCCAGCGCCTCCGCGACCACGCAGACCAGACTCTTTAACTTCTTCACAAATTGTCAGCGAATCAATAGTCAGGGCGCGTGTAAAAGCGCGGTAACCACCGCGCATTATATACTCATCGATGCTTTCCGGGTCAATGATGCCGCTGTTGTGCAGAACATTGAATTTCTGCTTGGCATAGAAAGGAATTGAATCGTAGAAGCGAACCGGCACAGCAACATCCGGACCCTTGTAGAGCAGCCGTTCAACAATCTCACCGCCGACCAGGTGCTTTTCAACCAGTTCGACCATGTCTTTCGGTGTCAGGTGGCAGTAGAAAACTTCATCCGGGTAGATCACCAGAATAGGCCCTACCTCACAAAATCCGGGGCAACCACCCATGACCAGACGGTATCTATCTCTGATGCCATGATTTTCGAGTTCTTTAACCAGGGCCTGCTCAACCGAGCGCGAACCTGATGAAATACAACCCGTGGCTCCACAAATCATTAGATGTTTTTCATACAAAATCCGGTACCCCCCTTTGCCTGAACATAGCTATTAACAGATCACAAAATTTTCATTCAGGGCAACCTTTTCAATAATCGCCTTTCTTTTGGCAGAACAAACCAGATCTTCATGGCAAACAGGTCCTTCCACGCAGCATCTGATAAAGTCTTTACAGGGTGTGCTTCTGGTGTGGGTGCATTTGTCGCAGCATTGATCAATAAACTTGTTCACAAGGCCACCTCCTCCAGCTCTATTCTTTATTTGTAGCTCGCCAGGATATCTTTAATCTTGTCTGCGGTCAGCCGGCCATGCGGATTGTCGTTAATCATAATAACCGGAGCTAAGGCACAAGCCCCGATACAGGCAACCTCTTCAAGGGTAAACCGCAGGTCGGTTGTGGTCTCCCCATTTTGGATAGCGAGGTTCTCTTCAATCCGTTCGGCAATCTTCGGACTGCCCTGAATATGACAGGCGGTACCTTTACAAACCCTGATGATATTGCGACCCCGCGGTCTCATCTTAAACTGGGCATAGAAAGTAGCCACGCCATAGATGCGGCTCAAGGGAATATGCATCCGGTAGGATACCTGTTCCATGGTCTGTCGGGGCAGATAACCGAAATGTTCCTGTAATTTTTGCAAAACTGGTATAATCATTTCTTTCCTGCCGATATATGGCTCAATGATAGAATCGACCTGGTGTAAATCAATTTCCTGATTGATTGCTGTAGCTTCAGCGTCTGTGTTCAAATTGCCGACCTCCCATTTCTAAATAGACCCATTAACTATTACTCTATTTATAGTGGCAATCCTGCCGTGACCCAAAAAAGATTAAACTAGTTTCAACGGGGTAAAATTGATCCCGTCGGCAGCAACAAAACGGTAATCAATGCCGTTTCTTACGCCTTGGAAAATATTATTGCTACTGCTGTCATGGATATGGCCAAATACACATATTTTAACATTATACTGTTCCAGAAGATCGGTAAAAGCACTCGACTGACCGATCCGGTTAAATGGTGGAAAGTGAAGAGCGGCGATTATATCGGAATATGATTTCCGACCGACGCTCTCCAGGGAGAACTGCAGTCGCCGGACTTCCCGTATATAGATTTTTTGATCCTGATCATTGTCAAAGCCTTCTTCCCCCGGGCAGAGCCAGCCCCTGGTGCCGCACACAGCCCGGTTCTCCCAGGCAAAATGGTCATTCTGCAGGGCAAAAAGAGATATTGGCAGCTGCGTACGAACCTTGCCGATTGAAGCCCACCAGTAATCGTGATTACCCCTAATCAGCAGTTTGGTTCCTTTCAGTTCCGCTATCCAATGTAAATCAGGTTCTGCTTCGGCAAGATGCATTGCCCAGGAAATATCACCGGGAATAATAATCAAATCGTCTTCACTAACGATACGATCCCAGTTTGCTTTAATCTTCTCCGGATGATTTGCCCATTCAGGTCCGAAAATATCCATGGGCTTGCTCTGATAATGAGAGAGATGCAAATCTCCAATTGCATAAATGGCCAAGGTTTAAACCCCGCAATAATTCAAGTTTAAAAATATATTTCCGGCGTCCGCTATTTTATATTACTAAAGTGATGGCTGAAATGCAAAAGGTCCTTTTTTCTGCCCATTGAAACATTCTATGGCTAAAACTAAGCTTTGCAAATATTTTTATAAAATGATATAATGTCACTACGACTCAATTATTTTTAATATACAATTAAGGAGGCAACCACTCCGTGGAAAACAATACCCTCAGAAGACCACGCCGCTACCTGCGCAGCCGGATTACCCGTAAATTAATTCTGGATACTGCCCTGGATGTTTTTCTCAGTGAAGGATACGCCAAAACTACTATCGCCAAGATCAGCCAACGGGCAAAAGTTGGTTATGGTACAGTCTACAGCCATTTTAAAGGCAAGGACGACATTCTGAATAAAGTTGTCGACAATGTTTTGGATGAATTCTACAATCTTCTGGAAATTCCTTTTACCCCGGAAACACTCGAAGAAGCACACGGTACCTATTATGAGTTAGTTTTAACCTCTTTCCGCCTTTCCGAACAGCACCGCCCGATAATGAAAGTATTTCAGGAAGCGTTTGGCCAATCGCCATCAGTCGCCGCTCACTGGCACGGTGTTAAGGAACAGTTTATTAAGAGCTCTGCTCTTTCATTTGCTTACTCTCAGAATAAGGGTCTGGCCAAAAAGTTTGATATCCAGCTCGGGGCTAAAGCCTATATACTTCTAGTGGATCGTTTTATCTGGGAAGTGGTTGATGAAAAGGAAGACAATCTGGAGCTTATCGCTAAAACAATCATCGATATGTTTTTTTATGGCCTTTTTATTCCCGGAGAAAAAGCAAAATAGTAAAAGAATCGTCTTTAACGGCCCCTGAGTTGGACAAAATAATTTGATGTTGAACAATCTTCTGTTATTAACCCTGCTTGCTTTTGATAATTCGTTCCTCGGTGATAATAAAGTCAACCCGGCGATCCCATTCGTCAACCGGAACCCTGTGTTGAATCTGCAAATCAAAAACCAGGGCAACCAGCGGGGTTGTCGGTTTTAGCAGGGGAAAAAAACGATCATAATAACCGCCTCCGTAACCAAGGCGGTTTCCTTTTTGGTCAAAAGCAACACCGGGGACGAGCAGCAGGTCGATCGCTTCGGGAGTATAAGGACGGACCTTATCTTCCCGTGGTTCCGGTATGTTATAGGCACCCGGAGCTAAATCCTGATCCCAGTCGAGAATTTGTGAGGGAAGCAGTTCGCGGGTTTTCGGCAAAGCTTTCGGGGCAAGCGCCAGCTTGCCTCGGCGGATTGTTTCTTCGAGCATCACCCTGGTATCAACTTCACTACCGAAAGAGATAAAAAACATAACCACCTTGGCTTCCCGGTAGGCGGATAAGCTGTAGAGGTTCTCGGCTAGACGGCGGCTTTTCCCCTTTATTTCTTCAGGAGACAGCTGATCGCGCAGCTCAATGATCTTCCTGCGAAGCTCCCTTTTGGTCATTTACAATCCTCTCTAGTGCCCTGTTGAAAAAGTAGACCTCCGTGTCATTTGTAAATGTTACTGAGAACTTCGCTCATGATCGCTCGCGCAGAATTGCTGTGGCTCACCGTAGCCCGTTAGTAAGCCCGGGCGAAATAAGCGGTTGCAACAGCCTTTTGGCCGCAGACGATACACTGATCGCTTTCAGGCTTTTTATCGAAGGGGATGCAGCGGATAGTCGCCTTTGTGTCGTTTTTCACCTTTTCTTCACAGGCAGCATCACCACACCAGGACACTATAACGAAACCGCGTTCTTCCTCTACTATCTTCTTGAACTCTTCATAATCGGAACAGCAGCGGGTATTTGCTTCGCGGAATTCAAGAGCCCGCTTCAGCATATCGCTCTGAATTTGTTCGAGCAGCTGTGGCAGGCGTGCAGACAGTTCGCCACGCAGGATGACCTCTTTTTCACCGGTATCCCGGCGGACAAGAATAACCTGATTTTTATCAAGATCACGGGGGCCCACTTCTATACGGACCGGAATGCCCCGCATTTCCCATTCGTTAAATTTCCACCCCGGCGAGTATTCCTCACGGTCATCCAGCTTGATCCGGAGATCTTCTTTCAGCTTAGCGGACAGTTCACTGACCGCTTCTAAAACACGATCCCGGTCCTTTTTAGTCAAGATTGGAACGATCACTACCTGGATTGGAGCCATGCGCGGCGGGAGCACTAAACCGCGGTCATCGCCGTGAACCATGATCAGAGCGCCGATCAGTCTGGTCGAAACACCCCAGGAGGTCTGCCAGACATGTTTTAGCTGATCGTCCTGATCGAGGAAAGTAATATCAAATACTTTGGCAAAATGCTGACCCAGGTTGTGGGAGGTTCCTGCCTGTAGAGCCTTACCATCGCTCATCAGGGCCTCTACAGAATAGGTGCGCAGCGCACCGGCGAATTTCTCACGTTCAGATTTACGTCCGGCAATCGCCGGTATGGCCATTTCTGTTTCTAAAAACTCCCGGTAGATCTCGAGTATTTGAAGGGTTTCTGCCTCCGCTTCCTCCTCGGTACGGTGACAGGTATGACCTTCCTGCCATAAAAACTCAGAAGTGCGCAGGAATGGCTTGGTCGATTTCTCCCACCGCACAACATTGCACCACTGGTTAATCAAAATCGGCAAATCGCGCCAAGATTGAACCCAGCGCGAATAAAAGTCGCAAATAATTGCTTCCGAAGTCGGGCGGATCAGCAACGGCTCGGCTAAAATTTCGCTACCTCCCTTAGTCACCCAAGCTAATTCTGGAGCAAACCCCTCAACATGCTCAGCTTCTTTCTGCAGCAGGCTTTGTGGAATTAAAAGCGGAAAGTAAGCGTTCTGATGCCCGGTTTCCTTAAACCGCCTGTCCATTAACTCCTGTATTTTTTCCCATATGGCAAAACCAGCGGGACGGATAGCCATAAAGCCCTTCACCGGGGAGTAATCCATCATTTTTGTTTTTAAAATTACGTCGATGTACCACTGCGAATAGTCAACTGCTTTCGGGGTTATTTCTTTAACGAAATCTTTGTCCTGTGCTGTTTTCTCATGCCCGGCTTTTTGCTCCACTTAAAACATCCTTTCCACTTATCAATCCCTTAATTAACACTTGCTCATTCTAACATAGATTTTAGCGAACAACCAATTTCTGGCGGGTTTGCAGCAGTTTCTGCCAGCTTTCTTCGCTTAGTGGACGGTTAAAACTACGGAAATTTGCCAATTTAAAACCATGCTCGGCTGCCCAATACCTGGTCTGGAGAATTGTTTCAAGATTAACTCCGGATGACCCGAGACTGTGGTGCTTGTAACGCTGCTCAAGAGCAAGCATCATTGTCTCAGCCATGCAGGCATAGGCAAGGCCTTCTTCAAAACCAAAATCCCAACCGAGAGAGGGCAGGCCGGGCACTTCGATCACCCCGCCATCGATTACCAAAACGTCTGGCCGGGCTCGGTCGACCTCTTCGCTGACATTAGCCGGGCGGGAAATGTCACAGACGATCGCCCCGGTTTTCAGGTTACCGGCATGGATTACTTTTTCGGTTGCGCTGGTGGCGCTGATCACAATGTCTGCCCTGGCCAGGACAGCATTGATATCGGTAGAAAACCCGATCAGTCCTCTGCGACTACCTTCACCGCCGACAAATGCTTCAAAATCATCCATCGTAGCATCAGGGGCAGGCAGCTCAGAGCAATCGGCAAGCAGGTGACCCATACTGCCCGGCTTCAAGGTTCGACCCTGTTTCAGAAGTGCTGACTGGTAGCGGTAAATTTCAGCGGCAACCAAATGTAACCTGTCACTGGAAGTTTGATTATTTGGATTGCCGATCAGGATCAGGCGAGGCACAGTTTCCGATAACAGCAGCGATATGCCCCGGCCGATTGAGCCGGCTGCCCCAACAATGGCAGCAGTTGTCTGCGAGCGATCGATCTGCAGTTTATCAGTAGCCGTGGTGACGGCATCGACTGCAGAAACCACAGTATAGCTGTTACCGGTGGTAATGGGGATTTTCTCGTTCTTCAAGTAAAGACCGCCCATCGAGGCAACAGCTGTAAAAGCGCCCAGGCCAACGATGCGAGCGCCTCTTTCACGGGCCAGGGCAACAGCTGCTTTCAGTTCAGCAAGAGCCTGGCTGCGCGGCATTTGAATAAATTCATCGGTCGTTCGGGACAAAGCAATAAATTCACCGTAGGCGCTTCGGCCGGCAGTCGAATTGATCACTGTTTTCCCGGCAACAAAAGGTTCAATCAGGCCATTAAACTTGCCGGTCAGTTCGGCCAGTTCGTCGTCGCTGAAAGCAAGCAGGCTGTTGTCAAACTGGTGGTAACTTTTCAAATCGAGAGCATGGACCAGAAAGGCAAAACGCCCCTCTTCCGGCTTTCCGCTGGGTACAACTTTTTTAGCATGGTAGGGAGTATAAGGTGGATAATTTTCTTCGTTTTGCGGTCTAACCAGGTAAGAGAGAAAGCGCGCCGTGCTGCCCTGACCGAGAACTTCCAGCATTGAATCTATCCCCTGGAGAGCTTCCCGGCACTGCGCCTCACTGATTATCAGGGGCGGTTCGATGCGGATGATCGCATTGCCGTTAAGGGTGGGGGCAACTCTGATTTTTTTCACATTAAGCAGGTAAGATGAAATGGCCGGAGTAAGCAGTTCCTGTTCGGCCATAACTCCCAGAAGGCTGCCCGGGAAATGATCGCGATCCATATTGAATTCCAGACCAAGCAGCAGGCCGCGTCCGCGAACTGTTTTGATCTGGTAGGGATATTTTTTTTGCAGTTCAATAAGACCTGCTTTAAGCAGTTCTCCCCTGATCCGCACTTTCTTCAGCAGGGCGCTGTGGTCGTTGGTAAGCAGATCCAACACTTTCAGGCCAACCCGGCAGGCCAGAGAGTTGCCGGCAAAGGTTGAAGAATGTTTCAATCCGAAATCTTCGCTGTAGGCTTCCGCCGAACAGAGGCAGGCTCCAATAGGCATAATTCCGCCGCCTAACGCCTTGGCCAGAACCATAACATCAGGCGAAACTTGTTCCTGCTCGCAGGCAAACAAGCTTCCGGTGCGACCCAGGCCGGTTTGAACTTCATCAAATATAAGAAGTACACTGTTCTCTTTACAGATATCTTTTACCCGGGGCAGGTAGCCGACAGGCGGTTCGACGATTCCGCCCTCACCCTGGATCGGTTCGATGATAAACGCGGCATAATAATCGGACCGGGCCTTGAGTTCTTCTTCCAGAGCAGCAGCATCACCGAACGGAATATGGTTAAAATGCTCAGCTGGTGCATTAAAAACCGACTGGTAGGCGGGATTACCCGTAGCGGAAAGGGCACCGAAAGTTTTTCCGTGAAAGCTGTTTTCGGTGGCGAGGATACCGGGACGGCCCGAAGCGGATCGGCAGAGTTTGATCGCCGCTTCAACTGCTTCGGCGCCGCTGTTAGCGAAAGTAACATATTCGAGACCTTCCGGCGCAACCTCGATCAGGCGGCGAGCCAATTCACCCGCGGCTTCCAATGCAGACGGCTGGATAAAGCTGGGTTCACCGGAATTACGAAAATCATTAATCGCTTCCCAGATCAGTTCGGGGTTATGCCCGAAGGGCAGTGCGCCGTAAGCAGCGATACAGTCAAGGTAGCGGTTACCCTGAACATCATAAAGGTGACAACCTTCGCCACGCACATATTTTTGATCGAGTTTGATGCTTTCGAGCATCTCGCCTAAATGCGGGTTTACATACATACTGTAGTTGTTGCTCATGGTCAGGCCTCCTGTTGCCCTGTGCACAGTTATGTGCACCTCAATGGTCCTATTTTAACCTGACCTAAAATAAAAATCAACCTTCGGGGTTTTACTGAATTTTACTGTAAGCTACCCGTCCGCCTGAGGCAGAATCAGGGAAACGGCATGACGGGCCGGTTCGAAGTTTTCCTCAATCAAAGCGATGGCCTCTTCACGTCTGATTTCATGTAGGATTGACGGCAGTTCGAAAAGATCCGTGTCCCTAAAACGGTATGCCAGGAAATTATTGGCAATAACTTCAAGCGAGTTGAATCGTCTGATATAACCTCCCAAAATTTTACGGCGGTGGCGCTCAAACTGCTCTGACGTGATCCCTTCCTTTTTAGCTTTAAGCACCGTCTCCATAATCCTTTGATATAGCTGCTCGGGTTCCTTCGTTTCGCCACCGATCATGGTATAGGCATAGTTGTTTTCGGCAGTATATTCCGCTCCAAAGTTTATGTCAATCAGATCGTCGCGATAGAGATCATTGTAGAGCGCTTCGCTGGTTCCAAACATGATATCAAGAACCAGTTCCATCAGGATTTCCCGGCGCATCAGATCCCGCCCAGCCAATTTCTCCACAACCATATCTTTAAACCCAAGGAAAAAAATCGGCTCGGAAACTACCAGTTCCTGGACCGTGCGATCTCTGGTTATCTCTGCCGGTTCCTGCGGATAGATGCGCACGATCGAGCCCATCGGCTGGTAATCGCGTCCAGCCAGGTTCGCTTCCACCTGTCGGCTCACATCGTCCGGCGTCAAATCCCCAACTACAAAGAGAGCCATATTGCTGGGATGATAGAAGGTGTTATAACAGCGATACAAAAGTTCCGGGGTAATCATGGCGATGCTTTCCGCTGTACCGGCGATATCATTGCGTACCGGATGCTCACGGTAAAGCGCCTCCAGCAGGTTAAAAAAGACTCTCCAGTGCGGGTGATCTTCGTACATCTTGATCTCCTGACCGATAATCCCCTGCTCTTTCTGTACTGTTTGTTCCGTAAAATAGGGTTCCTGTACAAAATCGAGCAGCAGCTGAAAGTTTTTCTCAAAATTAGCAGTACAGGAAAAGAGGTAAGCAGTCTGTGTAAAAGAGGTAAAGGCATTGGCCGAACCCCCAAGTGCGGCGAAACGGTCAAAGACATTACCCCGGTCGTCTTCAAAAAGTTTATGCTCGAGGAAATGAGCCACCCCATCCGGCACTATGCTAATCTCCCCTCCCGTTTCCACCCGGAAGCGGTTATCGATTGATCCGAAGCGGGTCGAAAAAATGGCGTATTTTTTATAGTAACCCGGCTTAGGCAAAACATAGAGATCCAAACCCGGGTAAAGCCGGTAGTAATAAAGAGTTTCCTGCAGAGCACCATTCTCAATCAAATTACAGTGAACAGCCATTGTTTTCCATTTCTCCTTCCCGGGGCCGCAGCAGGTAAACCGTATCCAGTTTAACCCGTTCGGCTGCAGCCATAACCTCTTCCCGCCCAACCGCGTCAATACCGGCGCTGAGTTCTTCAATGGTATACGTTTTACCTCCGACAGAACCGTCAAGGTGAACAGCGATCAGCTGGTTAGGGCTGTCCTGTTGAGAACGCAGCTGGTTGATCAGGCCTCGCCTGGTATTGTCGAGTTCGACATCACTGATTTTCCCCGAGGCCATATCCTCAAGCTGACGATCGATGATTTTCCGCACCTTTTGGTAATCTGCATAATTGATTCCGGCCGTCATAACCATAAGCCCCTTGTGCCTTTCCAGACGGGTATTAATATAGTAGGCCAGACCCGCTTCTTCCCGTACCTTCATGAAGAGCTTGGAATGCGGAAACCCACCTAATACACCGTTGTATACGAGCAGTGAACAGTACAGCTCGTCCTGGTAACCAGTATAGGTGCGAAAACCAAGGACCAGTTTGCCCTGATTGACAGTCATCGCTTCTTCACTTAATTTTACTTCCGAAACCTGTTGCATAATCTCAGTTTCAGGAAGTGCTTTCCCCTCTACGTTGTGGGTAAAGTTAAACAGATCACCGGCTGCACTGACTACCTCTTCTTCTTCCAGGTCACCAATGACATATAAATCAATGGGGTTGTGCAAGAAGAGATCTTGATAATAGCTGTATAACCTGTCCGCACCAATCGACCTGTAATCTTCGACCCGGCCAAGTTTGTTGATGCCAAATCTCTCTTCCGCACACATCAAAGCCAGACAGCGTTCAAGGGCATAAGCTGCTTTATCGTTAAGCAGCGCTTTGATATCTTTAATCAACTGGGTCTTCTCCTGGGCCACATAATCTTCCCTGAAAGAACCATCGATGACGAGCGGATCACTAACCACCGAACCGAGAACGGACATTCCTTTACGCAACAGTCTGTCATTTTCTCCTAAATAACGGTTATGGGCCATTTCCAGAGTAAAGGCAAGAATATGTCGTTCACCGCTTTTAATGATATCTGTGTCCAATTCGGCACCGTAGAGGTTTTCAAGTTCCCGCTGCAGGGTCAGATAATCGGGGTAGAGCCGACTGCCCTGTTCGAGTACTGCCGGCAGGAGAGCATTTGCAGCAGCAACTTCCGGGGTCAGCTCCTGATGCAAGAATAATCCCATCGAAATTGTTTTAAACTTCTTGATCGGCATAAAGATTAACCTGATTCCATTAGGTAAATAGTGGTACAAATATTCTTCCGGCAAAACCAAACCTCCTCACTTAATAAAATGCGCCACGAAAAGCCCTTCCTACGGCGCATTTAAATTTAATTCCATACTGATCCTGTCTTTTCCTGCCCGGGAAATCAGTTTATGCCCCTCGTTCAAATCAAAATCGATCGGGGGACAGGCGCCTTTAATTGCTTCTGCTGATTGTGAGATGGGAAAGAGAATCACTTCTGGCGCTTTTCCGGTTTGACTTGACCGGGGCTTGATGTTATTATGGCATTGTTCAAAAGTGCCAGGCGCCCGTGGTGAAAGGGATATCACGCAGGCCTCCGGAGCCTGAAGTCAGGGTTCGAATCCCTGCGGGCGCACCATCTTTCAGGAGCAACCGGCTTAAGGTTGCTTTTATTTGTACTTGTAAAGGAGTTCTGAAGCTATGCTTAAAGTTAAATTTATCCCCCAAAACAAATTAATCGAAGTTGAAAGCGGAACAAATTTACTTAAAGCAGCTGACCAGGCTGGCCTATATGTTGAAGGAGATTGCGCCGGCAAGGGCACCTGTGGCAAGTGTCGGGTAAAGGTTATCGAAGGAAACCGCGGCGACCCCACGGACGCCGAAAAAGAACAGCTATCAGACAGTGAACTGAAAGCCGGCTGGGTGCTGGCCTGCACGAGGAAAGTTGAACAGAATTGTGTTGTTGAAGTGCCTCTGCAAAGAGACGCCTACACCCGAAAAACAACTATGCCCGGTGGAGTGGAAAACCTTGAGGCAGAACCGTTCGTGGAAAAAATAGCAGTCAAACTGGACCTACCGGCGCTTAAAGACCAGGTGGCCGACTTAGAAAGGCTGCTCATAAAGTTGGATCGCCCGAACCTTACAGTTAACCTGCGCGAACTTGCGGGTTTACCCGCCCTGCTGAGAAATAACGGCTTTTCAGTAACTGTGGTCATCAGTGGAAGCCGACTTATCTCGATCGAACCAGGCGATACTACTGACCAGCTATACGGAATCGCTTTCGATATCGGAACAACCACGATCGTCGGTTCGTTGCTCGATTTAAAAACGGCTGCGGTTCTGGCGGTAGCAGCGGCTACCAACCCTCAAAACATTTACGGCGCCGATGTGATCTCGCGGATCACTCACGCCTCCCAGGTTAAAGGCGGCTTAAAACAGCTGCAGGATAAAGTGATCGGGTCCGCAAACGAGATTATCAGGGATCTACTCAGACAAACTAAAATTGCGCGTGATCATGTTTATGAAATAGTCATCGTCGGCAATACAACGATGAGTCATTTTTTTATGGGCGTAGACCCAGCCTACCTGGCTCCCGCGCCTTTTATTCCTGCTTACAGCCGGGCTCTGGATGTGGAGGCCTCCGAACTTGGGTTAAAGATAAACCCTGCGGGAAGAGTAGTTTTTCTACCAAATATAGCCGGTTATATCGGTTCTGATACCGTCGGAGTGATTCTGGCCACGAATATGGACCGGCGCAGGGACATCTGCGCGGCAATCGACATTGGTACCAACGGCGAGCTGGTGCTGGTTGCAAACGGCAAACTAACGGCCTGTTCAACCGCAGCCGGCCCTGCTTTTGAGGGAGCGCAGATCAAACAGGGTATGCGAGCCGCAGCTGGAGCGATCGAGGCGGTCAGCTACGTTAATGGTGATATCGAGCTGAGTATTATTGGCAATACTCCGGCCTGCGGCATCTGCGGTTCGGGATTGATCGACGCTGCCGCCGCGCTGCTCGATGCCGGCTTAATCGAGCCAAGCGGCCGTTTTATCAACCCGGAGGAAAACCCGGATGAGGTTCCCGCCTGCTTTAAGGATCGGCTGCGGCGCGGCCCGGGCGGCTTTGAATTTGTTCTCGTTCCCGGTGCTAAATCTGAAACCGGTGATGATCTGGTGCTAACCCAGGGCGATCTACGCGAACTACAGCTGGCTAAGGGGGCAATCTACGCCGGCCTGATGATTCTGCTAAAGGAGGCCGGCATCAGTGAAAACGATCTTGATCAGGTCCTGTTAGCCGGCGCCTTCGGCAACTATGTGCGTAAAGAAAGCGCTCTAACTATTGGACTACTGCCCCAACTACCGCCGGAAAAAATTATTGCCGTTGGTAACGCAGCCGGTGACGGATCGAAAATGGCCCTTGCTTCAAAAGCGGTGCGGGCCAGGGCGCTGACTACCCCAGAAAAAGTTGAACATCTGGAACTTTCCACCCGCCCGGATTTTCAGGATATTTTTGTTAATGCCCTGCCCTTCCGGAACAATTAACTGATCTATTTCTTCAACGATTTCAGTCAACGGAAGCAGGAATGATCAATGTCTTGTAGAACTATTTAAATCTGAACAGGCGGCATAACAAATTTTGCCCCCATAAAACCAGGTCTATCAAGAATAATGACTGTTGAATCTTGGATACATTAATCGTTATCATAATTTTATCGGGAGGTTTAAAATGCATACAGTAAAAGACATTATGAGTTCACCTGCTATCAGTGTTAACGAGGAACAGCCTCTGCAGGATGTGCTTGAACTGCTGGCCAAGCATCGTTTCAGTGGTGTTCCCGTAGTCGATGCAGATAATAAAGTAATCGGTGTTATTTCTGATACTGATATTATTCGTTATTCTCAAACGATCAATATAATTCCACTCTCCAACCTTTCCGGCTGGATTTCTCCTTATGCCGACATTTCAGATCTGGCCAGTGTACGCAAAGGCTTGGAACTACTGCATAAAACGAAAATAGGGCAGGTAATGACTAAAAAGGTCTATACTATCGGCGAAGATGCCACGGGTAGCGATGTCGCTCAAATTATGAACCGCCGCAAGATTAACCGTGTCCCTGTGGTTGACAACAACGAAAAGCTGGTGGGGATCGTGACCAGGTCAGATATGGTCCAGTGCATGGTAAAACTATAAGAAGTAGGATGTGAGTAGTCAGAGGTGAGGAAAGAGCAGTTACAGAAGTTCCACACGGGCGGTTTCAATGACCGCCTTTTTGTAACAAAACTGCTAGGTGCGGTTTGGGCTGGTAAAACACTAATGATCCTAACCAGGATTCTTGGACGCGGTGGAACAACCCTGCCCGGCAGAATTGCGTTAACGATTGCGCCGCGTCTTTCATCATCCCTGATTGGTCAACTGGCTGAAGGCAGCCTAATCGTCACTGGCACCAATGGTAAAACAACCACTACCGCACTGATCACCGGTATCCTCAAGGAAGCCGGCTTCAGGTGCGTTCATAATCAATCCGGCTCCAACATGGCATGGGGTGTGGCATCGGCTTTAATTGAAGCTTCATCCTGGACGGCAAAACTGCCCGGAAACTATGCTGTTATGGAAGTTGATGAGGGCGCTTTCCCGGGGGTGACCCAAAGCATCCAACCTCGTGGAATAGTATTGACCAACGTATTCAGAGATCAACTGGACCGTTACGGCGAAATCGACAATATTCGAAACTCGCTCAAACGCGGCCTGGAAGCACAGCCTACGAGCGGTTTTCAGGTAATCAATGCCGATGATCCATCCCTGGTCAGTATTGAAAATAACAGCTGCACAACAAGGTGGACTTACGGCCTTGATCTGGATCTACCCACCGATACCTTTCAGAATACCGGCCGGGATATCAAAACCTGCCCCCGCTGCCAAAAAAAACTCAATTATGACAAGATCTACTTTGCCCATCTGGGACATTATCACTGCCCCTCCTGCAATTACAGGCGGCCTGAACCCGACATTAAACTGACCGGACGAAGGATTAACTCCGCTGGTACTGCCGTGCTGCAGATCAGCCTACCCAACGAAAAGATTGAACTGGCCTTTCCTCTGCTGGGAACCTATAACCTTTACAATCTTTTGGCTGCCGTAACCTGTGCCCAGGCACTTTCAATTCCTGTGAGAGTAATTTCGCAAGCCCTGGAGAAGGCCGTCCCCTCATTCGGCAGGATGGAAACATTTAAATTGAACAATAAAACAATAATTATGGCCCTGATTAAAAACCCGGTCGGAGCCAATGAAGTTTTAAGAACTATCCTTACCCAAAAAGATAATATTGCGATACTGATGGCTATAAACGATAAGATCGCTGACGGTACCGATGTTTCCTGGTTGTGGGATGTCGATTTTGAACAGCTTTCAGCAGTAAAAGATAAACTTTCAGCAGTGCTGGTATCCGGGCTGCGGGCCTGGGATATGGCGGTTCGTTTTAAATATGCCGGCTTCAATCCCGACCAAATCCAGATAGAGGAAGAGACAAACCTGGCGATCAATAAAGCCATCGAAAAAACCCCGCCTGGTGGTCTGCTCTTTATTCTGCCGACCTATACAGCAATGCTTGAAATACACCGTACTTTAAATAAAATGGGTCTGGGCAAACCCTATTGGGAGGATTAAAGATGGCTCTGATCAATATTTATCATCTTTATCCCGGGCATTTAAATCTTTACGGCGACCGTGGCAATATGCTCGCTCTCTGCCGCCGGGCCGGCTGGCACGGCATTGATATCGCGGTGATCCCTGTTGAACCAGGTGACAAAATATGCTTTTCCAGCTGTGATCTGCTGTTTATGGGCGGTGGGCAAGACAGTGATCAGCAGTTGGTAGCAGAAGATTTAAAAAGCCGCCGTGATGAAATGCGTAAAGCAATTGACGCAGGGATGACTATTTTTGCTGTTTGCGGTTCTTACCAGCTGCTCGGCCATTACTATGTCACCAGTCAGGGTAAGCAGATCGACGGTTTGGGAATAGTCGATCTTTATACTGAAACGGGTCAGAAACGGCTGATTGGCAATGCTGTTGTCAACTGCTCTTTGTGGAAACCGCCCCGGACACTGGTCGGCTTTGAAAATCATGCCGGTAAAACTTATCTCGGTTCTTCCCTTAAACCGCTGGGAGAGGTAATAACCGGTTACGGCAATAATGGCACTGATAAAACTGAAGGTGCCGTTTACAAAAATGTAATCGGCACCTATCTACACGGTTCGCTATTACCGAAAAACCCCTGGTTAACGGACTACCTGTTACAAAAAGCCCTGTCTTACCGCAACCAGAAATACCAGCTTCTATCGCTGGATGATACCCTGGAGAAGCAAGCCCATCGTGCCACCATCAGGCTGGCCAGCTCACGCCGGCACAAACTGCAGTCAACACGGGCCTGAGTTTTTTACAGCCGCTTAAGATTAAAGCTTATTGTCAATTACAGCCTGCTCGAAAAGAGACTGGACCAATTCATTGATCACTGTTGGGATTTTAGACTCAACCAGGGCTTCTATAACCTGAACACTGATCTCTTCATAAATCACTACTACTTCTTCTGAGCGGTCAAGAACTTCGATGATGTGAAAACCGAAATCGGTCTGAATTGGATCGCTGAACACACCAATCTCAAGAGTAAATGCCGCTGTTTCGAATTCTGCAACCATCATACCCCGGCTGAAAAAGCCTAGGTACCCTCCAGCATCTTTATTGGATGAGTCAATCGAATATTCCGCTGCCAGTTGAGCGAAATCTCCGCCCTCCCTGAGCAGGGCAACAACCTCATTCGCTGTCTCTTCGGTTTCAACCAGGATATGTTTTGCTTCTGTCTTTTCCGGTTGATCAAAAAGATGTCGGTTCTCCTCGAAAAACTGCTGCGCCTCTTCTTCGGAAGGTTCAATCCGATTTAATGCCATTTGACGAACCATCAGGTTTAAAATGGCATCTTTCCGAAAAGCTTCCAGGCTAATACCATATAATTCAAGTGCACTTATGAAATCGTCTTCTGAACCCTGAAAACTTTCATCGATAATACTTTTGATCTCTTCATCCAATTCTTCTTCACTAATTATGATACCGGACTTCTCGCCTTCCTGTAAAATCAGATGCCTGGAAATCAACTGATCCAGAGCTCCACTGCCACCCTGGATATACATTGCTTCAAAAAGTTCTTCTTTTGTAATCTCTTCACCATTAACAGTGGCGGCTACCTGATCCTGCTGCTGCTGCATCATTAATGTACCCAGCACGATTACAGCAACAACCAGAACGGCAATAACCGCTAATAACAGCTGCGGGTTGAGCAGCGCTTTCAGGCGCTCAACAGGAGTTTTTGTTTCTTTTTCCATTGTTAATACCCTCATCTCTCTGAAATTTTAGGGAATACTTTTATTTATTCAGCTTTAGCTAATTCACTATTCTCCCTATTCTCACTCCTTTTTCTGCAAGCAGTAATAAAGTAGCATGTAGATTCTCGGCTGTCAACGCAGCTGATCACCTACTTCTGTATTTTTTGGGTGAACAGCAGGATTAGGGACACGTTTTCAAGAAATATCATTTTAAAATGTTAATTTGGTGAAATAACAGGAGGTTTAGTGATGTCACATAGTGAAATGAGCCGGGCGAAACGTCATCTGGAGACAACCAGCCGAATGAAAGAAATGCTGCCCCGCTTTTTTATGCGCATGATGGAAAGAAGATTCAGCAATGAGCCCCTGGCCTGGTGTATGGTCGGTGTGCCACCGGAACTATTGAAAGCTTTTGATCTGCTTTTTGAATGGCCGGAAAACTTCGGTACGATGTGCGCCAGCCGACTGGTTGCCCCTCGTTTTATCGAGGTTGCCGAAGGCGATGGTTATTCGCCGGAACTCTGTTCGTATGTAACCAATACGATGGGTTACTGTAAACTTTTCAAAGAAACCGGGGAGGCGCCGCCGGAATCGCCACTGCCCGGCGGCATGGGTACACCGGCAATGCTGCTCGGCTCAGGTTTTATCTGTGATCCGCGTTGGAAATGGTTTCAGTCCATCGCTACCCGTTTCTTTGACGTACCCGTATATAGCAGCGATCCATTGGCTCCGCCATGGGATATTGACCCGCATGATCCACATATTGAAAACCATTACCTTACTTTACTGCGTGAAGACCTGGCCGGACAGATCTCTTTTATTGAAAAGCATACCGGCAAAAAACTTGACCTGAATCGGCTGCGGGAAATAATGGCCCTCTCTCATGAAGCCCTGGCTTACTGGCGGGATACCCTGGCTTTACGTAAAGCAGTGCCAACACCGATGGGTTCAACCGATTATTTCCACGCCATTATCCCTCAGATGTACCTGGTCGGGGACCAGGAAGCTGTCGATTTTTACCGGGAAATTTACGAAGAAGTTAAAGATCGGGTTGAGCGTGGGGTTGGTATCGTCGAAGAGGAAAAATATCGCCTGATCTGGTTCGGACTGCCTCCCTGGTTTAACATGGGTATCTTTAATTACCTGGAATCCCTGGGTGCTGTCTTTGCCTATGAATCAACATATAATGTCGGTGACTACTTTGAGGTTGATTTGAGCGATCCCCTGGAAGCAATCGTCAGACGCACCTGGCAAAGAGCGGTAAAAATGCACGAATACGGCGCCGAAACAATGCCTGAACTCTGCAATCCAGCCGTGTTTGGCGGTTTTTCAGGCAGCAACCTGCTTGAAGAACTGGTCGGAGAATATAGCCTGACTGGCGCCGTAATGCACCTGACCCGTTCCTGCCGTGCTGTTTCATTCGGCGAAGTCCATACCAAGAACAGATTGGGAAAAATTGGCGTGCCCTCTCTAATCTTCGAAAGTGATATGGCTGATCCCCGCCTCTGGTCGGATGCCCAAATCAAGACCAGACTGCATGCATTTCTGGAAACGATGGACAAAACGGGCAGAGGGGGAAATATCAATGACCGTCAGAAATAATACAGGTTTGTTGAACAAGGCTGCAGAAGAAAATGAACAAAATGTCCGCCGGATTAAAGCAGAAACCGGCAAACCGGTAATCGGCTATTTGTGCTGTTTTGCCCCGCCGGAGATAATCAGCGCCGCCGGCGCCATTCCCTACAGGATCACCGGACAACCCGGAATGGATACATCGGCCGCAGATGCCTATGTTGAACCGTACGGTTGCACATATGTGCGCAACATTCTCGCCCGCGCTGTTGATGGTAAGCTGGATTTTCTGGATGGTTTGATCATCTCTCACAGCTGCGACATGGTTCAGCGTCTCTACGGAATCTGGACTTACAGCCACCCTCTTCCCTATTCCTATCTATTTAATGTTCCACACCAGATCAGCCCATGGGCTCAGCGGTTTTACAAACGTGAATTGGGCTTTTTTCAGGAAAGCCTGGAAAAGTTTACCGGACATCAAGTAACCATACCGGAATTAAAAAATATAATTGTCAAATATAACCACAACCGCTTTCTGGTTCGCAAACTATACGAACTACGCAAAGAATCCCTGCCGCTTATTGAGGGCAGTGAAATGCTAAACCTGCTGATTGCCGGAGGAACTCTTCCTGCTGAAGATTTCACAGTTTTACTCGAAAAAACTACTAACGACGTAATAAAGCGTAAACCAGATGGGCCGAAGGCGCCCCGTATATTGGTCTGGGGCAGCATTATGGACGACCCGGCCCTCTATCGGATGATTGAGGAAGCGGGTGGTAAAGTCGTTGCCGACGATACATGCATCGGTTTTCGGGTTTGGGAAAAAGATGTGCCGCTAACTGAAGACACCCGCGACGGACTGACTGAACATTATTTTGTCACTTTTCAATGCCCCCGTACCGACCGCGGGCCCGGCATAAAACGCTTTGATTATCTGCTTCAGAGAGCCCGTGAATACAGGGTCGATGGTGTAGTCGGTTACAGTATCTCTTTCTGTGACCCGCATAAGTTTGATTATCCCGACCTGCGGGATTACCTGAAAAAAGAAGGTTTTCCGATGCTGCTTATCGACGATAATTACAGCTTTGAACCGGCCGGAGCAATTCAGACCAGATTGCAGGCATTTATAGAGATGCTGAAGTAATCTGGAATTAATTTATTGTGCCACCGCTCTAAATATGAGAGAATAAGGACATCTATTTTATACAGGCGCTTTTTTATTGTAAAGGTATGTGATGATGATGGCCTTGATCATTCAAAAATACGGTGGCACTTCAGTAGCTACTGTTGATCATATCCAGAGGGTTGCGATAAAAGTGGCCTTAACCAAGGATAAAGGTAACCAGGTTGTCGTGGTCGTTTCAGCGATGAATGGCCAGACCGATCAGCTACTAAATATGGCAACAGAGATTACCGCAAATCCTTCGGAGCGGGAGCAGGATGCCCTGGTAGCAACAGGAGAACAGGCCTGCGCAGCTTTACTGGCTATTGCCCTTGAGAGCATTGGTTATAAAGCAAAATCATTTATCGGTCTCCAGCTTCCTCTGGTGACCGATAATGTGCATACCAGGGCGCGCATCCTCGATCTGCCGACTGCTGTTTTACAGCAAACGATCAATGAAGATATCATCCCGGTCGTGGCCGGTTTCCAGGGAGTAACTGAAGACGGCAGTATTACCACCTTGGGGCGCGGTGGCTCCGATACAACAGCAGTTTCCATCGCCGCAGCACTGAAGGCAGACCGCTGTGAAATTTACACTGACGTCGATGGAGTATACACGGCAGACCCTAATATCTGTCCCCGATCCCGCCATCTGGAAATAATATCCTATCTTGAAATGCTCGAACTGGCCGGGCTTGGGGCAAAAGTGCTGCATGCGCGCGCGGTTGAACTTGCTCAAAAATACCAGGTTCCGTTAGTAGTTAGATCATCAACCGGAAGCGAAAGACAAACCTGGATCGTAAACGAGGAGGACCTTATGGAAAACGCAATTATAAAAGGGGTTACCCTGGAAAAAAATGTATCTAAAATATCTTTAATTCGCGTCCTTGACCGCCCGGGCATAGCTTATAAAATTTTGTCCCCTCTCGCCGATGCAGCTATAAATGTCGATATGATTATCCAGAATGCCAGTATTGACGGCTTCGCCGACTTTACCTTTACCATCCCAACAACTGATTTAGATAAGGCCAGCAAACTTATTAATGAAGTGGCCAGTGAAATTGGCGCTCTCGAAGTGCTTGCCGATAACAACATTGTCAAAGTATCCGCGGTGGGTATTGGCATTAAAACCAATCCGGGCATTGCCGCACACATGTTTAAGTCGCTCTCGTCCGAAAATATTAACATTGAGATGATCAGCACTTCCGAATACCGTATATCCTGTGTAATCGAAGAAAAATATGGGGAGCTGGCGGTCAGAGCAATCCACAAAACCTTTAATCTCGACAATTCCAAGTAAAGAACAGCCTCTGTCGAAAGATGACCAGTTTACCGGGCTAACCATGGTTGCCGCTGCGCTGCTTTCCCGCGTGCTATCTTGAATATTTCATCGTAATAAAATGTGCGCGGGCACAATGAACCTTAGAACTCCGGAAAAGGACAAAATCCTCAGAAAGACATGCTTAAGAACCTTCAAAGAATACCCACCGACAAAGGTATGTACGCTTTCATTTCAACTGTACAATAGATCCGGAAACAGATTTATTTAAAAAACCGGCCTATCCAGGCAGGAGAATGCGGAATTAAACTGAATATTTGTAATATTGATGTGCACTAAATCATTGAGTGGGGGTGAGTTTATATTCTCTGTGAGCTGTCGGGTCCCGTTACTGTATTGATTCTTAATTAACTAAGGAGGCTTAAAGGTAATGGAAATAGGTATTTACAAATACGGTAATATGGTTTTAGTCGGTATAATTATTTATATGCTGGTAATGTTAGGTATCGGTTGGTGGAGTTCAAAAAAAATAAAAAACAGTACCGACTACATCGTGGCTGGCAGAAAGCTGCCGCTTTTTTTCACCATTGGCACCCTTTTTGCCACCTGGTTTTGTGCCGGCACCCTCATGGGAGCGACCGCCCAGGCCTATCTTTTTGGAAACCAGGGAGTTATCTTCGATCCCTGGGGGGCAGCGTTATGCCTGATATTGACCGGCCTTTTATTTGCCCGCCTGATGCGGCGGGGTGGCTACCTTACCCTGATTGATTTTTTCGATATTCGCTATGGCAAAAAAATGGGTATCGCTGCTTCTGTTGTCCTGGTGATCGCCGAGATCGGCTGGGTGGGGGCCCAGTTGGTTGCTTTCGGGGTGATTTTGCAGATTTTCACCGGCCTGCCCTTAGCTTACGGCATTTTGATCTCCTGTGCGGTTTTAATTCTTTATACTTATTTAGGCGGCATGTGGTCAGTAACCCTTACCGACGTGGTCCAGATGGTTGTGCTGATTGTGGGGGTTGTAGTTATGTTACCCTATGCCATCAATCATATCGGTGGGTGGGAAGCCTTTTTTGCCAACGCCGGCAACTGGGCTGAAATACCCAGCTTCGCCATGCTGCCGACTGCAGAAGAGGGTTATCTCTGGTATTTCGGGGTGCCCGCTTGGTTCTATTACATCGGCGCATGGTTTGCCATCGGCCTGGGAAGCATACCAGCCCAGGACCTGATGCAAAGAGTGCTTTCAGCCAAGGATGAGAAGGTAGCGGTGATCAGTTCCTATGTGGCCGGGGGCCTTTACCTGGTGATCGGGATGATTCCGGTAATATTAGGTATTGTTATGTTCCAAATTAGTGCCGATCTGGCTATTCCTGAAACCGAGATGATTTTGCCCTGGCTGGCAATCAACTTTCTGCCTCCAGTTCTGACCGTGGTTTTTGTAGCGGCTCTGGTGGCAGCGCTTATGTCCAGCTCGGATAGCGCCCTGCTGGCCGCTGCTTCGATCATCGGCTACAACGGACTAAAATATATCAAGCCCGGGGCAACTTCCAAGGAGACTTTAAAAGCAACCCGGCTCTTTGTTCCGATTATAGCCATCAGTTCCCTATTGCTGGCGCTTTATGCCGAAACCATCTATTTCTTGGTAGTTATTGCCTGGTCTATTATCCTGGTGGGAGTGTTTGCCCCTTATGCTGCGGGCTACTTTTGGAAAAAGTGTAATGAAACCGGGGCTTTGGTCGCTCTAATCAGCGGCTTTGCCTCATGGGTAGTTTTGAGCTACTACTATTACTTTGCCGAAACCGCAGCAGCTAATATCGGGATCATCGAAGAAGGGGTGGTCTTTACCGAGTGGGCCATATGGGACGCCGTCTATATCGCCTCTGTACCAGCCTTCTTCATCTCGATTATCATGATGATAGTAACTTCCTATCTGACCAGCAAGAGCGACCCGGCTAAACCTCTGGCTGACATGGCTGGAAAACCGATGAAGTTGGTAAACTGGATCGGATGGGGTTTTAACAAGAAAAGCAATGTTTAAACTAATTAGTTGAGTATTGGGTGGAGCGATAATGAGATTTAACCGCTCCACCCTTGTTTTTTAGATTGCCGAAAAACCTGTTTAAAGGCTTTTAATGGTTCTTTTACAGACAGGGAATAAATAAAGGAGGCAGGCCTACTTGGAAAAAGAAAAAGTAATACAGCTCCTGGACTGTGAGCGCCGGAATTTCATCGAGCGGCATCCGCGCTCACGGGCTTTATTCGAAAAGGCCGGGAAAAGCCTGCTCGGTGGAGTACCGATGAACTGGATGGTTAAGTGGGCTGGTGGCTTTCCGGTATTTGTCGAGGCAGCCAAGAGATCATATTTCACCGATGTCGACGGCCACCGCTACCTGGACTTGTGCCTGGGAGATACCGGGGCGATGACCGGTCATGCTCCCGATCAATCGATCGGCGCCATTGTCGATCGGGTTTGCAGGGGCACCACATTTATGTTACCTACCGAAGAGGTCCTTCTTCTCGGGACTGAACTGCAGAGGCGCTTTGGCCTTCCTTACTGGCAATTTGCCCTTACTGCAACTGATGCTAATCGCTTCTCCATCCGCCTTGCCCGCCACATTACCGGCCGCAGCAAAATATTAGTCTATAACTGGTGCTATCACGGTACGGTCGACGAATCTTTTATTACACTTCACCAAGACGGTAGGGTTACTCCCAGGCAGGGCAATCTCGGGCCACCGGTCGACCCTGCTGTTACGACCAAAGTTATCGAATTCAATGATACAGAAGCGCTGGAAAAGGCTCTTCAGGATGAAGATGTCGCCTGCGTGCTGGCTGAGCCGGTAATGACCAACATTGGAATTATCCATCCCGATCCGGGCTATCATCTGATCTTACGCGAATTGACCAGGAAAACCGGAACAATCCTGATCATCGATGAAACCCACACCATCTGCGCAGGCCCGGGTGGCTATACTGCCCTGCACGGGCTAGAACCTGATATGTTTACCCTGGGCAAACCGATCGCCAGCGGCATCCCTGCCGCCGTTTATGGTTGTTCCGAAGACATTGCCCGGCGTATAACGGAATTGACCACCGTGGAAGATTCGGATACGGGTGGTATCGGGGGAACTCTGGCCGGAAATGCGTTATCCATAGCGGCAATGCGGGCGACCCTGGAAAATGTTTTAACCACGGAGGCCTACGAAATCACCATTCCCCTGGCCGAGAGGTTTGTTGCCGGTGTTGAGGAGGTAATTAAAGAGTTTGGGCGACCCTGGAATGTTACCCAGCTAGGCTGCCGTGCCGAATACTGGTTTCGCCCTGAACCTGCCCGCAACGGTAGCGAAGCAGCTGAAGCGGTAGATCCGGAACTGGATAGCTATATGCACCTGGCGACCTTAAACCGAGGCATCCTGATGACACCATTTCACAACATGGCATTAATTTCGCCTCAGACAACGGTTGAGGATATTAATCGTCACACGGAGGTTTTCAGAGAGATCGTCAAGAATCTGGTGGGATAGTTTATGTTAAAATATATAGTATGAAGTGGAAGAAAAATAATCATTAGAAAGGAGAGGATTTTTTTGAAAGCATTGTTTTTTCATGCTGAAAAATGCATAGGCTGCAAGCTCTGCCACCTGGCCTGCAGCGCACAGAATGAAGAAGAGTTCAACCCCCGCCTGGCCCGTTTAAAAATAACTTCGCGCTATGATCGCAACGGGCTGGTAGTAGGAGGACAAACCTGCGATCTTTGCCTTAAATGCGTCGAAGCATGCCCGGTTGATGCGATCATAGAAAAGCAGGGGCGCCTTTCGTTTTTAGAAGATCTCTGCACTGATTGCGATATCTGCGTTGACATCTGCCCCAACCAGGTTATTGTAAATAAAGAAACGGGTATTGGTGTTTGTGTCCAATGCCACAGTTGCGCTAACTGGTGCCCGACAGAAGCACTGATCTTTGCGGAGGTGGAGCGATAATGACTTATACAGGCAAGATTTTGAGAGTGAATCTTTCTACAGGAAAAGCACAACCAGAACCGCTGAATGAGAAATGGGCTCGCGATTACCTTGGGGGCAAGGGTCTGAGCATTAAATACCTCTATGAAGAACTTGAACCGGGGATAGATCCTCTCTCTGAGGCTAACAAGCTGATCCTGATGACCGGCCCGACAACCGGTACAATCGTTCCGAACAGCGGTAAGTTGGCAGTCGCCGCCAAATCTCCGGCCACCGGTACTATTCTCGATTGCTCCATTGGCGGGTACTTTGCCCCGGAGCTGAAATACGCCGGTTATGATGCCGTAATCATTGAGGGTAAAGCAAAAACACCGGTTTACCTTTACATCGAGGACGAGAAAGTCGAATTGCGCAGCGCCGGTGACCTCTGGGGCAAAGGCGCTCATGAAACCGAACATATTATTGCTGAAACCTTAGGGGATGTTATCACTATGGTAATCGGCCAGGCCGGAGAAAACCTGCTACCGATGGCCTGCATCAGCTCAGAGCTTTACCGCCAGGCCGGGCGGGGTGGTATCGGAGCTGTTATGGGCAGTAAAAATCTGAAAGCGATCGCAGTCAGGGGAACCGGTGGAATCAAGATTCCGAACATCCGTAAATTTTCGGCAGCTTTGAACAAAATCAAACGCGAAGACACCATGACTGATGACAACATGTGGACTTACAGCGACGGCACCCCGATGTTAGTAGACCTGTGCCATGATTCCGGCATCCTGCCTACCCGTAACTTTCAGGAAGGCACATTCGAGGACTACAAAAAGATCAATTCTGATGCAGTAAAAGGGGTGCTGAAAGCGAAAAAAGCCTGCTTTGCCTGCCCACTGGGCTGCAGTAACTATGTTGAAAAAGGAGACACCCGGGTAGAAGGCCCCGAATATGAAACCCTGGCCCTGTGTGGATCCAATTGTGCTATCGGCGATATCGAGGCAATTATTGAATTTAACAGGCTCTGCGATGATTACTGCCTCGATACTATCTCGGCAGGGAACTCAGTGGCCTTCGCTATGGAACTAACCGAAAAAGGAATTTACGACTTCGGAATTCATTTTGGCGAAGTAGATAAATATTTAGAAATGCCCGGGCTGATCGCCCGAAAAGAAGGTGTCGGAGCAGAGCTGGCAGCAGGAGTCAGGGCTATGGCCGAAAAATATGGCGGCATGGACTTTGCCATGCAGGTTAAAGGGTTGGAAATGCCCGGTTATGAACCGCGCGGTTCCTGGGCGATGGGCCTGGCCTACGGCACTGCCGACCGCGGCGCTTGCCATATGCGAGCCTGGCCAACAGCTGTCGAGGCTTTTGGTGATATTGACCCTTATACCAGTGAAGGCAAAGCCAAATTGGTTATCGGTATGCAGGATGATAATTCGGTTAAATTTTCGGCTATCTTCTGCGATTTTTGGGCACTGAGTACCGAGCGTATGGCCGAGATCTTAAGCCTGCTCCTGGAGCGCGAAGTAACCGCCACAGAGTTGACCACAATTGGTGAACGTACCTACAACCTGGCCCGGCTTTTCAACGAGCGGGAAGGTTTTAACCGCAAAGACGACTATCTTCCTGAGCGGATCTTCAGTGAGAAACTCCCTACTGGGACCACCGCAGGCAAGCTATTGCCGCGTGAAGAATATGAGAAGATGCTTACCGATTACTATCAACTGCGTGGCTGGGATGAAAACGGTATAATAACGGAAGCGAAGAAAAAGGAACTGCACCTATAACGGTTAAAAGCCCGGGGAGGTGGGAACATTGTTTGTTAAACTGCAGTTGAAAGGCCCATTGAAAAAGTACGGCCAATCAGTTGAACCGTTTGATTGCGAGATTGCTGCAGAACCATGCACAGTCCGTGATCTATTGCAAAAACTAAGCATTCCCACCTCATCAACTTCTTTCGTTCTGATTGATGGCAACAAAGCAGATCTGACTGCAACGCTCAGAGGAGGGGAAATGGTCGTGATTAACCCCCGTGTCGCGGGAGGTTAAAGTTAGATCGGGACATCATAATACATAAAGAAATTAATGGCAACGGAGTTTTTAAAGGATAAACATAAGCAGAAAAAGATATAAGCCAGGGTATTACTCAATAAATGCCCTGGCTTTTCATAATCGACTGAAATAAATATATTTAATTATATGCTAATACTACTTATTACTTCTCCTGCAGCTCCATCGGTTTGTTGCAGCAGACCAGCGTTCCCACGCCCTCTTCAACAACCTTAACCACATTAGTGCAAACCTGGCACTTATAAACCTGTTCTTTTTGTGTTGCCATTATTAACCTCCTGTATAGATTTAATCAAGTTCTAAAAACCAAGTTTATTTTGATTAAATACTTAACAGCAGCCGCCATCACACTGCTGGCTGGCCCCGGGGTCCGTTATTGAAAAACCGCCCTGCGGACCATCATGGTAATCAATCGATTTACCATCTACAAAGTCGGAGATGCCCCGATCAAAAACAATTTTTATCTCACCTGATTCTTCAATAACATCTTTACCTTCTTGAACCGACTCATCCAGAGTCAGGCCGTACTTAGGTCCGCCTCAGCCAACACCACTGACATATATGCGAACATAGCCGTCTTTTTTTCCCTCCTCCGCTAAAAACTCAATAAATTTTTCTTTCGCTGCATCAGTAACTTTTAACATCAAAATACCTCCCATTAATGAAATTTAGAAAAGAACCCTGATAATGTTTGCTGCTTCTTCGCTGGAAACATGGTAATAAACTTCGGTTCCCTTGCGTTCGCCGGTAATTATTCTGATATCCCGTAAACGGCCCAGGTGTTGGGAAACAGTCGACTGCGAAAGTTGCAGACAGTTTTGCATAGAAGATACGTTACATGCTTCTCGTTGCATCAGTTCTCTGACGATACAGAGCCGTACTGGATTGGACAGGGCTTTTAGCAGAACCGCCTTTTCTCTGATTAATGACATATCGCTTGCTATATCCATACCGGGTTCTCCTCCTGTTATATTATTATATCATAATATTATAATTATGCAACTCTCTTCTAATATTTTTTGAAACTGACCAGGCGGTAAAAATTCTGGTATCAGTATAACCACTCTATGTTTTAAAAATTCACCTGATCAATCAAAGCTTATTTATTTTTCGGTAGTGTAAACTCCCAGGCACAGCAGCTGTTTTCAGGGTGTTGATCGGGAGGACAATAGAGACACCTTGTTTGAATACGCGGATCGATGGCATGGGCAAAACCACTGTATTCAACGATTCCAACCGGGCAGCAGGGAAATTCGGGCATCTGTTTACGGCGGCGAGCGGATTGAACACGGCAGTCGTTCATCCGGAAAATAAACCTGTTTTCATCTTTTTCAATAATCTCCTGCTTATTGACCAGATTATATAACCTGTAATGTAAAGCCTCTTTGAGCGCGCTGAGGCCTCCCCCGGATTCAATGCCCAGGAATAACATGATCCGCTCTGCTTCAAGAACTGTAAAACGTTCCCAGGCCGCTGTGTCGAGTCTGATCGCTTCATCCAAACCATAAGCCTGTTCTACCTGTTGGAACCAGAGGCCGTCGTGAGCCAGCCAGCGTTTGGCGAAATCTGTCAGCAACTGCTCAAGCTGCGCTCTGTTCAGTTTTCCAAAATCCACTGTCAATCACCCCTTCACTTAACTGAGCTAAACTCGACCAGGCAGCCTTCATCCGGTTCCAGAGTGAGCGGGAAGGTTATACTACCCGACTCACGTCCAGGGTTTGTTGAGATTAGCATACCGCTATAACCGTTTGCCCTTGTTAAGTTGATCTCCTGCCTGTGAGAGGAGAAATTTAAACAAATTATGAGTTTTTGCTGATCGGTTTCACGGAGATAGCAAAAACAGCTATCCGGCACACCTTCATTAATACTGGTGAATTTTCCCTCAAGCAGGGCAGGCAGATCTTTGCGCAGCCAGATCAAGCGTTTAAAAAAATTCAGCTGAGAGTGAGAATCTTTCTCCTGAGCGGCTGCATTACATTTTTCAGTATCAGGGTTTACCGGCAGCCACGGCGCTGCACCGGAAAAACCGGCGTGCAAACTATTATCCCACTGCATCGGAGTACGGCAGCCATCACGACCACGGTACAGTGGATACCATTTAACTCCAATCGGATCCTTTAAACTAACTTTCGGAAGTTTTGCTTCCTTCATCGCAATTTCCTCTCCGTAGTAAATAAACGGAGTCCCCTTTAAAGTCAAAAGCAGCAGAGCTAACAATTTGGCTCTGCTATCTTCGTTTCCGCTGCTCGTGTATCGACTGATCGCCCTGACCACATCGTGATTGCTAAAAGTGTAAGCCGGCCAGGCACCGGCGGGCAGTGCACGCTCCCATCTTTCCAGACAGCGCTTAAAAGCAGCGGCCTTCCACTGACAGTTGAGCAGCTCAAAATAAAAATTCATATGCAGTTCATCATTATTGGTCCCATAATAAGAAGCAATTGTTTGAGGATCTTCAGCAATAATTTCCCCTACACTTGTCCTGGCCGGGTAAGCATCAAAGACCAGACGGAATTGTCTTAATACTTCATGAGTTTCCGGTTGGTGCTGATTATACTTTCTGATTTGTAGTTCAGGCAGTGCCAGCAGTTTCATAATATTGGCCATAAAGGTGCGATCGCCAAACCGGGGACCGTCTTTTATTTTTTCCCGGACAAAAAATGGCGGGTTATTTCGAAATTTCTTGTCTTTACAGTAAATGTGCGCCACGTCTAGACGAAACCCATCCACTCCCCGTTCCAGCCAAAAGCGAATTACTCCGGCAATTGCTTCTCTTACCTCCGGGTTGGACCAGTTGAGGTCTGGTTGTTCCTTAAGAAACGAGTGCAGGTAGTACTGCTCTGTTTTTTTATCCCAGGACCAAGCCGACCCAAAAAAGTTATTACGCCAGTTATTGGGAGGTTTTTTCCCGAAAGCTCTACCGTCTCTCCAGATATACCAATCACGTTTCTGGCTATCCCGGGAAGAACGTGATTCCTGAAACCAGGAATGCAGGTGGGAAGTATGGTTCACCACCAGATCCAGCATTACCTTAATATTTCTCGTATGGGCCGCCTCGAGAAGTTTATCAAAGTCTTCAAGCGTACCATAGCGGGGATCAATCGCACAGTAATCAGCAATATCGTAACCATAATCATAATCCGGACTTGTAAAAAAAGGACTAAACCAGATTGCGTCTATACCCAAAGAACCGGCTGTGCCATCATTCAAATAATCCAGGCGTGAAATAATACCCGCCAGATCACCAATGCCGTCATTATTACTGTCCATAAAACTGCGTGGATAAATCTGATAAAAAACCGCCGTTTTCCACCAGTCAGTTACTTCATTCAATTGCTCTTTCCGGTTCATGATCATTTATAGCCACCCCTATATTCTATAATATACCAAATCCGACTGTTAATCCGGATTTCCAGTCGTTGAAATTGATTCCAGCCTGACCCAGTCTTTCTTCTTATACATGATGAATAAAAGCAGAGCGCTTACAGCGTATTGAATTGCCGTCACCCACCAGATGTAGTACACTTCAAGCTTAAAAACAAAAACAACGGCATAGATCAAAGGGAGCCGCACAAAAAGGTTGCTGTAAAGGCCAACTTTAAAGGGGCTTCTTGTGTCGCCCAGCCCTTTAAGCGCTCCCGAAAAAATCATTGTTATCGCAATGAAAGGCTGCTCTACAGCTGCTATTTGCAGACAGATCACGCCAAGGTGCAGCACTTCAGGATCCGGCGGATCAAAAAGGCTCATGATCAAATATGGGAAAAAGAAAAACAGCAAGCCGATAGAACTCATCAGAATTGTACCCAGGGCAACTGCCCAATAACCGGCACCACGGGCTTGTCTGATAAAACCGGCTCCCAGATATTGCCCGGTCAGAGTGGTAGCGGTAATACCAAATGCAAGTCCCGGCATAAATGAAATTGCTTCGGCGGCAATAGCTGCCCCATTAGCGGCAAAAGCAACCGGCCCGAGAACTGTAATCCAGCTTGCTGATAACATTCTGCTACCATTGTGGGTCAGTTCTTCAGCGCCGGCAGGAACACTGAGTTTTAAAACCTCCTTAACTATCTCTTTACGAAATGGAAAGAGCAATTTAAAAGAAAACGGCAGATTCTCCTTATGCAAAAAAAGGTAGCCGACTGAAAGAACCAAGGCAATCAACTGAGCCGAACCAGTAGCCAAAGCTGCCCCTTTTACCCCCAAGGCGGGGAAACCATAATTACCGAATATTAACAGGTAATCACCAATAACGTTATAAGCGTTGGCGATTAAAGCGATAACCATCGGCATACGGGTATTACCGGTACCGCGGATAATCCCGTTGGCCACCAACAGCGGTAGTAGAGCAAAACCACCGCTGACCAGTGCATAATAGAAATAGTCTTCCGTCAGAGCAACTGTAATAGTATCCTTAAGAACCCAGCTGAAAAATGGCCTGTAAAGCAGGATACTGATCAAAGTAAAAACAGCAGTAATAACCAGGCTAATCGACAAAGCCTGTCCGCCGGTTGAAGCAGCCCTTTTCATATCTTTTGCGCCGGTGTAGCGGGCAACCAGGGCATTCGCCCCGATGCCAAGCGCACCGAGGATCATCAACGAATTAAAGAGTAATATAGCTCCGAATTCAACTGCAGTCGCCTCATGTGCACCAAGCCGCATGACCATAGCCATGTCAAAAACCCAGACAAAGGTATGCAGCCCCATTTCGATCACTACCGGCCAGGCCAAAATGAGTATGCTGAACACCGGCCTGAAATTGCTTTCACCGCTGACCAGTAATGGATTCACTAAATCTTTCTTTCTAATTTTGAACATTTTTGTCACGTCCGGTTGTAGAATTAAGCATCGGCGCTGATTAAGCAAACATGAGGCGAGAAGGGGGAAATCTCCCTTCTCGCCCTTTTAAAGACTGATGGCGGGAGTAGATGGGAATCGAACCCACCGCAGGGGGATGCCCTGCCACAGGATTTGAAGTCCAGGAGCGCCACCAGGCCGCTAACTACTCCCATATAACTAAACATATAAAATACTTTACGAAACCTATTTTATCAATATCTGAATTCAAAAACAAGCCAATCCGCTTACCCGGATCATAGAGAAGCGGCCACCGGTGAAAAGAAAAACCGGTAGGCCGCTCATAATGCTATCGGGAATGATGCTTCCAGGCTTACAGCTTACTCCTTCCAGGCAATAAAGCGGGCCCAGCAGGAAGCAAGCTCCATACCTTTCTGGAGGAAACAGCCGATGTAATAGCGTCCGGCGGCAAGTTGAGCAAAGTCTTTACCGAGGTTCTCAGCGTGGACTATGCCGTGCGGGAAAAGATTGAGGTGCATATCCTGATAGTATTGGTCCAGTGGATACATCTCATCCCAGTCTTTACCGTATTTCTCGATCAGCTTCTGATTAGCCTCATCAAAAGTCATCGGATGGAAGATGCGCTGAATTGTATTCATCGGGTGCTCCATCGCCACACAGTCAACACCTATCCATTTAATTTTCTTCTTCAGGCACCATTCTGCAAAGTCCGGTGAAGGACCAGGATGCTTAATCATATATCTAAATTCATCCGAATCAGGACTGCACCAACCGTAGCTGGAATAACCGGTCTTGATCAGCAGGATATCGCCCTCTTTTATCTCGACAACAGATTCGATCATTTCTGGGCTATACACACTGGAATCACTTACTAATTCGGAAATATCGGCAATCGCCCCCGGGCCAACCCAGAAATCAAGCGGGGTTTGTCCAATGGTGCGTCCGGAAGAGTAGAAGTGTGTTTCGCCGTCCATGTGTGTGCTCAGATGGAAGCTGGCTTTGCAATGTGCGTTATTACGTCCAAGACCGAAATACTGACCACCGACCCGTTTTGTATACTGCAGGATAAGCGGTATATAGTTGGCCCACTGTGGAGTCTGTACACTGAATGGAATTGAGAGGTCATACATTTTATTACCATTCATTGCTGCAAAAAAATCATCTTCGCTCATACCGTCAGGGGCCTGCAGGGCAGCAACCCGCGACCAGGCCGATTCGACCTCGCAGAAGGGGATCGCCCCGATAATGATCCAGGCACGCTGATTATTCAGTTCTTTGATTTGGCCGCCCAGCGATTCTGCCAGAAGCAGACCAGCTTTCGGTATGGTGATGTGGGTCAGTTTATAATATTCATCGGGAGGAAACATTTCATCCCAGGTCTTGCCGTGAGTTTTTTTCAGTTTCGCTTCCGCTTTCTGAAAATCACGACTGTGCATGTAGCGGATATTGGTATTCATCGGGTGCTCGGCGCAGCCGCAGTCAACACTAACTACTTTCAACTTCTTTTTCAGAGCCCATTCAAAGAATCCCGGCGCTGGACCCGGATGACGGACCATATAAGAAAACTCTTTATTGTCGACACCACCCTGAGCTTGTGGGTTCGGTGAATCCGGCTGATCGTAACCAAAGCGGTGATAGCCGGTATTTATAATGAGGATATCTCCCTCTTTAACTTTGACTCGCTTTTCGATCATTTCGGGCGTGTAGAGGCTGTAATCGGAAACTTCGTCGGAGATATCGACAATAACACCTTCGCCGCAAATATCTTCGAGTGGGATGTCGGCAATTGCACGCATTCCGGAATGGAAAGCGGTCGGTCCGACCAAGTGGGTGCCGGTATTGTTTGACCACTCAATCAGCTGACCGTTCGCACCCTGCCCGCCGTGAAATGAACCGGTAACCCGCTTAAAAAAATGAACCTGCAGCGGCATTTCACCGGGCACGGGTGGAGTAAAGATGCTCAGAGGCTGGGTCAGATCGTACCACTTCGACTTACTGAGCAGCTCAATCATGTTTTTACTCATGGCAACCTCCAGTTAATAGTTTATTGAATCTTGTAAAATCGTTAGTTCTAAACGACTTTATCCTGAGAAAATTATAGCAATAGCAATCTATGAATGTCAAACAGCATCAAGATAGATGCTATTAGTGATCGTTAAAACAGTAGCAACGACTATAAACGATTATAGATAGTATTATACTTAGGACACTGATATCCTTTAGTGCATTGCCACAAATTACGTCATTATCTTTATAACTGTACGATAAATGTATATTTATACAATTAGAGAAATCCTCACTATTATAAAAAGCGGCCATCTGTTTTAAAAATCAGTCAACCGCCATCTATGCAAGAAAGGGAAAGTATTTTTATTGGTTTAGGACTACAGATTAATTAAATTAACCGGCCAGCCCGCGAGGCTTTTAGATAATTCATCGCATAAGGATCAAGATTTAAGATAACCTCGACGGCTTTGACTAAACTCATTTTCTTTTTATCAAGAGGGTCAACTATGGCTGAATCCATTCCCCGACCCATCGCCAGAACTATAAAAGCCTGGTTCAACAGGGCGCGATGCGGTAATCCAAAGGAAATATTGCTCAAGCCGCTGGTTATATGGGCCCCGGAGCCAAGAACGGCAATTCTTTCAATAGCATCAAGCGCCTGCGGACCGTATTCTCCGTTAACGCTGACCGGCTTAATCAGCGGGTCAAGGAATACATTGGTCAGATCGATGCCATCTTTATCAAGATCGCTGAGCAGCCGCTTGGCTACTTCCAGGCGTTCATCGGCAGTTTCGGGCATACCATCATCGCTCATACAAAGAGCAATAACCTGGGCTCCTGACTCTTTCACCAGGGGCATAACTTGATTATAGCGTTCTTTCTCGGCGCTGATCGAATTGATCATCGGCACTCCCTTATGCACTTTCATCGCCGCTTCCAAAGCTTTAGGATCAGGACTATCGAGCGTCAGGGGTTTGCTAACCACTGCCTGAACGGTTTCCACCAGCCAAATTAAATGCTTCCCTTCTTCATGGACATAAGCCCCGGCATTAACATCGATATAATCGGCGCCTGCTTCTTCCTGCTTAACAGCCAAGTCCTGAATAAATGCAACATCCTGTTCATCGATGGCCCTTTTAATCGCCTTACGGGTTGAGTTAATCAATTCACCAATGATAATCATAATTATGCTTACCGGATTTGAACAAACCGGTAACTAGACCTCCTCAATTTATTATCAATCAGTCCACGGCCTGCCTACGGCAGATACTTCGATTGTGCTTTCAATAAATAGTTTATTTTCAAATTGATCACTAGCGACCATGGAAGCGAGCTTGCTGTAATGATCTTTCCGCTCGACCAATGTTTCTATGTCTGAGGCACCCGCATTAACAGCCTGCTCGTAAACATATCGCTGGCCTTCCTTACAGGCATATTCAATTGCTTCATCAAAATTCGTAAAATATTCTCTCTGGCGCGGAGTATGAACCAGAAATCCACCACCTTCACCCGGTTTAACAAGAATCGTCACTCTTTCAACCGCTTTACCGCTCACTGTACCCACCGCATTGGCGACATCTGCATCTTGAGGAAGATACAATTTTGCCTGTAGCTTTTTAGCCAAATCAGGAAAATATGCTCCAACCGGAGCGCCAACAGCTACTATTGGATGCTTTAACCTTGCCATTAATGAAATCTGCTGTGTATTACCTTCATTATGCTTGTTCAAGATCTTTCTCAGGATGTAGGAACTGCCCTCTTCATCAACCAGGGAAAACTTAGCCCCTTCTTCAGCTAACAGGCGGTCAATAGTAATCGCCGCCAGTTTAAACTGAATCTCTTCCATCACGGTATCCACAAACTCCATTACGGATACCTTATAGCGACTGGCCAGCATAGCTGTCCCCAATTCAGCCGCCCGACAATCCCATAGGTTTAATTTGCCATTTACATGCAGCAGATCAGTCGGTGTCAGTGAAGCACGGTGGACAGAAGCAACATTGACCAATCGTTGCCACGATATAAGATCGATCTCTTTCTGTAATTTATTACCAATATAGTGCAGCGTATGTGGTCCCTCTTTTATCAGATCGATAATCTGCTGCTCTGTCCCGGTAATCTTGATATTGAGAGGATCTCTGATATAGGTCAGTATTATTGTCGGCTGCGTATCCATAGATGAATAATCACTCGGCTCTATAGCGGCCAATTCATCGGCCAGATAAGGGTATTGAGATACAATCCACGAAAGCGGAAATACCCTCTGCGGTCCGATTGAAAGCGCTGCACCCTTTGAAACATGGATTAAACTATCGCCACCCAAACCAATTGTGGTTATCCGGGCTGCTTTAACCCTGGTTAGCCACCCGCCAACCCGGGCCCCCTCTTTACTTATAGAAGGTCGTCCATCATTAAGAACGGCAACATCAGTGGTAGTACCGCCCATGTCGATAACGATTCCTTCCTGAACTCCAGTTAAAGTAAGGGCACCGATGATACTTGCTGCCGGACCAGACAATATTGTTTCAATTGGCTTCTCGCGGGCCATCGTTTCGCTGATCAAACTACCGTCTCCACGAACTACCATCAGGGGTGCTTCAATTTTTAAGCGCTCCATACCCTGTTTAACCGAATCTATCAGATCAGTAATCAAAGGCATCAAACGGGCATTTAATACGGCTGTAACTGTCCGTTCATGCATACCCAAATCAGTGCTGAGCTGATGCGCCGCCACTACCGGGTAACCGGTCAGCCTGCGAATCAGTTCGGAAATCTGAATTTCCTGGATCGGATTGCGGATACTTAAGTACGCGGATACAGCAAATGTATCAACATGATCTTTCATTTTCAGAATTACCTGTTCAGCAGCGCATAAATCCAGTTCTTCTGTAATGCTGCCCTTAATGTTACAGCCGCCGGAAATAACGGCGTAGTAAGGAGTAGGCAGGCTCTGACGGGGTTCAAACCCGATCTGTATCAAGCCCACCGCAGCTCCCTGACCTTCGACAATAGCATTGGTGGCAAGCGTTGTCGATAAAGAAACCATTTTGAGTTGTCTGATATCGATCTGATCGCCTTTCTTTTCTTTAAGCGCAACAATCAGATTATCAAGGCAGCGGTTTATGGCAAGTGTTAAATCATGCCTGGTAGTTTCTACTTTTGTTTTAGCTTCAACTGTTTTTCGATCAAGATCGAAGATAACTCCGTCGGTAAATGTGCCACCGGTATCGATCCCCAAGGCCAAGTTTGCCATATTCTATCCCACCAATTGAAGAAGGTTTGCTGCTCGTTCAGTTTCAACTATGTATTGGCAATGATATCCTTAGCGGCCCTGTTTACCCGGCCAGTTTACGGGCCAGATCCTTGGCTGATGCTGCATCGGGTGCCCATCCATCTGCGCCAATCTCATTAGCGAAATCCTGGGTAACCGGGGCACCACCGATAATCACCTTGACTGAATCTCTTAAACCTTCTTCTTTCAATATCTCAATGGTGTCTTTCATCGACAGCATCGTGGTCGTCAGCAGTGCGCTTAAACCGACTACCTGCGGCTTGTGTTCACGAACAGCCTGTGCAAACTTCTCAGGAGTTACGTCCACTCCAAGGTCAACCACTTCCATGCCGCTCGCTTCCATCATCATGCCAACCAGGTTTTTACCGATATCATGGAGGTCCCCGGAAACGGTGCCAACAATCACCTTACCGGTCGATGCTGTTTCGCCTTCCAATAACAAAGGCTTGACTATGTTCATCCCGGCATGCATCGCCTTGGCCGCCATCATCACCTCAGGCACATACATGTCGCCTTTCTTGAAACGATCACCAACTATGTTCATACCACCAATTAAACCCTTGCTGATAATCTCTAAAGGTTTGACCCCTTCGTCAACAAGTTTTTGGGTTAACTCACCGGCCCTCACCGCATTACAATCAATAATTGCTCCTGCTAAAGCTTCAAAATCTGCCATTAATAGATGCTCCTTCCTTTTTTCCCTTATTTATATTCAGGCAGCAATTTACCCCTGCCTCATTAAAACCATTAGCTCTGCTACTCTTAAAGTGCTGGGTATATTATACTATTTATATATTGCATACAGAATCAACTTATTGCTTGGCAGCTAAATATAGATTATTTCGCTGCCACAGTGTTTGAGAAATTTTTCGAAATCCTGATTAGTTACAGTAATTGTGGCCGTGTTGACATTGGGATGGAAATTAACCAGACCGTTCCTGGAGAGATCACGGTCGATTACCACTGTTACTGCTTTTTGACTGTCATTGATCAGGCCAAATGGCGAAACGGAGCCGGCTTCAAGCCCTAAATGTTCCATTAATCTCCGCTCAGAGGCGAAGCTTAATTTACCCGCATCAAGTTGAGTGGAAAGACCCTTTAAGTCAGCAGTTTTTGTTTCTTCCAGAACAACCAGGTAATGACGGCTGCCTTTATTGTTGCGTAAAAACAAATTTTTTGCATGGGATCCTTTTATATCCTGCCAGTATTGTTTAGCTTCATCAACGGTATAAACCGGCGGATGCTCGTAACGGGCATATGAAATATCCAGTTGATCCAGAGTGTTGTAAACCTTTTGTTCCGATTCAGCAATCAAAGTTACCATTCCTTTCCGCCTATAATTCTCTCGTCCAGAACGGTCCAAGCCCGAAAAGCCAGATGCCTTTCCTGATTCCTTTTTCCATATTTTTAAGAATTCCGCTACCATGCCTTCGATTTAAAAACCATTTTCCTTTATATTCATCTCCAACTACGGAAATATAAGTACCGTAGCCGTGCTGAAAACCCTTCCACCATCGTCCGCAATAACTGCTACCACCATCCCAGGTTCTAATTCCCCAACCGTGGAATTTACCCTCTTTCAGCTCACCTTCATACTGCCCTCTTCTAACATATAGACAACTGCCGCGCCCGTGCAACCGTCCCCTTTCCCAGATACCCCGGAAAATTGAACCATCCGCTTGTTCGAGACAACCCTCACCGTGCCAGAGACCGTTTTTAAATGTTCCTGTGTAACAATCTCCTCCAGAGGAACGGTAAACACCACTGCCATTTATTTGATCTTCAAACCATTCACCGCTGTACTCAGCACCGTCAGGAAAGAGCTGGCTACCCTGACCGTGCCTTTTTCCGTCTTTGAATTCACCATTATACTCAATACCACTGCTATAGATTGTCCTGCCTTTTCCATCAGGCCGACTCTTCTTCAAGTCTCCGCTGAAAACCGAACCATCAACAAAATAATAAGAACCACTATCGGCCGGTTCTCCATCTTTGAATGTCCCGAAATAACGCGATCCGTCGGGGAAAAAGAGCGTGCCCTTGCCGTGGGGCAAACTATTCTTACTCGCACCGCTGTAATTGGAACCATCAGAGAGAAAAAATATACCCTGACCAACATCGCGGCCATGCTCGTATGTGCCGCTGTATTTTCTTCCATCCGGGAACAGAACACTGCCTTTCCCATGTGGCAATCCTTCGAGCAAATTCCCCTTATATATCGATCCATCAAAAAAGAAATACTTTCCCCTATTACTGAAACTTCCTTTCATAAAGAAACCTTCATAACGTGAGCCGTCAGAAAAAGTATAGACGCCTCTGCCGTGCATATGGTTATCTTTCCACTGACCATAATACTTCCTACCATCCGGCCAGATCTGCGTCCCGAGGCCCTCTTTGCGATCACCATACCACTGGCCGGTATAGTTTCTTCCATCGGGCCAGGTCATTTCTCCCTGGCCAAACCGACAGGATTTCTTCCACTCACCGCTATAATATTTACCGTCCGGCCAGGAATAGCTGCCCCGACCCTCATAGAGGCCGTTTAAAAATTCGCCTTCGTATTTTTCTCCAGTTGGCCAATAGTAAATACCGTATCCGCTGATCTGATCTTCACGCCATTTTCCAACATATCTGCGCCAGTCAGCGAACAGGTAGGTGCCATGGCCATCCATGCGATCTTCTTTCCATTGCCCCTCATATTTATCACCGTTAGACCAGGTAAAAACACCTTCGCCGTGAAAGAGACCTTCTTTCCAATCACCGGTATATCTACTCCCGTCCAGCCAGGTTACAGTACCCTTACCATACGGCTTGTCGTTTATTTGTTCTCCCCGGTATTCTCCGTCACCGGCTATTTTCATCTCTATCGACTACCTTCCCCGAAATAATGTGTAATCTGACTTCTACAAATTATTTTACTTTCCCTGCTCATACCCAATATATAGTTAACCGAAACATCTCGTTTTGGATTACACTGTCGAATAAAAATTATAGAGGGTTAACCCGCTGAAACATCAGTTATTTCAGAATGGATCTTTTTGCGCGAAGCCAGGTAGACCATGAAAATACCCAATTCATATAGAAGTAGTAGTGGCATAACCATTAAAACCTGGGAAAAAACATCAGGGGGAGTCAGAATCGCTGCAAGAATAACAATAATCAGGAGAGCATATTTACGGTTACGGCGTAAAAATGCCGTATTTACCAATCCTATACTGCCCAAAAACCAAAAGACAACCGGAAGTTGAAAAACAAGGCCGAATGAAAAAATAAACGAGGTGGTAAAAGAAATGTAGCGGGCAATACTAAAATTCGGAACAAGGTCAGGACCGGAAAAACTGATAAAAAAATTCAGGGCAAAGGGCAGTACCACAAAGTATGCAAAGGATAAACCCAAAGCAAACAGAATGTACATAACCATGGTCAATATAACAACAGTCTTTTTAGCCCTCCCAACTGCAGTCATGACCAGGGCAAGCAACTGGTAGAGAATAATGGGCAGGGTTACAGTAGCGCTGGTGATAAAAGCAAGACGTAGATTGGCCAGAAGCGCTTCGGAAGGGGTTAGAAATATTAACTGCAAATCAAGTCCTTCTGTTTCCAACATGCTATAAGCCATTTCGCCCGGCAGCAATAGGATATGCCTGACTTGATCGCTGAAAGCAAAACTTACGATCGCGAAAATAAAAACGGTGGCCGTAATAATAATTAAACGTTTCCGCAGATCTTCAGTAAAGCTAATCAGTTTATTCTTTTCCATTAGCCTTTTACAGTATCCTCCCAGCCTTAATTAAGGCGCTAATTCTTCATTATCGTTTTCAGGCCGGAGATCGTTCAGGTAATTCAGCGATTCCTGGTAAATCTTGCTCTCTTCATCTTCCTGTTCCAGAATATCGACAAGGATCTCTTCCGCTGTATCCGGATCATCTAAGTATTCCCCAAGTAAAACAGCGTAATAAAAACGCTCCTCATTGCCCGCCAGATCTGCTGTTAATCTTTCTTCAAGGTATGCAGATAACCACATTTTCTCTTCCTGTAACCGCTCGGCTTCACCGGTTGAAGAAAGCAGTCCAACCAGTAAGAGGTGTATATACGGATCGGGGGTTTCCCGTAACTGTTCCTGCAAAACAGCAATCTCTTCATCAATCAGCTGTTGATCAACTTTCTGTTCTCCGTAAAGTTTAATAAGCTCCAGGCGATGCTGCAAATTCGACGGTTCCAGTTTGACCAGGGAATCGTATAGAGAAACTAACCTTACCTGGTAGCCCTCGAAAGCTTCCTGATTATTAAAATAAGCCTGCTGAATAAATGATAAATAACGATAATTCTCGACCAGTTCCAGAAGAGCTGCCGCGTCGGCCTCGTGATCCTGAAGGTATTCCTCGAGGCGATCAACCTCACCCTGGTAATAGGTAAGGTAATCTTCCGGCTGTAGTTCGGTTTGTTGCTCGGGCACCGCAGTTTCGCTGTTTCTGACTGCCTGACTGATATATGCACTAACCAGCGAAATAATCAAAACAAAGGCAAGCACGGCAGCCACTATCCCAGCCCAACGCTGTTTTCGTAAATCTTTCGCTCTGACTTTTCTTTGTGCCAAAAGTAGTCCCTCCGGTTTTGTCTTTTCTTTACATTTTTAGTACACACTAATATACATTACTAATGAAATCTTCAGCAAAAAGCGGCTCCCTTACTGCTGGTTGTCAAGTTTGACCAGCAGACGACCGCAGTTTTCACAATACACCATTGCCCCTGGATTGTAAAGATGGCCGCGCAGCCCGGATGAGACAAAAACACGGCAACCGCTGCAGATGTCATCGTCCACTTTTGCCAGAGCCCGTCCCTGGTGTTTTTGAGCCAATATCTCGTATCTTTTTAAGTATTTTTGTTCAATATCTTCAGCGAGCCGGTTTCGATCAATTTCCAGCCGGGAAAGCTCTTTTCTAAATAGGTTTAAATTTGTTTCCAACAGACCTTCCTTTTTCTGGAATTCCTGCTCGCTTTTATTGACCCCTGTCTCAGTCTCTTTCAGTGCCATCTCCTGTTCTTCAACCGATTCCATCAGAAGTATTATATTGTCTTCCAGTTTCTGCTTTTCGGCAGCAAGTAGATCCAATTTGCGCTGCATCTGCTCTAATTCCTTCACATTGGTGATCTTGCCGCTATAGAGGCTGCCGCTTAGTTCTTGCCAATCATCGACAATTTTTTGCACCTTCATTTCAAGCTGTCTTAATGTTTTTTGATCTTCTGCTAGCCGATGCTCCTGCTCGGACAGTTCATTTTTCAACTCATCAAGCTTTTCATTTGTTTCTTCTACGCCGCTCAGGTGAGGCGCTTCCTCTATTTTTAACTTAAATTCGCTAATGGAGAGATCCAACTCCTGTAAGTCCCACAGTAATACCAACTGCACACTCCAACACTCCTCTCATGCAATAAAAAGAGAGTAGGTTTTCACCTACTCTCTTCGGCTATCTACAACTGGATGGAACCGAAATCTGTAAACAAACCTCGGCTTTACAACCATCCGTTTTCAATAACTCCGCCAACCATTGTTCTAAGCGAACAACACCCGGCCATTTAGCAGTTTGTCGTCCGAAATTAATTAACGAAATGGTCTTCATAATCTTTGCTCGCAATTAGATCACATCCTTAAAAACAGGTCGCTGCTATTTTATTCCGCAATTCTTCCATTAGCCGATAGCAAATCGGTCCAGGTGCAGTGCCTTTTACCCGGTTACCATCGATTTTGGCAACCGGGTTGACTTCCATAGTTGTAGAAGTAATCCATACTTCAGAAGCATTTTGCAGATCGTGTCGGGTAAAATTCTCTTCACTGTTTGATATTGCTAATTCGGTCAGGATGTCGAGAACAATGCGCCTGGTAATTCCGGATAAGATCAGGTTCGATTCCGGATGGGTTCGAACCTTGCCGTCGATCAAAATAAATACATTAGAGCGGGTTCCTTCGGTCACAACATCACCGGACCGGTATAAAATCGCTTCCTGGGCTCCCGCTTCAGCGGCTTTTTGCCTCGCCAAAAGGTTCGGCAACAAATTAACTGTTTTTATGTGACAGTTCAGCCACCGCTCATCTGGCAGAGTGATACATTCGGCTGGTTTGACCGCTTCCAATGCCGGTAGAGGATCTAATCCTCTTACATACAAGGTCAAGTTCGGTGTGGCGCCGACAGGAAAAAGGTGATTACGCTGCGCGCTGCCTCTGGTCAGCTGTATATAAAGATAACCATCAATGCAATCGCTTTTTTTGATCAGATCTGCCACTATTTCTTCAATTTCGCCTATCCTAACGGGAATGTCAATCCTGATTGCTACGGCACTTTTATGCAATCTTTCGAGGTGAGCGGAAAGATAGAAGGGCCTGCTGTTGTAAATCCTGGTTACCTCATATACCCCATCGCCGAGGAGATGTCCTCGGTCTTCTAAGGAAACTTTTGCTTCGCTAATATCGCTTACCGTGCCGTTTATCCAGGCCAGATTCCGCAATACCGATCAGCTCCATCTCTAGTTTCTGTATGCTCTAAGGTAGCATAAAACTCTGGGTGTGTCTATGGCAAGGGAAGATTCATCCTGCCAATAAATGACCCAACCCTTCGTCATCGCTGTACCTTTATAAGATTATCTGGTTAATTTTTTGCGTCGTTTTCTGCGCTTGACAAGATAGACAATCCCGGCAATCAGCGCCAGAACAACTAGAATAGGCCAGGTCACCAGTGGTATCGACCAAACCTGATTAATCCTGCCGGCAGTAGCGGCGTAATAGGAATCGATTTCCGGTAATCCGGAAGAGCCTGTGGGTTGACTGGCCGCGTATTCCAGAACAGCAGCCCATACTTTCAACTCTTCTCCATCGACACGGACGATTAATTTATCCAGCTCATCCGCGGATACCGGATTGCCTTCCCGATCTTTTAAAACTATATCCAGCTGGGGCATTAGTTCGCCAACCATCGGCAGAAAAGATACTATATACGAATCAGTAATCAGGCAGTATAGTTCCTCATCGCCTCGTTCAAGGGGTACATAGAGTTCATCATCAACACCCTGTCGGCCCTCGCCTGTATAGCGTTCTGCTTTAATTACCGCCCTGGTGGTTGGAATAGGCAGATCAAGAAAGGGTACGGTAAAAAGAATTGCGTTTTGTGGGTTATAATCATAGCGTAAGCCAGAAAATTGCAGAAAATAAGTATCACCCATCATCTCGGAGAGCAATGCGGCTACTTCAAGCGCGCGACAGATCTCTTCCCCAGTCAGATAGGCAGCCACTATGGCATAACCAGCGGAACCATCCGCACCCATGCCGAGGCCAACCAGACTGGCCAGGTCATAAACCGATACTTTACCCAGGGCATGAGGCATCGTGCCTGGAGTTACACTGCCCCGGATCGCACCGTTTGCCTGTATCGCAAAATCAGCCCTCCGGCCAATCTTCTCACTGGCGACCAAGCGCATAGCATCAGTAACAAAATTACCAAAAGGTGATTCTTGCAGGGGCGGATAATTGGGAATTTCAAAATCAGCGATTGCTACCGTATCAAGAATATGCTCGAAACTACCTCCGGTTTTTTCAACAACCAACTCATTCAAAATAACAGTATACTCTTCAACAAGAGCATCTATTTCCCGATCGAGAGGATAGCTGTAATCGAGAGGAAGAAGAAACGGCAAATTATTTTCCCAATTACGGACACGCACTTCTCCGGTAGAAGGGTTAAAAGCAAGCTCGAGCCGCCCGAGATATTGCAGCAGGGAACCAGCCTGGAGTATAACAGTACCGTTCTCAATAATTGGCTCTTCCAGAGCTGTATGGGAGTGCCCGCCAACAATTACATCGATACCCGGCACATCACGGGCCAGCTCCTGATCTTCTTCTTCTCGGGAGTGGGTTATAGCGATAATCAGCTGTGCCCCCTGCTTTTGCAGCTCATCCACCATGCGCCGGGCCGTTTCATGCTGATCAGTAAATTCTACCGGGCCGTTGGCGGTTGTATAAGAAATAGCCTGTTCGCCAATTAAGCCAAAGAGACCAACCGTAAGTCCGTTTTCAAGAACCATTAGATGACTTTCCCGATATAGATCGTTTCTGGCCAGCGGGTGATCCGGTGGAGCAACTGCATTAGAGGCAAGAATCACCGTTTGTTCATGAGCGGCAGGATAACCGGCTTCAAGGTAATAGGCAGCTAGAATATCGGGACCAAAATCATATTCGTGGTTACCAATTACTACCACATCATAGCCGATAAGCTGCATAAGTGTTAGTTCCGGAGCGTATCCTTCCGGAATCAACCAGCTGTGGGGAGAACCGCCAATATAGTCTCCGGCTGAAAGTAGTAAAACCGGTTCCCCTTCAGCTGCTTTAATCTGCCTGATCTGTTTTACGGCAGTAGCCAGACGGGCATAACCCCCCCGAGTTGGGTTTTCTCTTTCCGGATGGAAATCAACCGTTGGTGAATGGGGAATTAAAGATCCATGTTCATCATTGGTATGTAAAATCGTCAGGTAGAGCTCATCACCGGGGGCAGCCTCTACTGAAGATATCCCGGTAACGCCGGCAATAATAAGACTGACCAACAAAAAAAACACCAGGCTGATTGCTATCGGTAATCGAACCCTGGTATTGGCATAAATAAACATATTAACACCTCTCCATTGATTATTTATTACTATCCAGACATTCAGAATCCAGTATTTTCACGGCTTCTTGCGGCTCAATATTCCGACTGCCGTCATAATATTTCCGGGGAAATGAATGGCAGTAGTTCGAGGTAGATATCAACTAATCCACCACAGGCCATACCTTCGTCAGCGGCTGCATCCGCTGTCAGCTTCAACCTGACCTGACCAGTCTGACCATGATCAAAACAGTGCAAGGCTTCCCTCCTCACTTCAGCTTCGGCACAACCACCGCCAATAGTTCCTTTAAGCGATCCATCCGGATAAATAATCATCTGTGTGCCTGTTTTCCGGGGAGTGGAGCCCTTTGTGTTTGTAATCGTAGCCAGGACTGCCTGCTCGCTGCTTTCTTCCAGCCGTACAAGAGTCTGCAGCACCTCGTATTGGATCGCTTCGCCACTGCTGCTGCTGCGCCTGACCCTGGTTATCTCAGCGAGAATACTCAAGGCAATCTCGGCTTCAGTTACTGCTCCAATCGATAAGCCAATTGGTGAATAAACCCGGGACAACTGTTCTTCTGAATAACCCGATTCGGCCAGATCTTTCAACTGAGCGCTTACCCGCCGTCTACTGCCAATCATTCCGATATACACTGCTTCCCGCCCCAGTGCTTTTTCCAAACAGATGCGATCATGCTTATGCCCCCTGGTAACGATAACAATGTAATCGGAAGAAGAAGGTTCAATCTGCGCAAGAGCCCGTTCAAACGGCTCACAGATCAGGCGGTGAGCATGAGGATGACTGATTTGATTGGCAAAAGAAGGACGATCGTCGAGCAGGATAATCTCATAATCAAGCTGTGATCCCATCTGGCAGAGAGCAGCGCCGACATGACCACCTCCAAGAATAATCAGCCGCGGCGACGGGCTGAAAACATGGATAAATATTTGCCGATCCTTACCCTGCTCAGAGCTAATCCCGATAATTTGGCTGTGACCACTTTTTATTGTCGCCACCACAAGATTTTTAACCTGGTCCGTCATGCCAAGATCAAGGTCATTGTATATAACATCGCCTTCGCCTGTAACTACCGTTTTACCAAATACCGATTGATTGCTGTTACTGTCAAGCACTGTAACCAGGGCTGCCGCTCTGCCTGCAGTTATAAGTTTCGTAATCGTTTGATAATAATCCATTGTCAGAACCTCCGCTAAATATAGAAAAATAAATAACATGCATAATGGGAACCTATCCTGAATTTCAGTAATAAGTACTGTTATTTAAAAAATCGGGCGCATGCCATTGCCACCAGTGATGTTGAGAATCTCACCGGTCAGGTAGTCGGCATCGGTGGAAGCAAAAAAGGCCACTGCCGCCGCCACATCTTCGGGGGTACCGATCCGGCCAAGTGGTGTGGCTTTCGCCGTTTCTTCGGCAATCTGTTCAACGGTCTTACCCATGATCAGAGCCTCTTTCCCCCAGCCCCAGCGTTTCAGTTCAGTATCGATATCACCGGGGCAAAGAGCGTTGACGCAAATTTTAAAGGGAGCGAGCTCAAGGGCCATTGACCGGGTCAGCCCGATAATACCGGCCTTCGAAGCGCAGTAGGCATGAATCCAGATTGCCCCGCGGTGTGCGGCTCGTGAGGACATATTAATAATCTTTCCACCCTCTTCATTATCCATCATTAACGGCGCCGCCGCTCGGCAGCAAAGCATAGTACCGGTTAAATTGATATCAATTGTTTTACGCCAGGCTTCTAGATCGGTATGAACAAGGGGTGCCGGTTCCATTGTTGTACCGGCATTGTTAACCAGAATGTCAAGACGACCAAATACTTCTTTCATCCGGTCGACCATCTGCTGAACTGATACATGATCAGTTACATCTACTTTTACTGCCAGCGCTTGAACTCCCGTGGCCGATATATCTGCGGCCACCGCTTCGAGATCAACGTGTGCTCCCCCTTTATAAATCTCCCCGTCAGAAGCTGCACCGAGGTCGGCGACAACCACATTGGCGCCTTCTTCGGCCAGGCGCAGGGCACAGGCATAGCCGATCCCTTTTTTGCGGCCAGCCCCTGTGATCAGGGCGACTTTACCAGATAACCTTTTCATTTTTACCCCTCCCGTCGCTCAGTGAATAGGCCAGGGCAGATTCATGCCACTGAAAACAGCCTCTGGATCAGTGCGCACATTAACACAGGCCGGTTTACCACTAGCAAAGGCTTTCTGCAGAGCCGGTTTAATATCAGCCGCTTTTTCCACATAAACCCCAAAACCGCCCAGGGTTTCTACAATCTTATCATAACGCTTCAAACCCAATTCGGAACCGATGACACGCTCTCGGCCGTAAGTCTGCCGTTGGACACGGCGAATCTGGCCCCAGCCGCTGTCATTCGAAATAACACAGACAATCGGAATATTATGCCGCACAGCGGTATCAAACTCCATAGCGCTCAAGCCCAACGAGCCATCACCGGTAATCAGGACTACTGGTTGATTGGGACGAGCTAATTTACCGGCAAGGGCAAATGGCAGACCTACTCCCAGGTGCCCGAAAGCGCCAACCCACTGTAAAGAACCGGGTGTAAACACCTCCATTGACAACACTGTAAAGCCGGCTATATCTCCGCCGTCAACAACAATAGCGGACTCGCGGGGTAAAAAATTCTGCACCTCGGCGCATAATCTCGCCGGGTGAATCAGTTCGGTGTCGGATTTCGCCTCCTGACAAACCGCTTCCCGGGCTACTGCCTTTAAAGTCTGTACGGTTGAAGGCCACTGCGGATCAGCATTAAGTTTCACTCCTCTGAATGCAGCAGTAAGCTGCCCGAGAACTGCTTTGACGTCACCCGGCAGGGCGACATCCACGGGGCGATTCTTACCGATATCTTCAACACAAATATCAACCTGGATTGTTTTCATTCCTGGCGTAAACAGAGGCGGGCGACCGTAACCGAGCGTCCAATCGAAACGAGTCCCTAGAATAAGGGCTACATCAGCCTGCATTAACCCCAGGGGATAGAATCCTCCGGAAAGAGCGTGGTCTTCCGGAATTGCCCCCCTGGCCATTGTCCGGGTGTAAACCGGAATATTCGTCATTTCAGCAAAAGCAACCAGTTCTGCTGAAGCGCCTGACCACCACACCCCACTGCCGGCCAGTATAACAGGCCTTTCCGCTTTACCGAGCAATTTGACTGCCTCTTGAACTGCACTTTCGCAGGTAAAAAGACGCGTTTGCGGACAATAACAAGTCGGGTAGCGTACTTTAACTCCCTCGGCAACTTCCGATTCGATAATGTCGATCGGCACCTCTAAAAATACCGGTCCTGGACGACCACTCTTCGCCTGACGAAATGCCGTGGCCACATATTCCGGCAAACGTTCAACCTGGTAAGCTGAACGGGCCCACTTGACCATGGGGCGAACCAGTCCTAACTGGTCGATGTCCTGCATCGAACCAAGATCACGCCTGGCGAGCGAACTGCGACCGGCAATAACCACCAGTGGAACAGCGCTCTGCGAAGCTACAGCTATTCCCGGCAAAGCGTTAACCACACCTGGGCCGGCCGTAACCACTGCCACACCGGGCTGACCGGTAAAACGTGCCCAACCCTCGGCCATATGCACCGCCGCCTGCTCGTGACGGGTGTCAACAATGCGAATCCCTTCGGTCAGGCAGCCATCATAAATCGGGATAATATGGCCACCACTCAGTGAAAAGATGAGCTCAATACCTTCCCTTTTCAGCATCCCGGCAATTAAATCGCCACCGTGCAACCGTTTTTTCATCACGTTTCTCCTCTCGTTAGTACAGACAACTAATCCCAAAACTTCATTGTGCCATTTTCGATCAAGCTGACATGCAGCTTAAAACAGTCACGCAAATTCTGAGCGATGTGGCCTGAAGGCGAATCGGTAATATAACGATGCAGATAGTCACGATAATCGGGATGGGCGCATTTGTCAATTATTGTCTGCGCTTTTTCTTTTGGGCCAAGACCGCGCAGGTCGGCAAGTCCCTGTTCAGTTACCACTACCTGGACCGAATGTTCATTATGATCAGGGTGTGTGACCATCGGAACCACCGTAGAAATTTTGCCACCTTTAACCACTGAGGGGGCCATGAAAATAGAGAGGTACGCATTACGTGTAAAATCACCACTGCCACCAATACCGTTAACCAGGTCAGTCCCGCAAATATGGGTTGAGTTGGAGTTACCGTTCAGATCAAATTCCAAAGCTGTGTTCAGGGCAATAACTCCAAGGCGGCGGATCACCCCTGGATTGTTCGAAAATTCCTGTGGGCGCAATACGATCCGCTGTGTAAAAAAGTCCATATTATTATAGATACGCTGCAGATTATCATCTGAAACTGTGAGACTGCAGGTGCTGGCACCCAACAGGTATCCCTGTTCCATCAGGTCAATCAGCGAATCCTGAAACACTTCAGTAAACATGGTGAACGAAGGTATGTCGGGGTCATCGCCCAAAGAAGACATTACAGCATTGGCAATGTTGCCTACACCTGCCTGCAGAGGCAGAAATTCAGGTGGAATACGACCTGATCGCTGTTCTTCAAGCAGAAAATCGACCACCTGGTGAGCGATCCTCCTGCTGATTTCATCAGGCGGATCCAGCGGCGTCAGGCCATCTGGTTCATTATTATCAATCACGGCAATAATTTTTTTAGGATCAACTGAAGCATAGGGTAACCCGATCTTGTTCAGGGGGTCATAAATCGGTATCGGGCTGCGGTGCGGCGGAGGCGGTAATATGGCAATGTCAGCCATTTCGCTTAACCGCACCGAATGGTAACGGTTGAGTTCAATGATCACATTTTCGGCGCAGCGCAAGAAGGTGGGCGAAGCGCCAATTGAGGTTGAGAGATAGATCCGCCCGTCGGCAGTAATTTCGGCCGCTTCGATTACGGCCCAATCAACGTTACCGAGGAAGCCAAAGAGAACAGCTTGCGGCAGATGAGAAAGGTGCATATCAGTAAAGTCTATCTTATGCTTATTGATCATCTGACGCATAATTTTCGACGATTGATAAGGTGCGCGCCAGGCAACTGCTTCCGCTTCGGCCAGGAGATCATCAAGATCGCCGGTGGAGGCTCCGCTCAAAACATTTAATTTATATTGTTCTCCTCGGGCATGCAGTTCTTTGGCACGGCGAGCCAGGGCACGCGGTATCGCCTTTGCCGACCCGGCTGCCGTAAAACCGCTGAAGGCGGCAGTTTGCCCGTGCTTAATCATCGAAGCAGCTTCTTCCGCAGAAATTCTCGGAAAATGAATTGGGCTCATTACTAAATCTCCTCCCCGCTAAGCTCTTTAATTACTGATTCTGAGATGTTTCGCCTATTTAACCCGACGGTCATTAAGTGCGGGAAAATCAACCCTGATTTCTGTAACCCGATTTGGATCAATCTCTGCAGATAACAGCTCTTCTTCTTCACCGGCCCGGGCAATAATTTCACCCCAGGGATCGACAACCATACTGTTGCCGCCAAAAGTATAGCTTTTAAGATCGCCGGCGCAGTTACATGAAACCAGGTAAGAGAGGTTTTCCAAAGCCCTGACCCGGTTAAATAATTCCCATTGTTCGAGGCGCGCCAGGGGCCAGGCAGAAACTACAAATATTACATCCACGCCTTCGTCGACCATTTTGCGATAAAGCTCGGGAAAACGCAAGTCGTAGCAAATACTGATGCCCCAGGTGCCGTATTTTGTTTTTAGCACATAAATATCACTGCCAGCAGTAAGCATATTACTTTCTTTCGATTGATAACCAAATAGGTGAATCTTACGATAACTGCCGGCCAGCGAACCACTCGGGTTGATCAACAGCGCCGTATTGAATAAATCGCTGCCTTCGCTTTCTACAATACTACCAGCCAAGATATAGCAGCCAATTTTCTCTGCCCACGGAGCCAGGCGAGAATAAGTTTCACCCTGCTGGGGTTCGCATTCCAGGTCATAGCGATCAAAATTAAAAAACCCGGTGCCCCAGATCTCCGGCAGCATAACCATAACCGGCTGGCTTTGTTCTGCATAAATCCGGTCGAGATAGCTTTCAACCCGGCTAAACCGTTCAGCCCTGGTTTCATTATCATTGACTGCCAGTTGGATTATTTTAACCTGATGCATGCTGTTGCCCCTTCCATAAAACATTCTGCTCGTATTCAACAATTTAAATCTACAATCCTGCTTTAAGTTCCCGGTTATCAGAAATTGCAGCCTTAATGATTCCCCCGCCTAAAACTTCCTCCCCCTGGTAAAACACCGCTGATTGCCCGGGGGTTACCGCTTTCTGTTTGTCCTGAAAAATAATTTTGGCGATACTATTTTCCGAAGGATAAAGAACCGCCGGAACAGCAGGGGTGCGGTAACGGATTTTCACTTCTATCGCAAGCGGTCCCGGGGGAGAAACACCCGTAATAAAGTTTAAACCGTCCGCTAACAGGCCAGAGCTATAAAGCTCGCTTTCCCGGCCAACCACAATTCGGTTATGCTCTGTATCAAGCCGCACAACATAAAGCGGGTATTGAGAAGTCAAACCAAGACCTTTGCGCTGCCCAACAGTGTAAAATACGATGCCCCGGTGGCGTCCAAGCTTCTGACCGGTAGTGGAAACAATATCACCGGGTAGAATGGTTTCGGGATAGGCCCTTTCCATGAATGAGCGATAGTCGTTATCAGGAATAAAGCAGATCTCCTGACTTTCGTCTTTTTCCGCCACAGTTAATCCCTTTTCTGCTGCAATCCTGCGCACCTCCGGTTTGGTCTTTTCACCCAACGGAAAGATCGTCGCTGCCAATTCTTTCTGGCCAAGGACATAAAGCATATAGCTTTGATCTTTCAGGTGATCAAATCCTTTATGGAGTCCGAAGCGATTACTTTTGGGATCATGATTAATCCGCGCATAATGACCGGTGGCAAGAAGATTTACACCCAGACCGCGCGCTTTTTGCAGTAAAGATAAAAACTTTATACTACGGTTGCATTCAATACAGGGATTGGGGGTTCTACCGTGCAAATACTCTGAAGTAAAATTACAGACGATCTTTTGATAAAATTCTTCTTTCATATCGAAGACATAGTAGGGAATATCAAGCATGGCCGCCACCTTACGGGCATCAGAAACAGCATCATAAGAACAGCATCCTTTTGCTTCCTCCCCGGCCTGCTCTTCCGCCAGCGGGTCAACCCATAAGCGTAAGGTTACGCCGATAACTTCGTAACCAGTCTCTTTTAGCAGCACAGCAGCCACAGAGCTGTCCACCCCGCCGCTCATTGCCACAATAACTTTTTTCTGTTCCGGTGCACTGATCAAATCAAATCACTTCTTACTTTGAAGTATGTTTACAACTGGACATGGCCTTCATACTACCGTTTTAGGAAGTGACCGCCGGATCACTTTTTTATATAGCAATTATAGCATAGAAAATTGGCAAACCGGGCGCCCGCGGAAGCTTGTGTAAAGCCTCTATTTCAGCTATTATATGAACTGTGCCCTGAATAGGCATAAAAGGAGTAGCTTATTGATAAACTGGTTTGCTTCGGACCTATTTGAAGGAGCAGGAGTAATTTTCTCCATCTTTTTCATCATATTCTTAATCCGCCGGGGCTGGAAAATGTACTGGGTCCTTTTGCTGGCTACTGTTATCCTGGCCCTCTCAAACGGTCAAACTCTATCATATAACTTTCTTCTGATTTATCGCTCCGTAACCAGTTATACCGCCTTTTACCTGATCTCGATGGTGCTGGCTATCACCCTTCTCGGTCATCTACATCAGAAGATCGGTGCAATGGAGCAGTTGGTAATGAGCCTGCGCCGCTTAATTCACGATCCGCGTGCCCTGTTGATGATTTTTCCGGCCGCAGTATCGCTTTTTTCAACAGTGCCGGGTGGAGCCATTATTTCGGCCCCGATGGTTGAAGAAACCGGTCGGGATCTCAAAATGTCTCCGACTGAACTGGCTATGTCGAACATAGTCTACCGCCATCTGATCGTATTGATAACCCCTTTTAACTCCAGTTTAGTGCTTGCAGCCGGGATTACCGGAATCAGCATTACCAGCTATCTTGGATTTACAGTGCCTGTTGTTGCTATTGTTTTTGCTATTGCCGCTGTTCTATTGTTCTCCCGTTACCCCCGGGTCGCTAAAAAATATTCTGGCGACCCGGAAAAAGCGAAAAAAAGCAGGGACCTGGTTAAACTGCTCACTGTCGCCTCACCTTATATTCTGGCTATTTTTCTCGGTTTGGCTTGTGGAGTTTTCTTCCCTGTGGCGCTAATGGTTGGAATCGGTGTCTGTTTTTTCATCAACCTACCGGAAAAAAACAAACCGAAAGCTCTGCGCAATCGCCTCAGTATTCTTATACGCGGATTTAACTGGCCGATGGCTCTTTCCACCCTGATCATTGTCATTTATAAAGACTTCATGCTAGAAGCCGAATCTTTCCAGCAGGCTGTTCATTACCTGGTCGATCAGGGTCTGCCAGTGATGGTATTAATTGTTGCCCTGCCATTTGTTACCGGGTTTATAACCGGTAACAACACCGCTTCATTAGGCATCGCCCTGCCCATCCTAATTCCCTTTCTCGGCCCGGACATGCTCTCTGTGCGCTATTTTGGCATCGTTTACCTGAGTTCGTATGCCGGTTACTTCGGTTCACCTGTCCATCTCTGCACCTACCTGACCAATGAATACTTTAAAACCCCCCTCTACTCGCTGATCAAGCAGATCAATGTTTATGGCGCGATCATGTTAACTGTTGGCCTTATCCTGGCACTCTTCTATTAATGGTTTTCACTCAAGAGAAACAAACATCTTACGAAGTGATCCATTGGTCAAACAACTACTTTTTCCGCCTGTCCGCCAGCAGCTCGCCACCCACACCAACTTCATCAGGTGATGATTTGCGCAGGTAAACAACAATACCTGATTTGTCGATACCAGTAGCCTGACTTGCCGCTTCGGTGAAGGAACGAATCAGCTCCCGTTTCTTCTCCACTTCCAACACTGGCCCATAAAAGAAAATCGTTGGCATAAAGCACTCTCCCGTTAATAGATTTTAGCAAAACCACTGCTATCTAACCCTCTATTCTATTTGCCGGTGACAATATCCTGTTAAGCATAATAAATAAGGCGCCCTGGCAAGCTTAAGCTCACGTGGACGCCGTTAAAATAGATTGAACGGGTCTGGGAAAAGATCGGTTACTGCAAACTAGGGAAGGCCCCACCAGCCGGTTTTTTGGCCTCCATCATCAATAGTAATCATCTCGTAGACTTCAGAATAACCTTCAACATCGATCGACATTGTTGAACCATCTGTACTGGTTTCCATTCTGGTTGTGCCATTACTGGTACCAAAATTACTACTGTGTTGAAAATATGTGCCGTTGTTATCAGAGCTGGCAGATACTGTCTCTCTGATATAGCCTGTTTCCCCGGGATTAGGCATTACGCCACCTTGCGACGCATGATCATCACCAATCAGAGTACCACTGATAGCCTGCAAATACTGACCGGGTTGGGCACTTTGGGCTGTTTCTGTAAAATATTGTGCACTACTGTGCGCTGAACGGTAAACAGGTGACACATCTTTGGATTCTATACTCCAGGCATCATGACTGCCCCCGATCTGCCCCTCTCCGGCAGCAAATAGTGCAGCCCATCCATTTGCCAAAGAAAATTTATGTTCATGTGATATAGTTCCGGAATGAAAGAAGATATTGTCAAAACGGGTAATAACCTCTTCAAATCGGCTGGCCGCAAAGGCAGCCGTACCCTGTATAAGAATTAAGAACAATATCATCAGGAACAACGCAATGATCGTAGATTTTTTATTTTTAAACACTCAAAATCAACCTCCCTAAAAAATCAATGTAATCGATAACTTTCCCGGACGGTGATTCTTTTTTTACCTGCGTCTATTTTACTACAAATTTCAGCATTCCGTCAATTTATGATCCTTACTCGACTGCCAGGTCGATCTGTCGCCGATCCTGACAAATCTTAATTATTACATAGCTGCCGTTTGTTGCGAAAATCAGCTGATCACCGTACCGGTATTACCTTCCAACGCTTCCAGAGAATCAAATAGTGAAGTGATAATCGCCTTTTTGCCGGGGTTATTCTTGACAAAATTGACGGCGGCCTGGACTTTCGGCAGCATACTACCCGGAGCAAAGTGCCCTTCAGCAAGGTACTGCTTGGCCTCTTCGACAGTGATCTGATCGAGATTTCGCTGATCTGGTTTGTTAAAGTTTAGAGATACCTTATCAACTTCCGTTAAAATCATCAGGATATCGGCCCCGATATCGTCAGCCAGCCGGGCTGCGGCCAGATCTTTATCAATAACAGCAGCAACTCCGCTGAGGGACCCGTCTTTATTTTCAATAACCGGTATGCCTCCTCCACCCGCTGTAATAACAATTGTTGTATCCCAGAGCTCTTTTAAACAGAAGAACTCCACGATTCGTCTGGGCATTGGTGAAGCGACAACCCTACGCCAGCCCCTACCGGCATCTTCTTTTACTACATAACCTTTTTCTTTGGAAATCTTTTCAGCTTCCTCTTGCGTGTAAAAGGGACCGATCGGCTTAGTTGGATTATTAAAGGCCGGATCATCTTTATCAACCACGACCTGGGTGATAATAGTAACCACCGGGATATTCCGGCCCCTCTTTTGAAGAGCATGGCGCAGAGCCTGCTGAATATGGTATCCAATATAGCCCTGGCTCATCGCTCCGCAAACATCAAAAGGCATAATCGGAACTACATCCGAAGCAGCTTCACTGGCCAAAACAATATTGCCAACCTGAGGACCGTTACCATGGACCACAGCAAGCTCGTAATCTCGGCAACTCATCTCGGCAATATACTCTACTGTTTTACTGACAACCGCGAGCTGAGCTTCAGCCGTGGCAGGCGTCCCTTTGCTTTGCAAAGCGTTACCGCCGAGCGCGACAACTATCTTTCCAATTGCCATAATATTTTCCCCCATTCATTCAAGTTGCCTTGAAAAAAATATATTGCTTTTCCGATCAGTATCGCACTTACCTTTTCAATTCACGCCTGTTTTTACGCATATTTCAGTGCTTACCGCTCTATTCTACCATCTGGAAACATATAAGGAAACAAGATAAATTTGATGCTGCGACTACAAACAACAGCATTATAATTCAATAATACCAAAAGGGCCTTTGGACTTATTTACTGCGTAGTAAATGCCTCAAAAACCCTTTATTCATAGTGGTGGGCGAAGCAGGTTTTGAACCTGCGACCCCCTGCGTGTAAAGCAGGTGCTCTCCCGCTGAGCTATTCGCCCAAAAAATTGGTGACCCCTAGGGGATTCGAACCCCTGTTGTCAGCTTGAAAGGCTGGTGTCCTAACCGATTAGACGAAGGGGCCAGGATTGGTGGGCCCACCAGGGCTCGAACCTGGGACCAACCGGTTATGAGCCGGTAGCTCTTCCAGCTGAGCTATGGGCCCGCATCGTTAATCATGGCTAACTATTTGAGCACTTCTCTTACAGCTATATGAGTTTAACACACCCTGCAGATTCTTGTCAAGAATCCTGAATAGGGGTAAAATAAAAAAGGATTTTTAAGAACAGGAGGCACACTGAGTGTATACGTTAGTTAATAGTTTTGATTTTCACCTCAGTATAGAAGATGTATTAAAGGGTCAGGGAATTGATCCGGTCCGGGCTTCGAGCCGGTTATTTGAGATTGCCGAGTCAGTTATCGCAGAAGCTCAATCTCTGTTAAAACCGGCTGCGCTGTATACCGTTGCCAGAGTAACCGAATTTGAGCACCAGCGGATTTCTTTTGAGAGTGGCGCTTTCGAAGGTCCGCTCGTTGCCAGGGCAATGGCCGGGGCAGACCACCTTAACATTTCTCTCTGCACAATCGGAGAAGGGCTGGATAATCGGGTCAGTGCAATGATGGATGACAATCCTGTTAATGCGATTGCCCTTGATGGAGCAGGCATTTCCGCCATCCGTAAAGTTTCTCAAACTGTCGAAGACCTGATCAGCTCCGAAGCCTGTGCATTGGATTTAGCCCTGGGCATGCGGGCACAGCCCGGGCAGGAAGGTTGGCCAATCGAACAGCAGAGACAGGTTTTTACTACACTGCCTGCTGATCAAATAGGCGTACGCCTCACTGAAAGCTGCCTGATGATTCCCAGAAAATCTGTATCTTTTGTCATCCCCCGCGGCAAAGATCTCAACGGCAGCTCTGTACCCTGCGATTTTTGCACAAAACGGAACCGCTGCGAGTGGAGAAAGGATAAACAAACCGGGTAAGTTTAGAAAACGGGTAAATATACATAAAAAAAAACCCTGTCTCTATTTTTGGAGGGGTTCTATTGAAAAATTATAAATGTACATAAAAATGGCTCCCCAGGCAGGACTCGAACCTGCAACCTACCGGTTAACAGCCGGTCGCTCTGCCATTGAGCTACTGAGGAACTTTATCGCATAAACATTATACTTAAAGGGAACAGACCCGTCAAGGATTATTTGCCATTGCGCAAAGCATTTTTGTAAAATCTCAGGGTGCATTAGTGGAATAAATTTAGCAAAGGTTTTACCTGCTGCCACTCGTATTTACTCAAGATAGTCACGCAAACGCTTGCTGCGCGTAGGATGCCTCAGTTTGCGTAAAGCCTTGGCCTCGATCTGGCGAATCCTTTCCCGGGTAACACCGAAGAATTGGCCAACTTCTTCAAGGGTGCGTGAACGACCATCATCAAGGCCGAACCTCAAACGCAGCACTTTTTCTTCACGGGCGGAAAGGGTATCGAGTACATCTTCCAGTTGTTCTTTAAGAAGTTCAAACGCAGCAGCATCAGCCGGAGCCTGAGCTTCGTGATCTTCAATAAAATCACCCAGATGGCTATCATCTTCCTCACCAATAGGCGTTTCCAATGAAACCGGTTCCTGAGCGATTTTGAGGATTTCCCGAACCCGGTCTTCAGTGATATTCATTTCCATGGCAATCTCTTCCGGTAAAGGTTCACGGCCTAATTCCTGGACAAGCTGACGAGAAATGCGAATAAGTTTATTGATCGTTTCAACCATATGCACCGGTATACGGATTGTGCGCGCCTGATCGGCAATGGCCCTGGTTATGGCCTGACGGATCCACCAGGTAGCATAAGTACTGAATTTGTAGCCTTTTCGGTAATCGAATTTCTCCACTGCTTTAATCAGGCCAAGATTACCTTCCTGGATCAGATCAAGAAAAAGCATGCCCCGTCCCACATATTTTTTAGCAATACTGACAACAAGGCGTAGGTTAGCCTCAGCCAGGCTACGTCGCGCATCCTCATTGTTTTGCTCTATAGCCTTTGCCAGCACAACTTCTTCCTCCGACTTAAGCAGCGGGATCTTGCCGATCTCTTTCAAATACATTCGAACCGGGTCGGTGATAGTAATGTTGTCCGGAACCACATGAGTCACTCTTCCAACTGCCTTGCTATTGACTGAATCATCATCCCGGGTAGTATCCTGAATACCAATGCTCGAATTATTGGTAATATCAATGCCATAATGAGCCAGCTGATCATAGAAATTATCGAGAGCCTCTACTGTAAGCTCATACGGCTGCAGGGTTTCAATGATTTCTTTATAACTGATCGAACCATTACTCTTGCCGCGTTTAACCAGCTCATTTTGTGCATCTTCCAGAGATATTGTTTTCTCTGCATCTTTAGCCACTGAAATCCCCTC
>JAUWPV010000039.1 GCA_030611385.1 Bacillota bacterium | reverse complement strand
CGCAAATCCGACATTCGATAAACAGTAAGTTATCGCCGCCGTTAATGTCGTCTTGCCGTGGTCCACGTGACCAATCGTCCCTACATTAACATGCGGCTTCGTCCGCTCAAACTTCTTCTTCGCCATCTAAATGCACCTCCTTAAGAGATAAAGAAAAATGCTCAGGTGGTTTCAACCTTCATCAGGAGTAACCGTACGGCCGTTCTAACGGCCGCTAAAATGGTGGCGGCGCAGGGATTCGAACCCCGGACTCCGCGGGTATGAACCGCGTGCTCTAGCCAACTGAGCTACGCCGCCGCTGGAGCTCACGACCGGGATTGAACCGGTGACCTTATCCTTACCAAGGATACGCTCTACCTACTGAGCTACGTGAGCGAATAAAGCTCTATTTCACTTAATATAAGGAAACCGCAGCTGCGATTTCCTTATTATGGTTGCGGGGGCAGGATTTGAACCTGCGACCTCCGGGTTATGAGCCCGACGAGCTACCAGACTGCTCCACCCCGCGACGGCACTGGAGCGGGTGATGGGAATCGAACCCACGCGACTAGCTTGGGAAGCTAGGACTCTGCCATTGAGCTACACCCGCGTTTAAGCGATACTGATTATACACTGGCATTTTTTAAAAGTCAACGCAACAGTCAAAAGTTTTAACCAGACCAGAGCAACGCCCTCCGAAATATCTGTGTATTATCGGCCATAGGCCAGACAGGCTCTGTTAAGCTGTCATGTTTTCCGAACTTCAAGATAGCGTTCAAGTTTCCGCTTTACCCTCTGCAGGGCGTTATCAATAGACTTGACATGGCGCTGCAGGTCGACAGCAATTTCCTGATAAGACTTGCCTTCCAGATAAAGCGTCAGCACTTTCCATTCCAGCTCACTTAGAATCTCACCCATTTTATGCTCGATATCGTTATATTCCTCGCGATTAATCATCAGCGCTTCCGGATCGGTGATCTTGGTACCGGAGAGGATATCGAGCAGGGTGCGGTCGGAATCTTCATCGTAAATAGGTTTATTTAAAGACACGTATGAGTTCAGGGGAATATGTTTCTGACGGGTAGCTGTCTTGATCGCCGTAATAATCTGGCGGGTAATGCAAAGCTCGGCAAAAGCGCGGAAAGACGAGAGTTTATCACCTCTGAAATCGCGAATCGCCTTGTAAAGGCCGATCATGCCTTCCTGGATAATATCTTCACGATCGGCGCCAATCAAAAAATACGACCTTGCTTTTGCCTTTACGAAATTTTTGTATTTATTGATTAAAAACTCCAGAGCGATAATATCCCCGCCCTTTGCTTCCATAACAATCTCTTCATCACTGCTGAATTCAAGGTTCCGTTCACTTTGGCAGGAATACTTCAACTCATGAGCTAAAAAGCTCACACCTATCGCCTCCGTTAGGATCTCTAAAGTGGGAACATTGCAGGCTTTCTCAGCCATTATAACTTAACACCCCAGCAGGGTCAAGCTTTTTAAGCTTATTTCGGGTGGCGTAACCGCTCTAGGTTATCGAGCACCGATTTGTGCAAAATATCATTGAGCATGACCCCTCGCCGGCTGGACTGATCAGCCAGGCGGCGCTGATAACTACAGCGTTCTTCTGCCAATCGCTCTTGTAAAGCAGGTGCGGAGAGAGCTCTTGCCCCCAGATTTGATGCAGCCCTGTATTCGGCGCTGTCCGAGGTGGCTACTTCCACCTGGTAGAAGCCCGACAGACCGGCAGCCAACTTTTCAATCATCGTATCGGCGCTTTCCCTGCCTTCGGTGAAAACAGCCTCAACTCCATCGACATGCTCCCAGGCATAGCGCTGACCGTCGAAAACGATAATAATCCGTTTCCAGCACCAAGGGTAATAAGCGGAAAGAGTGGCGATGAGTTGCTCACGGGCACTGCCCATGTTGGTTTCTTTAAGTTTTTTCAGCTCATCCCAGGCCCCGATAATATTATAGCCGTCGACGATCAGGATCGGCGCAATCAGGGCAACCACCCCTCTCTTCGAGCCAGAGCGGTATAAATCAAGACCGCTGCCGCGGCGGAGACGTTCAGTGAACCGGCCGATGAACCGGTCGCTGCGCCGGGCATCGGAATTGAGAGAATCAGGTCACAGCTTTGGCGCAGCAGCTGCGATATACCTTTGCCTTCGGAACCGATCACCAGCACCAGCGGCAGAGAGTAATCGGCACGGTAGTGTTTTTCACCGCTGGCGGCCTCAGCGCCGTAAAGCCAGAATCCCTCGGCTTTGAGAGTTCCGGCTGCCTGGTTAAGATTGCTTACCATCGCCACCGGAATCCGTTCAGCCGCTCCTGCAGCCACTTTGCGCACCGCGGCGGTCACTGCGGCGGCGCGCTGATTCGGAATGATCAACCCATGCACCCCGGCGGCATCGGCTGTCCGCATCACCGCCCCCAGGTTATGGGGATCTTCGAGGTGATCAAGCATCAATAAAAAAGGTATTTTTTGGGATGATTTAGCGAGAACTATCACATCTGCCAGGGAGCTGTAGCGAAAGGGAGGAACAACTGCAGACATACCCTGGTTTCCGGTAATATAACCGGCCGCACTGTTGAAATCAACTCTGGAAAGGTACTCTACCGGCACCCCCTTATTTTTTGCCAGGGCAGTTATTTCGTTAATAATTGCCCCTCTTTGGCCATCAGCCATTAAGATACGGCTTGGTTTACCGGAGCGCAGCGCCTCAAGAACAGCCTGACGTCCACCGATCAGCTCTTCTTTTTTACCGGTGTTACCGGTAAACCCTGCTTCTGGGGCATTGCGATCCGGCCTGCTCATCTAAGAACCTCACTTATGTATTATTAACACTTATGGGCGTTGAGCAGATTGACAATGGGGAAATACTGCTCATAAATATGCGCCCCGGAAGAGTAGGCGGTGATCGGGCCATCTTCAACAGGGAATTTAAGCTGCATCAATACATATTCTTTTAAAAGCTGCAGACCGCCCAGGTTTTCAGGGAAACCGACGAAAATATCCCATGAGCGAAAAAAGATCGTCATGTGCAGGCGTCCATCGACAACTTTAAAATCAACTACCCGCAGGCAGGGGGGATCATTCAGGTCAATATTCTCCTGTCCACCGATGTTCATGCAAGCCTGGTTCGTCGCCCCGCTGGAAAAGTTCAACATATCGATCACTTTCGGCAGTTGCGGCGCAATATGCTGGCCATATGTGTAATCTTCCTTTTCGCTCCGGGTGTCTGTAGCCAGATATTCATAGAAATAATTCTGGATGCGCTCCTCCGAAGTCGGTGCGGGAATACCGCAGTTTTCGGGCAGCCAGACCGCCAGGGGGCGGGTATAGGGCTCTTCGATCACCACAGTCAGGTGATCGAGCTGTTTGCGCAGCTGGCCTTCATAACTGCCTTTTTTTATGCGGTAGCTGTAACCGTAGCGGGCACAGTTCCATAAAATCATGCGCCAGGCTGATTCAATTGTTCTTTCCCGGATATAAGCCACCATATCGCTCCCTTCTCAAATAAGTTAACAAAAAGGTGTCTGACACCTTTTTGTTAACTTATTTGAGCTATTTCCGTTTCCAGCGGGTGCCGTGGGGCATGTCTTCTAAAATAATGCCTCTGGCCTGCAGTTCATCACGAAAACGATCGGCGGCAGCCCAGTCTTTGACGGCACGGGCCTGATCCCGCCTGGTGATAATCGCAGTGATCTCATCATCAAGTGTTGCGGGCGTCGAGATATCGAGTATTTCAAAGAGATCATTAATACCGCGGTAGAACTGCAGCACATCTTCAAGCATTTTTCGGCTGTAGGGATGACCTACTTTCAGATAGATGTTGCAGCTGCGGGCCAGGTCGAATATTACACCCAGGCCACCGGCGGTGTTAAAATCATCGTCCATGGCCTCAAAAAAACGGTTTTGGGCTTCACTCAAGGCTGTCTGCAATCTTTGCTCAGGTTCACTGAAAGCGTCCCCGGCGCTATTCAGGACACCGAGCATGTTAGCGACCATTTCCTGGAGTCTCTGCCGTCCCGAACGACTCTGGGCAACCAGGTCGGCGCTGAAGTTAAGCGGACTGCGGTAATGGGCCGAAAGAATCAGGAAGCGCAGGTCAAGGGGATCGTGCCGTTCAACCAGTTCGCGTACAGTGCGCACGTTACCGAGTGATTTGGACATTTTTTGATCTTCTATATTGAGGTAACCGGCATGCATCCAAAAGCGGGAGAGCGGCCGTTGATCGGCCCCCCAGGTCTGGGCGATCTCATTTTCGTGGTGGGGAAAAATCAGGTCTGCTCCACCAGCATGAATATCGAGGGTATCTTGTATGTAGTGTGTCGCCATGGCCGAGCATTCGATATGCCACCCCGGGCGCCCTTCGCCCCAGGGGCTCTCCCAGGAGGGTTCACCTTCTTTTTTCTTTTTCCAGAGAGCAAAATCAAGGGGATTGCGCTTCTTTTCGCCCGGTTCAACCCGGGCGCCGGCCAGCAGCTCGTCCTGCTTTTGATGGGACAGCCGGCCGTAATCCGGAAAGCGGGCTGTATGATAGTAAACATCTCCGTCACTGATGTAGGCAAAGCCGTTTTCCAGCAGCCGCACGATCAGTTCGATAATCTGGGGGATATGCCCGGTAGCCCGCGGTTTGATATCGGCTGGCCGCACACGTAAGGTGGCAATATCTTCCTCATAGGCTTTTATATACTGTTCGGCCAGTTCAGCCACGGTGATCCCCTGCTCGCTGGCCCGGTTAATCATTTTGTCATCGATATCGGTATAGTTTTGAATCAGATTGACCGCAAAGCCGCGGTATTCAAGATAACGCCTGACCACATCGAAAATAATAAAAACCCGGGCATTGCCGATATGAATATAGTCGTAAACTGTGGGGCCACAGACGTAAAAGGTAACCAGGGGCGGCGCTCCCGGTTTCAGTTTCTCTTTGCTGCGAGTGAGGGTGTTATAGATTTTTATGGCCACAATTGCACACTCCGTTTTCGAGTTCTACCCGCTGGCAGCGAAGCTGATCGATCTGTTCCTGCAGGTTCTGTAAGGCCTCGGCAACCGGATCGGGGTGAGAGGGTTACTCCGCTTCGTGGCCGGCAGGTCCGGGATGAGCGATCTTTTCGAGCATAACGACAACTTGGGCGGCAATGCCTTCCTGCCGTCCGCACACACCCAATCCCTCGGTAGTCGTCGCCTTGACTGAAACCAGGCATCGAGCCACACCAAGGGCGGCAGCAATATTTTCGCACATTGCTTCGACATAAGGAGCCAATAACGGCGCCTCAGCGATCACTACAGCATCGGCGTTGCCGAGCTTCCAGTGATCCCGGTCGAGCATTTTTTTAACTTCCCCCAGCAAAACAAGACTCGAAATACAGCGGTAGCGCTCTTCGACGGGTGGGAAATGAAAGCCGATATCATGCAGGCCGGCCGCCCCGAGCAATGCATCGATCAGGGCGTGAATGAGCACATCGGCATCGGAATGCCCGTCAAGACCCAGAGGGTGCTCAATCTTGACCCCACCCAAAACCAGAGGCCGGTTTTGCGCCAAGCGGTGCAGATCGAAACCGATACCCACTCGGTTCACCTGCTCCCCACTCCCTTCAATAATAAAGATGCGCGAATCAGATCACTTGAAGAAGTTATTTTCAGGTTGCTATGCTCGCCCGGTACAGTCATAACCGGCTTCCCGAAGAGTTCAACCAGTGACGCGTCGTCGGTTGCCACAATCCTGTTTTGGCTGGCCTGCCGGTAAGCCTGCACGATTATATCCCGCCTGAACACCTGCGGGGTCTCTGCCAGGCGCAACCCTTCACGACCGGGAGTTGACTGCACAAAACCTTTCCTGTCGACTTCTTTGAGTGTATCGCAAAGCGCGATCACCGGTATGGCAGCTCCCCAGCGGGCGGCGGCTTCAAGCAGGCTGTCAAGTAAACCTGCCGAGGCAAGCGGCCTCGCCGCGTCATGTATACAGACCAATTCGGCTTCTGCAGATAAGGCATCCAGCCCTCTGCTGACCGATTCCTGACGGGTAGATCCACCCCCGGTAAATTTAAGCTTATCCAGTGGGCAGTAGGGTTGCAGCAGCTTGAGCACCGCTTCTTGGTCGCGGGGGGGGATAACGGCAATAACTTCGGTTAGCGCCGAATGTTTCAAAAAAAGATTCAGGGAACGGGCCAGCACCGGAATTCCTTCAAGAAGAAGATACTGCTTTCGGGTGGCCGTCTCCATACGCAGTCCGGCGCCGGCGGCGGCAACTATAGCGGCAGTTTTCAATATTTTACCCCGCTGAATTTTTCGGCACCCTGCTTCGGTTTGGCGAAAATCATCCGCCCGGCCGCTGTCTGCAAAACGCTTGTAACCAGCACTTCAATTGTTTCACCGGTATAACGGCGGCCTCCCTCGACCACGACCATCGTGCCGTCATCAAGGTAAGCGATCCCCTGGCCGGCTTCCTTACCGTCCTTGATTATCTGGGCGATCATCTCTTCCCCGGGCAAAACCACCGGTTTAACCGCATTGGCCAGCTCATTGATGTTAAGCACTTTGATGCCCTGAAGTTCGCAGACCTTGTTCAAGTTAAAATCGTTAGTGACAATCTTGCCGTTGATCGTCTTCGCCAGACGGACCAGTTTGCTGTCGACTTCGGCGATATCTTCAAAATCACCCTCGTAAATCTGGACCGGTATATCCATTTCCTTCTGGATCTTGTTCAGCACATCAAGCCCGCGGCGACCGCGGTTACGCTTGAGCAGATCCGGGGAATCGGCAATATGGCGCAGTTCTTCCAGGACAAACTCGGCTACCACGATAATTCCTTCCAGAAAATGGGTCTTGCAGATGTCGACAATCCGGCCGTCTATAATAGCGCTGGTGTCTAGAATTTTATAGACTTCATTCTCCCGGCCCCCACTGCGAGCGCTCCGCTTAAACAGGGTCGACAGAAAAGTGAACTCTTCCTTACGGTTAAGGACAAACCTGACCCCGATAAAAACAAGCAAGAGAGTCAGCGCTGGCGCAATAAATACTCCGACCGCGGGAATGCGATAGATCGGATAACTGATCAGCAAGCTGATTACCAGGGTAATGATCAGGCTCAAAACAACGAGGGCAATATCCTGGGTGGACACAGCCTTCAGCTTACTGTCAGTCCATGAAAGGATCCGGTTAAAAATATTTATTAAAACTGGAGTAAGAATATAAAAGATAAGTCCGCATAAAACACCGCCGATGGCATAGTAACCGATGTTAGCAGGTGTAAAATGCATTCCCGGCGGAATATCGATAAAAAACCTGAGAAAAGGCAGTAAAAGTGCAAAAACATAGATACCGACCACTATTCCCAGTAGGGTACCAACAATCCTTAATATTTTTCGGGCCATTAAAATCACCTCCTCTGCAAAAAATAGTTTATTCAATACAACAATACCCGGGAACGCTTCGGCATATTATAACCTAAAGCCTTCCCCGGAAGCAAGGTAAATCAGTCTGGTTGTCAAAATTTAATGGAGTAAGAAGTCTACTTGGGGACCTGCTCAAAAATATTGTCCAGATTGCTGATGATTTCTGCCTGTTCGATATCTTGGACCAGGATCAGTTCGCTGACGAGAATCTGGCGGGCAGTATCAAGCATTTTGCTTTCTCCGGTGGAGAGGCCTTTTTCCCGATCTCTTAACATCAGGTTGCGCACAACCTCGGCAACTTCAAAAATATCACCGGTTTTGATCTTTTCGAGGTGGTTGCGGTAACGCCGGTTCCAGTTGGTAGACAATTCGGGTTGGTCGCCCTGCAGAACAACGAAAACTTCCGGAACTGCTTCTTTTTCAATAACTCCGCGCAGCCCTACCTGTGAAATGCTGTCAATGGGAATAAGCACTTTCATTTCGCCCAAGGGAAGTTTCATCACATAATACTTTTTCCACGCTCCTAGAATCTCTTTATCTTCGATTGATTCGATTACGCCTGCGCCATGCATCGGATAAACTACTCTGTCTCCCACACTGAACAACGTTTCGCCCCCTTGGAAATGCCTCTATTAATAGTAACATAGCCCCTCTTATGTGTCAATTAAACACATAGTTTAACATATCCATATTGAGAATACAACCACAAAAAAACCACGATCGTGTCAAGACACTGTAGGAAAAAGGACCCCACATTCGAACTCAAATAATCATACGAGCATTTAAACCCTTCAAAGCCATAGTAGTATACGTGCTTGCCCCATTTAAGAGGGGCATATTGATTATATATTCTCGGCCGACCTGTTTTCTATGCTCTAAGCATTTGAGCTGTTTTTGCATCACTTCTTTTAGTTCAATAATTTTCGGAGCTGTTTTTTGTCCGGATAGGTAATGCTCTTTGACTGATTCACCGTTAGCTCTGGTTGCCCGCATCTGGGCCATATGCTCTGCACCGGTAGAACTCCAGGCCATGGGCCTGCTGCTCATCCTGGCGGCTAGAATATGACTGACGTGCCCTTCAGCGCTGCAGCCGACATGAGGATGGTTAACCTGGGCAACAATACCATCCCAGTTGTTCTGGATATACCGGGCAGTGTCATCGATCCTTTTCTTGTGTTTATTTGTTTGAGCCCGATTGCGGGCTTCTCTTAAGTGCTTTAAAACTGCTTCTTGGTCTGTAGCCCAGATGCCTCTGTACAGCGGCATCCTTAATTCTTTGGCATGGCCGGTAACTGCGGTAATGCGCTTGTATAGATGAAATTTGTCCAGAACAAATATTGCACCATCAATATAGTCAAGGCCTCCCTTGATCCATTTGCCACCGTCACCGGATAGGTAGATAGCCTTAATGTTGTCAACGTCATAGTTTGCTTCTAGATACTCGCCGATCTCATACCAGAACTTTTCTGAGCTTTTCTCAACGGTGGTAAAAAACTTGGGATTGGTTAGATGCCGCCTTGGATTCTCTTCTATTCCTTCATGAATATAGGCAAGCCTGGTAACGGTTTTCTTCTTTGAGCCTTTGACCTTAACATGGTCTTCATCGGCTTCAATGTAGAGCGTTTCTACTTTTCTTTTCTCGAGCGGTGCGAAGTCTTTTCGCAATTGGAATGCTTTGACACAGGTGGCCACGGTCTGTTTGCTGATTTTAAGCTCCTGGTTATAGCGGCTGATCTCTGCTGTGGCTCCTTCGTAGGATATTGCTGCGCTAGCATCGATCAACTCCGCTTTCAGATTCTCACCGATGCGGGCATGGGGCCCAAACCCTGCTTTCTCATCCACCAGGTAACAGTATTCTTTGCTGTCTTTGTGCCGGTAGTATCTTCTTTCATATTCTAATTGACCAAAAAGTGTCGTGACTGTTTTGCAATCGTTGCGGCGCACTACCGACCAGTGTTTCTTCCTTTCTTTATCTTTGCGTAGCTGCTGATCTAATTCTTCGAGCAATATTTTTAGTATGTCACAGCCTAAAGAATCTAACTCTTTCTTCAAACCAGCTTCAAATGATTGATAATCTAATTCTTCTCCAAAAACCTTAAATACCTTTTCCACAACTGAAAGGA
>JAUWPV010000020.1 GCA_030611385.1 Bacillota bacterium | reverse complement strand
GATGCAGGATAGCGGTTTATTCAAAAGTTATACTGTACAGGGCATGCTTGACAAACTCGATGTTATTGAATGCTTTGAAGCACCAGGCCAAAGGCTGCGTGTAGGCGAGATTCTTGGGAAGCAGAACGATATTTATCAGGGGCTGGAAATAGCCCCGCCCACCTCGTTATGAGCTGCCGATTTTATAGAGGGTGGTTTTATGGTTTCTGTTCGGTCCGCTAGAAGTTAATGCCAACGCCGCTACAGAATACCCGGCCTTTTGCCAAATTTGGCCCGGCAGAGGTTTCGGACGCAGCAAGGAAATGCCGGCGGAAGAAGTGATGCGACGTGCCGATCGTCTCTTGCTCCGCCTTATACAGGATCGGGTTGCGGGCCATTACTTTGAAGATGTCGACAGCAAAAAGATCATCAGGGGTGATGGCGCGGTCACGATTGGGAAGGAGCGAATTGGCTTAGAGGAGCTTAAACATTGAAACGAAAGTTGATGATATCGCCGTCCCGAACCGGGTAATCCTTTCCCTCTAGGCGGAAATGGCCGGCTTCTCTTACCTTGGCTGTGCTGCCTAGCTGGAAGAGGTGATCGTAATTGAATAATTCGGCCCGAATAAACCCGCGTTCGATATCAGAATGGATTTTGCCAGCCGCCTGCCTGGCGATGGCCTCTTTTCGGATTGTCCAGGCTCGAACTTCGTCTTCACCAACGGTAAAAAATGAAACTAAACCGAGACTCTCGTAAGCCAGGCGGCTCAGGCGGCCCAGGCCCGATTCCTTGAGACCCAGATCCTCCATAAACGCCAGTTGCTCTTCTGGCAGAAGCAGACTGATCTCCAGTTCAACCTGGGCACAGATCTCGATCAGCGGTATATTCTTTTCAGCGGCGTAAGCTACAATTTTGTCACGGTCAGGATAATCACCGCTGCATAATTGCTCCTCATCGATATTGACAACTAAAAAGAGCGGTTTTTCACTGAGAAAGCTCTGTCCGGCTAAGAGCTGTTTTTCACTTTCACTTAGTTCAACACTGTTCAAAATCTGTTCGTTTTCAAGTGTTTCCAAGATTCTTTTAAATAGAGAAATCTGAGCGGCATCGTCCTCTCTTATCTTCGAGGCCTCCTCCAGACGGGCTATTCTCTTTTCTAAAACGTCAATATCGGCCAACAGCAGTTCAGTGCCGTAATCGGTTAAATCGCGGTATGGTTGCGGTGCTCCAAAAGCAGCTTCTGCCGTGGACGAATTAAAAACTCTCAATACCTGGACAAGAAGGTCAGCGCTGCGGACCTCGTCAAGCAGGCGCGAAGCCCTGGCTCTGCTGTCATCCATTCTGGCGCCGGGAATATCTTTAAATTCGATCCGGGCATAAGTGGTTTTACGTGGTTTGTAGATTGAAGTCATAAAGTCAATGCGTGAGTCCGGCACAACGGCACTACCGGTATGGATTTCATCTGACCCACTGCGGCCGGTTGGCTGAAGGTTTTCAGTTAAAAGGTTGAATAAGGTTGTTTTGCCTGAGCCGGGCATTCCGACCAAACCGATTTGCATAATCATTCATCTCCATAAGCGTAGATAGCCAACCCGGCAATTTTATCACAACTACAGACAAATGGTAAGTCCCTTCCTTCTATTCGTGATTACCGTTATAATGTTAAAGAGTAGAAAGCCGGGCAAAGGGGTGAGCAAATGGCTAATAATAAAGATATTGAAGCGGCAATGACGGTTAAGCTCGATCATGTTTTTTATGAGATGCCAGAGTTTGTGGCAGGAATCAGGAGAGCTCCGGCCAGGAGTTTTACCCTTGGCCGACAGCAGACCGAAACTGCTTTAAAGAATGCTTTACGTTATGTGCCGGAAGAATTCCATAAGCAGCTGGCTCCTGAGTTTCTGGAGGAGTTGACTAGCAAAGGCCGTATCTACGGCTACCGCTACCGGCCGACCGGCCAGATCAAGGCTAAAGCTATTGATAAATACCGGGGTAACTGTCTCGAGGGCAAAGCTTTCCAGGTGATGATCGACAACAACCTCGATTTTGATGTGGCCTTATATCCGTATGAACTGGTCACCTACGGCGAGACCGGTCAGGTTTGCCAGAACTGGATGCAGTACCGTCTGATTAAAAAATACCTGGAAGTGATCACTGATCAGCAGACCCTGGTGGTTGAATCGGGTCACCCGCTGGGTCTTTTTCGTTCCAAACCTAACGCACCAAGAGTAATCATCACCAATGCCCTGATGGTCGGCATATATGACAACGCCACTGACTGGAATGTGGCTGAGCAGATGGGTGTGGCTAATTATGGTCAGATGACGGCCGGCGGTTGGATGTATATCGGGCCGCAGGGTATTGTCCACGGTACTTTTAATACTATCCTCAATGCCGGCCGATTAAAGTTGGGGATTAAAGATGATCAAGACCTTAAGGGAGTGCTCTTCGTCACTTCCGGCCTGGGTGGAATGAGCGGGGCCCAGCCGAAAGCGATTGAAATTGCCGGTGGTGTCGGTATCGTTGCTGAGGTTGATTATTCGAGGATTAAAACACGGCAGGAACAGGGCTGGGTTAGCATAGTTACCGACGACCCGGGTGAGGCCTTCCGGCAGGCTGGCGAGGCCCGGGAAGCGAAAAAACCGCTCTCGGTAGCTTACCACGGAAATATCGTTGATCTGCTGGCTTATGCCGTGGATCACAAGATGAAAATAGATCTGCTTTCTGACCAAACCTCCTGTCATGCCCCCTATGATGGCGGCTACTGTCCACAGGGTCTAAACTTCGCTGAACGGACAGAACTGCTGCAGGAAGACAGGGCAGAGTTTAAGAAAAAAGTCGATATTTCTCTGAGGAAGCATTTTGAGCTGATCAGAATCCTGGTTAACCGGGGCACCTATTTCTTTGACTACGGTAACTCTTTTCTCAAAGCGGTATTTGATGCCGGGGTGAAAGAAGTTTCTAAAAACGGGGTTGACGAAAAAGACGGCTTTATCTTCCCCTCTTATGTTGAAGATATCATGGGTCCGGAGCTGTTTGACTATGGTTATGGCCCCTTCCGCTGGGTTTGCCTGAGTGGTAAGGAGGGGGATTTGAGAAAAACTGATCAGGCGGCGATGGGTTGTATCGACCCGCACCGCCGGGGTCAGGACCGCGACAACTATGCCTGGATCAGGGACGCTGAAAAAAATAAACTGGTGATTGGAACCCAGGCCCGTATTCTCTATCAGGATGCCGGGGGACGGACTAAAATTGCCCTCAAATTCAACGAAATGGTCTGCAGTGGTGAGGTTGGGCCGATCATGCTTGGTCGTGATCACCATGATGTCAGCGGCACCGACTCCCCCTTCCGGGAGACAGCCAATATCAGGGATGGCAGTAATGTTATGGCTGATATGGCTGTGCAGTGTTTTGCCGGCAACGCCGCCCGGGGCATGAGCCTGGTGGCCCTGCACAATGGTGGTGGAGTCGGAATTGGTAAAGCGATCAACGGCGGCTTTGGCATGGTCTTGGATGGTAGTGAAAGAGTCGATCATATTTTAGCTATGGCTGTGCCCTGGGATGTCATGGGTGGTGTGGCCCGGCGAGCCTGGGCTCGCAATGAAAATTCAATCACGACCGGAATCGAGTATAACCGCGACAATGTTAAAACCGATCAGATTACCCTGCCTTACCTGGCTGATGATCGCTTGATCAAGAGCCTGGTTGATAAAGCATTCGAAGGTGAATAGTTTATGTTGATTGGAGTGTTCAGATGAGAGCGACACTGATAATCAAGAACGCCTCCCAGGTAGTTACTTCCCGGGAGGCTTCAGAGAGCCCGCTAACCGGGGAGATGCAGGGTGAGATGACAGTTGTTGAAAATGGTGCCGTGGCAGTTGACGGCGATAAAATTATTGTTATGGGAACTACAGCGGAAGTGATTGCTTGGGTGGAAACAGATGCCGAAACTCAGGTAATCGATGCAACCGGGCAGGTAGTTCTGCCGGGATTGGTCGATCCGCATACTCACGTTGTTTTCGGTGGCTCGCGGGAGCATGAACTGACCCTGAAACTTCAGGGAGTGCCCTACCTCGAAATACTGGCCCGCGGTGGGGGAATCTTAAGCAGTGTCGAGGCGACCCGGGCGGCTTCTGAAGAAGAGCTGGTCGAGTGCGGCCTTAAATACTGTCACCAAATGCTGATTCAGGGGACGACCACCGCCGAGGCAAAAAGCGGATACGGCCTCTCCACAGAGGCTGAAATTAAAACCCTGCGGGCAGTACGGCAGGTTGATGCCGCTCAACCGGTTGATCTGGTGCCGACTTTTCTTGGTGCACACGCGGTACCGAATGATTATAAGGGTTTCCCAGACCGCTATATTGAACTGGTTATTAATGAAATGCTGCCCCTGGTAGCAGAGCAAAAACTGGCTCGTTACTGTGATATCTTCTGTGAAGAAGGGGTTTTTTCAATAGAACAATCACGACGGGTTCTTTCGGCAGCCCGTGCAATGGGTTTTCAGTTAAAAATGCATGCTGACGAGATCATCCCATTGGGTGGTGCGGAACTGGCCGCCGAACTTGATGCCGTTACAGCCGACCACCTGCTGGTTGTATCCGACGAGGGCATTAGAAAAATGGTTGAAAAAGGGGTAATTGCTGTTCTTCTACCGGGGACCACTTTTTACCTGCGTGAGGATCATTACGCCCCGGCGCGCAAGATGATCGAAGCGGGAGTGCCGGTAGCCCTGGCCACCGATTTTAATCCGGGCAGTTCACCTAACAACAACCTGCAGCTGATCATTAATATTGCCTGTCTCTATTTACGAATGACTCCGGCAGAGGTAATCAATGCCATTACGATCAATGCTGCCCATGCCTTGGGTCGTGCAGCTGAGATCGGCAGCCTGGAAGAGGGTAAAAAAGCCGATATTGTAATATTTGATGCTCCCAATTATGACTACCTTGCTTACCGGTACGGCACGAACCTGGTCAGTAAGGTAATAAAAAATGGTCAGGTAGTTGTGTAGATTTAACAGTTTATGGTGGAATTAGATTATTGGAGTGATCAGGCAAAGTGAACGATAACAAACCTAGTAACAGCAGTGATAGTGGTATTGATATGAATCAGGAGCTGATTGACCCGGGGAATAAGCCAAATCTAAAATCAATTATGCGTCTTTTTATTATCGTATATATTTTTCTGCTGTTATTTGCGTCTATGCTGCAGGCCTGGAATTTCGAGTTTGGCATGATTGTTACAGAGGTTGTGTTTATTCTACTGCCGGCACTGTGGTACTGGCGGCGTTACCGGGTTAACCAGGTTACTTATGCCCGGCTGTATCCTCTGAAAGCCCGGTTTATCCCGATTATCATTTTACTGTCTGCTTCGATGTGGCTGATTAATATGGTTTTCGCTACCGGATTGGTCAGCGGGTTAATGGAACTGGGCTACCAGCCGGTAGTAGCCATAGAACCGCCGCAAACACTGCAACAATATCTGAGCTACTTCGTTATTCTCTCTGTATTTGCCGGAATATGCGAAGAGGTGCTTTTTCGCGGAACAATTATGCCCGCAATGGAAAAGCATGGTTTAGTTCCGGCAATAATATTAAGTTCACTGCTGTTTGCCTTATTTCATGGGTCGTTTCTCAGCTTGATTAGCACCTTTACTCTTGGTGTGGCCATGGCGGTGGTAGTGATAAAGACCGGTTCTTTATGGGGCGGAATCTTCTATCACATGCTGAATAATTTTTATGCAGCAACCTACCTCTACGTTGCCGGTCAGTATGAAAATACAGCGGAAGTCGACCCGCAAAGTTACTGGGTTTTCCTGCCACTGCTGATTCTGTTCCTGGCCGGAGCCTATCTTGGTTTTCGCTTACTGCAGAAACATTCACAAGTTGAACCACTGTTGCTTAACCGTGAGGGCTGGTTACCCCGTGGTTGGTTTAACTGGCCCCTGTTAGTTGGTTTATTGCTCTTCTTATTGATGGCCTTGACCGAGATGGCTATCGGCTTTGGCCTGTTCGATTTGGTGGGATTATAAATATGGATGCCGTTGTGCTCAGACATATCCTTCGGGGGTATTTTTAATTTTGAGGAAAATACCCCGTTCTTTCCGCTCTACTTCGATTCTACCTAGTTCTAATAAATTATTAATATATTTCTGAATTTCTGCCGGATGCAGATTCAAGATTTGCTGCAGATCTACTGTAGTGCAGGGCCTACGGCGCAAAATTTGCAGGATCTGCCTGCTGTATGATTCATTAAATGAGGCGATATTTTGTCTTGATTGAAATTCGCCGATCAACTCAGCATTACCCAAATAAGCGGCAATTCCTCTCATTTTTCGCCTATCAGCTGCCTCGACCCAATCTTCAGTGCCCGGTCTGTCGAGTGTTCCCAGTTGAACGCGTTCAGGTTTGATTCTGGCTACGGCACTTTTCAGCGAACAAAGCTCATCCCGAGTGTCATTTAAACCGGGTACTATGAAAATTTCAAGTCTGATCTCACCGGTATACTCTTGACGGAGTTTAATCAAACCATTGATTACATCAGCACAGTTTAGATCCCGATGAGGTCGATTTACCTGCTGAAAGACATTTTCAGTGGCGGCATCGAGTGAAGGAATAATCAGGTCAGCGCGCTTAACTACTGAGCGGATCAGCGGATCGGAAAAGAGAGTTCCGTTAGTAAGAATACAAACTTTGTATCTTGGATAGTTGTTTTTAAGAATAGTCATTACTTTATCGATACTGGAATTAAGCGTTGGTTCACCAGAGCCGGCAAAAGTAATATAGTCGAGAGGAGGGTTCGTAGCCAGGTAGTCTTCCAGCTCGGCGATAACTGGCTGTACCGGCACATATTCTTTCCTGATAGTGGTTAAACTAGTTGTTTTGCCGCATTCGCAGTATACACAATTAAGGGTGCAGGTTTTTAAAGGAATCAGGTCGACTCCAAGTGATACACCCAACCGACGCGACGGAACAGGCCCAAAAAGGTGTTTGTACTTCATAGGTTTATCTCCCTGAATTCAGGCTCCTTTCTTCTTCTGCTATTTTATCAAAAATAATTGTTGATTTATACCCATAAGACGTTTATAATCATAATAGATATATACCCATTATAGCACAGTGAAACACATACAAAGATTGGAGGCAAAAATTTTGGAAGAAAGTAAACACCCAGAAGAGAGATCCACAACACAGGGAAGTGGTATTGAAAGACTATCTCAGCCTGAAAACAGCCATATCGGTCGCACTATTGCCGTAATGAGCGGAAAAGGGGGTGTCGGTAAATCGTCAGTTTCTGCACTCCTGGCTGTAGCCCTGGCTAAAGAAGGTTACCAGGTTGGTCTGCTCGATGCCGATATAACCGGACCGAGCATCCCTAAACTCTTTGGTTTAAAACATCATGCCGATGTCACTAATGGTAAAATTATTCCTTCCGTCAGCAAGGTTGGTATTAAGGTCGTCTCGATTAACCTGCTGTTGCCTCAGGAAGATGACCCGGTAATCTGGCGTGGCCCGCTGATCGGCGGTGTAGTCAAGCAGTTCTGGACAGATGTTCTCTGGGGCGAGTTGGATTATCTAATTGTTGACCTGCCCCCTGGAACAGGGGATGCCCCGCTTACAGTGCTGCAATCGTTGCCATTAGACGGTCTGGTCATTGTCTCATCACCGCAGGATTTAGCAGTAATGGTTGTTAAAAAGGCTATTAAAATGGTTCGAATGATGAATGCGCCTATTTTCGGCCTGATTGAAAATATGAGTGGCCTGATTTGCCCCCATTGTGGCCAACCGATTGAAATATTTGGTAAAAGTAGAGCCGATGAAGTTGCTGCGGCAACAGGGATCAAACTGCTTGGTCGCCTTCCTCTCGATCCCGATTTATCCCGTCTCAGCGATAGTGGGGCAATTGAAGAATATTCGGTTGAACTGTTTAAAGAAATAATACCGATCTTAACTGAGCCGGTCAGCAAAGCAAACTGATTGGAAAGCTAAGAAAATAAGGAGGTGAATAGAATGAAATTAGCAGTATGTGCTCAGGGTGAAGGTTTGTCAGCAGGGGTGGATCAGCGTTTTGGCCGCTGTCAATTTTTCGTTATTGTTGACCCGGAAAAAGGTGAATTGATCAGTTCAGTTCGCAATGCCAGTGCCGAAGCATCTGGCGGAGCGGGTCCGCAGGCTGCGCAACTATTGTCTGGCCTTGCTGTCGAGGCAGTGGCTCTCGGTAATGTCGGCCCTAATGCGGCAACAGCTTTGGAAGCGGCAAAAATCAAAATTTATATAGGTGTAGAGGGAACGGTTGAGATGACTATGCAAAAATTTAAGGAAGGCAAGCTGTCGACGATTTCAGAAGCAACAGTGTCGTCTCATTCAGGTATGAAGGGGAACCGTTAAGGTCATTTTGTTTGTAACGGTAAAAATGATATTTAGAAATGATACTTTAAGGTAGGTGGTTGATAATAATGATTATTGCAGTGGCAACAGAAGAAAATATGGTGGCTCAGCATTTCGGGCGCTGTCCCGAGTACACTATTTTCAAACTTGCTGATGGAGCAGTCAGCGAAGAAAAGGTAATCGCAAACCCTGGCCATGAGCCCGGTTTTTTACCAGGCTATCTGGCTCAAATGGGAGTCAATTGCATCATCGCTGGGGGAATGGGTCCCCGGGCCCAGTCTCTTTTTACCAATGAAAATATTAAAACTTATATCGGCATCAGCGGACCGATCAAAGAAGTGATTGAGGCTTACCTGTCAGGAAACCTTCAATCAGGTGAGAGCACCTGTGATCACCCTCAAGGTGATCATAGCTGTGGCTAATTAAAATAAGGGAAAGGAGGTTTTTGCCATGCCTGGTTTCGATAGAACTGGTCCCGTGGGCGGAGGCCCCGGAACCGGTAGAGGATTTGGTGTTTGTGGTACAGCCCGACCAATGGCCTATGGTTTAGGAGGCAGGGGTTACTATGGTCGCGGCATGGGGTTGGGCGCCGGCAGAGGCTCGGGCTGGGGCCCCTGCCGTTGGTGGGCCGGTGCTCCAGCACCCTATTACGAGCCAGCCTGGTCTGGCCCAGATGATGAAAAGGCTTTTTTAAAAGATCAGGCTGCCCGGTTAAAAACTGAATTAGCTGAAATGGACAAGAGGATGGCCGATCTCGAGCAGGTATAACACCACTATACCCAGGGGGGCATACTTCTATAAGAGGTATGCCCCCTTCGTAGCTAATGCAGCACTGTTACTGTAAACCTGTAGCGAATAGGCAGAGCAAATTTGATTGACAGTGTATTAGTTGCAATTTCAGCGAGTAGTGGTATACGGGCAAACGGCATTTTTCAGAAAGCGGGGCGATTCAATGATTAATCTGGTCATTGCCAGCGGTAAGGGCGGCACGGGAAAAACCACGGTAGCAGTTAACCTTGCTTTATCGTTGCAAGAAAAAAATATCCAACTGCTCGACTGCGATGTCGAAGAACCGAATGCCCATCTATTCCTTAAACCTGTAATTGAAAACAGCGATGAAATTGGTATTCCGGTTCCGGAAATAGATCTGGTTAAATGTAGTTTTTGCGGGCGCTGCGCGGAAGTATGTGCCTTCAATGCCCTGGCCGTATTTCAAGACCAGGTTATGGTTCTGGCTGAACTCTGTCATGGCTGTGGTAGCTGTGCTTACCTCTGTCCGGAGAAGGCGATCTGTGAAGTTGACCGCCCGATTGGGGTTGTTGAAAGAGGCACAGCCGGTGTTTTGCAATTTATTCATGGCGTTTTAAACCCCGGAGAAGCAATGTCGCCGCCGTTGATCAATGCTGTGAAGAAGTTAATTATGCCGGAAAGCATCACGATAATCGATGCTCCCCCAGGAACTTCCTGTCCCGTTGTCAGCGCAGTTAGCGGGTGTGATTTCTGTCTTCTGGTGACGGAACCGACACCATTCGGCTTAAATGATCTCGATCTTGCCTACCAGATGGTTACCAGGTTGGGCATTCCGGCAGGTGTTGTGATCAACCGTTGCGATATTGGTGATGACGGCGTAGAAAATTACTGTCGTGAAAAGGGCTTACCGCTGTTGCAGAAAATACCATTCGATCTGGAAATGGCCAGGCTTTATGCTCGTGGTGAGCCGGCTGCGCTGCATCTGCCGGCCTGGCGCAGGCGGTTCTGTGAACTTTTTGAGCAAATTACGCAGTTACACAGGGAGGCGGTGCGGCAATGAAAAAACTGACCATAATCAGTGGTAAGGGAGGCACCGGCAAAACTTCCCTGGTTGGTTCTTTCGCAGCTCTGTCCTGGCCGGAATGCATCATTGTGGATGGCGATGTTGATGCGGCGAATTTAAGCCTGATCACCGGACCCACACTATTGGAGCAGCACGATTTTCGCGCTTCACGGAATGCTGTAATCGATTTAGAAAAGTGCGGGAACTGCGGCATTTGCCGTGATTTATGTCGTTTTGAGGCTATTAATGAAAATTATTTTGTCGATCCCATAGCCTGCGAAGGATGTGATTTTTGTTTTTATGCCTGCCCTCAGGATGCAGTCGTTATGAAAGAAAGGTTGTCGGGGCAGTGGTTTGTTTCAGAAACCCCTTACGGGACTCTTGTTCATGCCCGGTTAGGTATAGCTGAAGAAAACTCGGGTAAACTGGTGACGACAATCCGCAATAAAGGCCAGGAGCTGGCCGAAGCCGGAGGCAAGGAATATTTGATCATAGACGGGCCTCCCGGTATCGGCTGTCCGGTTATTGCGTCGCTTTCCGGGGTTGACGCAGCCCTGGTTGTTACAGAACCTACTGTTGCTGGGATTCATGACCTGGAAAGGGTTCTGGCGGTTTGCCGCCACTTTGGGGTGCTGCCAGCAGTATGTATAAACCGCTTTGACCTTGGAGAGGCGCAGTCTGAAATAATCGAGGAATATTGCCGGAAAGAAAATATTGTGATAGCGGGTAAAATACCTTTCGACAAGGTTTTTGTTGAGGCGATGGTGCATGGTCTGCCGGTTGTGGAATATACGAAGGGTCCGGTTGTCCAGAAAATCGAAGAGATCTGGGAAAATTTTTCGGTTATGGGAAAATAATTGTTTAATTTTTAAGTATTTGATAGAATAAGTAAAAGTATAATCATTAGGTAAGAGGTGTTTAAAGTAATGCCCCGCCCTTATAAACCACGCCAGGTCAGCGCGATGCCCCGCTTTACCTATTTTAAACCGACTGGTATTCCGATGCCCCTTCTTGAAGAGATTGTACTGACCATCGATGAAGTTGAGGCTCTTCGGCTAAAGGATATTGAAAAGCTGGAACAACATGATTGCGCTGTCCGCATGAACGTGGCTCAGAGTACACTGCAGCGTATCCTGGTTTCGGCGCATGAAAAAGTAGCCCGGGCGATCATCGAAGGCAAAGCCCTTCGCATCCATGGTGGACCCTATACTCTGGAGGGTGAATTCTTCTGTCTCCGCTGTAATCGGCGTAGGCGGGGTGCAGGCGGTCCTATCAAAGAGCATTGTCCCGAATGTAATAAAAAAGAGGAGTAATCGCTTTCCATCACTCAGTTAATGATAATCGATTCATTGCCGTGATCTTGTTCGGAGAGCTAACCCACTTTCTCCTTTTAAAGCCCCAAAATACTCTTGCCAGTTTGTTTAATAAGTAATAAGCTAAAGCTATTGTTTGGCTGATTACTTATTTGAAAGGATTATCAGATGAGCATTTCTGCAAAGGATCTAGATCAGAATAGAGTAGGTATTTGGTATGGTATTGCCGCTTATACAATTTGGGGTTTTCTGCCTCTTTACTGGAAGCTTCTGATTGCTTTTCCACCCATAGAAATATTGGCTCATCGTATCCTGTGGTCTTTTGTGTTCATGGCCCTGGTCGTTCTTTTTTCCGGTGGATGGAAAACCCTTGTTCTTGCACTGGCCGATAAAAAGAAACTATTGATGATGTTTTTATGCGGCTTTATGATCAGTGTTAATTGGTTCACTTATATCTATGCCGTTAATACCGGACATGTTATCGAGGCCAGTATGGGTTACTTTATCAACCCTCTGTTTGTAGTCATCCTGGGAGTAACTGTTTTCAGGGAAAAGCTAACCCGCTGGCAGATTACAGCGATCATATTAGCTGCCCTGGGAGTGCTGCTTATTACTGTGCAATACGGCAGAGTTCCCTGGATAGCCCTCTTTTTAGCAGGCACTTTTTCCATTTACGGTTTAACTAAAAAATTGGCCCAGGTCGATCTAGTAACTGGATTGGTTTTAGAGACACTTATCGTTATGCCATTTGCCCTGTTCTATATTGTTTTCTTGGAAACAGGCAACGGCGGAGCCCTTGGCAATGCGTCCCTATTAACTAAATTTATTCTGGCCGGTTGTGGTGCTATTACGGCAACTCCTTTATTACTCTACTCCCGGGGAATTGGAAAAACTACCTTTTCGATGATGGGCTTTCTGCAATATATCGCGCCCTCGATCAACCTGATCCTCGGTATAATTGTTTTTAAAGAATATTTCTCGTTAACTCATTTCATCAGTTTCTGTTTTATCTGGGCGGCGTTAATTATTTTCACCCTGGCCAATGTGGGAGTTTTAAAAGAATCTACCTTCGGCAAAATTGACCGCTACAAGGCTTCGTAAAACTCCGGCTTGGCTTCGGATTTTTAGAAAGATTTCATTGACAATGAAATCTTTCTGTTGTATTATTTCACTATGAATGAAATGACTTGGAAATCGCGTTGGTCCAATGATCAAATTCGCTCCATGCTTATCGAGCAGTATGACTCGTTCTGGCATCGGGAAATTGGTATTGAGCGTTCCAAGATAGAGGATGTAGAAAAAGCAGCAGATCTTCCTCATGCAATCATTATTTCCGGTCTGCGCCGAGCAGGAAAGTCAACGATGCTGGCGCAAGTTGCCCATAAACTGGGAAAGGATAGATTCTATTACATCAATTTTGAGGATGATCGTTTTCTCGGTTTTCGGGCTGAGGATGCCAGTGATCTCTACCAGATGTTGGTAGAGATATTTGGTGAACGTAAAATTTTCATTATAGACGAGGTTCAAAATATTCCTGGCTGGGAACATTTCGTTCGTCGTTTTATGGAGATGGGTTTAAAGTTCTATATCACAGGGTCAAATGCGTCTCTGCTCAGCAGAGATTTGGGCACCCGATTGACGGGACGCTATGTACCAATTGAATTATTCCCTTTTTCGTTCAGTGAATACCTGAAATTTTGCGGCGAAGAGGTCCCAAACTTTCAACGAATGACTACGGTAGAACGATCTCGATTGAATAACGCCCTGAATACCTATTTAATTTCCGGAGGCATCCCGGATGCGCTTAAATATCCTGAACTACCCTTACTGCGAACGTTATATGATGATATTTTATACCGTGACATTGCCACGCGTTACCGCTTGGACGCAGTGACTGCACTGAAAGAACTAGCATTTTTTCTAATCAGTAATCCTGCGGGGGCGGTTTCGTTCAACAAGCTAAAAGAGCGTCTTCGTCTTGGCAGTGTTAATACTGTAATCAGTTATGTTGAATATATGGAAAACAGCTGGTTGATTTTTACGCTCAATTTGTATGCTTTTTCAGTTAAACGTCAGCAAATTGCATCTAAAAAGGTTTACTGTATTGACACGGGGATGGCAAATTCCGTGGGATTCCAATTTTCTCCGAATACGGGGAAACTGTTGGAAAATTTGGTGTTTTTAACACTACGCAGGAAAACAAAAGAGGTTTATTACTGTATGACTTCAGATGGTTATGAAGTAGATTTTTATCTTCCTGATCAGCGCCAATTAATTCAAGTTTCTCAACGCCTTGAAAATATGTCCACCCGGGAACGGGAAATTCGTGCTTTGGAAGCTGCAATCAAGGAAATGCCTATCGAAAGCGTAATAATCTTATCCGATGCAAATGAACGTGCCATTGAAGTTGGTGGAATTTCAGTCAAAGTACAATCAATAAGCGAATGGCTGGTCAACCAGGAATCCTCTTAGGAATAGACTGTGTGACAGGGACTGGTCTGTTGTTTCCTCATCTGTATTTCTTCTCATTCTCATACTTCATCTTACCGTTACCCAGGTAACTTACAGACACTTCGATTCTATTACCAGTCTGACCGGTAGGCTTTTATCGTTATGCCCGTTGCTCTGACCATTACCACATCGGTTTGATTGTAACGTATTGGGCCGGGCCGTTATTAGCAGGAACTACCCTGAATGTTATCTGGAATCCGGGGTTGCTTGCCTTAATTGCAGCTGTAACAATGGCGGCGGGGGGAGCGGCTGCAGCTCTGCCTGCGCGAAAGGCGGCAAGGATAGATCCAGCCGAAGCTCTGCGGTTTTACTAAAAAGACCAGATTTCTGGAAATAAAATCAGCGACAGGTCTGGGTTTGTCAACTTATTGTAGTCTATCGGGGTAGCACTTCCAGATCCAGATATTTAGCGATAGCGCCAAGGGCCTGATCAATAGTCCATAACTCAGCTTTATGTTCCAGGGCAATGGCCAGATAAGTCGAGTCGTAGACAGCGAGATTATGATCAAGCGATAGCTTGAGGCCGATCAAACAGATTATTAATCAACTTTTAATCAGTCTTATTCAATTATCAAGGCGCCCAGTCATATTCAGAATAAGCTATAAGCCTGCCTCCTTTTCTGATTGTGGATAGCTGTTGTATTAGCCCATATACTTTGTTGACATTTTTGATGAGCTTAAAAATTCGCTGGTTCATAGGGAATCCTTCTATTGTTTTTTGTTTTATCGCAAAGAACTTCAACAAAAGAATATGGATTCCCTATTTATTTCCTAGACACTTTTGCTTCGATTCATATCTAAATTGAGATTGATAATTGTTTCTTTCAGGGGCCCTCCGCTGTTTTCATCCCAGCCAATATGTTTCCAATAGAGGCGCATCATTTCTTCAATTTTTACTGACTTTCCTTTTAAGGGTCCCTCATTTAGCGGTGGATTGCCCGCGATACGATCCGGCATCTTAAAAATCAGTGGTTCAATGCCCTCGCGGATGTTAAACATCTGGCGCAGGGTCTGCATGCGCCGCCCGATTTCCATATATTCATCGGCAGTTTTGTTCCAGCCGGTTGCTGCATTGAGCCAGCGGAAAATCGGCCAGTGTTGAATACCAGAAATACCGGCGACGAGACATCCGCCGGATCCGTCGATCACCTGCTTGAAGCAGGCGCCGGCCACTGCTTTTAGCTCTTCACTATTAGAGGGGATATATTCTTCATTCTTTGCATACCTGGTAACGCGGGGAGCCCAAGTTACTTCTTCCCAGAGATGCATCATCAGATAGTACTGTCCGCAGCCGATCGTGTACCGCCCAGGAGTGGGGTCAGAGCTGAAATGGACGCCCAGCATCGGGTCAAAACGTGGGTCATGCATACCAGGTTCTTATCCGCCGGTATGCATGGCATACCGTGCGCTGTTTGGTCCGATTCGCTGTACGGCCGCTCTAACTCCATCGGCCAACAGGTTGCCGATGCCGTCACGGGTAATCATTTTTTGGATCAGTTCGGTAATAGCCCGGGTATTACCCCAGGTCAATTCCAGACCGTCGGTATCGTCCTTGCTCAGCAGGCTGTTCTCATAACATTCGATAGCGTAGGCCACCGTGTTGCCAGCCGAGATACTGTCCATACCGGCGCGGTTAAGCAGCTCAATGATATAAAATATCGATTCAAGGTCTTTATTCATTAAAAGCCCGCCGAAAGAAACGCAGGTTTCGTATTCAGGTTTATGAGTTTCGGCGAAAACCCCGTCGGCGATGTCATCGATTTTACATATTCCACCGCAGCCGATTATACAGGAATAGCAGCTGTAACTTTTAAACTCGCGCCGGGTAATCAGATCCGGGTTCAGGTGTTTGTAGTGGGAGCGATTATAATCGATTACCGAGCCGCCCCAGTTCTTAATCGGCAGATCACCGGAAGTCACACCTAAACTATTGCTCATCGGATTACCCCACTTTTTCAGAGTCGGAATAAGCGTCATCATTCCATCCAGGGCAACCATAACTTTCATTTTACCCATCATTTTACCGATGAGCGGCAACATTCCACCGCTCAAAAAGCCCGGCAGCTTGGTTTTTTTAACTTTTGTTGCATAATCTTTACTTAAAGAGCGCATCTGCTCTCGGTCGACGCATTCTATTATCCGGCTGCTACAGAGGACAACTGCCTTCAGCTTTTTCGAACCCACAACCGCCCCACAGCCGGAGCGGGCGGCAATACGGCCACGGTCGTTACAGATGCCTGAAATTAAGGAGAGCTTTTCAGCCGCGAGGCCGATTACGGCAACGGCAGGTTTTTTCTTCCCGCGGTGTTTTTCTTCCAGATAGTTCTCGGTTTCCACGGTATCCCTGCCCCAGACAGCGGCAGCATCTTCCAGTTTTATCCCATCGTCATCTATCAACAGGTAGATTGGTTTTTCCGAGATGCCCTTAAAGAAGATACCGTCGTAGCCACACTGCTTGATTGCCGGCGAGAAAGTGCCGCCGCAGTTGGCGTCGCCCCACCCACCGGTCAGCGGGGATTTACATACCGCCATCCATCTACCGGTTACTAGGCTACCGGTACCAGTTAAGAGCCCACTGACAAAGCCGAGCATATTATCTGGTCCCAGGGGATCAGCACCTGTAGGAATATGGTTATAAAGAATATATACGCCCAGACCGACTCCAGATAGAAACTGCTCATAAACCTCGTCAGGAATCTGTTTTTCTTCAAGCGAACCTTTGCTGAGATCAATAAATAATACTTTTCCGGTATAACCTTTCATCGATAATTTGCCTCGTTTCGTATTGTATTATGTGCAACGAATATTATTCGCCTGAGATCAGTGAGAAAAAACTGACCATATCTCTTTCATTTAGTGTTCTATTCAGTTTTGCTTTTTCATAATTGACCCGGCAGAGATGCACGGTCCCTAAAGGAAAAGGCACCCCAAGCAGCTCGAAAAGATCCTTCAGGGTCGCCCCCTCTTCAATCGTAACGAAGCCTCTTTCATCAGCATGGCTGCTTTTAAGGTAAGGCGGCAGGTAAACTATTATCTGCATCTGAACACCTCTATTTTAGCCCCCTAATACGATTTATATTCAAATTATACACAACTTAAAACAAAACTGGTGATCATCGTGCTGCGAGGGATAGACAGATCCCCGCCCGCATGCTACAATAAAAGCAACAATTAAATATAAACATTTTAGGTGTTGATTGACTTAAAAGGGAAGCCGGTGAGAGACTGGCGCGGTCCCGCCACTGTAAGTGGGAGTTGCCCTCTCAAGGCCACTGAGTTAGAAAAAACTCGGGAAGGCAGAGGGTGCAGTGAACACAAGCCAGGAGACCTGCCTAGATGCACGCTTAACCCCTTCGGGTGAAAGGGTAAAGCGGGGTCTATATAAACCACGTTTTACTGTGGTTTTTGTTTTTTAACACAAACTCCAGCTTTCCCTTGTGAAGGCTGGAGTTTTTTATCAAAGAGGAGATGTAAATATGAAGAAACAATTGTTGATGCTTGCAGTTATATTGGTAGTGTGTATGCTGGTAGTAGTTGGATGCGGCGATGCAGAAGAAGCAGCTGAAACTGAAACGTTGGATGAAGCGGTAGAAATTGCGGAATCGGGGGAGATAGTCAAAACAATTGTTGTAACAGACCAGATGGGTCGTGAAGTAACAATAGTGGGTGTGCCAGAGAGAATTATCTCTCTCTCACCCAGCAATACTGAAATTATTTTTGCCCTCGGTCTTGGCGATCGTTTGGTTGGCGTTACCGAGTATTGCAACTATCCACCAGAAGCGCAGGGAAAAGATATAATTGGTGGCTTTTCCAACCCCAGTATCGAGCGCATCGTGGAGCTGGAGCCGGATCTGTTACTTGTTTCGACAATCCATGAGGAAGAAGTGCCCCGGCTCGAAGAGCTGGGTATACCGGTTCTGGTAGTGGAGTCGTCCACGTTGTTCGAACTTTATGCATCTATTTCACTGGTGGCTGAGATAACCGGCGTAACGATTGCTGGAGAGGCTCTAATTGCTTCAATGCAGAAACGGATCCAGGCCATTGAAGAGGTAGTAGCTGTAATAGCTCCGGAAGATAAGGTGCGCGTTTATTATGAAGTCTATTCCGATCCATTGATGAGCGCCGGTCAGGATGCCTTCATCAACGAGATTATTTCGCTGGCCGGGGGAGTTAATATTTTTGGCGATGTTAATGAAAGTTATCCTCAGATCAGCGCTGAAGTTGTGGCGGAAAGGCAGCCCCAGGTTATTTTATATCCAGATTATCACGGTACAGCTGATATGGTAATGGAAGCGATGGCTGATCGCCCGGGTTGGGAAAGCATGCCTGCAGTTATTGATAATCGGATTTATACGATATCTGATGATATTTCCTCCCGTCCGGGGCCGCGCGTGGTGGAAGCTGTGGAAGCAGCAGCCAGGCTTTTTTATCCGGAACTTTTTAATTAAGACTTTCAAGTTGACAGGCAATATTTTTGGAAACAAAGGAATACCGCACCTTGAACCAATCCTCCCGTAATTGCAACGCAGCGAAATGAGGCAGATTGATATACTGGAGAAAATGAAAAGTAATCAGAAAAAGGAAGCCGGGTTTTTGAAGCCGCTATTTATAGCCGGGCTGGCTCTACTACTACTGTTTACCATGACTATCGCCATGGTACTGGGGGCGGTATCGATTGGCTGGAAAAATGTTTTAACAATCCTGTACGATGCCCTTCCATTTTCTCAGCCAATACCTGGCGCTGTTATAGCACCGGTATACCAGGATATCTTATTACAGATCCGTGTGCCCCGTGTATTGCTGTCTGCGGCGGTAGGCAGTTCGCTGGCTGTGGCTGGCGCTGTTTTCCAGGGACTCTTTCGCAACCCGATGGCCGACCCTTATGTGATCGGCATCTCCTCCGGGGCGGCGCTGGGCGCTGTTATTGCCATGCTCGGCGGTTTCAGGTTGGCTGTTGGCGGCTTCGGGGCCATACCGCTTTTTGCCTTTCTCGGTGGTATCGTCACGATTATGCTTGTCTATAGCATGGCCAGAGTTGGCCGGGCGGTACCGGTGATGACCCTGTTGCTGGCCGGTATTGCTATCAGTGCCTTTCTTTCCGCACTGGTATCGCTGCTGACCTATTTTGCCGGGGAGAGGCTCCACCAGGTAATCTTTTGGTTGATGGGCGGTCTCGGCGGCGCAACCTGGCGGCAGGTGAAAATAATGATTCCCTATGCCCTGGTCGGTTATATCTGTGTTAGCCTTTTTTCCAGAGAGCTGAATGCTCTTCTCCTGGGTGAAGAGACGGCAAAACATTTAGGGGTGGATACAGAGAAAGTGAAAAAGATTTTAATGATCGGCGCTTCTCTGCTGGTAGCGGCGGCGGTTTCGACAAGCGGCATAATCGGATTTGTGGGGCTGGTGGTGCCCCATTTTATCCGCTTGGTGGCCGGTCCCGATCACCGCTTTCTCCTTCCAGCCTCGGCCTTGCTCGGCGGCTCTTTATTGATCGCTACTGATACTCTGGCCCGAGTGATCATCGCGCCTTCGGAACTGCCAGTGGGAATTATCACTGCCTTGATTGGTGCGCCGATGTTTATTTACCTATTGAAAAAACGTAAAAAATTGCGCTATTTCGGCGGAGGGGGGTAAATCTGATGGGCCTAGAAATAGACGTCCATGGGCTAAAACTCTCTTATGATACCCAGCCTGTTCTTGACGGCACAGAATTTAAGGTTGAACGCGGTGAACTGGTAGCGCTGCTCGGCGCTAATGGTGCTGGTAAGTCGACCCTATTGCGCTGTATCAGTCGTATTTTGCAACCCACCGGTGGCCATATCCTGCTGAATGGGCGTGAACTGCAGCAGTTCGGCAGTAGGGAAGCAGCCCGGTTGATGGCGGTAGTGCCTCAAGAAACGGCCGCCGACTTCGATTTTACCGTGGAAGATATCATAATGATGGGCCGTTACCCTTACCTTGGCCGTTTTCAGAAGGAAGGACAAACTGATCAGGAAATAGTAAGGCGGTCGATGGAAATGACCGGTGTTTCACATCTGGCTGAGCGTTCGATCGCCACTTTAAGTGGTGGCGAGAAGCAGCGAGTGATCATAGCCCGTGCTGTCTGCCAGCAGCCTGAGGTGCTGCTTCTGGATGAACCGACCGCCAATCTCGATATCGGTTACCAGTCGATGCTGCTTGAGTTGGCTGCCCGCCTCAACCGTGAACATGGTGTGACGGTTATCGCAGCCATCCATGACATCAACCTGGCGGTCCACCATTTTAACCGCTTTATTTTACTGTCCGGCGGTAGGGTCCTGGTTGCGGGTCGGGCTGAAGAGGTGATTACTGCGGAAAACATTCAAAAATCGTACGGGGTGCCCGCGTCAACCTATCGTCACCCACTGAATGGTGTTTTACAGGTGAGTGTGGTCAGAGGGCGTTCACCCAGTGATGGTTTAAACGAAGGTCCTCCAGTCCATGTGATCTGTGGAGGAGAAGAAGCGCTGCCGGTACTGGAAATGTTGATCCAGGCAGGCTCCCGCCTCTCAATAGGTCCTGTATCCGCACAGGATAGCGGCTGCCGTTTTGCTCATTTTCACAGTTTACCGGTGATTGTTGTACCTCCTTTTACCAACATGAATGGAGCGCATAAGCGTGAACATATGGAAATGCTGCAGCAGGCTGAATACGTGATTATACCACCGATTCAGTTCGGAGAAGGTAATTTGCCTATACTCGAAACTGTGGAAATGATTTTGGAAGAGGGAAAAGCGGTTTACATCATCGGCCTTGCCGGTATCGAAACTCGCGATTACAGTGGAGGTAAAGCGGCTGAGGCACTACAGCGTTTAGTAGAGCATGGCGCGATGGTATTGGAGAGTGCCGAAGGATTGGCAAGCCTGTTCTGCGTCAGGGGAGAGAAAGAAAATGGAGCATAATAGAGAAAGTTCCCTCGTGCTGGTTACCGGTGGAGTGCGTAGCGGTAAGAGCACCTTTGCCGAAAAACTGGCTGATCAGAGCGGCAAGAAAGTTATTTATCTGGCTACTGCCAGGGTGGAAGATGAAGAAATGTGTGAGCGCGTAGCCCGGCATAAGGGCAGGCGCCCTTTAAGCGTATGTACTGCTGAAGAGCCGTTTGAACCGCACCTGGTTATGGAAAGAGAAAGCGACGGTGATACCCTGATTCTGATGGATTGCTTAACCCTGTTGTTAAGCAACCGCATTTTGCATGATCTGGATCAGCACGGGGCTGTAAGACAGGGAGAGGATCTATCTGCTAATGAGAGTTTGTTTGAAGAGGCTGGTGAGCGAACTCTCGCCTATGTGAAAATATTAGCTGAAGCAGCCCGCAGCTGCCCGGCAACTGTCGTGGTGGTGTCTAATGAAGTGGGCATGGGCGTGGTACCGGACTACCCATTGGGCAGAGTCTTCCGGGATCTTTCCGGTCGTGCTAACCAGGTTATGGCTTCAGCGGCTGATGAAGTATGGATGGTAGTCTGCGGCATACCGCTACGGATCAAGTAAGTGGAACGGGCCCTGTTAACGGTTGTCGCCCTGGTCCTGGCCTACCTGCTTGATGCCGTGGTTGGCGATCCACCCGGGTTTCCGCACCCGGTGCGTCTGATTGGCTCTATAGTCGAGTTTCTGGATAAAGGAGCTCGTAAATATTTCCTTAATCCGAGCAGCCTGAGACTAGCCGGAGCAGTGATTGTAATTATGGTGGCCGGCGGTTCCTGGGTTATTGTGGCAATTTTGCTGGCGGTGGCTCACCATCTGCACCCGACAGTGGAACTGGTCCTTCAAACATACATCTTTTTCACGGTGCTGGCTGGTGGAGATCTGCGGCGCCATGTATTGAGGGTTGATCATAATCTAAGGGAAGATAAACTTGAGCAGGCACGTTCGAGCGTCGCGCTGCTGGTCAGCCGTGATACCAGCCGATTGAACGAAAAAGGTGTCTCTCGGGCTGCGTTGGAAAGCCTTTTTGAAAATAGTGCCGATGGTCTGGTTGCTCCTCTTTTCTATGCCGCTATAGGGGGACCGGCATTGGCGATGCTCTTTAAGGCTGTAAGTACTATGGATTCGATGCTTGGTTACAAGAGCGAAAAATATATCGACTTAGGGTTTTTTGCTGCACGCTCAGATGATCTGCTAAGTTATATACCCGCTCGTCTGACCGCGCTCTTTATCCTGGCAGCCGGGCTAACCCGCGGTACCTTAAGGTGTGGTTGGCAGGTTTTGAAACAAGACCGACGCAAACATGATAGCCCCAACAGCGCCTGGCCCGAAGCAGCGGCGGCCGGGGTGCTCGGACTACACTTTGGTGGTTCCGATTATTATAGCGGAGAAGTTAAAGAGCGGCTGCTGATTAATGCAGCCGGCAGAGAACCTGAAGCAGTTGATATCGTGCGAGGGCTAGCTCTATTTCGTGATACTTCAATTCTTGCTTTTACGGTCTTATTGTTACTTTCTTATTGGTGGAAAGTTTGGGAGGTATGGCCCCGGTGAAAAATTATTTGTTCGCGCTTTCTTTCCTGACAGTCATCCCCTTACCCCATGTCCAATTTGGCAGGGAAGGCAAAGAGCTTTCTGCTTCAGCCGCCTTTTTCCCCCTGGTTGGGGCGACCCTGGGGCTCTTGCTGGCATTGGCTGCCTGGCTGCTTAGCAAAATGCTGCCTCCTGGCCCGGTGGTGGTTTTGGTGCTTATTTTATACTTTTTATTAACGCGCGGCCTGCATGTCGATGGTCTGGCCGACACTGCCGACGGGCTAATCGGCACTACCAGCCGGGAAAAAGCTTTCAAGGCCATGGGAGACAGCGCAGTAGGGGTGATGGGAGCTGCAGCTCTGCTATTTGTGATACTGCTCAAATATGCTCTTCTACTTTCATACAGCTCTTCTTTTCTGCTGCCGGCCTTTTTCTTCATGCCGCTGGCGGGCCGGTGGGCCATTGTAAATGCTGGTGTATGGTTCGGGCCAGCGCGTAAAAAAGGGCTGGGTGATCTATTCCTGGACGAACTGCGTTGGCCGGCACTGTTGAAAGCTTCCCTGGGTGCTGCTGTTTTTCTGGCGGCAGCTTTTTGGTGGCAGCCGCAAGTGATTTTCCCGGTATTACTGGGCTGCCTTCTTGCCCTGACCAGTGCTTACCTGCTGGCATTTTATGCTTCTAGGCGTCTGGGTGGAATTACTGGCGACGTACTCGGGGCCGCCAACGAACTCGGTGAGGTATTTTTCCTGATTGGTTATTATCTGGCGCTGCAATAAACGGTGCGGCAGATCTGATATCTAGGCGGTGTTTTTTTGTCCAGAGTTTTTGATGACGAAACGGGTGGACATGGTGGTGACCTGGCCTATGCAGCCCGGCAGTGGAATCCGGCGGACGGTAAGTTGCTGGATTTTAGCAGTAATATTAACCCGCTTGGCCTGCCGCCGGGTTTGATTGACCACCTGCGCAAAGCTTTGCCCGGGATAGTGTCATACCCGTCGCCACAGGCTCATGAACTGCGTGAAAGTTTGTCGCGCTTTCTAAACGTGCCCCGGGAGCGACTGCTGCTAGGTAACGGGGCCAACGAACTGATCCATTTACTGCTTTTATGGCGCCGGCCCCGGCGGGTCCTGGTTCCGGCTCCCTCTTTCTCTGAGTATGAAAGAGCGGCTACCCTGGCCGGCGCGCTGGTTGAGCGCTATCCGCTGCCACCTGGTGAGAGCTTTGATACGGCCTCTCTGGGAAAGAAGCTTGAACAAGGAGACCTGCTAGTATTATGTAATCCGAACAACCCCACCGGCATGCTATATCGGCGCCAGGAACTGCTGCCGTTACTTGATGCAGCGGCGGAGTGCGGTGCAGAGGTAATAGTCGATGAAAGTTTTTTACATCTAACCGGACGTAATGAAGAGAGTCTTAGCGATATGCATGACAGAAGACTCTGGGTGGTGATATCGCTGACCAAGATCTGGAGTCTGCCTGGATTACGTCTGGGATGTGCAGTAGGACCGGAAGATGATGTGCATGAGATTACCCGGTGGGGCGATCCCTGGCGGGTGAATACCCTGGCTCAGAAGGCGGGTATTTACTGCATTGAAAGTAAGGGCTACCTGGAGAAAACCCTTGCCCTGATTAAAAAAGAGCGTGTATTTCTCACTCGCCGTTTTCGAGAAACTGGCGCCTTTCGGGTTTTTGAGGGGTTCGCAAACTTCCTGCTGCTGCAGGGGCTTGATCCCGACTTCGATGTTGCTGATTACCAAGAGTCCCTGGCCAGGCAAGGGGTACTGATCCGGCGTGCCGATAATTTCTGCGGTCTTGATCAGCGCTACTTCAGAATTGCCGTGCGCAAACGTCCCGAAAACCTGCGTTTCTTGCAGGAAACGGGGCATTACCTTAAAAACGCCAACCTGGCGGAATCTGCCGGCAGAACCGGAGGTGACCATAAATGAAAGGGATACTGATGGTCCAGGGAACCGCCTCTTCGGTTGGCAAAAGCTTGCTCTGCGCCGCATTCTGCCGCATCCTCAAGCAGGACGGTTTCGACCCCGTTCCCTTTAAGTCACAGAACATGGCCCTGAACTCATTTGTTACCCGCGAAGGATTTGAAATGGGCCGGGCCCAAGTAATGCAAGCGGAGGCGGCCGGAATCGAACCGCGGGTCGAGATGAACCCGGTATTATTGAAGCCGACATCCGACCAGGGCTCCCAGATTATCGTCATGGGCCGGGCCGTGGGCAATATGGCGGCGATGGAATATTTAAAGTGGAAAGAGAAACTACTGCCGGTGATCGATGAAGCTTTTGAGATTCTTTCCCGGAAGCATGACATTGTAGTCATTGAAGGAGCCGGCAGCCCGGCAGAAATAAACTTGAGAGAAAATGACCTGGTCAACATGGGTCTGGCCTGTCGCCTTAAAGCCCCGGTTTTATTGGCGGGAGATATCGACCGCGGCGGAGTATTCGCCTCGCTTTATGGCACTGTCGCGCTGCTGCAGCCTGCCGAGCGTGAACTGCTAAAAGGGGTAATCATCAACAAATTTCGTGGTGACCGTAAAGTGCTTGAACCAGGACTTAGGCAGCTGGAAGAGCTGATCAAAATACCTGTCCTCGGAGTGGTGCCCTTCATGCACCTGAACCTTGATGACGAAGACAGTATAACCGAGCGTTTTACCGTCTCCCCGGAGAAAAGAGACTTAAAAGCGCAGGTTGTTTTACTGCCGCATATCTCTAACTTTACCGATTTTAACCCGCTCGAGCTTTTTGATGATCTCAGCCTGACCTACATTCGAAAACCGACTGAGCTTGACTCTCCGGATCTGTTGATTCTCCCCGGCTCGAAAAATACAATTGAAGATCTATTCTACCTACGCAGCGCCGGCTGGGAAGAGCCCCTTAAAGATTACGTTGGCAAAGGCAGTCTCCTGATGGGGATCTGTGGCGGTTTTCAGATGCTGGGTCAAAAGATTCTTGATCCGCATCAGGCGGAGAGTTCTCTTCCGGAGGTGCCTGGCTTTGGTTTCCTGGAGATAGAAACGATCATGGAAAAAGAGAAATCAACGCGGCAGGTTGAAGCTTTCTGGCGTTACCATGATGGAGACTATTTTGCATGCATGGGCGAAGAAGAGCCTCTCAGTGGTTATGAAATCCACATGGGCAGAACCAATTACCGTTCGGTCAGGCACCCTGTTTATGTGCAGACTACAGAACAGTGGGAAGGGGCTGTCGGTCAAAAGGGCAGAGTTTTCGGCACTTACCTGCACGGCATCTTTGATAATATTATCTGGACCGAAAAACTGCTCAATGCTCTGCGGTGCCGCCGGGGCCTGCCTGAAAAAAGTAGCGCCCTTCCCAAGGCCTACCGCGAGTACAAAGAAAAAGAATACGATACCCTTGCCGCAGTGGTCCGCGAGAACCTCGATATGGATCAGATATATAAAATTATTAAGCAAGGAGTAAAGGGCTGGTAATAAGGAGTTGGCTGAGTGTCGCCGTGGCTAGCTTGAAAGTTTATATTTAGTCAATAAATATAAAGAGGAGCATATGCAAATGACTGACGAAAAAAGGCTGGAACAGGAACTGCAGAAAGTTTTAGATGCAATCAAACCACTGGATGGAATAGCGATGGAAAAAGCCCGCGCCCGGATAGATAACCTGACTAAACCGCTGGGCAGCCTGGGGCGGATGGAGGACCTGGCTGTCCAGTTGGCCGGGATAAACGGTGATTATTTCCCTGGCAATAACAAAAAAAGAGTTGTGGTTATGGCCGCCGACCACGGTGTTACCGAGGAAGGAATCAGCGCCTATCCGTCGGAGGTAACCGCCCAGATGGTTGCTAACTTCGTTGCCGGAGGGGCGGCAATCAATGTTTTGGCCCGTCAGTTCGATGTGGAAGTTGAAGTTGCCGATGTCGGGGTCAAGGTTGATACCAACTTGCCCGGAGTAAAGCGGGTCAGAATTAAGGCGGGCACCGCTAATTTCCGCCGTCACCCGTCGATGAGTCGTTCCGAAACCCTGCAGGCGATCTTTGCCGGTATCGAATGTGCTGAAGAGGCTGCGGAAGGCGGTATTAAAGTGCTCGCCACCGGTGAAATGGGTATCGGCAACACCACCGCCAGTAGTGCGGTGATGGCGGCGCTGACCGGTTATGAGACATCGCTGGTAGTCGGTCGGGGAACAGGGCTTGACGATGAAAAGCTGCGCCACAAACAGGAAGTGGTTAGTGGCGCGCTTGAGCTGCATAAGCCGGATCCTTCCGATCCCCTGGGTGTTTTAAGCCTGGTTGGGGGGTTGGAGATTGCTGCTCTTACCGGTTTGATTCTCGGTGCTGCCCGGCGCAGTATACCGATTGTTGTCGATGGGTTTATCTCCAGTACGGCAGCGCTAGTCGCAGTAAAAATAAGTCCACTGGCCTGGCATTACATGATACCTTCACACCTTTCTGCTGAATCGGGGCACGCCCTGCTGATGGATTACCTGAACTTGAAACCTTATCTGAACATGGGCATGCGGCTTGGCGAGGGTACCGGAGCAGTGCTCGGGATGCAGCTGGTTGAAGCAGCGGCCCGGATCACTCTGGAGATGGCTACCTTCGAGGATGCCAATGTCAGCAACAAAGAAGATCAGGGTGTCGGTTCCGATGTGAAGGGAGCGCGTTGATCTATGGAGCTTTTCCTGATCCGGCACGGTGAAACCGAATCGAATAAACAGAAACGCTACCAGGGCTGGACGGAATCACCGCTTTCAATGAAAGGCGCACGTCAGGCGGAAAAGGTCGGCTTCTTCCTGGCCGGACAGGGTATTGAGCGGCTTTATTGCAGTGACTTAAAGCGCGCTGTAAACACTGCCCGGGTGATCGGGGCAGGAAGCGGCCTTAAACCTGTGGCCACCTCTCTGCTGCGTGAAATTAATTTTGGCCAGTGGGAAGGACTCACTTTCGATGAAATAGAAGCTACCTGGGGAGAAGAGATCAGCCTCTGGCTCGATGATCCCTTTCGCCGGTCTCCTCCGGGTGGGGAAACTCTGGTTGAAGTATGTACAAGAATGCAGACCTTTCTGGAACAATTGGCCGGAAATGTCACCGATGGGCAGCGCATTGCGGTAGTAAGTCATGGCGGTTCGATTCGGGCACTGCTCTACCAGGTACTCAATTTGAGCCCCACAAGCTATTGGGATCTAAAAATTGATAATGCCTCGATCAGCCTGATTCACAAAGAAGGGGCTCGGCTCAAAATTGTTTACTATAACCGGATTCACCACCTGGAGGCCGGTGAAGTTAAGGAGGAAATTTTTAATAGTGATAAATAGCACTGCCGGTGATAAGGTTTTTGTATCCTGGAGTGGAGGCAAAGATTCCTATCTTTCCCTACTGCTGGCCAGGGAAACGAATCTTGACGTCGTCTGCCTGCTCAGTTTTGTCGGGGCAGATGGCAACAGCCACTCCCACGGATTGAAAACTGAGGTGCTCAGGCGCCAGGCCGAAGCTTTGGGGATTCCCCTTGAGACTGAGGAGGTTACCTGGGAGAGTTACGAAAATGGTTTTGAACGGGCGGTAAATCGCCTTAAAGAAGAGCGGGGAATCAGCGGCGGCGTTTTTGGCGATATCAATTTACCTGGACACCGTGAATGGGTTGAGAAAATGTGCAAACGCTGTACTATAAATCATAACCTGCCCCTGTGGTTGATGGAGGAATGTAAAGTTTTGGAAGAACTGATCAAGCGCGGCGGCAAAGCGATGGTGGTGGCGGTCCGCAGAGACATTGTTGATGAAAGCTGGTTGGGTAAAATATTGGATGGGGAATATATTAATTACTGTGTGGAGAAAGGCATTTCGCCCTGTGGTGAATACGGAGAAGTACATACACTGGTGGTTGACGGACCTCTTTTCAGTGAGCCTCTTAAATACAATTTGGGAGCAGTGGAGAGAGAAAAAAAGCAGGCTCGCCTGACAGTGCTTGAAGCTTGATATAAACTCAGGTTGACAGTTTTGACATGGGCTTAATGTAATTGCTATAATTGCTTCAATCAGGAACAATTCATTAGCACTTGTTTAAAGGAGAAGCGATGAGGAAGAAACTCTCTAAGCCGGAAAAAGCATATAAGAATCTGGAGTTTTTAAAAAGTTCCGATGCGCGGATTATTCGCATCCTTTCGGAATTTCTTGAACCGATGCAGCGCTTCCGGAATCAAAAGATCTACGATACTATTGTCTTTTTTGGATCTGCACGTTCAAAAGATCCGCTGAAAGCAAAAAAAGAACTGGAACAAGTGCAGAAGCGTATCGCAAAACCGGCCGGGAAACCTGGGCCTGCTTTACAAAAAGAGCTGGATTTTACCCTGAACCAAGTGTTCATCTCCCGCTATTACGAAGATGCAGCAGAGCTGGCTAAACGCATAACTGCATGGTCGAAATCGCTTGAATCTAACCACCGTTTTGTGATTTGCTCCGGAGGTGGCCCAGGGATGATGGAAGCGGCAAACAAAGGGGCTATTGAAGCAGGTGGTAAATCGGTCGGTTTGAATATCAGCATTCCAACGGAACAGTATTTAAACCCTTATATCACCCCGGAATTAAATTTTGAGTTCCATTACTTTTTCATGCGCAAATTTTGGTTTGTTTACCTGGCCAAAGGCCTGGTTGTTTTCCCCGGCGGGTTTGGTACGCTTGATGAACTGTTTGAGGTTCTCACTTTAATTCAGACAAAAAAAGTTTTAAAGCATATGCCGATTGTAATCTATGGCTCGGAATACTGGAACCAGGTTATCAACTTTGAGGCCATGGTTAACTTCGGAACAATCAGTAAAGCCGATCTGGATCTGATTCGGTTTTGTGATACTGTTGATGAAGCTTTTATTTACCTGAAAGATGAGCTGACAAAACATTACCTGCAAACCGAGCAAACTTAAAATAGCCCCCAAGTTATATTTTAGTGATCATGCCTCCGGATAAAATCATTGCCGCATTGCAATCAAGGAAATATTTTTAAAGCCTGCAGGTAACAGTAAATATGCAGGCCGATATTTAACTGCAGGGCATCGATGGGTTGAAGCGGGTTCAAACTGGTTAACTTTTCGATCTGTTCTAGCCGGTATTTCATGGTGTGACGGTGGACAAAAAGCGTTTCAGCCGCTTTCTTGATGCTGGCGGAAGCTAAAAACACCTTTAGGGTCTGCAGTAAGGAGCCCCGACTGCGCTGATCATAATCCAAAAGTGGTGCGGCGGTCTGGCTGAAAAAATTTTTCAGGGTCTCTATATCACTGATATCCATAATCAGGCGGTAGAGACCCAGAGAGCGATAGGTAACCTGGTTTTTGCCGTCAGGAAGTCCTATCTGAGCAGCATGCAAAGCTTTTTCGGCTTCCCCGAGGGCTTGCATTATTCCACGGAGGTCGCTGTAGACGCTGCTGGTTCCGAGCTGAACTTGCCGATCGGGAAAAAGTTGTTTAAGCTCATCATGGATCAGCCGGGTGATTTCTGCTTCTGTCTCTGCCTGCGGTTCCCCGGGGTGTTTTAATTGAATCAAGATCGATAGATATTGTCGGTAAGGGCCAAGCAGGAAGGACATCTGTTTCTGCCTGAAAACCTTGTATATCACTGCCTCATCCAGGCTACAAAACTCCAAATTCGCTAACGCTGCTGCCTGCTCAGAATCTTCCGCTTCAGGGCGGCATGTAGTGATAACTAGTGCCAGAAGCGGGTCATGGGATCTAAAATTAAAGTTGCTTAATTCAGGACTGAACTCTTCGGGATTTTTACTGTTAATTAAGCGTTGCCACAATATCTTCATCGCCGCTGCTTCCGTTTCCAGTGTACTCCTAAAGCTGTCGGAGGGTTGAGCTTCTGCTGTTGTTTGCTCACTGCGGATCAGCTCGCTCATCAGGGCTCGGGTCAGGCTTTTAAAACTTAATTCAGGTGGTATCTCGATCAAGGGGATATTATGC
>JAUWPV010000040.1 GCA_030611385.1 Bacillota bacterium | reverse complement strand
CCATTCTGCCATCGGTGGATTGTATCCGGAACAAGTGTATCAAGGTGCCCTCAGCGAGGTAGCCTGATTATCAAAAACGAAAGGAGCGGTTAACTTAAAACAGAATTGTTTTTGTCTTGACAATGGGGGGCAGTACAGCTTCTACTCGAAAGACATTGTGTTAAGTGCCGAGGAAGAAGAGATCATCTTAAGCTTCTCGGCCTTAAACGGCAGACCGTCTCCTGAGAACAAAATCAGTGCGGACCGGTTCACGATCGACAAAGAGACGAATCAGTTGACCGCCTGTCCCGCCGGCATCAAACCGCTTCATACAGAGTACAATTGCAAGCAGGAACTCTACTCGGCGAAGTTTGCCAAAGAGGATTGTGCAAAGTGTTCGCTGTTAGGCAGCTGTATTGTCAAAGGGCAGAAGAAAGTTTTTGCTTTAAGGATTACCGAAAAGAAACTGATCGCCGACCGCTACCGGAGCCTGATTGACACCGACTGGCACCGGGCCCTGGCCGATTTCCGGGCCGGGGTTGAAGGAGTGCCTTCAGTACTGCGGGCAGGGCTTATGATATTGATGGTCCACCGGTAAGAGGCCTTGTTCGCACTACCACCTGGGACCACTTCAAGGTGATGGCCTTAAACTTCCGGTCGTTCTTCCGGTATTGCCAAAGAACTGAGGCGAAGGCCCTTTCTTTGTCTTTTATTTTTCACCGTTTTACGCGGCTGTTTCGATTCTGCCGGAGCAGGTTGTGCTACGGTTAGTAGTTAGAACATAGTTTTTGGGGTTGAATCATGGTATTATTAAGTCAGCGGAGAAACAAATTTCTCTTTAAATCTAATTATAATAGAAATAAATTCGAGGTGAATTATATGAATTTTAAGCAGGTCGGAAAACCTTAACTAAGAACGGACGCCTTTGAAAAGGTAACCGGTAGAGCAACCTACGTTGCAGATATTAAGCTGCCCAAAATGCTGCATGCCAAGATTCTTCGTTCCGCGTATGCCCACGCCAGGATACTTTCTATCGATACGAGCGAAGCGAAAAATATGCCGGGAGTGCGCGAAGTGGTAACCGGCCAGGGCTGTGATATCCTTTTTGGTGCCTGTATCAAGGACCAGCCTCCACTCGCCATGGATAAGGTGCGCCATGCCGGAGAAGGCGTTGCCGTTGTTATCGCAGAAACAGAGCGGCAGGCAGAAGAAGCAACAAAAAAGATCAGGGTCGAATATGAACCGCTGCCTTTTGTGATCGACCCGCTTGAGGCATTTAAGAAAGATGCCCCGATTATTCATGAAAGAAACCATGAGTATAATCGTGTTCCCGGCTTTCCGCCCAAAAAAGGAACCAATATATTTCACCACTACAGGCAAGTTAAGGGTGACGCGGAAAAAGGCTTCCAGGAATCTGAGGTATTTGTGGAGGAAGAGTTTTATTACCCGTTAATCAGCCATGTGCAAATGGAACCCCACGGCTGCATTGCCTGCTGGGACAGTGATGATTCCTGCCGGATCTGGGCCAGCACCCAGGCTCCGTTTATTGTCCGGGAAATAGTAGGCCATATGTTCCACATTCCATTTTCAAACATCAAAGTTTATGCTCCCTACCTCGGAGGAGGCTTTGGCGGCAAATCAGACGTGAGTATCGAGCCGATGGTGACCTATATTGCCCGCTTTGTTCCCAACCACCCTGTGCGTCTGGTCCTGACGAGAAAAGAAGCCTTTACCAGCAGTCTGCTTGGCCGGGGAATGAGAGGTAAAATTAAAGTTGGCGCCAAAAAAGACGGAAACCTGGTAGCTATGAAAGCATCATTTTATTATTCTGATGGCGCTTTTGGTGATACAGGCTGTAACGTTGTAACAGCAACCGGCTTTGTTGCCACCGGCCCCTACGAGTATGAGCACTGCAATGTTGGCTGCTATGGAATCTATACTAACACCCCGCCAGTAGACGCTTACCGTGGCTACGGCCACCCGGAAGCACACCTGATGAGTAGAACGGGTTATGAATATCCTGGCCAGAAAACTGGGGATGTCCCAGACGGAGCTGATGAGAAAGAACTTCCTCTCGGATGGCAGGATAAACGCAGTAGGCCAGGTGATCCGAAAAGGCAACGGCGACTTATACCAATGCCTTGATGAAGTAGAAAAAAACCTCTTTGCCGAACCGAAGCCTCAGGAAGATACTGAGTATTACTACGGCCGGGGTATAGCAGGGTTGATGAAGACCCCGATGATGGTTCCCAACGCCTCTTCCGGCGCGATCATCAAAAATGTGCGAAGACGGCTCTTTTAATGTCAGCATCAGCGGGATAGAGATGGGTCAGAGCTGCCAGACAACGATGACCCAGATTGCAGCGGAGGCTTTGAAGGTCCCGCCAGAAAAAATCAGGATCTCAAAAGAGGTAGATACCCAGTTCTCACCCTATGAGTGGCAAACCGTCGGCTCCATCACTACTTTAAGGGTCGGCAACGCCATCATTTAGGCTGCAGACAGAGCAATACAGAAAATGAAAGAATCGGTGGCCATGATTGCCCACAAACCTGTTGAAGATCTAAAATATGAAGGCGAATTAATCCACTCGAAGAGTGACAAAAACTTTGAATTCGAAACAAAGCTGTTAGCCTTGAGCTACCTGTCACCCGATGGGCATGGTGTTGGCGAACCAATTGAGACATCCGGCCATTATTACATACCGGGAGTTAAGTTCCCCGCACCCGATGTCAGCGGTGGCAACTGCTGTGCCAGCTGGACTTTTGGTTGCGAAGGGGTCGAAGTTAAAGTTAGCCAAAAAAACAGGCGAAGTGACCGTTACTCACCTGGTCATAGCCATTGACCTTGGAAAAACAATAAACCCGATGGGCGCCCGGGCGCAGATGGTCGGCGGGATAATGATGGGCTATGGCGCAGCACTGATGGAAGAAGTTTTGTTTAACGAAAAGGGAATCATGAAGAACCCGAACTACAACCAGTATAAGCTACCCAGACTGTCAAACCTTCCGGAAAAACTGACGGTAAAATTGGTTGAAACCCCCGATGAGACCGGCCCCTTTGGTGCACGCTGTATTGCAGAGCATCCTTCAATATCGATACCCCCGGCAATTATGAATGCCATTCAGGATGCAACCGGTGTTGATTTGTTTGAAATACCGGTAAAACCGAAAGAGTTACTATCAAAACTGAGAGGCGATCACAATGGCGACAACTAAAGTAGCAATTACTGTCAATGGCTTAAAACACGAGATGGAAGTCGATGAAAAAGAAACTCTGATGGAGGTATTAAGAGACAGGCTTCACCTGACCGGAACAAAAAACGCCTGCGCTTACGGTTCCTGCGGAGCCTGCACCGTGGTAGTGAGTAATGAAGCAGTAAGAAGCTGCCTGCTTAAACCAGACAAGTATAACGGAAAAGAAGTTTTAACCATTGAGGGACTTTCAGACGGAAACAATCTTCACCCGATCCAGGAAGCTTTTATTAAGGCCGGAGTCATCCAATGCGGCTTCTGCACCCCCGGTTTTGTGATGAGCCTTTACGCTCTTTACACAAATAATCTGAACGCCAGCGATAACGATATTAAAGCGGTAATGGAGAAGCATATCTGCCGCTGCACCGGTTATGAATTTATCTGGGACGCAGCCAAACTAGCCCAAAAAACGCTTCGAGCGAGTTAACCGGTAGCTAAATTCCCATAAACAGACCCCCTGTGGGAACGCAATTTTGAGCGTTTCAATAGGGGGTTTTTATAAAGCAAAGAATCCACAGTGTTATAATTGTTATTCTCGCTTGTAGGGCTTAAGCAGCGCCGCCGGATAAGCTGCATTGCGGTTGGCTATAGTCAGGGCAATAATTGTTACAATATATGGTAAAACCAGGAAAGCTTCGTAGGGAAAATTAATGCCGGTAAGCTGAAGACGCAACTGCAGAGATGAAACACCACCGAAAATAAAAGAACCCCAGAGAACCCGAATTGGATTCCAATTAGCAAAAATCACCAGGGCAATACAGACCCAACCCCTACCAGCTATAATGTCAAAAGTAAAAAATCCAAGGGCCGATAACGTTATAAATGCTCCTCCGATACCCATGAATCCGCCGGAAATCATCAGCGCTACGGTCCGTACACCATAGACATTAATCCCGGCGGCGTCGGCAGCTTCAGGGTTTTCCCCCACGGCCCTTATTTTTAATCCAAAACTGGTCCTGTAAAGAACCCACCAAACTATTGGAACAAGCAGTATAGCGTAGTAGGTTAAGGGATACTGTCGTAAAATAGTGCCTAATATGCTAACACCGCTGAGCACTTCAACCTGCGCAAAAGGTTGAATCTGTGGCGGATTAGCCGGTGTTCCAAAAATAACCCTGAAAGCATAGTAGGCTAACCCGGTGCAAAAAAGGGTAACACCAAGTCCGGATACATGCTGATTTACTCCGATAAAAACTGTCATCAAGGCCATCAGCAAACCGGCCAAGATACCGACAAGGCAGGCAGCCAAGACACCGAGCCACAGCGAACCTGTTTGATAGGTTGTGGCAAACCCGACAAGAGCACCTAAAAGCATAATCCCTTCAATGCCCAGGTTCAAGATACCGGACCGCTCGGAAAAAAGTTCACCAAGCGTACCAAAGATGAGAGGGGTAGATACGCGTAATGTAGCAGCAATTAGCCCAATAACAAATACTTCGATTGCTTAACCCTCCCTTTTTAGCCGATAACCGGTAAGGATGAACATGCCCAAAGTTACCAGCATCAATGTTGCCTGTACCACCTGGCCTAAATATACCGGCACTCCCAGCGCCCGGCTCACGGTCAGGGAACCAGTTTCAATCAAACCCATAAATAAAGCAGCAATACCGACACCCAATGGGTTTAAAGCTCCTAAAGTAGCCACAACTATACCGGTATAGCCAAGGTTTGATGAAAACCCCTGGATCAGGTGAAAATGGACACCGGCTATTTCTCCGACTCCGGCCAGTCCGGCTATCCCTCCGCTTACTAGGGCGGTTGTCAAGATTGTCTTCTCTATATCAACACCTGCAAAACGTGCCGCTGTAGCGTTACTACCGGCGGCGCGCATCTTCAAGCCAAAACCCGACCGATTAATTACAAACCAGATCACCGCTATAGTAATCATGCCCAGAATAAATCCAAAATGCAATCGCGAACGGGGAAGCAGGATAAAAAACATAGCACTGGAAGCGATATCAGGAGACTGCGGCCACATCGAAATAGGATCGCGCCAAGGACCATTGAGCAAATAACTGACCAAATAAACAATGACTGAATTCATAAGCAGGGTAGTAACCACTTCATCGACTTTTAGCTTGACCCGCAGCAAAGCCGGAATTAGTGCCCACAGCACCCCACCGATAAAACCACCCACGATCATAACCGGCAGGGCAACCCAGGGAGTCGAGCCTTTGAGCATTACACCAAGCCAGGCGCCCATAATGGCGCCAGCCATTAGCTGCCCTTCAGCGCCGATATTATAATAGCCGGACCGGAAGGCAAATGCTACTGCCGCCCCGGTCAGGAAAAGTGGTGTTGCCTTAACCAGCAGTTCGATCATCGAAACAGTACTTGTAAACGGAGCAACCAGAAAATAATAGTAGGTGTGCAGTGGATTGACCCGGACCCATACAATAAAGACCAAGGTGATTATAAATGTCACTAATATGGCAAACAAAGGTATTACGGAACGCACCCAGGCGGGAGCAGGTGCTTTTTCAATTCTCAGCTTGAGCACAATCAGTCCTCCAGGTTCTCACAAAATCTTTGTTTCGTCTTTTTCAAGCACCCCAGCCATCATTAACCCGAGTTTCTCTTCGCTTGCTTCCAATGCTGGTATAATGCCCATAATGCGACCCTCATACATAACCGCAATGCGATCAGATAGTTCCATCACTTCATTGAGATCTTCCGAAACTACAAGAACGCCGGCCCCACGATCACTCTGTTCAAGCAGTTTACTGCGCACATATTCAGTGGCTCCGACATCGAGCCCACGCGTCGGCTGGGCGGCCAGAACACAGCACGGTTTTCTGGATAGAGCCCGGGCCATAACTACCTTTTGCATATTACCACCGGATAGGGTTCGAACATGATCTTCCGGTGTTGCTTTTATCTGGTATTCTTCAATCAACTTAGCAGCATGTTCGCGAACTAACTTTCGATCAAGCATTCCCCTCTTTTTATATTCATCCAAGTTTTCCAAGGCCAGATTTTCAGCAACCGACAGATCGCCGATTACACCGGCATGGCGGTCTTCAGGAGTACGCCCCATTCCGGCAGCTGTTATCACTGCCGGAGGTGATCCGGTAATATCCCGCCCGTTTAATACCACCCGGCCGCTTGTCGGTTTCTTCAGGCCGGTTAAAATCTTGACCAGCTCGGATTGTCCGTTGCCGGATACTCCGGCTACACTGAGAACCTCGCCGCAGCGCACCTCCAGGGAAACATCTTTTAACCGTTCAAGGCCCTGTTCATCAGTAAAGCTTAAATTAGCAATAGTTAAAATTGGTTCACCCGGCTCTTTATCCTGCTGCCGAGTCACTCCGAAAGTTTCACGACCAACCATCATTTTAGCCAGTTCTTTTTCCGAGGTATCTTTATGTTCAACTGTGCCAGTCAGTTTTCCACCACGCAGAACGGTAATACGTCCGCAGATCGCCATTACTTCGTTTAGTTTGTGGCTGATGAAGACCACCGACAGCTCCTGGCTAACGAGTTGATTCAGCGAATTAAAAAGAGTTTCAACTTCCTGTGGAACCAATACCGCCGTCGGCTCATCCATAATTAAAACCTTTGCTTTGCGATAAAGAGCTTTCAGGATTTCAACTCTCTGGCGCTCACCAACCGAAAGATTGCGGACTAGCGCTTCCGGTTTAATAGCTATCCCATACTTTTCCGATGCTTCTGTTACCAGGCGCCGGATTTTTTTCGGGTTTAAAAGGAAACCATCGGTAGCTCCAAGCACAATATTTTCAGCAACACTAAGCGGCGGCACCAGCGTAAAATGCTGGGTAACCATGCCGATCCCTTCACGTATAGCATCTTTCGGTGAAGAAATATTGACCAAATTGTCATTTACGCAGATCTCACCTTCATCGGCACGGTACAAACCGTAAAGAATCCGCATTAAAGTTGTTTTACCCGCACCGTTTTCGCCCAACAGAGCATGGATTTCGCCTTTTCTAAGATCGAAATCAATATTATCATTAGCCACCAAACTACCAAATCGTTTGGTGATATTTTTCATCTTGACTACATTCATAGCGTTTACCTCAATGGCGGCAGGCATAAAGCCTGCCGCCCTGATGAGATTATAATTTAGTTCACTGCACTCGGTGTTGATTCATCAATATCAACTCGGAGAATACCGTCATAGATCTGCTGCTCCAACTGTTTAATTAACTCAACCAGTTCAGTCGGGATTTGTGCTTCCAACTCATAGAACGGAGCCAGGTAAGCGCCCCCTTTAGCCATCATACTGAAGTCCTTAAGGTCCTGAGCAGTGTAGAAACCTGCCTCGATGCTGCCAAGCACGTACTCGTAGGTCGGTGTAAGGTTCCATACCGAGCTGCTGAGAACGTACTCAGGGGCCAATTCATGTTGATCATTCATCTGCCCAAAAACCCACAGACCATTTTCTGCGGCTGCTTCAATTACGCCAAAGCGCTCAGCGTAAAGAATATCAGCACCCTGTTCAATCTGAGCCAGGGCGGCTTCTTTCGCCGCTGCCGGGTCAAACCAGCTATTTATAAAGGTAACATAAACAGTAGCATCCGGGTTGTAAGCCTTAACCCCAAAGATGAAAGCATTGGTAATACGGTTTACTTCCGGAACTGGCATGCCAGCGACAACACCGATTTTGTTGGTTTCGGTCAGTTGGGCGGCCATCACCCCCAGCAAGTAAGCCGGTTCATGAATCCAGTTGTCAAAAACCGAGAAGTTCGGCTCAGCCGGTCCAAGGCCCCCACCGAAAACAAAGGCGATATCCGGAAAATCTTTAGCTACACGCCGGCCTGCTTCTTCATTACCGAATGTATCACCGGTAATCATGTCAGGATGCAGGTCGGTAGCCACCTGGCGCAGTTCCCGTTCGAAGTCTCCAGCATAACCCAGGTTATCGGTGTAAGCAAATGTAGCTCTGCCCTCTTCTACCAGCTTATCACAGGCAGCTATGATTACAGATACCCACGGCTCTTCTGCCGGAGTGGAAAATACAGCATAGATTGAAAAAAGATCCTCTTCTGTTCCATCCGAATCTGACGCTCCGTCAGGTTCTTCTGCCGGAGATGCGCATCCTGCGGCAAAGCTCAAAACGAATAACAGTACCAAGAACATATGGATCCAGCCTTTTTTAAACACTTTATAACCCCTCCCAGATCATATTAAATACAGGTAAAATTCGTGCACAAAAAGCTTTAAAACCCAGATCGCTTAATATGAATTAATCACCTCCCCTTCCATTCATAGTTTGTAACCTCTAGTTAATAAAGATACTACAATCCTTTACCCATTTTTCTCATTTTTTCCTGATCAACCAGCTGGCCATGGCTGATAACGTGAGCAGGAGCGTCATGATAACGGAAAGCTTCCAAAATGTTTGGAACATCCAAAACAACAAGATGCGCTGGAGCGCCAACTGCAAGTTTAAAATCCCTGATGCCAATACATTCGGCAGCGCTGGTCGTAATCATGTCATAAAGAATCTCCATTT
>JAUWPV010000016.1 GCA_030611385.1 Bacillota bacterium | reverse complement strand
AAATGGAGATTCTTTATGACATGATTACGACCAGCGCTGCCGAATGTATTGGCATCAGGGATTTTAAACTTGCAGTTGGCGCTCCAGCGCATCTTGTTGTTTTGGATGTTCCAAACATTTTGGAAGCTTTCCGTTATCATGGCGCTCCTGCTCACGTTATCAGCCATGGCCAGCTGGTTGATCAGGAAAAAATGAGAAAAATGGGTAAAGGATTTTAGCGCCACTGGTTCTTTATTGTTTCTGCTTGTCTTTTCTTTAGGATGGGGTGGTAGCGCGAGGGTAGCTTCCCAGAAGTTTTAAAAACAAAGTTTTTGCTTTTAATTCTTTAAGTGCATGGGCAACTTTTTCATCTTCCCGGTGGCCTTCAACATCCAGATAGAATATATATTTTCCCAATTCGTTTCGTACAGGCCGGGATTCTATTTTTGTCAGATTTAAATTATAACTGGCGAATATTCCCAGAGCAGAGTACAGGCTTCCCGGCTGATCATGAAGATTGATTAATATAGAAGTTTTATCGTCGCCCGTACGTGGAGCATCAACCAGGGCGAGGAGGAAAAAGCGGGTAATATTAAAGGGTTGGTCCTGAATGTTTTCCCTGAGAATTTCCAGGTCGTAAAGCCCGGCAGCCCGGCGGGAAGCGATAGCAGCTTTCCCCTCATTCTGGGCAACCAGTGCAGCTGCTTCTGCGGTACTGGCCATATTAATACGGGATGCAGCCGGCAAGAATTTATCTAAAAAAAAGCGGCACTGGTCCAGGGCCTGAGGGTGGGAATATACTTCTTTTATTTTGGCCAAAGTCTGTCCTGGAGCGGTCAGGAGAAAATGCTCGATCCTGCACAGCAGTTCACCGGCAATTTTAACATCAGGATTACCGGAAAGCAGGTCATAAGTTTGGTTTACGGATCCCTCCAGTGAGTTTTCTACAGGAACGACTCCCTGGTTTATTTCATTTTTGGCGATGGCTGTAAAAACCTGATCAATAGTAGGATATGGCTTAAGAAAAAAGGTTCTATCCTTAGCATAGCTCCTGGCTGCCTCTTCGGTAAAAGTTCCCGGGGGACCCAGATAGCCCATTAAGTTTTCCATTCGGTAATCTGCTCCTCCCAATTATTTAATCAGTTTCTGCGGCAATTAGAATAACAGGAGCATAATCTCTTTACATGAAGAGCTCCGGTTCCTGTTCTATTAGTTTTGTTATACTAGCACAGGTAACTGTTTGGTGTCAATCTTAACCCTCAAGAATGGGTAAATGGGTTTAAATGATAAATATGTCAATGAAAAGTTGTTGACAGAGCAATAATCCTATGTTAAACTTACTGTTAATTTAAATAAACTCAAAGACACTGAAAAAGGAAAGACTGAAGAGTCGGATAAAAATCGATCAATAGAAGAAAATAATAGTATAGCGATGACGGAGAAGAGTAGGTAATAAATGGATTTCAGAGAGCCGGGGGTTGATGCGACCCGGTATCCCAAATTACTGAAATACACTCCTGAGAAGCAAACCGAAAGCCGATCAGTTGTTAACGGTCAGTAGACTTTGCCGGAAACTTCCACCGTTAAAAGGAAGGAGGTATAAGGCTGGATGCTTTTGGCCCGTACCTCGATAAGAGTGGGACACTATGTGTTCAACTAGGGTGGTACCGCGTGAAGATAAAACTTCCGTCCCTATAGGGATAGGGGTTTTTTTATTTTATAAGGGGTGCTGTTTTAAAAAATTGATTTATAAAATGTAAGGAGGAATTGTTATGCTAGTTAATATGAATTCAGGCGCCAATGAAGAAGAAATTCTGGAGGTAGAGACGTGGATTAAAAATCTTGGCTATAGTGTTTACCGCTCAATTGGTGAAACCAATACTATTTTGGGCGCGATCGGTTCCTCCAATGAAGAATTTAAAAAGTTCTTGGAGGCCCTGTCTTTCGTAGAGAAAGTAACCCTTGATTCTCCTCCTTTTTTGTTGGTAAGCAGGGAGTTCAAAAAGGAAAAGACTGTCTTTAAAGTCGGAGATGTTGAAATAGGTGGTGGGAAAGTGATTCTCATAGCCGGGCCATGTGCCGTTGAGGGAAGGGAATCATATCTTCAAGCCGCTGAAGCTGTAAAAGCAGGCGGGGCGGATATTCTGCGAGGGGGGGCTTATAAGCCCCGTACTTCTCCTTACGCCTTTCAAGGCCTGGAAGAAGAAGGCTTGAAAATTATGGCCGAAGCCAGGGATATAACCGGGTTACCCATCGTAACAGAAGTGATGGACCAACATAACGTTGAAATTGTTGCCCGCTATGCGGATATTGTCCAAGTAGGTGCACGGAATATGCAAAATTATAAGCTGCTGACAGAACTGGGGCAGTTGAATAAACCGGTTTTAGTAAAGAGGGGGATGTCGGCAACTATTGAAGAGTGGTTAATGGCCGCAGAGTATCTCCTCAGCCAGGGGAATAAGCGGGTGATCCTCTGTGAAAGAGGAATACGAACTTTCGAAACAACTTATACCCGTAATACATTAGATATCAGTGCTGTCCCGATCATAAAAGAGTTAAGCCATTTGCCAATATTTGTTGACCCCAGCCATGGTACCGGAAGGTGGAAATTGATTGCTCCCATGAGCCTTGCTGCGGTAGCAGCCGGTGCAGATGGGCTCATGGTAGAAGTGCATAATACGCCGAAAGAGGCGCTTTGTGATGGTTCCCAATCGCTAATTCCGGAAAAATATTCACAGATGGTTGGTTCATTGAAAGGAGTTGCAGAGACAGTTGGCCGTACCTTGTAATAAACCGTTATTTAAAAAGGGCTGTATCATCGGCCTTGGTCTTATGGGAGGCTCGCTGGGTCTGGCTCTGGGTAAGTATAATGTTGTGGAAGAGCGCTGGGGGCACGATATTAATTCTACAGTCATGGCAGCGGCCAGGGAGCGGGGGGCTGTAGATAAGACAGGAGACTTGGCAGCAGCCCTTGATGATGCAGAACTGGTTATCCTGGCCATGCCTATAGTGCAGATTGTGAAAATGCTGAGTGAGATTTCATCTTTTCTAAAAAAGGGCGCACTGGTAACAGATGTAGGAAGTACAAAGCAAAGAATCGTTGAGACCATGGAAAATGTGTTGCCTTCAGGAGTAATGGGTATAGGGGGGCATCCTATGGCTGGTTCAGAGAAGGCGGGAATTGCCGCAGCCGATTCCACCCTGCTGGAGAATGCCATTTATTTGTTAACTCCCACCCGGTATACCTCGGAAAGAGAACTGGAAAAACTGCAGGATATGATTCATGCTGTGAAGGCCCGTCCATTAATTCTGGAACCGGAAGAGCACGACCGGTTTACAGCTCTGGTCAGTCACCTTCCCCAGATGGTCGCGGTTGCTCTCGTTAATACTCTGCAAAAATCTGGTCAAGATCAGGATCTGCTGCTTACGCTTGCCGGCAAAGGGTTTAAAGATACTACTCGTATTGCCATGAGCGAACCGTCCGTGTGGTATGATATTTTTACTACTAATAAGAAATTTTTAAGAGATTCACTGGAAATATTTATGGAAGAATTACATTTACTGCAAGGTTATTTGGAAAATGAGGATGAAAAAGAAGCCAAGGATATATTGATAAAAGCCGGTTTAGTACGACGTTCCCTTCAGTAATAAATGGGATAAGAGTATCGCAAAAGCTGTGGATGGGAATAGAAGAGGAAGGTTGAAAAAATGGATATAACTATAGAACCATGCGAAAAAATGTTAGGCCAAATCAGGGTGCCGGGTGACAAATCCATTTCCCACCGGGCATTAATATTTTCTTCCCTTGTGGAAGGGACAGTGGAGATAGAAGGCCTTCTGGAAGCCGAAGACCCTTTGAGCACATATAAATGCCTGCAGGGATTAGGTGTTGAATTTAATGGCGATTGGAACAGGTTAACGGTAAAGGGAAAGGGTTTGCGAGGCTTAAGAGAACCAGATAATTTTCTGGATGCAGGAAACTCTGGTACTACCGCTCGTCTTCTTTTGGGATTACTGGCCGGGCAGCCATTTTTTTCAACATTAACCGGAGATAATTCTTTAAGAAAAAGGCCGATGGGAAGAGTAACTGAGCCTCTGAAAGAGATGGGCGCTTTTCTGGATGGGCGCGGCGGCGGCACTCTATTGCCGCTGTATGTCCGGGGTGGGAACCTGGCCCCTCTTCGCTATACTTTGCCGGTAGGCAGCGCCCAACTTAAATCAGCCCTCCTGCTGGCGGCCCTTTACACTAATGGTACGACAGAAATAATTGACCCATTTTATTCCAGGGATCACACAGAGAGAATGATCAAATATTTGGGAGGCAGGATAAAAAGAGATAATGAGCGGATTCTGTTTGAAACTCCCCTTACCTTACAGGCCCGGGAGATTCAAATACCTGGAGACATATCATCAGCATCCTTCTTTCTGATAGCGGCGGCACTGGCTCCAAGAGGGGAACTTTTAATTGAAGAAGTAGGCATTAACCCTACCAGAACCGGAATACTGGATGTGCTGAAAGAGATGGGGGCCGATGTGATAATTTTAAATGAAAGAGAATATAATTACGAGCCGGTAGCCGACCTCTTCATTAAAGGCGGCGCTCCCTTAAAAGGGGTAGAGATTAACGCTGCCATGATCCCGCGCCTGGTAGATGAAATCCCTGTTTTAGCTGTTGCCGCACTTTTTGCTGAAGGTGAAACGGTTATCAAAGGTGCCGGGGAATTGCGTTTTAAAGAAACTGATCGCTTAAACGTCTTAACACTTGAGCTGAGAAAAATGGGAGCTTTTATCGAGGAGCTTCCTGATGGTTTAATCATCAGGGGAAAGTCTGGGATAAGCGGTGCCTGCTGTTCAAGTCAGGGTGATCATCGCATTGCCATGTCGTTGGCTGTCGCAGCACTTTTTGCCAGGGGCGAAACTGTTATCCAGGGAGTTGAAACTGTACAGATTTCATTTCCCGGTTTTTTTGAACTATTAAAAAAAACAACTTCTTAAGGAGGGGAACGACAGGAGTTTTAGCGATTGACTGGGAACGTTAAAAAAATCCTGTCTTATAGAGATGCGTTATTTATCAGCAGGTGAGTCTCATGGTCCTTCACTGCTGGGTATTATTGAAGGACTGCCGGCAGGTTTGATTATAAAAGAAGATTATCTTAACCAGCAGTTGGCCAGACGCCAGGGAGGTTATGGCCGGGGAGGGCGCATGTCTATTGAGAAAGACCGTCTTAAAATTCTCTCTGGTGTTCGGTTTGGGAAGACTACAGGCAGCCCTCTTTCCCTGATGATTGAAAACAGGGATTGGTTGAACTGGCAAAAGGTGATGTCAACAGACCCGCTGGATGAAACAGGGGAAAGAAAGGTAACCAGCCCCCGTCCGGGGCATGCCGATCTGGCTGGGGGTATAAAATATTTACAACGCGATCTTCGTAATGTGTTGGAGCGCGCCAGCGCCAGGGAGACTGCTGTTCGTGTGGCTGTCGGTAGTATCGCTTCTTTATTGTTGGCGCATTTTAAAATTGTCAGTGCCGGTTTTGTTGTTGCCGTGGGTGATGTGCAGGCTTCTTCGCGAGGCCTGGAATTAAATGCTGGTGTAATCAAAGAAAAAACAGCTGACTCTCTTTTCTATTGTCTTGATAAAGAAGCGGAGCAATTGATGCGGGAAAGGGTTGACCAGGCCAGGGAGAGGGGAGATACCCTGGGTGGAGTTTTCGAAGTCATTGTCGAAGGGCTTCCACCGGGGATCGGGAGCCACGTCCACTGGGACAGGCGCCTGGATGGCCGGTTGGCCGGGGCGTTAATGAGTATTCCCGGTATAAAGGGTGTTGCGATAGGCTTGGGCTTTGAGGCTGCCGGAAAACCCGGCTCTCTGGTCCACGATCCCATCGTATTGGATGAGAATAAAAAGATTCGCCGGACTTCGAACAATGCCGGAGGACTTGAAGGTGGGATTACAAACGGAGAGGTTATTGTTTTAAGAGCGGCCATGAAACCCATACCTACTTTAACGAAGGCCCTGTCCAGCATAGACCTGGCTACGGGGAAGATCAGGGACGCTGTAGTGGAACGCTCGGATGTTTGCGCTGTCCCTGCCGCTTCAGTGGTGGGAGAAGCTGTTGTTAATTGGGAGATCGGGAAGGCCTTTATGGAAAAGTTTTCAGGAGACTCCATGACCGAAGTGGAAATGGCCTGGCAGAGTTATATGAACCTGGTCAAAGACTACCTTGGGGAAATAAAAATATAGAATAGATAAGGGAAATACCGATGCTGAAAATTAACTTAAAAACAGAACAAAAAGCCTATCCCGTTTACTTGGGCAGAGGAATGATCGATAAAATTGGTTCAGTAATTTCCGAATATTTACCAGCCTGTTCCATGTTGGTGATAAGCGATCGGAATGTTTCACCATATTATGGCAATAGATGTTTGGAGAGTCTGCGGCGTGCCGGTTTTAAACCATCCCTTGAAGTGCTGGCTGGGGGAGAGAAAGATAAATCTTTAACAGCAGCTTCAGTCCTTTATACACGGGCCCTTCAAGAGGGCCTGGACAGGCATTCAGCCATTGTAGCCCTGGGGGGTGGCGTGACCGGAGACCTGGCCGGATTTGTGGCCGCGACCTATTTAAGGGGCGTTCCCTTTGTCCAGGTGCCCACAACGTTATTGGCCATGGTGGACAGCAGTATCGGAGGAAAAGTGGCTGTAAATCACCCCCTGGGGAAAAACCTCATCGGTGCTTTTTACCAGCCGGAACTTGTTGTAAGCGATCTGGATACCCTTAATACCTTGCCAATACGGGAATTTAACGCCGGTCTGGCGGAGCTTATTAAATACGGGGTTATTTGGGATAAAAAACTTTTTGAGCGCTTGGAATCCTTCAGTAAGAAGGCTTCTTCCCGGGGTCTGTTTCTGGATGTGGACAATCCCTGGCTTTTAAAGTGCATTGCCCGGGCCGTTCTCATAAAAGGGAAGATAGTCTGCCGTGATGAGAGGGAGAAAAACCTGCGTCGTATCTTAAATTTCGGGCATACATATGGCCATGCTCTGGAAGCAGCATCCGGTTATACGTATTACCTTCACGGAGAAGCGGTGGCCTGTGGAATGGTTATGGCAGCCAGGCTGGCGGTATTGTTAAAGATCCTGGATCAGGCTTCTGAGCTTCGGATCAGAGATCTTCTTACACAGCTCAAGCCACCTCCTCCCCTGCAGGGATTGAAGCGTGATACCATCGTGGAAGCGTTATACTTTGATAAAAAGAAAGAATCTGGTGAATTAAATTTTGTGCTTCCAACCACTTTGGGCAGGGTAGAGATGTACCAAGCGCCTCCTTCCCGTTTTGTGGAACAAGTTATTGAAGAATACCAGCGCGGGGAACTTTTGTAAGGCAAGGGGTAATAAAATGTTTATAGAGAATAGCAAGAAGACATTTATTAACGGTGAAACAAAAGTGGTGGGTCTTTTTGGAGATCCAGTCAGTCACTCTTTTTCTCCCACCATACATAATGCCGCCTTCAGGGAAAAGGGGCTCAATCTTTGCTACCTTCCATTCCGCGTGAGCAAAGATGATTTGCCGGCTGCGGTCAGGGCCATCGCTTTTTTGGGATTTAAGGGTGTGAATGTGACGGCTCCGCATAAGGAAGCGGTAATCCCATATATGGACGAACTTGCTCCGGAAGCCGATTTTTTGAAAGCAGTCAATACCATCAAGAATGAGAAAGACAGGATGGTCGGTTATAATACCGATGTTGACGGTTTTCTTTACCTGCTGCAAAACAACCTTGGAAATGCCTTTCTGTTGAAGGAGGCCCTCCTGTTGGGAGCCGGAGGAGCTGCCCGAGCTGTTTCCCTGGCCCTGGCCAAAGCAGGGTTTGAGTCACTGGTTATTGCCAATCGTACCACTGCCAGGGCTGAAGAACTTGCCTCTCTTTTAATGCGGGGTGGTATTTTTCACGCAGGGAAGGTAAAGATTGCAAAGCTGGAAAAGAATTTTAGGCAGGAGAATATTGGAAATTCAGTTTTGATTATAAACGCGTTGAGCGAGGATCCAGTGGAACTAGGCTATTTGGCCATGCAGAACCTGCAAGGATGCCGGGCGGCGATTGATCTGCGCTATAGTCCCCTACAAACTCCATTTGGTAAATGGGCTGAGAATAAAGGTATCCTGGCCATAAATGGGCTGGATATGCTTTTGGGACAGGGAATAAAAGCGTTTGAAATTTTTACCGGAGAAGAAGCGCCGTCACAGATTATGAAAGAAGCTCTCCAAAATGCCTTAAATAATGCATGTTAACATCTCAGACGTAAGGAAGTAAGCGAATCGTCCCCATGCTTCCTTTGCCTGGAAATGTGATGCGAGGTCTGGCATTATGTCATTTCAACTGAAGAGGAATATTATCCTGACGGGCTTCATGGGTTCCGGGAAGACGAGCGTGGGCAAAAAACTGGCCCGGTTCTTAAAAATTGATTTTTTTGACTCTGACGAAATTATAGCCGACTTAGCGGGAATGAGCATAAGCGATATATTCAGGTGTCATGGCGAAGATTATTTCCGCAGCTGGGAATCTGAAGTACTGGAGCTCCTGGGCAAAAAAATGCCGGGAAGCTGTGTGGTCTCTACTGGTGGCGGTGCTGTGCTGAGGCCTGAAAATCTCAATGCTTTACGGGAAAATGGGATTATCATCTTTCTGGATGTTTCTGCGGAAGAGGTTTACAGCAGAGTAAAGGGAATGAATGACAGGCCTCTTTTGCAGGTGGAGAATCCCCTTAAAGAAATTGAGGAACTGCTGCAAAAGAGAAAGCCTTTCTATCTTCAGGCAGATATATGCCTGAAGACCGCCGGGAAAACCTTGTCGGAAAGTGCGCTGGAAATCATTAACGCTCTTAAGGATCTGAGGCTATAGTATGGGAATTTTAAAATAGCGGTTTTTTATGGAGGGGTGTCTGAATGGATAGCGAAAAGAGAAGCTTTTTGGTGCTGCATGGACCAAACCTGAACTTGCTGGGTAATCGAGAGGTAGAGATTTATGGTAACCTGAGTCTGGAAGAACTGAATGGTTTGCTCCATACGGAAGCGGAGAAATTGGGTGTAATAGTAGAATGTTATCAATCTAACAGTGAAGGTGATCTGCTGGATCGAATTCACGGAGCGGTTGGGAATTATCAGGGGATTATCATTAATCCCGGTGCGTTTTCCCATTATAGCATTGCCTTGCGGGATGCCCTGGCCGGGGTTGACATTCCGGCAGTGGAAGTGCATCTCTCCAATATCTACGCACGGGAGGAGTTTCGCCACCGCTCTGTAATTGCGCCTGTAGTCCAGGGGCAGATATGCGGCTTTGGACCGCTGAGTTATTATCTGGCCTTAAGGGCTCTGGTCAATTATTGTGATCGCTGAAAAAGTTTGTAATTTGGGGAGTGTGTTAAAGTAATGTCGGGAACAAGTGTAAGGGGTATCAGAGGTGCTGTTGATGTAACCGACAATGATGCTCATGAAATTCTGGAGGCGACAAAAGAACTCCTACAGGAAATGCTGAGAAAAAATTCAATTCTGAAAGAAGATATTGCGTCAGTTGTTTTCAGTATGACGGCAGACCTAAATGCTGTTTTTCCTGCGAAAGCTGCCCGTCAAATCGGATGGACTTACGTGCCCTTGTTCGACACCTGTGAAATTGATGTACCCGGATCTCTTCCCCGTTGTATCCGAGCTTTGTTGCTTGTTAATACAACAAGGGCCCAGGAAGAAACACGGCATGTTTACTTAAGAGGGGCTGTTGTTTTAAGAGAAGACTTATAAAAAACCTCGATATATTCAAAGACATTCCATCTATCCTATGAATGGATATTTCTATAGTTCTATATTTTCGATAAACGCGGCCAGATCTTCGAGGCTTCCCCGGTAATTACTGACCAGTTCTATGCCGGCGCGGTGCAGAATAAAGTCTTCAACCAGGAATGTATTCATCCCCACTTTGGCGGCAATTAAGTCTTCCAGCGTGTCATTTCCGGCCATCAGGCAGCGTTCCGGAGGACAGTCGATTTTCTGTGAAATTTCCAGGTAGTAATCCGGATTTGGTTTACAATAATGCATGTTATCCATTGTTGTTATAAGCTTGAAATCATCAGAATTCAACCCGGCCCAGGTCAGGCGATGGAGAACAGCCGCCAGCGGAAAAAGCGGATTGGTTGCCAGGATGAGGGGCAGGTTTTTCTTCTGTGCGGTTTCAACTACTGAACGGGCAAAGGGCAGTTCCTGGCCCCAGCAGCTTAGATTCGGGAAATCTTTACGGTAGAAGTCATCGATAACCGGCTCAATTTCCTCAAAAGAATAACCGATTCGGCTGCAGAACTCTTCGTAAAAAACGACTTTATTCTTTTTGTGCGGATCTCTGTTTTTGACCATGATCGAAGTTGCCTGTAAAAGATGGCGGATAAAATCGACATGATCGACGCGTCCGGTAAATCTTTTGGCCAGTGCATCGACATAAGCCGGTATAAACTTATTCAGGTCGAGATCAATCAGGGTGCCGTCTAAATCGACCAGTATGGCGTCATAGCTTTTGCGGTTGTTGTTAATCATGCGTCCGGGTCGTCGTGATCATCTTTAGGCATGACCATCAGCTCCGGATCGACTATTTCTCCGGTGGCATCGCCGATTATTTTATGCACATCTTGCAGTAATACAGCCACCTTGTATTCAGCCTGTAAAAACTGTTTGATGATGGTATTCATATTAATTACTGTAAACAGTTTTTCCAGTTTAGCTTCCTGATCCGTGGATACTTCAATACCAGAGAGCTGTTGTTTCTGCAGATCAAACTGCTCGGTACGAAAGTCAATGAGCATGTTCCGAGCCGAAACGTCTGTTTTCAGGGCTGCCTGGGCCTCTTTCAGCTCTTTGAATTCGGTTGATTCACGTAAGGCTTTGGTCAGGGCGTGCACAGCATCATAAGGGTTCATTAACTTAACACTCCTATCATATTATATTGATCTGTTCCCGGTATCTTTAAGAATAGATTATCATTTATTGTTGCGGTGCAGCCTGTGTGGGTGCCAGGTTTAAGAGATTAATCAGCTCAATAATCTGTTGGGCTGCACTTTCAAGATCAGATGCATCAATCACTGCATCAAACTGTGAACAATCCGGTCGGGAGTCACTGTAAAAAAGGTCATAGTAATCGGTGCATAATAATTTGGCCACAGCGCTGTATTCTCCCTGTTCCAGCATATCGATTAAAAGATCGACCTTCTGGTTACCCATCCGGCGGCGCAGTGAGTCAAGAGCACCTTTTAGTTCTCCAAATTCTTCGGCGGTCATGGCTGCTGGTGTATAGGTGGTCACAATACGTTCCACCCTGGTTTCGATAGAGGCGGTCAGTAGGAGACGGTGCCCTTTCTCCATGGCCTCGCTCAGAAAAAGAGGCAGATATACGTTGCCGATGCGGCGGCCTTCACCTTCAACGACAAGGTATGGTTCATTGCTGTGTTTTTTAAGCTGTTGCAGCAGCAGCGCGTCAAAATCTTTTTGAGAACGTTGCCCGGCGAAACCGATGCCTCCGAATACCGAACCGCGGTGACCGGCTAACCCCTCCAGATCGATAATCGGGATGCAGCGGTGTTCCAGCTCTTCTAGAACGGCAGTTTTGCCAACTCCGGTCAGTCCGTGCAGAATTAGTAGTTTACCTTTTAAATGGTAGCTGCCGAGATGTTCGTTAACATAACTGCGAAAAGCTTTGTAGCCGTGTTTTAGGCGTGAGGCGTGTATACCACTAAGGTTTAGAATCTGATAAAGACTGAGGCTGCGTAAACCGCCCCGGCGGCAGTAAAGCAGTGGTTTTTTCTCACCACATGCTGAAGTAATTTGATTAACCAGGGCTGGCAGTTTCGGCGCAACCATTACCAGGGCGGCTTGCCGTGCTTCATATCCACCAAGCTGGTGATAGATGATGCCGAGCTGATGATGCTCTTGATTGTCGAACAGGGGTATATTAACGGCACCCGGTATCGAAGCTTCGGTATACTCATCCGGTGAGCGGACATCGATAAAGAGCAGATCGGAACGGTTGAGTGCTTCTGTAATCTCGATTTCCATCAGTCTCTTCACCCATTTTTCCGTATCGAAATTTGTGCCGAACCAGGCTCAAATATTCTGTTTACTGATTGAGGACGCCTGTATTGTCAATTATAGCCGATAGTTGAATCTCTGTAAAAAAATTCCCCCAAAAAGGTTATGAAGTGCCTTTTAGCGAAGTACATGATCGAAATGCGCCAGATTTAAGTTTAAGTTATCTTCTCAAGGCAAATCGGCTGTGTTATAATATCGTGCAGGAGGAAATTACATGGCTGATGATTGTGTTTTTTGCAAGATTATGAAACGGGAGATTAACGCAGATATTGTCTATGAAGATGATGCAGTTGTTGCCTTTAAAGATATTAACCCGGCAGCTCCTGTTCATATTCTGATATTACCGCGTAAGCATATTCCGACCTTACTGGATATGGAAAAAGACGATGAAGCGCTGATGGGCCACCTTCATTCAGTAGCAAATGAAATTGCCAGGGCTTTTGAACTGGATAAAAAAGGCTACAGAACGGTAATTAATTGTGGTTCGGATGCCGGTCAGATCGTTTTTCATCTTCACCTCCACCTCCTGGGAGGAAGACCTTTGTTGCAAACCATTGCCAATGGCAGAGGTGCTTAGAATTATTGAATTATGGCCCTCAGGCAGCGGTTTTTAAGGAGAGGGGGGAAGAATTATGGCGGAAGTAAAAATCGGCAAAAACGAGACCCTGGACAAGGCCCTTAAAAGGTTTAAAAAACAGTGCGCCCGAGCTGGTGTTTTATCCGAAGCACGGCGACGTGCGCATTATGAGAAACCAAGCGTGCGCCGCAAGAAAAAAGCTGAGGCTGCGCGTAAGCGACGCCATTAAGATCTAAGTGGGGTGTCCTGCTAATGCATGAACAATCTCTGGCAGAAAAGCTCTTTGATGAACAGCAAGTGGCAACCAGGGCCAAAGATCGATTTCGCCTGTCGGTGATTCGCATGCTGCGGTCTGAGCTGCAGTATGGTGCCATTGCAAAAAAGGGTCCTCTTGATGCCCAGGAAGAGCTGGCGATACTGACCCGTGAAGTCAAAAGAAGGCAAGAAGCATTAGGCGACTATGAACGCTCAGGTCGGCAGGATCTCCTTGCAAACTTGAAAAAAGAAATAGAAATATTTAGGAAATACCTTCCTGAACAGCTTTCTGAAGAAGAACTGGAGCGTTTGGTTCGTGAAGCTATCTCCGAAAGTGGGGCTGGTTCGAAACAGGAAATGGGTAAGGTGATGAGCTTGCTGATGCCCCGGATTAAAGGAAAGGCCGATGGCGGTTTAGTCCGGCAAATAGTTGAGAAGATACTTCAGTAAAAGCCCGACTGATTTGGTTGGTTTTTATATAAGGGGAACCGGATTGTGTTAAGACAAACAAGAATATTATTATGGATAGCCTGCCTGATTGCCGGAATGGTTATTTTTATGCCCTTTGCCGGCGAAGCCAACGGAGATCAGACGGTTGTGGTGATTGAAGTAACCGGCACTATAGACCCGGGAACTACAAGTTATGTCAACTATGCATTCAAGGAAGCCCACAGGATCGATGCCGCTGCTGTAATTTTGGAGCTTGACACCCCGGGTGGCTACATTAACTCGGCTGAAGCGATCAGGCGCCTGATGGACGAATATGAGAGACCGATCTATGCTTTTGTCCGCCCTAATGCTATTTCAGCCGGCGCGTACCTGGCCCTGTCGGCAGATCAGATCTACATGGTGCCGGGAAGCACTATCGGCGCTGCCGAACCACGCTACCTCGGCCTGGGCGAAGTTGACGAAAAGGCGCTTTCGTTTTGGGAAAAAGAGATGGCCGGCATGGCCGAACGCCGGGGTAGAGATCCGCAAATTGCTTCGGCCATGGTTCGTCGTGACCTGGCTATTGAAGGCTTGAACGAGAAGGGTGTTTTACTGACGTTGACGGCAAATGAGGCCCTTGCAGTCGGTTACAGCGAGGGAACGGTAGCTGATAAATCCGAACTACTGCAGGTAATCGGCCTGCCTGATGCCGAATGGCACCCGGTTGATTCGCGGATAAGCGACAGCCTGGTCAGCTGGACTACCAATCCGGTAGTTGGAACGATTTTACTGATGATCGGCATCGGTGGCTTAATTCTCGAGGTGATTACAGCTGGTTTTGGTGTTGCCGGAATCCTCAGTATGGCTGCTTTTGCCCTCTATTTTGGAGGAAACATTGCCGCCGGAGTGGCTGAATACTGGGTTTTGTTTCTTTTTGTTTTTGGTATTGCCCTGATGCTGGTGGAAGCGTTTATGCCCGGGTTTGGTGTTTTTGGCATTGCCGGTATTGTTTCTACCCTGGTTTCGATTGTTTTGGCAGCGGCTTCGGTCCAGACCGGAATGGTTATGCTGCTCATTTCAGTGATCCTTGCCGGAGTTTTCTCGGTTTTGGCTTTTCGCTTTTTTGCCCGGCGGGGAGTACTGCGTCACATAATCCTTTCGGACGAAGAAAGGGCCGATCTGGGTTATGTTGCCCCACTCAATCAAAAAAACCTGACTGGTAAGAAAGGGGTTGCCGTTACCGCTTTGCGTCCCTCGGGCGCAGCGGTGATTGACGGGCGGCGCATTGATGTGGTCAGTGACGGCGCTTTTATCCCATCCGGAGAAGCACTGATTGTCGACAGGGTTGAAGGTGTACGGGTGATTGTTCTCCAGCTTGACCCTGATAAGTAAAAAATTGAGGAGGTTTTACAATGGAACAACTAATTCCCCTGCTGTTATTTATCGTTTTAATTATTATTTTCCTGGTTGTAATCTTGAGCTTTGTTCCCATCGGACTGTGGATCTCAGCTCTGGCTGCGCGTGTTCCGGTCGGTATATTTGCTTTGATCGGCATGCGTTTGCGCAGGGTGGCACCGGTTAAAATTGTTGTGCCGTTGATTAAGGCGACCAAAGCCGGGCTGGAATTGAATGTAAACAAACTGGAAGGACATTTCCTGGCCGGCGGTAATGTCGACAGGGTCGTTAATGCCCTGATTGCCGCTCAGCGGGCAGAAATACCCCTGCCTTTTGAAAGGGCTGCTGCTATTGATTTGGCCGGTCGTGATGTCCTGCAGGCGGTGCAGATGAGTGTTAACCCTAAAGTAATCGAAACACCGGTAGTAGCAGCGGTAGCCAGGGATGGCATCGAAGTAAAAGCCCGAGCCAAGGTAACAGTGCGGGCCAATCTTGACCGTCTGGTTGGCGGTGCCGGCGAAGAAACGATTATTGCCCGGGTTGGTGAAGGAATTGTTACCACGATCGGTTCATCGGAAAGTCACAAAATGGTTCTGGAGAACCCGGATAAAATTTCAAGTACAGTATTAGGCAAGGGACTTGATTCGGGCACTGCCTATGAAATTCTCTCGATCGATGTCGCCGATGTTGATGTCGGGAAAAATATCGGAGCCCAGCTGCAGACTGACCAAGCTGAAGCCGACAAACGTATTGCTCAGGCAAAAGCGGAAGAGCGGCGGGCAATGGCTGTGGCCCTGGAACAGGAAATGATTGCAAAAGTTCAGCAGATGAGGGCAAAAGTTGTCGAAGCGGAGGCGGAGGTGCCGCGGGCTCTGTCCCAGGCTTTGCGTGATGGTAACCTTGGCGTAATGGATTACTACCAGCTTAAAAACGTTATGGCCGATACCGATATGCGCCATAACATAAGCAAATTAAGCCAGAGTGATCAACCTGAAGATGAAAAGAAATAAGCCGGAGGCATGATCATATGGAAAACATAGTCGTTTTAATCATCGTTGTCATTGCTTTCAATCTGATCCGCACCGTAATGAAGGCGATCCGGGGAGGTCAATCGGCCACCCGGAAAGCGGTTCCGGTAAGAATTGTGCGGTCGCCTGAAGAAAGACATGTCGATCCGTGGGTTCATGAAGCTGCCTACTTTGATTCAGGGTTTTCAGAACAAGCTGATTACGATTCGGATTATGATGATGAGGAAGACAATGAAGAAGAAGAAGAAGAAGTTATGGATAGCGGAGAAACTGAAGAGCGGTATACTGTTCCACCGGTCGAAAGGGAAAGATACCGTTCTGCTTCCGTAGCCTCAGGTTTAAAGCAAGCATTGACCCAAAAGAATCCATTGGTTGCAGCATTTATCTTTCATGAAATATTTGGACAACCACTTGCTATGCGCCGCAAGCACTGAACTCCGATCATACCCCACTAAAGGATTATTATTCTTATTGTCGAATGATTACAGGATATACAAGATCTATATTTGTTATCGAAGAAGGGGGCATGCTGCTTTTTGGCAGAAAATACCACAAGCAGGACTATTGTGCTGTCCGGAGGAGATGAATCTGTCCAACTTCTGGGCAAACATGATCGTCACTTCAGCCTTATTGAAGATAAGTTTGCCATACGCCTGATCCCTAAAGGGCATGAGTTGATTATTGAAGGCTCTGCTGAAGATGTTGAAATAATTTATATCATGTTTCAGGAGCTTCTTGCTCATATCCGCAAGGGCCACTTGTTAACTGACCGTGAATTTGAGTATGCTTTGAAATTAACCGGTCAGGGCGAAGTAGATCAGATCCGTTCACTTTTTAGCGATCTTGTGCTGGTTACTAATCGCGGCAAACAGATTCGTCCAAAAACTGTTGGCCAAAAACGCTATCTCGAAGCTATCCGTTGTCATGATATTGTCTTATCAATCGGGCCTGCCGGGACGGGAAAAACTTATCTTGCCCTGGCCATGGCCGTTGATGCCCTGAAAAATAAGCAAGTCCAGCGTTTAGTCTTAACCCGTCCTGCTGTAGAAGCCGGGGAACATTTGGGTTTTTTACCGGGTGATGTTCAGGAAAAAGTAGATCCGTACCTACGCCCAATCTATGATGGCTTATATGATCTTCTGGGCATAGAAGTATTTCAAAAATACCGCGAGAAGGGTATAATCGAAATTGCTCCGCTGGCCTATATGCGCGGGCGGACTCTGGATGATGCTTTTGTTATTTTGGATGAGGGGCAAAATGCCACCTCTGAACAGATGAAGATGTTTCTGACCCGTCTAGGGTTTGGATCAAAAGCGGTTATTACCGGCGATATAACCCAGATTGACCTGCAAAAGGGCCGTTATTCGGGATTGGAAGAAGCACCGCGTATTTTATCCGATATTGAAGGTATTGCCCTGGTTTATCTGACAGAAAAAGATGTTGTCAGGCATCCTCTCGTTCAGAGCATCATAAAAGCTTATGAAGCTTACGAGGCCTTGAAGGAAAGGGATTATCATGAAGTTAGAAACAATAATAAGCGATCTTTTTAACCGGTCAATCTCTTTTAAAGAGAATAAACACCTGCAAAAGCTTGTTTTTGTAGTCGTACTCTTTATCACAATTTACGTCTTGCTGGTTATAGTCAGTATACCGGCCCGCATTGATCTGACCGTAGGCAGACCGAGCCCACGTACAGTTTATGCTCCCCGGGATGCTGTAGACGAATACACCACCGAAAGGCTAAGAGTACAGGCTGCCGAGGCTGTAGCCGAAGCTTTTGATTACAATACGCTAGTTCTGGAAAAAGCGCTGGGCGAGATTGGCGCTTTCTTTGACACCGTCATAGAGGTAAAAGATAATGTGGATCTTGAAAACTGGGAAAAAGTAGAAGCTATTAGAAAGTATGTCCCGGAAGAGCTGTCTTCTTCCGCAATCTACGCTTTTTTTATCGACAGGGCCACTTTAAGAGATTTGCAGGGTCGGCTGAATAACTCTGTAAGTGAGTTATTTGGACAGGGGATAAAGGAGAATGAAGTAGATCTGGTCAGGCGCCGTCTTAGTCAGGAAATTGCCCTTTATCCTTTCAGCGCTGACCTGAAAAGAGTTGTTGAAGCATTAGTTGAATCACAGGTTGTACAAAATATGTACTATAATGACCAAACTACGGAAGAAAACCGTGAACTGGCCCGTCAGCAGATTGAACCGATAATTATCCTTCGTAATACCCTGATTGTCAGTGAAGGCGAACCGGTTACGGTACAACAGCTGGCACAGCTTGAAGGTCTCGGTTTGATACGGGGACAGCAGGTATATTACGCCGGTTATATTGGTCTTTTCTTTCTTCTGGTGATTGTTTTCATTTTGATCGGTGTATACATGTCCATATTTGTGACTAATGTATTTGCCAATCCTTCATTATTGTTTCTGATGGGAATTGTCATTATTATTACCCTTATATTTTCTGTTGCGGCCACTTATTTTTCCAGTTATTTAATACCTGTGGCCATGGGCATTATTTTATTAACAGTGTTGTTTGGTTATAAACTGGCCGTGATTATTAACTTGGTTCTGGCTTTGATGGTTGGGCTGATTACCGGCGGTGATTTTTCCTTTATCCTGGTGGCCTTATTAGGCGGGTTGGTTTCAATTTATGCTGTTACCAGGCTAAGTCAACGCAGTGACCTGGCCAGAGCCGGTTTTTATGTGGCAATTACAAATGCTGCGGTTATCTTATCAGCCTATCTCTTCTTCGGCAATGCCAGCCTGGAATATGATTCCCTGGTCAGCCTGGGTTACAGCATGGTTGCCGGAATTGGAAACGGTATTTTATCTGCAGTTGTCGCCATTGGGCTGTTGCCGTTTTTAGAAAACATTTTTGGCGTTACTACTGCCATTACCTTGCTGGAGCTTTCCAATCCCAATCACCCCTTACTGCGCGAAATGCTCTTAAAAGCGCCGGGAACTTATTATCATAGCATGATGGTTTCTAATTTAGCGGAAACAGCGGCCGAAGCGGTCAATGCCGATGCCCTGTTGACCAGGGTGGGGGCTTACTACCACGATATTGGCAAGTTAAAACGTCCTCACTTTTTTTCAGAGAACCAACTTTCCGGAGAAAATCCCCATACCAAATTATCGCCGAATCTCAGCGCATTGATTATTGGAGCCCATCCCAAGGATGGAGGGGAGCTTGGCAGAAAACATCGTCTGCCAGAAGCAATCTTGGATATTGCTGTTCAGCACCATGGTAACAGCATGATCTCGTTTTTCTATCAAAAGGCGCTTGAAAATGATTATCGTGAAAATGTTTCTGCCGATAAATTTCGTTACGAGGGACCGAAACCACAAACCAAAGAGGCGACAATAATCATGCTTGCCGATGCAGTCGAAGCAGGGGTTCGCTCTCTTTCCAAACCCTCTGGCAATCGTGTTGAAACGATGATCAGGCGAATGATTAAAGAAAAGCTTGATGACGGACAGCTTGATCAATGTGATTTAACTCTAAAGGAGATTGACCAGATCGCCGAAGCCTTTGTCTATATAATGGCCGGGATTTACCATTCACGGATTGAATACCCGGAAAAGGATTTGAAAGCAGAATTGGAACGGAGCGTCGGGCTTAAATGAGTGTCTATCTAAAAAACCTGAGCAGCGATTTCTCTTTTCCGGAAACTTTTACCGTCCGATTAACAGGAATAATTGATCAACTCCTGGCAGACTATAATTTTGGTGGAGGCGAAATCGGTGTGATCTTTGCTGATAATTCCTTATTACAGAGTCTGAACTCAAAATACAGGGACCGAAATACTCCCACTGACGTGCTTTCATTCAGTTACCTCGAACCAGCTGATCAGTTTCCCGGTGGTGAAAAAGAGTTTGCGGTTGGCGATATCTATATATCTGTTGAACGGGCCCGCGATCAGGCGAAAGAAGTTGAACAAAGCCTGGTGCGGGAAGTAACTTTCCTGACGGTGCATGGCATGTTGCATCTTCTCGGGTTTAGCCATAGTGGGGAAAATGATACCAAATTGATGCAGGCAAAAGAGCGCGTAATAATGGAAAAGTATGATCAGACTTTAGATGGAGGAGAAATCAATGCTTAGTGTTTTGCGCAGTTTAAGAAATGCCTGCATTGGTTTGAAGTTTTGTTTTGAAACCCAGCGCAATATGGTAATTCATGCCCTGGTTGGTTCTGTTGTTTTCATTGCCGGGTTTTTCCTGCAGATCTCTTTAAATGGAATGTTGTTTCTACTGACAGCTATAGCGTCAGTGCTTGTTGCGGAGGCTTTTAATACTGCGTTGGAGAAGACTATAGATCTCTATACGAGAGAACGTAACCATATTGCCCAAACCGCCAAGGATGTTGCAGCCAGTGCAGTTTTACTCACTTCTGTTTATGCTGTAATTGTCGGAGTCGCTGTGCTTGGTCCACCGCTCTGGCAGTTTCTCAAAGAGTTGTTATTCGCCTGATTAAGGTATTCGGAAAAGCATCTTGATTACGGAGGCTTTAAATAACGATGCCTGCGCAGTCTAAAAGTCGGCTATATGTAAAAGATAAGATCCAGCTGATTATCCTGGTTATTTTGATTATCAATACAGTCCTGATCGCTTTCGGCTATCTGCTGGCAGCTGATCGTTTTTCAGGCGAAGATTCAATATTGGTTTATAAACAGGAGCTGGCCCGCGACCTTTCTGATTATAATCACCGGTTGGCAACTGATCTTGGTGTTTATGACCTAGCATCAGTTCGTGATGCGCTTGCCGCTTATAACTATGCGGTGGATTTTGCTGTCGGCAGCGATGAGCTGATCCAGGTCATCCTTAACCAGGGCCGTCAGGCACAGGAAATAATTTTCGAAGAAGCCGATGCCAGGCTTAAAGAGAAGGTGCTAATCGCGGTCAACAATGACAGCAGGGTCAAGGAAGCTGTTGATAAAACGCATCTATTCATCCGTATTGCCGATGGGCAGATCAGCATTTACCCCGATCAGTATCTTGAATCGAATACTGTTCAACGGATCGAAAATATATTTTCTATGGATCTCAATCACGGCAATCAGAATATTGATATAGAAGTAGCCGATGGAGTAGCTAAACTGATTATGCCAAAAACAGTTGAGGAACAAATGCGTTTCCTTAACGAAGACCTTAATGCGATGCTCTTAGTATTGCATGAATTGAGAGTCAAAAGCGGTCTGGCTGAAATGGTCGGTCCCGGGATAACTCTATCAGTCTTTGACGCTGAAGAACCACAGGGCAGCGTCTCCCTGGCCCATGATGCTGATATCAGAGACATTGTCAACGAGTTGTCTAGTGCCGGAGCACGGGGAATCAGCGTCGGAGACCAAAGGCTGACGGCAACGAGCTCCATTCGCTGCAGTGGCCCATTGATCATGGTGAATTACCGACAGATCCTGACCAATCCTGTGATCATACAGGCCGTCGGCGACCCAGATCTTTTAATCAGCGGTTTAAATATTATTCTTTATGAACTGGAAACAAGACGCGGACTGGTTTTTGAGATTGACCATTCCGGTTTTATTAAATTGCCGGCTTACGTTGACATTGATTAAACCAATTGAGGTGTATTGATGAAAACCGAGACTCTTCTTGCATCAGCTCGAGCTGCCCGGTTAAGAGCTTACGCTCCCTATTCCCGGTTTCTGGTTGGCGCAGCTCTCCTGACAGAGGAAGGCGCGCTGATCACCGGAGGCAATACCGAGAATGCATCTTATGGCATGACTGTTTGCGCCGAAAGAGTGGCTATCTGGACGGCAGTTCATGCCGGCTACCGCAAATTTAAGAGTATTGCCGTTGTTGCGGACTGCGTTCTGCCGCCAACCCCCTGTGGCGCCTGTCGCCAGGTGCTTTGGGAACTGGCTGGAAACATTGAAGTTATTATGGGTAATTTAAATGAAAAAATAATTAGTATGAAACTGCTTGAACTGCTTCCCCAGCCGTTCGGATCTGCCGCATGGTCAGATAATCCGACCAGTGATCAGCTTATGCACAGCGAGGATATGTGGCGGGTACCGGTTTCGTTTCATCCGGTTGGCCATGTTGTAAATAATTACCAGACACCACAGTCGCTACCGGAGAACTATAAAGAACAGCTGTCGGCGATATTCATTGATCCCGAAATGAAAGAAGGGCTCTACCGCCTTAATGAGGAAAAAAAGATTAATGTGATTTCTTATTTGCACCAGGCCCAGGGGTATACTCTAAAAGATAAACGTAGCGGCAGAGGCAACGAAGTTTACGGTGTTTTTGCCTGCCGTGCGCCCTTAAGGCCTAACGCCATGGCCCAGTCAACTGTTGAACTGGTTGAAATCAGAAAAAACATTCTCACCGTCAGGGGACTCGATTTAATCAACGGCACCCCGGTACTTGACATAAAGACTGTAATGCCGCAGTAAAGAAAGGATTATTATGCACCGTTCCGGTTTCATTGCTCTAATCGGCAGGCCGAATGTTGGCAAATCGACCCTGCTTAATGCTCTTGTCGGTGAAAAGGTGGCTATTATTTCCGATCGCCCCCAGACCACCAGGAATCAAATCCGGGCTATTTTAACAAGACCGGAATCACAGATCATCTTTATCGATACACCCGGACTGCATAAACCGAAACATCTGCTCGGGGCATCCATGGTCCAGATTGCGAGGACGACTATGCAGGAGGTCGACCTGATTTGTTTTCTTGTTGAAGCAAACGAGACGCCGGGTCCGGGTGATCGCTATATTGCAGAAATCCTGCATTCAGTAAGAAGCCCTCAATTTTTGATTCTGAATAAAATTGATCTTATCTCCCCGGAAAAACTGGCTGCCAACAGTGAACTCTACAGAAAACTATCGTCTTTTGAAACTCAATTTGCCCTGTCAGCCTTAAAGAAGATCGATCTGAATCCTTTTGTTAAAGCAGTGGTAGAACATCTTCCGGAGGGGCCGCAGTTTTACCCTCCCGATATGATTACCGATCAGCCTGAGCGTTTTATTGCTGCCGAGATAATTCGTGAAAAAATAATAGCTCTGACCCGGCAGGAAATTCCTTTTTCAATAGCCGTTGTTATTGAGGAGATGAAACCGAGAGAAAACGGCAATCTACTCGATATTCGCGCTGAAATATTTGTAGAACGTAAATCACAGGTCGGCATTATTGTCGGCCGGGGTGGTTTACTGCTGAAAGATGTCGGCATCAAGACCAGACAGGAGCTCGAAGCGCTATTCGGGCAGCATATTTTTCTCGATTTAAGGGTAAAAGTTAAGCGAGACTGGCGCAACCGTGAAGATGAACTGCATCGCCTTGGTTACCGCTAAGCTAGATATGCAAAAAACGGGAGGCTGCCTGTGACCCAGCGCATCTTTAAAGCAGAAGGATTAGTCTTGCGCACACGGATACTTGGCGAGGCGGACCGCCTGGTGACCCTGATTACCTGGGAAGAAGGCAAATTTGAAGCGGTGGCCAGGGGGGCGCGCAAGACAAAAAGTAAACTGGCGGCCGGAGTGGATCTCTTTACCCATGGATGGTTCACATTCCATCGGGGACGGACCTGGCCGATTATCACCGGTCAGGATACGATCGAACGATTTCCCCGGTTTCGGGACACCCCCGACCTCTATGCTTATGGCCTCTACCTGGCCGAGCTGACCGATCGTCTTGTTTCCGGAGAAGAAAAATGTGTTGAGATTTGTCAGTTGCTACTGGAAGGATGGAAACTTTTGGATGGAGATGTTGATCGCACCCTGCTTTGCCGTGGTTTTGAACTTAAGCTGACCGCCTCCGCCGGTTACAGCCCACATCTTCATTCCTGTGTTAATTGCGGTGCTGAAAGCACTGCTGGTTTTAGCCCCAGTCAAGGTGGTCTTTTATGCAGTCGCTGCCAGAGAGCCGATTTGATTAAAGTTAAACCGGGAACTCTGGCCCTGGCCAGGCGTCTGATCGAAGCCCCTCTCAGCCAGATCAAAATGCTTCGTGCTACCGACTGGCAAAAAAAAGAACTGTCCAGTATAATCATGGCATTTTTCGCTTATCAGCTTGACCTCGGTGAAATTAAGTCAAGGCGGTTTTTGAAAGATTGAGATTTAAAAATCACACAAATACGACTGCCCGAGCCATTTTAGGTTTATAATTAGCCTATAGATAGAAATATTCTGAAAGGCAGGAGGAATGTAAAGATGGCCAGAGATGTTTACAGAGGTGGCCCGGCCGGTATGGTTTATTTTCTCGGACTAGTGGGCGCAGCAATCTATTTTATCAGTCAGGCGGCAACCTTCTGGACCGGGGTGTTTGGTTTTCTGAAAGCGCTTGTATGGCCGGTCTTCCTGATTTACGAAGCGCTAAAATATCTGGGAGTTTAACAGGTCGGTCATTGCTGCAAAAAATGATCACGTGATCAGGCAGCTGGCGGATGCGTAGACAACTGCCCCGGGGAACTACTTATATTCTTATTATCGAAGAGGAGGGAAAAAATGAATATTGGCTTAATTGTGTACTCACAAACCGGCCATACGAATAGTGTTGCAGTGAAACTGCAGAAAAAACTTACCGCCGCCGGTCATTCGGCTATTCTGGAACAGATTACCATCACCGGCAACACTCCTGCTCAACCCGGGAAGTTTCAGCTCTCCAAGATTCCCACTGCCGACAGCTATGACGCCATTATCTTTGGCGCCCCGGTTCAGGCTTTTTCTCTAAATCCGGTGATGAAGGCCTACATGGGGCAGCTTTCGTCCCTTAAAGGAAAAAAGGTTGCCCTTTTAGTCACCAAACAGATACCTATTCTATGGCTCGGGGGTACAGGGGCTATTGCCAGAATGAAGAGGGAATGCGAATCAAGAGGCGCAACTGTTATCGGAACTGAAATCATTGCCTGGGCTAGTTTGAAACGCGAGCAATCGATCAACCGATCTGTCGAAAACCTGAGCAAACTTTTCTAGAATATAAAGGTAAGGTTTTCCATTGAAGACACGCAGCTTTGCAGGTTTACTGTGTAAGCGATGCCTGCTGTTAGTCTGTCGCTTCCTGACATGATCGAGAATCAGGCAGCGCTTGACAAAACTGCAGCTTATTGTTAGTATTCCTATAAATAAATAGCGCATTTGGCGATGACGGAAAGAAGTAACCGGAACATTCCTTAAGTTTTGCAGCGAGCCGGGAATAGTGTGAGCCCGATGGGGAATGCGGCGAAAGGCATTCCTGAGCTTTATCAGCAATTAAGCGGACTCTGCCGAGCGGCAGGGTCAAGTAGGGTGGAACCGCGGGAATACCTCCCGTCCCTATGGTCTGATTATCAGCCAGGGACCGGAGGTATTGTATTTTTGAGGGGGTGAATTTACTTGGATTTACAGACAATTATGATCAAACTTCAGGAATACTGGGCATCACTGGGATGCCTGATCTGGCAGCCTTACGATATTGAAAAAGGAGCCGGCACAATGAATCCGGCTACTTTCCTCAAATCGCTGGGGCCTGAACCCTGGTCAGTTGCCTATGTGGAACCTTCGAGACGACCCGCTGACGGCCGTTATGGTGAAAACCCGAACCGGCTTTACCAGCATTTTCAGTACCAGGTAATCATAAAACCGGCTCCGCCTGATATACAGCAGCTATATATCGACAGTCTGGCTTACCTTGGTCTCAACCCGTTGGAGCATGATATCCGTTTTGTAGAAGACAACTGGGAAGCGCCAACTCTGGGAGCCTGGGGGTTAGGCTGGGAGATCTGGCTCGATGGTATGGAGATTACCCAGTTTACCTATTTTCAGCAGGTAGGCGGTTTTGATGTTGAGCAAGTTCCGGTCGAACTGACCTACGGCCTTGAGCGTATCGCCATGTACCTGCAGGATTGCGACAATGTTTTCGATCTGACCTGGAATGGCAAGATTACTTATGGCGAAATTTTTCAACGGGTGGAATGGGAACAGTCGAGCTACAGCTTTGATTATGCAAATCTCGACCTACTCTTCAATCTTTTCAGCAGCTACGAAATTGAAGCAAAACGCCTGCTTGAACTGAACCTGGTTGCACCGGCTTATGATTACATCTTAAAATGTTCGCATACTTTTAACAATCTTGATGCACGGGGAGCAATCAGCGTAACCGAACGTGCTGCTTACATCGGCCGGGTCCGAACCCTGGCCCGATTCTGTGCGGAATGTTACCTTAACCAGCGCGAAGCGGCCGGTTATCCGTTGCTTGTCGGAGGTGCACTGTAATGGCTACAGCTTATGATTTTCTACTGGAAATAGGCTGTGAAGAGATTCCCTCGCGTTTTATACCGAGAGCTATGGAGCAACTAAATAAAGAAACAGCATCGCTTTTAGCGGAAAGCCGGCTCGAGCATGGTACTATTGACACCTGGGCTACACCACGCCGCCTGGTATTGCGCATTAACGAACTGGAGCAAAAGCAACCTGACCTTGTGGAAAAGATAAAAGGGCCACCAGTTAACCGAGCTTACGATGAAACTGGAAAGCCAAATAAAGCACTGCAGGGTTTCATGCAGAGCCAGGGAGTAAATATAGATCAAATTGAAGAAGAGGTTATCAAAGAAGCCCGCTACATTGTCATAGAAAAAGAAGTCCCTGGACGGCTGGCGGAAGAACTGCTGCAGGAGCTCCTGCCGAAGCTGATTCAAAAACTCTCTTTCCCCCGCCCTATGTACTGGCAGAGTAAAGAGGTGCGTTTCGCCCGGCCGATCCGCTGGTTGTTGACTCTTTATGATAATAAACCGGTAACTATTAACTTTTCCGGTATTCAGTCAGGCCGGGTAACTTATGGACACCGCTTTCTCGCTCCAGGGCCTTTTAAGATTGATAGTATAGCCCATTATTTTAGATGTCTCGAAGATAATTACATTGTGCTTGATCAAAACCTCCGCCGGAAGATGATTTGTGAACAGCTCAATCAAAAAGCTGCTGAATACGGCGGAGAGGCCCTGGTTGATGAAGGGCTGCTTGAAGAAATCACCTATCTGGTTGAATACCCGGTAGCCATCGATGGATCTTATGATCAGGCTTATCTTGATCTGCCCCAGGAGGTTCCGATTACCTCGATGCAGCACCACCAGCGCTATTTCCCGATTGTCGAAAAAGGCAGCGGTCGTCTGCTGCCCTATTTTATCGGGATCAGCAATAACCGTTTTCACCCAAATATCCGAAAAGGTTATGAAAAGGTCCTGCAGGCCCGTCTGGCTGACGGCCGTTTTTTCTATAACGAGGATCGCAAAGAGCCGCTCGAACACTATACAGCAAAGCTTAAGAGTGTCGTTTTTCTGGAATCACTGGGTAGTGTCGACCAAAAAAGGGCGCGACTGATTGAATTAGCGGGTAAGCTTGGTGAAGCCCTTTCTCTGTCAACCGATCAAATTGAAAAAGCCCGGCGTGTTGCCCACCTTTGCAAGGCCGATCTGGTTACCAGCATGGTCAAAGAGTTTCCCGAACTGCAGGGTGTAATGGGCCGGGAATACGCTAAACTCAGTGGAGAGCCCGCAGAGGTTGCCGTTGGTATTTTTGAGCATTATCTACCCCGTTATGCTGGTGATACTATTCCTTTGGCGATGGAAGGCGCGCTCGTATCGTTGGCTGATCGCATCGATACCTTGGCCGGCTGTTTCGCCATCGGTATACAGCCAACCGGTTCCCAGGATCCATATGCACTGCGCAGACAGGCCCAGGGTGCTGTGGCCATATTGTTAGGACTGGAAATCAATCTATCTCTGGAAGAGTATGTTAACCTTGCCCTGGATACGCTGGCATCGACTCTGGTTCTTGATTATAAAAAGCGTAACCAGGTGAAAGAAAACCTCTGTGGCTTCCTGATTCAGCGTATTCGTTTTGCTTTACAGGAACGAGGCTTCGAGCACGATATTATCGAAGCTGTTTTGGCGGTGCCGTTTAAAGCATTGGCAGAGGTTTTTAAAAAAGCTTCAGTTTTGGGAGAATACTTAAAAGGGCCGATGCTTGATGACGTTATCGTAGCTTACAACCGGGTGGCTAATCTGGCCCAAAAAACCGCTGGAGGTGCTATTGACAAAGCACTTTTCCAGGACGTATCGGAAAAAGAGCTCTACCATAAACTAAAGACGGTCGAGGAAGCTCTTAAAAAAACTGATGACCCTGCGCTCAACCTTGAACAGTTGCAGTTGTTGAAGCAGCCCATTGATCGTTTTTTTGACAAAGTGATGGTTATGGTCGATGATGACAAAATGCGGAAAAACCGGCTTAATATGCTGGTTGCCTTGAAGAATTTATTTAACCGTCTGGCAGATTTTTCTAAACTGCAAGCGCCATAAAATAAAGAGCGTAAAGAAGGAAGTTGTCTGCCAGATAGAGTATATACACTGAGACGTCTATTATTATTATCTAGTTAGCCCAGACTTATGCAAGGAGAATGTACAGATGGCTGTATCTTCAGACAAACCGATAGTATATATCGTATCCGACGCAATCGGTGATACAGCAGAGTTTGTGGTAAAGGCAGTAGCGAGTCAGTTTAATTCAGGTAATGCCGAGATGCGCAGGGTTCCCTTCGTTGAAGACAAATTACAAATCAAAGCTGTATTTAAAGAAGCTTCAGGATGCAATGCTATTATTGCTTATACTCTTGTTGTGCCCGAACTACGTAAGGTGATGGAAGAAGAAGCCGCCAAACACACTATACCCACCGCGGATATTCTCGGTTCATTGATGGAAGCATTTAGCCGGGTTACCTGTAAAGAGCCTCATCAAGAACCGGGGCGGATTCATCGGCTTGATCAGGATTATTTTCGCAGGGTTGCAGCGGTTGAGTTTGCAGTCAAACATGATGATGGTAAAGATCCGCGCGGTCTGTTACAGGCTAATGTGATTTTGGTTGGCATCTCACGCACTTCAAAAACACCGCTCAGTATGTATCTGGCTCACCACGGGATTATGGTTGCCAACCTGCCCCTGGTCCCCGAAGTAGAACCTCCCGAAGAGCTCTTTTGGATCTCACCGGAAAAAATAATCGGCTTGATCATCGACCCCGGACAGCTCAGGGAAATCAGGCAGGAGCGCCTAAAAGCCCTTGGTCTTGAAGATAACGCCAGTTATGTTGCCGTTGAACGGATTGAAGAAGAACTTGCCTATGCCCGCCGGGTGATGAAAAAGATTGGCTGTGCCGTATTTGATGTATCTAACAAAGCTGTCGAAGAGGTGGCTAATCGGATCATTCAGATAATAAAAGGAGGGGAAAAAACTTGATGGCCGGGCAATATATTTATCAATTTGCGCAAGGCGATAAGACTATGAAAAGTCTGCTCGGCGGTAAAGGTGCCAACCTGGCTGAAATGGCCCGAATCGGACTGCCTGTTCCACCTGGCTTTATTATTACTACGGAAGCGTGTAATCAATATCTGAGCAGGGGTGAAGGCCTTTGGCCGGAACTAAAAGCTGAAATCCTGGAAAACTTAAGACTTCTCGAGCAGCAGACCGGGCGCAGTTTTGGAGGTAGAGAGCCGCTCCTTATGTCAGTGCGATCAGGTGCAGTTATCTCAATGCCCGGTATGATGGACACTATTTTAAATCTGGGTTTAATGCCGAAGACAGTTAAGCATCTGGCTCAGGAAATGGGCGAACGCCGCTTTACCCTTGACTGTTACCGCCGCTTTATTCAGATGTTCGCCAATGTTGTTTTAAAAGTGAGCCATCATCTTTTCGAAAACATCCTGACCGAAGCCAGGAATCGTAAAAAAGTGCGATCCGATGCTGAACTGGAACAGGCCGATCTCGAACAGATTGTCGATGGCTTTTTAGCTGTGGTGCGCCAGGAGACCGGAGCAGAGTTTCCTAACGATCCACAGGAACAGCTTTTCCTGGCGGTTGAATCCGTCTTCAAATCGTGGAATACAAACCGGGCCGTGATTTACCGGCAGGCAAACCGCATACCTGATAATCTGGGTACGGCAGTGAATATCCAGGCCATGGTGTTCGGTAATTTAGGTGAAGACAGCGGTACAGGAGTGGCCTTTACCCGTAATCCGTCGACTGGTGAACCAAGACTTTACGGTGAATATTTAGTCAATGCCCAGGGTGAGGATGTGGTAGCTGGAATCCGTACGCCCCATCCCCTGATTGAACTCAAGGACGATATGCCGGCCATCTATAAGCAGTTTGCTGAGATCTGTATGACTCTCGAGCTGCATTATCGTGAAATGCAGGATATTGAGTTTACAATTGAAAAAAGCAAACTCTACATTCTGCAAACCCGCACCGGTAAACGGACTACCCTGGCAGCTATACGCATTGCTGTCGATATGGTCAAAGAAGGTCTGATCAGTAAAACCGAAGCGCTGCAAAGAATCGAGCCGAATCAGCTTGAACAGCTGTTGCACTGGCGTATTGATCCCGATGCTGAAAGAATAGTAATTGGCCGTGGTCTGCCTGCTTCGCCCGGTGCTGCTTCCGGCAAAGTGGTTTTCGATGCGGATAAGACCCAGGGAATGGCCCAAAACGGGGAGAAAGTGCTCCTGGTCAGACCGGAAACCACCCCGGATGATATCCACGGTATTATTGCTGCACAGGGTATCCTGACCAGTCGTGGTGGGATGACCAGTCATGCTGCCGTGGTTGCCCGCGGAATGGGTAAACCGTGTGTCTGCGGCTGTGAAGAATTGAAGATCGATATGACTAAAGGATGTTTCTATGTAAAAGATAGCTTATATCCCGAAGGAGAGGTGCTTTCGATTGACGGGAGCACCGGCCAGATTATCCTGGGGCAAGCACCCTTGATCGAACCGCATTTTACAGCGGAATTCCACGAATTGCTTGGTTGGGCAGACGAGATCCGCCGCCTGAAAGTGCGTGCCAATGCCGATAATCCCGAAGATGCCCGCCGTGCTGTTGAAATGGGGGCCCAGGGTATCGGACTCTGCCGGACAGAGCATATGTTTATGGCAGCAGAACGGGTTCCTGTGGTTCAAAAGATGATCATAGCATCAACTTTGGAAGAGCGCGAAGAGGCATTGACCAAGCTGTTGCCGATGCAGCAGGGTGATTTTAAGGGTATTTTTAAAGAGATGGCTGGGAAACCGGTAACTATACGCCTGCTCGATCCTCCGCTGCACGAATTTCTGCCTAATCGGGAAGAACTTCTATTAGAAGTGGATCGGTTGCGGCGGGAAAGAGGAGATGCTGAACAGTTACGTAATCAGGAAATTTTACTACAAAAGGTGCAATCTCTTACTGAATTTAATCCGATGCTCGGCCATCGTGGCTGTCGTCTGGGTTTGGTCTATCCTGAAATATACCGCATGCAGATCAGGGCGATATTTATGGCTATTTTTGAACTTCTCCAAGAAGGTATGCCTGCTGATCAGCTGCAACCGGAGATTATGATTCCACTGGTTGGACACCGTGAAGAGATGGAGTTGATGAAACAGCTGGTTGACACGACAGCTGAGGAAATATTTGCAGAGCAGGAAGGGCAGATCTTATACCTTGTCGGCACAATGATTGAGCTGCCAAGGGCCTGTTTGGTAGCCGATCAATTGGCCGGAGCAGCCTCGTTTTTTTCCATTGGGACCAACGACCTGACCCAGACCACACTCGGCTACAGCCGGGATGATTCTGAAAGCAAGTTTTTACCTTTTTATCTCCAGAAAAAAATATTGAAAGTAAACCCCTTTGCCGAGATTGATCGTGAAGGGGTCGGCAGATTAATTGAAATAGCAATTGAAAAGGGCCGTTTGGCGAATTCAAGTCTAAAAGTCGGTGTTTGCGGAGAGCATGGAGGCGACCCGGCTTCAATCAATTTCTTCCATACCGTCGGTCTTGACTATGTCAGCTGTTCACCATACCGCCTACCGATCGCTCGCCTGGCGGCAGCCCGGGCGACCCTTTCCGTATGAAATAATAAGAAGATTTAATCTTATAATTGTATGTTGATATGAACAGGAGAACGCTTTTTTATGGCGAATAGTAAGTGAGTTAAAATAGTCGCAAGGAGTGATCTAATTGACCCATCGTAATAACCAAGATTTGGCTTTGAAAAATATTCATCCGCCCTGCCAATCGGCCTGTCCGCTGCACCAGGGTGTCCGGGATTATTTGCTGGCCATTGCTACCGGTAATTTTGACATGGCGCTGGCGATAATCAAAGAAACAAACCCGCTGCCATTCGTTTGCGGTACAATTTGTGCCCACCATTGCGAGGAAGAGTGTCGACGCAACGATGTAGACAAACCGCCTTCGATTCGTGGTTTAAAGCGTTTTGCAGTCGAACACGGCAAAGCAAAAGTGCCGCCTCCCGTTGACGGTCCGAAGGTTCGCGGCAAGGTGGCGATTATCGGTGCGGGGCCGGCCGGTCTGACTGCTGCTTTTGACCTGGCCAGACTGGGGGCTGAAGTTACAGTATATGATCGCGAAAAAATGGCCGGCGGGGCCGTCCGTCATTACATTCCCCTCTACCGTCTGCCTGATGAAGCCGTCGATCAGGACATCAGCGAAATCGCTGAGCAGGGCATTACCTTCAAGTATGGTATTGAACTGGGTAAAGATATTACCATTGAACAACTCGAAAAGGAAGGTTGCCAGGCTGTTCTGCTGGCTATGGGTCTGCCCGTAAGCAGGGGCCTCAATATTCCCGGCGTTGAGGGAGATGGTATTCTCTATGCCCTTCCCTTCTTGCAGGATGTAAAGCGGTCAGGTTTCAAATTTACAGGAAACCCAAATGTAATTGTAATCGGCGGTGGCAACGTGGCTATGGATGTGGCTCGTTCATCCCTGCGGGCCGGTGCAGCTAAAGTTAAGCTGTCCTGCCTCGAGTGTGATGAAGAAATGCCCGCATTTAGATGGGAAATTGAAGAAGCCAAAGAAGAGGGCATTGAATTCAACAACTCCTGGGGTCCGCACGCCATTATCAGAGAAAACGGTAAAATAACCGGTCTCGAAGTGGTCGAATGCACCTGTGTTTTTGATGATCAGGGGCGTTTTAACCCTAAAATGAAAGATGATCATAAAGAAATGATCAGTGGTGACATTGTAATTTTTGCGATCGGTCAGGGTGGCGATCCTGAACCGGTGCGCGGCGAGATTGAAATTGACGATCGCGGAAATGTAGTTTTTAATAGCCAGAAAATGACCACTAGCCGAGCCGGAGTATTTAGCTGCGGTGAGATGGTAACGGGTCCGGGATCGGCCGTGCAGGCAATGGCTAACGGTCGCCTGGCAGCACAAGCTGCCGCCGGTTACCTGCAGGGTGTACCGTTCGATTGTGCCAGTTTGGAAGAAGTCGCGGTCCTTGATAAACTCGATGCAAAAGTTGTCGAAGAGGTCGTTCATATTGAACGCAATGCCATTCCGATGATCTCTCCCGAAGAGAGAGTGCGCCATTTTAAACAGGCTGAACTGGGTTATGATATTGAAACAGCAATTTGTGAAGCACGTCGCTGCCTGACCTGTGCAGCCGGGGCACAGCAAGATGAAGATCTCTGCGTGCACTGCCTCACCTGCGTGCGTGTTTGTCCTTACAATGTGCCCGTAATCACTGAAGAGGGCAAGGTAAGTATCCGTAATGAGCAGTGCCAGGCTTGTGGACTCTGTCTCAGTATGTGCCCGGTATATGCGATCAAGTTCCGTGCTCCGTATGTTGAAGAAGCTGTTAATGCAATTGGGCCCGCGGTGCAGAAACTGGTGGACAAGCGCAATGGAAAACCGGCTATTCTGGCCATTACCTGCTCTTACGGAGCATTTGCCCTACCGGACTTTGTCAGGAAAGAACAGAACAATGTAGCCGTGGTCCGTTACCCTTGTGTCGGCAAGCTTGATTCGGTGCACTTGCTCAAAGCTATCGAGCTTGGTATTGACGGAGTAGTTGTCGTCGGCTGTCGTGATAGCGAAAGGGGTAACTGCCAGTATAAAGACATTAGCTACTGGGCAGAAAAAAGGGTTGGCCATGCCTGTGATATGCTTGAAACCCTCGGTATGAATCGTGAAAGTATAACCTACACCGAATTGGATGGCGATGAGATCGATAAGTTTGATCAGGTAATTGCCGAGGCGGCAGAAAAACTAAAGTGAGCTGTTTGTTTTAGTTTTAGATAGATTAGATCATGCAAACCCCGGCATCTTTGAAGGTGTCGGGGTTTATTAAACTAACCAATATCGATTGAAATACTCTGGTTGTTTTAAATTGTTACCAGTCAGGCAGGAATGAAGACTGAACTGTCGAATTTAACTTAACAAGGTTTCGGGCAGCCTATTTGGAGAGGGAGAACCCGGTCTTCACATTTAGAACAGTTGCATTATTATAGGATTCGGGATCACCTCGTCTCTGCCCTCGAGATGAGGTTTTTGTTATCTGTATGGTCAGGGATTTTTTCTCAGGCGGATCTTATTTAAATTTTGCAACAGGTGCTGACTATGCCCCAGGGAATACCGGAAGAAATAATCGATGAGATCAGGCAGCGGACCGATCTGGTTGGGCTGATTGGGGAATATCTCAAACTGGAAAGAAGAGGCAAGAATATGGTCGGCCTCTGCCCTTTTCACACCGAGAAAACTCCTTCTTTTACGGTATCGCCGGAAAAGCAGCTTTTCCACTGCTTTGGTTGTGGAGCTTCCGGAAATGTTTTCAGTCTGGTCATGCAAATGGAAAAACTTACATTTCCGGAAGCGGCCCGTTTTCTGGCCAGACGTTCAGGTGTAACTATTCCAGAACCGAAAACCGGTTCTCCGGCAGAAGACAATTTAAAGGAAAAAATTTATAAATTAAATTTTCTGGCCAGCCGTTTTTATGCTTACTGCCTGTGTAAGACCGATTCCGGTAAAACAGCACTGGAATATTTACAAAAAAGAGGAATTGAACAAAAGATTATTGAACTTTTCATGCTGGGTTACGCTCCGGCAGACTGGACCGGTTTTTTTAATTTTGCCCGAAAAAAAGGAATTTCCGCTGATTTACTGGTAAAAGCCGGACTCGTTTCACCGGGTAGGGAAAAAGGCTATTATGATCGTTTTAGAAACAGGGTTATGTTTCCAATCTTTAATATCAGCGGTAAGGTAGCCGGGTTTGGCGGCCGAGCGCTTGAAGAGGGAGAAAAAAGTGGGCCGAAGTACTTGAACTCACCGGAAACTCCGGTATATGAAAAGAGTTCCCTGCTCTATGGCTTGAATCTGGCTCGTGAAGAGATTCGCCGCGAAAAAAAAGCAGTAATTATGGAAGGCTATACTGATGTAATAACCGCTTTTCAAGCCGGAATTAAAAACGTTGTCGCTTCCATGGGGACTGCACTTACCGTTGAGCAGGGTCGTTTGCTCCGTTTCCAGGCCGAAACAGTAATTACAGCTTATGATTCAGATAGTGCCGGTGAAGCGGCGACATGGAGAGGATTGGCCATCCTGCAATCTACTGGATGCCTGGTTCAGGTAGCAGATCTTCCTGAGGGCAGTGACCCGGACAGCTATATCAGGGAAAACGGCGCAGATTCCTTTATTGATCTTGTCAATAACTCCAGACCGCTGATGGAATACCGCTTGCAGCAGCTAAAAAAGAGATTCGATCTCGCTTCGGATAAAGGGAGAATTAAATATGTTGAAGAGTTAATGCCTTTCCTCCTTTCTGCAGTGAATCAGGTTGAACAAGATTTTTACCTGAGAAAGGCAGCTGAAGAACTGGGTGTTGATGAGGATGCCCTGCGCAGGGAGTTGAAAAAAAGGCGGAAGAGAGGCAGCCGTTTCCAGGATGCGCAGAAAAATGAGCAGCCGGAGAGGGAAGAGAAAATTATGATCGGGTCGGCTGAAAAAATGTTATTATCTTTGATGTTTCAAAGCAAGGAAATAGCCGAAATAGGGCGGAATCATTTACGAATAGAATATATTGATGATCCGCGGATTAGAAAAGTGATCGAAGCTTTGTGGAATAGCGTTGCCGTGGAATCGTTTGTCAGCACAGAAAAGCTGCTCAACCAGTTTGAAGATCCGCAGATCATAAACTTAATAACCGAAGCGGTATCTGATCCAGCCTTGCAGGATCTACCGGCCCAGACGACGAAGCGTATGGTTAAAGATTGTATCAGTCGATTGCACCATATTTGGGGCAAGAAGGAACAGCGAGAACTGGATAAAAGAAGGAAAGAGCGCGAAGCCTCTGGTTCAGAAGAGGATATTAACGAGTTACTACGCGAACAGCAGCAGCTGATTGCTGATAAAGACGGCTGGCCTGACCGTTCAGGAAAAGGAGGGGATTTCAGTGGCTAAAGATGCAGAGAAAACAATATCTCTGGAAGATGCACAAAATGAGCTGGTTAAACGCGGCAAGAGTAATGGTTCGATCAGTTATAAAGAAATCATTGAAACCCTGCAGCCGTATGAGCTTACA
>JAUWPV010000032.1 GCA_030611385.1 Bacillota bacterium | reverse complement strand
AATCTCTCTGGTTTCTGGATCAAGTTTTCCAATGCACTTTCGCTTGGCTCTGGACTGCTGTTTTTCTTTGTCCCAGTATGATTCAGACTCGTAAGCATAGGTTATTCCGGTTGATTTATTGGTTTGGTAAACAATTGCCGGTATGATCCTGCCCCCTTATACTCGTTATACTATTATAACATGTAACGAGAAGAAAGGGAAGAGAAAAGACTTAAGTATCAATAATAATAAGGCGTTTCGGGCTTTTACATCGTTACACTTTCCGGGGATGCAGGATCTATAGGCTTGATTACCGGAACAGCCGATCACGTATTCAGCGTCTGCTTGACTATTTTCAGCTTGGCGCTGTCGCCAACCTCAGAGTAATTACTTACTCCCGAGGCATGCAGCAGCGCCTCGGCATCGCCGCTGTCCTTCTGACTGAACCGGAACTGCTTATTCTCGATGAGCCGGTATCGGCCCTCGACCCTGAAGGCAGGCGTAAAATACTCGAAATCATCAACAGCCTAAAGGGGCGCGCCACCGTGTTTTTCTCCAGCCATATTCTGGTAGATGTTGAAAGAGTTTGCGACTATGTAACTATTATTGATCAGGGCCGGAAACTACTTGAAATCAGTATCGAACAACTTCTAAACCGCTATGCCATGGAACAGTACCTGGTGACAATCAGGCCGGAGCAACGCCAGGTTGCCGCTGCCCTGATCAGGAAAAACAAATCTGTGCGGGAAGTAACCCCACAACATGATCAACTGCTGATCATCTCGATACCAGGTAAGGCAGTAGCGATGGCCGAAGAACTTCTGCCTCTTTTAATCCGACAGGGCATCGTAGTCACTGAATTTATGCAAAACCGGACCGACCTCGAAGAGGCCTTTTTCAAAGTTTTGGAAGAAAACCACCGGGGAGGGTCAAACATTTGAAAGCGCTGCTTATGAAAGAGTTCAAATGGAACTGGCGCAGTTTTCGCTACCCGGCCTTTCTGCTGGTTGTGCTTTTCTTCGCCTTGCTCGATCCACCAATGATGAAATATATAAATGAAATAATCGGCTACTTTGCCGAAGGTTTCGAGATGGTCATGCCCGACCCCACTCCGGGAGATGCTTTTGTCTCCTATCTTTCCGACGTATCACAGATCGGTCTCTTCGTTTTGATCTTTGTGATCATGGGCAGTGTTTCCCGGGAAAAAGAAAGCGGGATTACCGGTTGGATGCTAAGCAAGCCGATCAGCCGCTGGCAGTACCTTGCCGCCAAATTGCTTGTGCATTATGCTGTGATCATTTTCGGCCTGCTGGCCGGCAGCACACTGGCTTATCTTTATACCATGAGCCTTCTGGGCCAGATTCCTCTTGCCGAAGCCCTATGGGGAACTGCCGCCCTGATCGCTTATACAATATTTATCGCCACCATTGCCTTTACCTTCTCGACCGTTTTAAAAAGTCCACTGCAGGCAGGCGGTTTAACCGTAGGGGTCTTTTTCCTGAGCGGTATTCTAAACCTGTTTGTATCAAAAACCGCCGCCGCCAATTTTTACCCCAACACTCTCCTGGGACAGTTGAAACCACTTATTGACGGCACATCAGGACCGGCAGATATCGTCGGCCCGCTGGCGATCACTATGGGATTATCTGTTTTACTGATCGCACTGGCCGGCATCTGTTTCTCCCGCATGGAATTGTAGCTTTTGAAGAAATAACATTGTATCTCTCCAAGTTTTTCACCGGCATTAGTATATAGAATTGACCACATCTGCAAATAGATCTATAATATTAATAGTTAAGAACTAATACTTAATTTGGATATTATTATTCCAAAAGGAGCAAAACAAAGGAGGAATAAAATTGTTCCAGGTCAGAGATGTAACCTTCAAGTATCCTCGCAACCGCAAAAATACAATTAAAGGAATCTCCTTCGATGTCAAACAGGGTGAGATTTTTGGTCTGCTCGGACCGAGCGGAGTGGGTAAAAGCACTACTCAGAAGATCATGATCAAACTTTTGGCCGGCTACGAAGGTGATATTCAATACAGGAACAAAGATCTCAAAACATATGATAAAGAATATTATCAGGAAATCGGAGTCGGTTTCGAGGTACCGGTACACTTCTCAAAACTAACGGCTGAGGAAAATATCAACTTCTTCAAAAAACTCTACCGCAACCAGGCCAATACCGACGCGATGATGGAACGCCTGGGTATTTTTGAAGTACGCAAAAAACGAGTCGGCGAATTCTCCAAGGGTATGAAAGTACGCCTTAATTTTGTCCGCGCCGTATTAAATAACCCGGCTGTGTTATTCCTCGATGAACCGACTATCGGCCTCGACCCAGCCAATGCGCGCATTATAAAAACAATGATCAAGGAATACCGCGATCTTGGCGGCACTGTGCTGTTGACCACCCACCTGATGAACGACGTCGACGAACTTTGTGATCGGGTTGCCTTCATGGTTGATGGCCGCATCCCCGTAATCGATACACCGCGCAACCTCAAGCTAAAGCACGGTGAAAGAAAGGTTGAAGTGGAATACACCATGGGAGATGCTACCCGAAAAGCCACTTTCGACCTGGAAACTTTAAGCCGTAACGACGAATTCTTTAACCTGATCCGAACCAAAAATATTATCACCATGCACAGTAAAGAGACAACCCTTGACGATATCTTCATCAAGATAACCGGGGTGGAAAAATATGCCTAATATTTTTGTGCTTCTACTCGGTGAAATGCGACGACTGCTGCGCTATAACATCATGGCGGCGAGCGTTGTTGTCGCGCTGATCTGGATCGGCGTACTCTACCTGACTGAAATACCCGATATCACCTTTATCTTTCCTTTGCTGATCTTCGTCGATACTACCTCAATGGCTATCCTCATGGTTGGCGTAACTATCTTTTTTGAAAAGCAGGAAGGCAGTCTGCGCACAATTCTGGTAACACCGATCACCAAATTCGACTACCTGTTGACCAAATCCATCGTCACCGTTGTAAGCAGTGTCGTTACCCTGGTTATTCTCTACTTTTATGCCACTTATTTCAGGGAGCTGAACCTGAATTTTATGGCTATGCTGGGTAGTGTAATTTTAGTATCCCTATTTCACTCTCTGGTTGGCTTTCTACTTACCTATAATTCCCGGGACTTCACCAGTCTGCTCATTAATATGATGAAATATTTGGTTGTATTCATGATTCCAACTTTATTGGTAAATATTAACATCATTCAGCATGATCTGCTCGAAAAGATACTTTATGTCGCCCCAACTAAGGCTGCAATGCTTTTGCTATACTCTTCGGCAGGCGAGCTTGCTTTATGGGAACTGATCTATGCTCTGGCATACATGGGGCTCGGTTCAATTATTTTGTTTATCATTGTACTGAAACGGTTTAATCACTTTGCGGCAAAAGAAAGCGGGGTGTAAAAAGATGTACGGAGCCTTTTTTACAAGCGAACTAAAAAAATGGTTAAGGGATCCGATGATGCGTGTTATGTTATTTTACCCGCTTCTGTTTGGGGTTATTGGCCGCTACCTTCTTCCGCTCATCGCCACAACCAACAATTTTAACATCACCGCTAATGCTGACTTTATCGTCACCGCGCTGACCCTGATGAGCCCGGCTGCCTTCGGTGCGCTGATCGGCTTCTCAATTTTGGATGACCGCGATGATCATATCATCGATTCAATCAAGGTGACGCCCCTTACCTTTAACCAGTTCATGTCCTTTCGCCTGATCGTCGTTTGGCTTTTTACCTTTGTCGCCTGTATCTTCACGATGTGGTTTTCCGGTATCGGCAATATTTTGTGGAAAGATATTGTGGTTATCTCATTTCTCGCTTCCCTGGGGACTCCGATGACCGGACTCTTAATCAATATCTTTGCTCAGAACAAAATTGAGGGTTTCGCGATCATGAAACTCCTTGGCACCATTGTTATTTTACCGGTGATCGCTCTCTTTTTCACCGATGCCAAAGAGTTATTTTTTGCTATCTTCCCCTCTTTCTGGCCGGCGAAGATGATCAGCTCAGTAATCTGGGGCGACGCAAAGGTATTCTTAAATTACAATCTCTATTTCGGGATTGGGCTAGCCTATGTGATCGTCGCCAACATACTGATCTACATCAAGTTTATACGTAAAGTAGCGGAGTGAAACACAGCGGTAAATAGGGTTGGTGGGGGTAATTACCTGGCGGCAAGAAACCCAGGCCATTACATTCAACTTCCAATTATTTTCAGGAGCAGTTCATTGACTAACCGGGGGTTGGCCTTGCCTTCTGTTTCTTTCATTACCTGCCCGACCAGGAAGCCCAGGGATTTCGCTTTTCCTCCTCTGTAATTTTCAACACTATCAGGATTTTCGCTAATTACCTTCACAATTACCTTTTCCAGCTCCGACTGATCGGAAATCTGCAGTAGCCCTTCTTCTTCGACCACCAGGCGGGGTGATGTGCCCCTCTGAAACGCCTTTGCCAAAACATCCTTAGCTATCTTCCCGCTGATCAACTTTTGATCAATCATTAACAGCAGTTCGACCAAATCTTTTGGTTGGAAAGAGCACTGATCGGGCTCAAGACCGGTACTGTTCAGCTGGGCTGTGAATTCACCTATGATCCAATTGCTGGTCACTTTTGGGTTGTTATAAAGCTCCAGACAGCTTTCAAAATAATCGGCCAGGCCGTGTGAAGAAGTCAGTACACCTGCATCATACTCAGGCAGGTCGTATTCATTTACATACCTTGCTGCCCGCACATCAGCCATTTCCGGCAGAGCGGCCCGGGCTTTTTCGACATCCTCTTCAGTCAGTTCGATCGGAGCCAGCTCTGGGTCGGTAAAGCAGCGGTAATCGTGGGCCTGAAGCTTTCCGCGCATAACAATTGTCGCCTGGCTGCCCTCATCCCAGCGCAGGGTCTGAGTAATAACCTCTTTCCCACTCCTCAAGATGTCTCTCTGCCGTTTAATCTCGTGCTCCAGTGATTTCTCAACGGCCTTGAATGAGTTCATGTTTTTCAACTCGGTCTTACTGCCTAGATCCGGGCAGCCCATTGGTCGAAGCGAAACATTGGCATCGCAGCGCAGACTACCTTCTTCCATTTTGCAGTCAGAAACCCGCGTATACTGGAGAATACCTTTCAACTGTTCGAGATAACGGCGCGACTCACCCGGTGAGCGCAGATCAGGCTCGGTGACGATTTCAATCAGCGGTACCCCGGCCCGGTTATAGTCTACCAGTGACGTATTTCCACTGATTGCATGGACCAGCTTGCCGGCATCTTCTTCCATATGGACACGGCCTATACGCACCGTTTTAGGTTTACCATTATCATCTTCGATTATTAAAAATCCTTTGCTGCCGATGGGGACAAAGAATTGTGACAGCTGATATCCTTTCGGTATGTCCGGATAAAAATAATTTTTGCGATCAAAGTAGCTGTAGAGCGCTATTTCGCAGTTAAGCGCCAGGGAAGCAGTTAGGGCATGCCGGACAGCTTCACTGTTTAGTTGGGGTAGCACTCCCGGAAAGCCGAGACAGCCAGGACAGGTGTTAATATTCGGTTCAGCAACAAACCGGTTCGGGCAACAACAGAAGAGCTTACTCTTCGTAAGGAGTTCTACATGAACCTCAAGGCCGATTACAACTTCATATTCCATCAATATCTTCCTTCCTTTAACAAATCACGTTTGGAGGGAATTTAATCTCCGGGATAATTCGGGATGCTGCTCCGATGAGCATTTCTTCGCTGAACGGGCGTCCAACCAACTGCAGCCCGACCGGTAGTTGATCAACTTCACCCACCGGCAGGCATAACGAAGGCAGGCCCGCCAGGCTGACCGGCGCGCAAAAAAGGTCCTCTTCGTATAAGCGGCAGAAATCGATTTGCTCCGTTACAAGCTGGGGCAGAGTCCTGACTGCCGGCATCAGCAGCAGATCACACTGATCAAGAACCGCTGTAAATTCCCGCCGGACCAACGTCCAAATTTTCAGAGCCTGCCGGTAATAGCGATCATAGTTGCCCTGACTCAAAATAAATGTGCCAAAAATACTGCGGCGGCTGGCTTCCTGTCCAAAGGTTAGTCTGCGCGATTTATAATACAACTCATCCAGGTTTTCAGCATAATCAGCCATGCCAAAGCGAATGCCATCGAAACGTGATAAATTCGAGGAAGTCTCAGCAAAAGCGATAATATAATAGGCCCTTAGCGCCTCGGCGAGCAAATCCAGCTTGAAGTCAGTCAGCTGGAAACCACTGGCTTCAATATCCTCCCTGGCTCTTTCCATAAGATTCCGGTGATCAGGAGCAAGCAAGGCAATAATCGCTGTAGGGTAACCTATTTTAATAATCTCGGGCTCCACAGCGGCGTTTTTTTCGGCAGATTTTTCCCTGTATAGCGCAGTGGAGGCATCACGGGCATCAAACCCGGAAATCACTTCCAGGGCAGCCAAAATATCGTCGGTTGAGGATGCTGTAATTCCGATCTGGCCGAAAGAGCTGGCAAATGTATGCAGGCCATAGCGGGAAACCCTTCCCATGGTCGGGCGCAGACCAATTACCCCACAGTGTGATGCGCCCTGGCGCAGGGCTCCCCCACTGTCGCTTTCCAGAAAGATCAGGCACTGCGCTGCGGCCACAGCTGCAGCGCCGGCGCTGCCGGCCACCCGGTCAGGTGCCCAGGGATTAAGAGCCGGGCCGGCCGGGGAAGAGGTGGTAGTGGAACCGATACCCATATCGTCAAGATTGGTTTTCCCGATCACCACAGCCCCGGCATCGGTAAGTTTCTCAACTGCAGCAGCTCCGTAGGGGGAAATGAAATTCTTAAAAGCGGGCGATCCAAAGCTTGTCGGTAGATCGCGACAACAAAGGTCATCTTTTACCGCCACAGGAACGCCGGCCAGGGGCAGTTTCTGACCGCTTTTAACCTGCTTATCAACGGCAGCAGCCTGCTCCAGAGCTTCAGGGCCGGCAATTTTAATGAATGTGTTAAGTTTGCCGTTCAGGACATTACAGCGTTCCAGTATTTCTTTAATCAATTGGCAGGCGGTGGTTTCGCCATTGTTTACCGCTTCCGCCGCCCGGCAGGCAGTCATTTTCCTAAACTCCACGATAAACCTCCTTAACATAGCACCATGCGTTATCACAAAGTACCTTACAAGATCAGAAAATCCGTTTATATAACAAACAAATAAACTCATAGATTATGCAATAGGCAAACTGTTCAAGTGAAACCAAACCGCTGGGGTATATATCTTTTATCCTGACTTCTGGTTACTTCCGGTTATTCAATAATCGGGGGTACCTGGTAAAAATCTTCGTCAAAATTTGGCGCCGCTTTTTTCAGATCGACCAAGTCACCAGAATGAGCTTTATCTTCACGCAGCACATTAACGGCCCCGTGGCTGATCAGAATCTGATCAGCATCAGCGGTATCAACAGCCAGCAAAGGCTCCAGCCATTGCAAAAAACAGCTCAGTTCACCGGACAACTGCTCCTGCTCCCGGGTGGTAACTTCGATCTTGATTGCCCTGATCGCCTTGCCCAACGCTTCCTGGATCTCTTTAATAATGATCACCTGCTTTATATAACTTCAACATATCGGCAACAGCTCAATACAACTTAAGTTCGTGAAAAGAGGGCAAAAACCTGCCCTCTTCAGGTAAAGATTTAATTATTCCAACCCTGGTATAGTCTCCTTTACAAGGTCGCTTTCTTCAGGCGCAGAGAATTGAGGACCACATTCAGTGAACTTAAACCCATTGCCCCGGCGCCGATAATCGGGTGCAGCAGGCCAAAGAAGGCCACCGGAATAGCAATGCAGTTATAGAACCAGGCCCAGAAATAATTCTGACGGATCTTCTGGAAAGTAGCCCGTGACAGCTTGATTGCCGAGACCACCGAACCGAGATCGCCGCGCACCAGGGTAATGTCAGCTGCTTCAATAGCAATGTCGGTACCGGTACCGATAGCAATTCCAACGTTGGCCTGTTTCAAAGCCGGGGCATCGTTAATACCGTCACCGACCATGGCCACCATCCCAAATTCATCCTGCAAACGTTTAACCTCATTGACCTTACCTTCGGGTAGAACATTGGCCAAAACCTTGCTGATGCCGATCTGGCGAGCGATGGCCTCAGCGGTTGCCTGATTGTCCCCGGTGATCATTGCGGTTTTCAGACCCATCTTTTCAAGCTCGGTCACAGCCCTGATTGCCTCATCCTTAATCGTATCGGCTGCGGCGACTAGACCAGCCAGTTTACCATCAACAGCAACCAGAATTGCTGTTTTGCCTTCGCTTTCCAGCTGATTCATATGTTCTGTAGAATTTTTTATCTCTATATTTTGTGCTTCCATAAGACGCCGGCTACCAACCACCACCACTTTTCCGATAACTGTACCCTCGACACCCTGCCCGGTGATCGAGCTGAAGCCGGCAACTTCTTCGAGAAGAACACCTTCAACTTTTGCCCTCTCGACGAGAGCAGCACCAATCGGGTGTTCGGAAGCAGCCTCAATGCCGGCAGCATAAGCGAGCAGTTCTTTTTCACTAAAGCCGTTCATTGCAATGATGTCTGTGACCTGTGGTTTACCTTTTGTCAATGTACCTGTCTTATCAAAAGCGATCATTTTAACATCTTTCATTGTCTGGATCGCCTCGCCGCTGCGGATTAAAATTCCCTTTTCGGCCCCCAGGCCGCTGCCGACCATTAGCGCAGTCGGTGTGGCTAAACCGAGTGCACAGGGACAGGAAATAACCAGAACCGCCGTCGCTGCCATAAAGGCCAACGTTAACCCGGGCGCTCCCAGGTTTGCCCAGGGTGGGTTGAAGAACTCGATAACCGAGCGGTGAAATCCAGGAAAAAGCAACCAGGAAGAAAATGAAGCAAGCGCTATGACCAGAACCGCTGGAACAAAATAGCCGGTAACCCGGTCGGCAAATTCCTGGATTGGCACTTTCGAACCCTGGGTTGTTGCGACAAGTTTAATCACCTGGGCCAGAAAGGTATCTTTACCGACCTTGCTTGCCCTAACCTTCAAAACACCCTGGCGGTTAATCGTCACACCGATCACTTCAGATCCTTCTATTTTTTCAACTGGCAGTGATTCACCGGTAGCCATTGATTCGTCGACACTACTCTGCCCTCCGACAACCACTCCATCGGTGGGAATCTTCTCTCCGGGACGAATGAGCATGATCTGCCCGGGCTGCAGCTCTTCAATGGCTATTTCCCGCTCTGTTCCGTTTTCAATGATACGGGCTGTTTTTGCCTCCAGGGCCAGAAGTTTCTTGATCGCCTGTGACGCTCTTCCTTTCGCTTTCGTTTCCAGAAACCGCCCGACCAGGTGCAAGGCCATGATGCTGGCAGCCATCTCAATAAATGTCGTCAGGGGAAACCAAAATTGGAGTAGGCTGAGGAAATAAGGCAGAGCTGAACCGAGGGTGACCAGGGTATCCATGCTCGCGCTGCCCCGTTTCAGGGCACTCAGTGTACCCTTATGGGTATCCCAACCGGCAATAAAGATAGCCGGGAGAGCCAGAATGACACTAATTTCAAAATAACCGGGAATGTTTATAACAAACATGTTGATCATCATCAGGACCATTATTATGCCTGCAAATGACGCAGCCAACCACATTTTACGGGCAGCCCGGGTAATAACCACTTGATCGCGATCGGGCATTCCGTCATCAGTTCCTGCCGCTTTATCTTCTCCGGTCTCCGGTGGAACCTTATAGCCGGCGCTTTCCACTACTCTAATCAGGGCCGACCGGTTCGTCTCCGCCTTATTGTATTTTACTGTCGCTTTTTCAGAAGCCAGATTTACAACCGCCTCTATTACTCCGGGAGCATTCTGCATCGTTCCCTCCAACCCGCGCGCACAGGAAGCACAGCTCATCCCTTCTATTTTTAAAATTACAGTGACAACACTGCTTTCCTCTCCTTCTATTTTCCCCTTAAAACCGGCATCCTCTACCTTTTGGATTATCGCCTTTTCTGTCAACACTGCCGGATCATACTGCAGATAGGCTTTGCCCGTAGCAAAATTGACAGCGGGTTCTTTAATACCGGCCGTTTCCAGCAGTCTTTTCTCCAGGCCAATCGCACAGGAAGCACAACTCATATCGTCAATTAACAGAGTAATTTTTTTCATATTCAGTAATCCTCGCTTTCACACCTGGAGTTATTTCAATTAAACCTGGCCGAAATAGTATTGCTACGTCATTTTGTTGAGAATCCTTTGCTTTTCAGCTAAATCCGCCAGGGAGATCTTGCTCAGCTCGTTGAAAATAGCCTCTTTCATCGTCATCCAAACTTCCCGGGTTGCGCAGAGCTTAACCCGATCGCATACTTCAGGGCTGTCCAAACAATCAACCAGGGCCAAAGATCCTTCAACACATTGGACAATCTCGAAAACGTTAACCTGTTCCGGGGATCTGGCCAGAGTATAGCCCCCCCGGCTGCCTTTTTGAGTCTTTACATAACTCCTGACTCGTAAAGGAGTCATCACCTGTTCGAGGTATTTCAGGGAAATATTCTGCTTGTCTGCAATATCTTTAAGTTTCACCGGACCCGCGCCATATTGTAATGCCAGTTCGACCAGTGCCCTGACCGCATAACGGGCCTTTGTTGAAAGCTGCATCTCGATTACCTCCGTTAGTTCCCAGTCTCTACCTTAACTGCAACAACAGCCTGACACCCAGCAGTGATCTTATTTAAGTAAACCAGGGGGGGTTACCGATCAATTCAGTTACGTTTTTCGCAATCTTCATGCCCGCCCTCCACTGCGTAAACAATAATTCCCTACTAATCAGATAGATTATCTATATTTAGTGTAACCAATCCAACCCACCCTGTCAACGATTATTTGACTGAGGAGTTTATAAGTTTATAACATCATTACAACAGGGGGTATTCATGATCATATCCGGGTCAGAAAGAAAGAGCTCTCTCCCGATGAATACACTGGGTGCCTCTATAATTCCAGAGGCACCTCGAGATAAAATGCGATCCCTTCATTTTCATTCACTGCCACCCTTTGCCCCGGTAAAGCCAAACCAGGCGCTGAACTATGGAAAGGCCCAGGCCGAATTTACCCACTGCACCGGGACGGACGCTGACTTCCTCTTATCGATATTGGTCTACAAGTTAATGATTATATCTATTCTGCTCGCAAAGCATCAATGGGATTAAGCTTGGCCGCTTTGTTGGCCGGATATATGCCGAAAAAAACACCCACGAAAAGAGAAAAAAGGATAGCCGCGATCACCACCTGCAGGGAAAAAGAAGCGGGCAGACCGATCAGGTTGTTTAAAACCCGAACCAGGGCATAGCCAACCGCCAGACCGATAATCCCCCCCAGGCTGCTGATCACCGCCGATTCAACAAGGAATTGAAAAAGAATATCCCGGCGCTTTGCTCCCAGAGCTTTACAGATACCGATCTCCCTGGTTCTCTCTGTTATGGAAACCAACATGATGTTCATGATCCCGATACCTCCCACCAAAAGAGAAATACCAGCGATTCCTCCAAGCATCAAGGTTAAAAAACCGGTCACTTCTTCAACCGCATCAAGAATTTGGGCCTGATTGACTATATTGAAAGCATCTTCATCATTATTAAATTTTTGCTTCAGCGTAGCTTCGATCGCAGCCACCGCCCGGTTAATCGTCTGGGGCGATTCCGCCTGTATATATATTATCTTGACACCGGGGCTTCTGAAAAGTCGCTGGGCTGTGGTGGCTGGGATGATCACTTTATCGTCTTCAGATCCCATCATGCCGGCGCCCTTTTCCTCCAACACTCCAACAACAGTAAATAGATTGCCTTCGATTCTGATTTCACAACCCAGGGGATCGATAGCAGGAAATATTTCTTCTACAACACCCATGCCCAAAACTGCTACTTTTTGCCGGTAGGTAAGATCAGTTGAAGTTAAGAAACGGCCCGCCTGAACAAAGTGATCCCGCACATCCTGGTATTCCGGAGTGCTGCCTTCAATAAGATAGTGGGCGGAATTGTTGCCAAACTTGATATTTCCCTGGCCGGTGATCATCGGAGCCACGGCTTCCACCCCGACTCTATCCCCCAGGGCCAGCGCATCATTTAAGGTTAGCGCTGTCTCAGTGCCTCTGCCGGCTATAGTAACGGTGATTAAGTTTGCTCCCATTCCCTCGAACTGTCCGGTCACCGCTACGGCAGTGCCCTGGCCGATCGAGACCAAGGTTACTACGGCAAATACTCCGATAATCACACCTAGCATAGTCAGAAAGGAGCGAGGTTTATTGGCCCAGATGGCGTCGATCGATATACGGATAGCCTGCAAAAAGCTCATTACGCCAGCACCTTCTTCCCTTCCTTGTTCACCCGGCCATCCAGAAGGCTAATCCACCGGGATGCCTGCTTTGCCGCCTCGGGATCATGCGTAATCAGTACCAGGGTTTTACGTTGGGCGTTAAGTTCCTGCATTATCGCCATGACAGCCTGGCCAGAAGAGCTATCCAGGTTGCCGGTTGGCTCATCGGCCAAAATGATCGCCGGATCTCCGGCGATTGCTCGAGCTATAGCGACCCGCTGTTGTTCTCCGCCGGATAGCTGGGTGGGCCGATGATCCATTCTATCTTCCAGCCCTACGCGCTCCAGGGCTTGCCGGGCACACCGTAACCGCTCCCTGTAACCCATCCCCCGGTAGATCAGGGGGCGCATCACGTTATCGAGAGCTGTCAAACGGGGCATCAAGTTAAAACTTTGAAAAACAAAACCGATATCCCGATTACGGATTACAACCAGCTGGTTATCGGACAGGTGACTGACTTCCCGGCCGTTAAGCCAATATTTCCCATAAGTGGGCACATCAAGACAGCCGATAATGTTCATCAGGGTTGATTTTCCGGAGCCTGAAGGGCCAATAACAGCGAAAAAATCGCCTTCTTCAATATTGATATTTACATCCCAGAGAGCTTTGACCTTGACGTCTCCCATCTGGTAAACTTTGCTTAAAGCTTCAAGTCTGATCAATGCAATCCCCCTCCAAAGGGGGACGGGCCGTCACCCTGCGGCGGCTCAAATATGGTACTGCCATTCGGGATGACGAGCTGTTGCCCTTCCTGCACACCAGACAATATTTCTATATAGATAGGGTTATGAGCCCCGGTTACCACTCTGACTGATTGTGAATCACTGATCTTCCCTTCTTGATCTTCCACAGCAATCATGACCATGCTTGCGCCTGCTTCGTCAAAAACCGCTTCTATCGGCAGTAGCAGGGTGTCGGAGCGCATATCGACAAGGATAGCGGCGTCGGCGTTCATTCCGGCTCTCAAGCCCGGTACCAGTTCGATGGCAATAGTTACTACAAAGGTGGCAACACCGCCCTGTGTTTGACCTCTAGTTGAAACCTCAACCACTTGCCCGGCGATAATTTCACCCGGCAGAGCTTCCAAGGTAACCTCGGCTTTCTGACCTTCTTCTACTTGGCTGATGTCCAATTCATCAATCGGAACTTTCACTTCCATATTGCTGTAATCGACGATCGTCGCCAAGATCGTTCCCAGGGAAAGGTCATCCCCAACAGCGGCGCTACCTGCCTCCGGCAGAAGAACCGTACCGCTGATCGGGGCTTCGATAACGGCATCATCCAAGTTCTCCTGCTGCCGCTGCCTAAGATCATCCAGGTTCGAGCGCACTTGTTTTAGCTGCAGTTCCGCCAGGGCTATTTGCGAATTCAGCTGTTTTTCCGGGTCGCTGTCGTTAATTAGATTGGCCAGCTCGCCCTCCTGCCAGGCGACATCCTCCCGAGCCTTGTCAACCTGCAGCTGCAGCTGCTTTAGCTGCAGTTCCGCCAACGAAACTTGGTAAACCAACTGATCATAGCGTTCTCTATTGTCCAGAGCAACCAGATGTTGACCGCTGGTTACGATACTACCGTCTTTCTCCAGAATTTCGGTGACGACACCGTTTACCGGAGATTTGACATCTAGCGTAAGGGCTGGAAGACTATCGCCTGCAATGGGATCTTCCGCAGGTTTGATCGTCGCTATGACATCGCCCAGGTAAACTTCATCACCCAAACCAACATGCCATGATAAAACCCCGTCACCTGTCGCTCTAACGGTATCTACAGTTCTCTCTTTTTCCTTGATCAGGGAATCCAGCTCTGTTTCCTGCCGGGCAAGATCAAGCTTAGCTTTTTCCAATTGAATGAGAGCCTGTTCCAGCTGCCACTTAGCCGAGGAGATCTGGCGGTCGGTCTGCTTTTTTAGCTCTTCTTTTTGATTCTGCAAACTCTTAAGTTCCTCATTTTGCCTCGATTGATCAAGTTCTGCCCTCTCGATTTCCAGGCTTAAATCTTGCACTTTCAGGGTCACCAGCTTATCACCGGCGACAACCTCTTTGCCTTCTTCCAGCAGATATGTTTCGACAGTACCCGCTATACTGGTTTTGACCATTTCTTCCAGGACCGGATTCACGGTAGCAGTTCCCGTAACCCACACTTCCAGATCGCCCCGTTTCACCTGAACTACCATCTCGGCAGACGGCTGCACTGTTTCATTGGCCCTCCGGATCATAGAAACCACATAAGTTCCAAGCATAAGAAGTAGAATCAAGGGGAAAACAACCCAAAATATAGTTTTTTTGTTAAGCTTCAAAGCTCGAGCCCTCCCCAAAAAACATTCGATTGCTACTTAGTAGCATAACAGATAAATATGG
>JAUWPV010000004.1 GCA_030611385.1 Bacillota bacterium | reverse complement strand
GTGGCTAACGTTGTCAAGACATTTTATAGCCTTGTATAAGGTGGATCAGCCCTCCTGTTTGGGTTTGTTATTCCGTTAATTAGAATATCCTTTGGTAGCCGTGGTTGTGGTTATGTGGTCAACGCGAAGCGTTGTCTAAGCAGTTGTGGAGCTTGTAGGTAACTCTTTAGAGTTATCCATCAAATCCACATCTGCGTCATATCCACAGCCGCCCGGGATCCCGGCGCAAACATCAAAAGTCATCAATTGTGTAGTTGCCATAATATACCTCTACAGGCGTTAAATTACGTAAGGCCTGATGCGGTCTGTAGGTATTGTACTTTTCAAAGAACCTTCCGATGCTGTTTCTTGCTTCCCTGGGGCTTTCATAGTCATGGAGGTAGACCTCCTGATATTTAACTGTTCTCCATAGTCTTTCTGTGAAGATATTGTCCATATAGCGCTCCCGTCCATCCATGCTGATTTTGCTCTGGCTGGCCAGCACCTGCTTTACGTAGGGTTCGCTGGTATACTGGCTGCCTTGGTCGCTATTGACTATACTTGGTTTGGCTATTGCGAGAGCATTACCTAAAGCTGCAATTACAAAGTCCACTTCAAGGGTAAAATTCAGCTCCCAGGCTAATACGTATCTGGGAAACCAGTCCATGAATGCAACCAAGTAAAGCCAGCCCTTATTCATACGTATAAATGTTATATCCGTTCCCCAGATATGGTTAGGATAGCTGGCTTTGACACCCCGTAAGAGGTAAGGGAATATCTGGTGCACAGGGTTTTTCTTGCTCAGATTAGGCTTCGCATAAATCGCCGCTATTCCCATTTCTCGCATATATTTCTGAACGGTCGGTCTACTTACGTTCATTCCTGAACGATTTAAATCGTTGTGATGGGCCTTGAGCCCATATATGGGTCTTCTGTATAGATGCTATCTATCTCGTGCTTGATTGTTACCTCTTGTGGCGAGGGTGGCACAGGCTGGTAATACAGGCTGGTACGGGTAAGGGACAATAGCACTGCTTGAGTGGTAACAGGTAACTCCCGGTTATTAAAGTCTATCAGATCCAGGCGCTTATGTCTCTTCCAATTTAATCCCAGATTTTTTTCAACCAGTTGAGCTGGGTTGTCAACTTGCCGATTTCTGTATAAAGCTCTTGAGTTTTCTGTTCAAGCGCCTCCTTTTCTTTATCACTTTTTCTCCGGCCGTCTTCAAGAACGTTGGCAAGACCATCTATGGCCTCTTTCCTCCATTTCGATAACTGGTTGGGGTGAACCTAATATTGAGATGCTATCTCGGCTATGGTTTTTTCTTCCTTTAAAATCTCTAGCACTACGGTAGTCTTGAACTTGCCTGTATATGATTTTCTCATGTGAAAATTATACACCTTATTGGCGGCCGTTATTTTGTCTGGTTTTCGTTATCCATTATACACTCAGAACAAGTAAATATGCTTTAGGTGTTCTTATTGGTGTGACAGTTAGTGTGACAACTGCCCTATACTCAACCAACCTGTATATATCTGTCTATGTTTAACAAATCGCTTAAAGCCTATATTTCATAGTCTTATTTACTGTCTGCGTCTGTTATGATATCTCCGAATTAAGGCACTGAATGTGTTTCCTAATCCGTGTGCCGCAGGTTCGATTCCTGCCAGGCGCACCAAATATATTTATGGGGACCACCTGCGAATGGTGGTCTTTAATTGTTCCCCGGTGATAGCCGTCAGAAAGAGTTTCCTTGCATTATCTTGTGCTTTATTTTGATACAATACCGTTAGAGGTGTTTCGGGTTGAGAGTAATAGCCGGCATGGCCAGGGGAATTAAACTGAAGGCGCCTGAAGGTTTAACCGTCAGGCCAACTGCCGATCGGGTTAAAGAAGCCCTTTTCAGCATATTAACCCCCCGGATTAGCAGTGCGCTTTTTCTCGATCTTTATGCGGGCAGCGGCGCCATCGGCATCGAGGCTTTGAGCCGCGGTGCCCGCTTTTGTATTTTTGTGGATCATCAGAAAAATAATCTCTCATTAATCAAAGAGAACCTGATCAAAACCAAGTTGGAGCAGAACACCAAGTTGATCATGGCGGATGCAGAAAAAGCAATACGCCGCCTCGCCGGGGAAAATATTCAGGCGGATCTTATTTACCTTGATCCCCCGTATAACTATACTGGCATTTCAACAGTTGTATTTAGCATTATCAGTCATCAAATAATCGACCACAGTGGCCTGATCATTGTCGAACACGCATCAAGCAATCAGCAATGGGCAGAAGATTTTACCGAAACCAGGCAAAAAAGATACGGCGATACAAGTTTAACTTTTATTACCCCTAACCGGGAATACGAATCGTCTCGTGATTCTTGAACAGAAATATTTCTCCTGGCAATTATTTAATTTCTGCAATTACCTCTTTGAGCGCAGTAAGAAAACGGCTGTTTTGCTCAGCTGTACCGTAGGTTACCCTGATAAAGGTCGGTAAGCCAAAAATATCACCGGTGCGAACAATTACCCCTCTTTTAAGCAGAGCCTGGAAAGCCTGCTTTGAATCGACTTTGCTATCGACAAAACAGAAATTGGCCTGATCGGGCACGGGCTTGAGCCCCAATTCGGCCAGGCCTTCGGTCAGCTGTTTCCTGGCCTTGTTGACCAGGTTGCGACTGTTGTCAAGGTGTTCGCTGTCCTCTAATGCGGCGATTGCGGCAGCTTGAGCCATGGCATTGACATTAAACGGTTCACGCACCCGATTTAGATCACTGATAATCTCTGCCGGAGCGATACCGTAACCGATGCGCAAACCGGCCAGACCATAGATCTTGGAAAAGGTGCGCAGGGCAATTACCGGGTGGCCCTTCTCGATGTAGTCAAGACCGGACGGGTGCTCTGGGTCATTTACATATTCCAGATAGGCCTGGTCTAAAATAAGTAAAACATTTTCCGGCAAGCGCTCGATGAATAGATCCATATCTTTCTTTCGAACAATCGTGCCGGTAGGGTTATTGGGGCTGCAGATAAAGACCAATCTTGTCTTTTTATTAACTGCTCGCAGTACCGCTTCAAGATCGTAGCTGTAATTATCTCCTGTCAGGGGAACAAAGCGAGGAACACCACCAACCAAACGCGTGGCAAAATCGTACTCTGAAAAGCTCGGCGCAACCATCACCGCTTCATCACCCGGATTGATATAGGCAAGAGTTATAAAGGTCAGGACCTCATCTGAACCGTTGCCAAATATAAGCTGATCCGGCGCGATCTTTAATTTCGCCGCCAAAGCCTGCCTGAGATAAAAGCAGTTTCCGTCAGGGTAGATATGCATCTTTTCTATATGCTCCTGCATTGCTTTAACCGCGAACTGCGAGGGCCCCAAAGGATTTTCGTTGGAAGCCATTTTAATGATATCCTTCAGGCCGAGCTCTCTTTCCACTTCTTCAACCGGTTTACCGGGCACATAAGGTTTAATCAATTCCAGGCAGGAACGCATATCCGGTTTATTCACAACATCTTCCTCCTTCTCGTTTCAATTATATTTAATTTGACTTCAAGCTTGTTTAATCCTTTTATTTTCGCTATAATCACAAAAACATAAGGGAAATCATTATAGGAGCTGAGATAATCTGTCTGTAATTATTGTTGATAGTGGAAGCGCCAACTTAAAAAGCGTATACAAAGCGGCTGAAATGGTATCCTTAAAAGCGATTATCACTGATCATCCGCATGAGATTGCTGCCGCAAAAGCAGTTATTTTTCCTGGGGTGGGATCATTTAATTACGCCGCCGCGGTGCTCAGGGATAAACAGCTTGCGAAAGCCCTGCTTGAAGTGATCGCTGACGGAAAGCCTTTCCTGGGGATCTGCCTGGGCATGCAGCTGCTTTTTTCACAGAGCGAAGAAGCAGATAAGATTGAGGAACCGGCCGAAGGTCTTAAGGTTATCACGGGAGAGGTTAAACGTTTCCCCGCTACTCTTCGCGTACCCCATGTCGGCTGGAACAAGGTTAACCCCGTTAGCAACCATCCTCTTTTTGAAGGTTTAACAGACGGTGCTTACTTTTATTTTACCCACTCCTATTATGTCAAACCGGAAGATAACCGCCATACCCTGGCCCTGACCAATTACGGCTTCTCCTTCACCTCTGCAGTCATAAGTAATAACCTCTTCGGAGTCCAGTTTCACCCTGAAAAGAGCGGGCCGGCAGGCTTGCGCCTGCTCAGTAATTTTGGTAAGATTATAGCTGATCAAGACTAGTTAAAGGGCAGTTCCCTCAGGAGATAGCTATTATGCTAGCAAAAAGAATAATTCCCTGTCTGGATGTGCGGGACGGCCGGGTGGTCAAGGGTACCCGCTTTATTAATCTAAGGGACGCCGGTGACCCCGTTGAACTTGCTGGCTTTTACTACAGTGAGGGCGCCGACGAGATTGTCTTCCTGGACATTACCGCTTCTGTGGAAGGACGCAGGGCTACTCTTGATGTGGTATACAGAACTGCTGAGGCTGTTTTTATTCCTCTCACGGTGGGAGGCGGTATTGACTCTCCAGAGTTTATGCAGGAGCTATTGCAGTCAGGCGCCGACAAGGTTTCTTTAAATACTGCTGCTTTAAGAGATCCGTGGTTGATTAAAGCCGGCGCAGAGCGCTTTGGCAGTCAGTGTATTGTCATTGCTATTGATGCTCGCCGGATTGATCAGGCCGGACAGGATATTAATCTGAAGTGGGAAGTCTACAGCCATGGCGGCCGTCAGCCAACCGGACGCGATGTGATTGAATGGGCAGTTGAAGTTGAGCGCATAGGAGCAGGTGAAATTTTGCTTACATCAATGGATGCCGACGGCACCCTTGATGGCTACGACAATGACCTGCTGGCCGCGGTGACCGGTTCAGTCAGGATACCGGTTATTGCCTCTGGTGGAGCAGGCACCCTGGAGCATCTCTATGAAGCGCTTACTATTGGCAGGGCGCATGCCGTTCTGGCAGCTTCTATTCTGCATTTCGGCACCTATAGCATTGCCGGCATCAAAGAGTATTTGTCTGCAAAAGGATTACCGGTCAGACCGGTTAACAGCTAGTACTATCATGATCAGCGAGAGGGGTGTTCAAGATGAAAGAGCAGGGTACTTTTCGGGTTAAAAAAGGTATGGCGCAGATGCAAAAGGGCGGAGTGATCATGGATGTCACCACCGTTGAACAGGCATGCATTGCCGAAAAAGCAGGCGCGGTAGCCGTGATGGCTCTGGAACGGGTCCCGGCAGATATCCGGGCAGCCGGCGGTGTAGCCCGAATGGCCGATCCGGAAATGATTTTAAAAATTATGGATACAGTAACCATACCGGTAATGGCTAAAGTGAGAATCGGCCACTTCGCCGAGGCACAAATATTAGAGGAACTCAGTGTCGATTACATTGATGAAAGTGAAGTGCTCACTCCCGCTGATGAACAATACCATATCAACAAGCACCACTTCAAGATTCCTTTTGTTTGTGGAGCCCGTGATTTGGGAGAGGCCCTGCGCCGCATTTCCGAGGGTGCAGCGATGATCCGGACCAAAGGCGAACCAGGCACCGGCAACGTTGTCGAAGCGGTCCGCCACATGCGCAGGGTAATGGACCAGATTCGCCAGGTGATCGGCAAGGCTGACGATGAGCTGGTTGTACTGGCCAAAGAGATGGGCGTATCACTTGAAATGCTGAAGGAAGTCAGAACAGCAGGGCGCTTGCCGGTGGTTAACTTCGCTGCCGGAGGAATCGCCTCGCCTGCTGATGCGTCTTTGATGATGCAACTGGGTTCAGATGGAATTTTTGTCGGTTCGGGTGTTTTCAAAGCTGAAAGCCCGGAGAGAGTTGCGGAAGCAATCGTCCAGGCCACCCTGCACTACGACGATCCGAAAGTACTGGCGGAAGTATCCCGGGGCCTTGGCGAGGCTATGCCCGGTTTAGAAATGTCATCTCTGAACATAGCCGATCGGATGCAGGAACGGGGAATTTAAGCGATGATAGTAGGGGTACTCTCTGTTCAGGGTGCCGTGTCAGAACATCTAAAACACCTTGAACGCTGCGCTGTTGAAACTGCAGCCGTAAAAAACATCGAAAGCCTAAATAAGGTCAGCGGACTAATTATTCCCGGTGGGGAAAGTACAACAATCGGGAAGCTTCTCGATATTTTTGGTCTGGCTGAAGAAATCAGGAGTAGAAGCCTGCAGGGAAGTCTGGCTATTTTCGGCACCTGTGCCGGTATGGTCCTGATGGCCCGGGAGATTATGGATGGAATAAAGGAACAGCCGAAACTGGCTTTAATGGATATCAGTGTTCAGCGCAACGCTTTCGGCCGGCAGCGGGAAAGCTTCGAAACAGAGCTTGAATTTTATTCTTTCGACAGCTCACTAACCGCTGTATTTATCCGGGCTCCGCTTATTGCGAAATCAGGACCCGGGGTGAAAGTACTGGCAAGAGTTCCGGAAGGAATCGTTGCCGCCAGGCAGGGCAACCTGCTGACCACCTCTTTTCACCCGGAGCTGACTGATGACTTGCGGGTGCACCAGTATTTTATAGAGATGTGCCAGAATATATAACAGTTGAATGTCCGTGACAAAGTGACAGAAGAAGTGACAGGGGACGGTTCTTCTGACACACTGCAATTTGCAATAGATCCAGATTAACAAGTGCAATTAATGTGTCAGAAGAACCGTCCCCTGTCACTTTCTTTGGAGATGTGTCCATATATCTATTCCTTAATAATCCTAACTAGGCCATTTGTACCATTAACTTCAACTAATTGACCATCGTGGAATTTATCATAAACGCTCGCAATCCCAACCACACAAGGTTTGCCATATTCACGAGCAACAACCCCGCCATGCTGAAGCGGTCCACCGACTTGCAGGATAATAGCTTCTGCATTTACAAAAAGAGGTGTCCAACCCGGATCTGTGGTATAGGTAACCAAGATATCACCTTTTTCAATAGGCTTTTCTGTTGGGTTTTTCATAACCTTAATTCGTCCGGTCTTTACCCCACGAGAAATACCATGCCCTTTAAATGAGTCTTCATCCACTGCATCAACCTTAGCAGCAGGAATATTCCCACGCGAGTCAATAAATAGTGGATATGAGTCAATTCTGTCAAGCTTTTCATAAAGCACCTTTCGCTCAGAAACGATTTTTTTAAGATCAATATCATCTCCGTTTTGAGCTTTTTCAACCTCTTTAAAGTACAAAAAGAATATGTCCTCTTTTTCATCCAAATGACCATCATCAACAAGACCACTGCCTTCAAACAATGCTCTTTGACGAACTATTCCATTTTCCAGCAGCCAAATATACTTTGGTGTATCTCTTGCTGTTGCATATAAAGACGCTACCGCATAATTAATCTTAAACTGTTTAAGCTTTCGCCCTTTCAGCTTACTACATAATATTTCATAAGCCCTCTCACGCTTTTGAATATTCTGTTTCTGAGATTGCTCTGGATTGTATTCACTGTCCACCATGTATGACATCTGTTGCAACGCTAATTGAGGATTATCTCCATACCGGTAATTACTTAGCTCCAGTTCATTTGGACCTCTAAATTTGTACGTTGAAATAAACTTATCCCAAAGCAACAAAAACTCATCACTCATATTTTTATCTTCAATTTTCTTTGCCAAAACATCCAAATCGTCAAAGTCGGATTTTTTTAGAAGCTTCGCCATATGAAACATGGAAATACCCATCTCAATGGACTCATTATCCTCAGTGCCCAGGAAGATATCATCTGCCAGTTCATCCATTTCATCCGTACCATCCTTGACCAGCTTAGGGATTTTATCCAATGCAACCATTAATGGGATAATGGCTGCAAAACCATAGGTGAACAAAACATTATCTATATCTTTATCTATTTTTGTTGTAATTTGAGCCAGGGGTATATCTTTATAAGCATCAGATTTTAGTTTTTCAATTACTCGATCCACATTTGGCTTAAAATCTTTATCATAAAATTTGTTTGGGCAAAAATATGCCTTCATTGATTTACTGATAAGCCTACGAGAATTCCACATCACCCTTGGTGATTTTCTTATCAAAAACCCAAGTTTAAGGTAAGACAATGGATTTTCCATCTTGTATTTTTTCGAATCAATATTTTTTGATATTTCAACAATTTGCTTATCTGCCTGCTCCCCTGCAGCCATTAGTTTGTCAAGCTTAATAAGATGCAAAATCTGTGACATATTTATATATACACGTCCATTACCACAAAAGACCAATCCCTCTTTAGGAGGTAAATGCCCATTAAGAGTTGCATCACCAAATAATGGTCCTGTAAACATCATAAAAGCATCATAAAACCAATCTATGGTCAGCGGTAATATGGGTACATTGCTAGTAAGTGAATCGACTAAGTTTGCATCAAAATATAGCATTCGTCTTTCTCCAGATTTTGTCATCATATGGGGTTCAAGAGAAATAAATGCTGTAATAGGTCTTGCTTGAAGTATATAAAGATTTTTCTCTTCATATGCCCACTCAATATCCACGGGGAAGCCATAAAACTCTTCGATTTTTGCAATAATATTTGCAACTTCAATAACCTTTTCATCGCTAAGCGAAAATTTTTTACTTTTGGGTTTATCATGGGTAACACCACCAGCGGCTCCAATGTTTATAACAACTTCATGACCACCCAACGTCTTATCTATGATTTCATTATTGACCTTACTTACAATAAACTGATCAGGTGTAACTGTACCAGATACAACAGATTCACCCAAACCAAAATTCGCATTAATAACAGCTTCGTCATAATCATTATTCAATGGATTTAGTGAAAAGCCTATCCCGTTGACATCGGACGCTATTTGTTTTTGTACAATTACTGCAATACTAGTATTATGTAAATCTATATTATTTTGATTCTTATACTCCAATACACGAAAGTCGAAGCAGGATGCAAATGCCTTCGCTGTGTTTTCTTCTAACTTATCATAAGGTGTCCCTAAAAATGTTTCATACATTCCTGCAAAAGATGTTCCCTTTAAATCCTCTTCTGGAGATGATGAACGAACTGCAAAAAGCTTGCTGTCTACGTCCTTTATTGCACTATCAAAAGCCGATTTTTGTACGCTTGTAAATTTCATATTTTCTGCCAGAGTCTTAACAGCTTCACAATTTTTATTTGTAACATCTTTGATGGCTATTTTAAACTCACTGGATGTTTTGACCACTTTGAACCACTCATCAAAAAATTCTACAGATAGAGCAATACCATCAGGAACTGGAAATCCTACTTTTGTTGTTTCAATCAACGCCTTTGCCTTGCCGCCTATTTGTGATAGAGGTGGTACATTTTTTTCATTGAAGTTAAATATCATATCTATTCCCCCGATTAAAAGACAAAGTAACAACATGTATAGATGTCGTTGCTTTATTATACTACAGATGGTAGTAGCTTCCAATTATTTTTTGCGGGTAAATTCTCACATGTCTTTCTATCACAATAACTCTTGCTAAATTCTTCATTTAGCAAGAGTTATATATATAAATTCAACTTTACTTGTCGTTACTCCCACTCAATGGTACCGGGGGGTTTTGAGGTAATATCGTAAACTACCCGGGCTACTTTCGATATTTCCCCGGTAATACGCATCGAAGCTTTCTCTAGCAAATCGTGGGGTAGGCGGGCCCAGTCTGCAGTCATGGCATCTTCTGAAACAACAGCTCTCAGGGCAATAACCGGTCCGTAATGGCGATCGTCTCCTTTTACTCCAACTACCTGAACATCTGTCAGCACTGCAAAATACTGCCACAATTCTTCAGACAATCCTGCTTGCAGAACCTCTTCCCGGAAGATAGCATCAGCCTGCTGTAGTAAAGAAAGTTTTTCATCGGTAACCTCTCCAATTATACGAACGGCCAGACCAGGCCCCGGAAAAGGCTGTCTCTTCAAAACTGAACCAGGCAAGCCCAGTTCTGCGCCGACCAGGCGCACTTCATCCTTGAATAGTTCCCGCAGTGGTTCGATCAGTTTAAAACCCAGTTCTTCCGGCAAACCACCCACATTGTGGTGCGTTTTGATAACGGCTGCGCCGTAAACCGAACCGCTTTCAATGACATCCGGGTAAATTGTGCCCTGGGCCAGATAGGTAATGTCGCCCATCGAGAGGGCTTTATCCTTGAAAACATTTATAAACTCAGCGCCGATAATCCTTCGCTTTTCTTCCGGATCGGTAACTCCGGCCAGTGAACTCAAAAACCGCTCTTTTGCATTAACATGAATAAACTGCCCTTTCAACCGTTCGTTGTAAAGCTCCACAACCTGTTTTGCTTCTTCTAACCGCAGTAAACCGTGATCAACAAAGATGAAGACGGCTCTTTCGCCAACCGCACGATCAAGCAGGAACGCCACTACCGATGAATCGACTCCACCACTGAGAGCGCAGACTACTTTTTGATCTTCTCCGATTATTTCAGTAATTTTTTCAACGGCGTCTTCAACAAAACTTTGGGGGGTCCAGGTACGATTACAACCGCAGACGTCAAATAAGAAATTCTTCAGGATATATCTACCACCGGGAGTATGGAATACTTCGGGGTGAAATTGTAGCCCATAGATTTTCTTTTGATGATCGCCAATAGCAGCTATGGTATTATTTTCAGTCCGAGCCAGTACGTTGAAACCCGGAGGAGATTTGATAACTTCGTCCTGATGACTCATCCAACAGCAGCAGGCGCTTTCTTCCTGAAAAAAATCGTCTTTAAAGAACGGCTCAGCTTCGACTATAGCAAACGAGGTTCGACCGAACTCAGAGCGGATACCCCTTTCAACCTCTCCGCCCATTTCTTTCGCCAAGAGCTGCATCCCGTAGCAAATGCCCAATATGGGGATGCCTCCCTTAAAAATTGCCGGATCACAGGACGGAGCATGCTCCTGGTTGACACTGGCCGGACTGCCAGACAGAATAATACCGGCTGGCTTACTTTTTTCTATTTGCATCCAGGAAGTGTTATATGGTAGTAGTTCGCAGTAGACGCCCGCTTCCCTGATTCTTCTGGCGATGAGCATACTGTACTGCCCGCCAAAATCAAGGATGATCACTTTTTCGCGAATACTTCCGGAATCTTCGGCTAAGAAATGTTTCATTTCAGCTCACCCTTCCTCATTCAGCTAAATCGCCTGGATAGATGCCTGAAAAACAGGCGGTACAAAAAGCATGGTTATCATTTCCAACGGCCCGGTACAAATCTTCGGGTTCGGCAAAAGTTAAACTGCTTGCCCCAATCGTTACAGCCAACCGGTCAAAATTTGTATCGAGAGCTGCCAGTTCGGAGGCGACCGGTATGTCGATTCCATAATAACAGGGATATTTATAGGGCGGAGAAGCAATGCAAAGATGGACTTCCGCGGCACCTGCAGATCTCAGCAGTGCCGTCAGCACCCGGACCGTGGTACCACGCACCAGTGAATCATCAACAATAGCAACCCGCTTATCTTTAACCAGCACTTTTATCGGATTAAATTTCAGGCGAACCGCCAGGTCACGTTCTGCCTGGGTCGGCTCAATAAAAGTTCTTCCCAGATAAGGATTACGATGCACCGCCCACTCCAGAGGCAGTTTCAGAGTTTCGGCCAGCCCAATTGCTGCGGATACACCGGAGTCCGGTGAAGGAATAACCATATCCAACTTGGCAGAAATACGCCCAGCCAACAGAGAACCGACAGTTTTACGCACAATGTAAACGCTTCTTCCACCAATGACACTGTCAGGGCGGGCGAAGTATACATATTCGAAGATACAAAGAGAGCGTCCGGACCTGGATTGCCCGAATGTAGATTTAAGCCCATCGGGTCCTACGGCAACAATTTCACCGGGTTCTACTTCTCTTAAAAAAGTGGCGCCAACCGTATCAAGAGCGGCGGTTTCGGATGCAAAAACAAATGCTTCACCGAGTTTGCCGATGACAAGCGGTCTGAAACCACGCGGATCGCGAAAAGCAACCAACTGCTCCTGGTCCATAATCACCGCAGCATAAGCGCCTTCAACTATCTCCATTGTTTTTTTAATTGCATTGATCAAACCCTGGTTGCGGAAACGGAAAAGGTAAGTTAAAAGAATTTCCGTATCGGAAGTGGTATGAAATATCTGTCCTTCCTGAAGCAGCTTGTGATGCAGTCGCCTGGTATTGGTAAGGTTGCCGTTATGAGCCAGGGCAATCCCGGTTTGATCGAACGAATGGGCAACCAGCGGCTGAGCATTGACAGCGCTGCTTGACCCGGTTGTCGAGTAGCGGACATGGCCGAGAATAGTATGCGCTTCAATCGAGGAGATCACCTGACGGGGGAAGACACTATCAACATGTCCCATATTCTTAATATACTGAATGCCTTTAGCGCCGTTATAGGCCATGCCAGCGCTCTCCTGGCCGCGATGCTGGAGGGCCAGTAACCCTAAGTATGTTATATTCGCGGCATTACCGGGACCACTGTAATTGTAAATAGCAAAAATACCGCACTTTTCCCGCGGCCGCAGATCCGTTAACCGATTACTTAACTGATCATCTCTACTACTGGGGCTTATATAAATATTGTTATGCCGTTCTAATCCGTTGAACACAATGGAGTTAATTCAACTTTAGAGCCTGAATATCCTTTGCCGTCTATATTTTTATTACCGCTCATTAAAGTCATGCCTAAAACCCGCTCTCAATGTAGCTATTAGCGGTACCGTCAAGACGAATCTTGTAGATAGTATCTTCTTCAGCCTGATCGAGATAAATAATCCAGTCCTCAGCCACAACCACATAACGGGTCGGTTCATTGGTCAGTTTTGTCCTCCCGCTTCCATCCAGTTTAATCTTGTATAAAGTAAAATCATCATCCTCGCTAACATAGTAGATCCAATCGTCATAAACATTTATGAACCAGGCAGAGTGGTCAGTTATCTCGATCCTGTCACTGCCATCAAGGCGGATTTTATAGAGCTTTGAACCGTCGGCTTCGTTGGTATGGTAAATCCAATCACCATAGACATTGATGCAGTCGGCAGCATAATCGCTAATTTGAGTCCTCTCACTGGCATCGGTTTTTATACGGTAGATTTTATCACCATCGCTGCTGTTGATATAGTAAATCCACTCGTCGACTACATTGACATACCAGGCAGTATCATCGCTAATTTTAGTTCTGCCGCTGCCGTCGACACTGATTTTGTAAAGACGATAATCGTCTGCCTCATTGATGTAATAAATCCAATCATTTACCAAAGTAACAAACCAGGCTCCGCCTTCGGTTAAAGCAGTCCGATCACTGCCATCGATCTTAATCTTATATAAGCGGTTATCATCATCGCGATTGCTATAGTAGACCCAATCTCCGGACACATTGATGAACCAGGCAGCATCAGTGCTAACTATTTTAGCTCCGCCCCCACTGGCAAGATTTCCCTTATAGAGGCTGCCACCCTCGTTGCTGCGAAAATAAATCCAGTCTCCCTGGACTGTCGCCAGACCACCATTGACCAGATTGCCGGCTGTATTGCCTTCACTGTTAACTGCCAGGATAACTTCTGGCTCAAGCTCGTCAACAATTTCTTCTACCTCTTCCAGGGGTTCTCCTGTAGTTGCCGCTATCCAGTCATTGAGTAAACCTCCGGCCCATAGCGCATATAAGGCAGCACCGATAATAACAACAGCAGCGAAACCAGCAATCAGCCCTAAAGGCCTTTTTTTCCTGGCAGCCGGTACTCCCGCTCTATCGGTTGCAGCTGGAGCGGTCGGTATCGGAGCGGTAATAATAAAAGATGCCTGTTCGCCCATTAGTGCCGCCTGGAATTCCTCAACTGTCTGGAAACGATCACCAGCGCGGACGGCGAGAGCTTTATATAAAGCCAACTCTTCATTCTCACTTAGGACGGCTCCAAGTTCCGATGGTGATTGCATTGAATCTTCAACCAGTCGTTCCAATGCCTCAGGGGGTTGCTGACCGGTTACCAGATGAAATAAAGTGGCTCCGACAGCATAAATATCGGTCCAGGGTCCCTGAACTCCTTTACTGCGGTACTGCTCTTCAGGAGCGTAGCCTGGTTTAAGAATAATCGACAAACTTCTCCCTTTTTCGCCGATCGCCTGGCGGGCGGCTCCAAAGTCGATTAAAATGACCTGTCCTTTTTGATTAATAAAGATGTTGTCAGGGCTGATATCACGGTGCAAAACATTAACCTTGTGGACTTCTTTTAAAGCATCGAGCACCGGCATAATGATACCCCGGGCCTGATCAATCGGCAATTTACCGCTTGAATTGGCCAGGTGATCTTTCAGGGTAATGCCATCTACATAACTCATTACGAAATAGGCAGTACCGTTTGCCTTAAAGAAATCGCGCACGGATACAATGTTTGGATGCCCCTCAAACTGGGCAAGAGTCCGTGCTTCCTGTAAAAATTTATCGAGACCGTAATCATACTGACTACCCATGCTGCCTGAATATGCGGATACCTGGCTGTGCCCGGCTGCCCGCGAGGCCAAATCCTGCGGAAAAAATTCTTTAATAGCCAGCTTAATATTCAGGTTGATATCCCAAGCCAGGTAGGTAATACCAAAGCCACCTTGTCCAAGGACGCGGCCAATCAGGTATTTGCCTTCCAAGACTGTCCGCGGTGGCAGAAACAGCGGCGAAGCAGGTTCGGTTCCCTCAACCCAACCGCATTGCGGACACTCGGCTACCTGGTTAACATTCTCTTCCATACAACCCATACACAAATCAGTTAGCTCCAATTAGATCACTCCACTCAAGCAGTATCGTTAGAACACAATCGCAGAATATCTTCTAAGCCTGAAAACAACCACCCTGGCCGTCTAGTCACCGCGAACCTATCCGTAAGGTGAATCCGGAATGGCCCCCTCTATTCAGCCCATGCCTAAATAAGTTAATTCTATTTTAATCACCTTAACCTGGCCTGATTTCAAATAGTTCTTTGGGATCAGCCATATAGAATTTATCGCCCGATTTCAAGATATATGGCTTGCCTGATATCAATCTCTCACCAGTCGAAAGAAAAGTACCGTTAGTGGATGAATCAATTAGTATAAAACTATTACCGGCACGATCGTAGCTAAGAGTACAATGCTTCCTGCTAATTTGACTGTTAGATTGAGGGTAAGCGATTTGAGCTTCTACTGCATCGCGGCCAAAGATTAGCTTTCCTTTAACCAGTTTAAAGGTTTGCCCGGCAAAGTGGCCGGAAATACCTTTAATTCCAGCTGCCGGGATAAATGCGGCCTGCCTGTTTCGATTGATCAAATAGACCAAAGGAACAGCTAACAGTAAAACAGCACCGAGGCCAATCAAGACGTAAATAGTGCTGCTGATAGCAGATCTTTCCGTCGTTTGATCATCGATCACCGGGGCGTTCTGATCAACCTGTTCCGGTTCGGAAACAGCAGGCAGGGGTTGATCTGTGTCGGTAACCGGTGGCGCGGAAGACGAAACAGTAACTGTGCAAAATGCCGTTATGCTATTATTCTGTACTGAGCGAACGATGATTCTGGTCTCGCCTTCACTGTGGACGGTAACTTTCCCCTGCGGGTTGCGAGCGGCCGTTCTGGCCGGGTCAACTTCAACTACCGAAGCAATACCCGGGTTTGTCGACTGCCAGGTAACCAACTGGTTGGTAGTATCTGCCGGGATTATTTTGGCATTCAGGATTAGTTCATCACCCGGAGCCAGCGTGGTTTCATTTACATCCAAACTTAAACTGCGCATCGAGACAACTACTTGAACAACACAGGTTGCAATTTTGCCACCATCTACGGTAGTTACTGTTATGGTAGCTGTTCCTGCCGTTAACGCACTTATAGCCGCAGTTGAGGGCCCGCTGGATTGCACATCAACAACACCGGGATCGCTCGATGTCCAAAAAATGTTTGCATTTGTTGCATTACTTACTGTCTTACTTGTTACCTTGACCGGTTGAACCGTAGCTATTAAAACATCCGCATCTCCGCGCTCCAAAATCAGATTAGCGTGATCCAGAGTGACACCGGTTACAGGCACGACAAGCTGCGCAAGAACAAGGGATGCAGGGAATATCAGAATGAATAAAATCACCGTAAGCAAAGAAAACAGTTTCTTTCGCATCTGCTTCACCTCAAATATTCTCTTTATCATTTCTCTCCCTGTCATAACTTTTAACGCAATCAGTTCTGCTCGCCTTCTCCTTTAACCATATCCCAATGAAAGCTTTCGCTGCATAATGGTATATATATCAGCTTGGTTTGACCAACTTCAATAGTATCATAAGCTTTTAGGACTACGGGAGCGATCACTTCTTCTCCATTAAGGTAAGCCAAGCCTTTGCTTTCGCCGGGGAAGAGGCGAAATGTCAAATTTTTAGGGTTAAAACTGACCACGGCATGGCTATCTCTCGATATCGACTCGTCATCAGGTATCCTAATATCCATTTTTTCCGACCGACCGATAAAGTTTTTTTCAGCAGTTATACGAAAGTCACGCCCTTTTTCCGGGCCTGTTATCGCTACCAGCCAGCCGACAACCGGGTCAATGCCAAGCTTTCTCTTGTAGATGCCCACAGTCTTGCCCTCTTCACCACCTCGCGATCCAGATTTGCCGGGTCTCTTGGCCATTGTTTTATTAATGTTTATCTCAAGGTCTTGCACGCCACAAAACGGACACGATGAATGTTTCTTTGAGTCAAAATAATGACCATTATTGCACCTCGTTAACGCCTCCATTGTCCGGTTCCCTCCAATGCAGTATATTTTTAGAAGACCAAATATCTCAACCAATCAAGCTGGATCATTCAATGATTACCGCCAGGGCCGAATAATTGTCGTGCCCGGTTTCCGCGCGATCCAGTAGCATATTTTCCATTTCGGCGAGCCACTGTTCCGACTTGTCGGCCCGCTTCAAAACGGATACCATCTCTGGTTCAGTCAGATACTCCCAAAATCCGTCGCTACAAAGCAAAAAAGCATCACCTGAATTTAACTCTACTGGTTTTTCCGGAATAGTAAAGCGCACCAACTCTTCGCCATCGAAAGCTGCAGTCAGGCGGTTGCGATCTTCGTGAAAACGAATCTGATCCTCTTTAATTTCGCCGCTGTCTGCCAGCAACTGCGGCACACTATGGTCCTTTGTCTGAAATAATAAATTGCCTGCGTGAAAATAATAGAGACGAGAGTCCCCAATATGCCCCCAGAGGGCACTATGTCCATCGGTTAATAAAAGGACAAGGGTTGCTTTCATGCTTTTATGCTCATGAGTTTCTATACGGGCCGCCAGAAAGGAGCGGCGGGCATATTCTACATATTCAATAAGCTTTATAGCTGAGAAACCCGGAGAAGCAGTAAAAGCCTCTATTACCGCTTCTCCGATTGTCCTCGAAGCCAGTGCTCCGCCCTTGTGGCCGCCTAGACCATCCGCCAAGATATAGCAGCCAAAACCACTCTTTTCATCATAGCAGCAAAAGTCTTCGTTAACTTTTCTGCCGCCCGTTTTCGATAGAAGCGCAGCGTGTATGATCATCTTTATTTACCCCATTTTCAATTCATAAACTTCCTTGGGATCGGCAATATAAAAACGGTCGCCAGCGTTTAGATAATACGGCTTACCCGATTCCAATTTCTGGTTGGAAGATAAAAAGGTTCCATTGGAAGATGAATCTTCCAGGATGAACTTGTTGGTTCTTTCATCAAAGCGAATGGTAACGTGTTTCCTGCTGATCTCTTCATTTGACTGCGGGTAGACCAGCTGGGCCATACGCGGATCGCGCCCGATTACTAACTGGTTGTCGACCAGTTCGATGGTTTGACCGGCAAACTGACCTGAAATTCCCTTAATACCCGCTCTGGGCAGAGAGGGCTTTGCTTTAGTTACAGGAGCGCTGACCGGTGGTTTAGGTTTGGCCTGTGTGACAGGGGCCGGCGCTCTTTGTGCAGCTGCTGCGGCAGAAACAGCTAGTGCCGCTTTCTTTGAATTCATAGTAATTAAAACAACGGCTAGCACTATCAGTAGTAAGGCGCCACCGCCAATGCCAAGAATCAAGGGGTCGATACCGAAAATGCTTTTCTTTTCAACAAGGACATTAGAAGAAGGTGATGGGGAGCCGTCAAGAAATTCTCCACCGCCGATAGCCTTCACCTGGGCCGTGTACGATCCGGGCCCATGAGTGTCAATAGCGTTACTAATGCTAAAACTGGTATATTCGGCACCTAACGGAACAGAATCAACTAACTGTCCGTCGCGGAAAAGCGCTATTTCATAGCTCTGGGCGTCACTAACCGCATCCCAACTGAGAATTCCTTCCGCTGTCAGTTGTGGACTTGTTACCTGGGGCAGCGGTTTAGGCTCAGGAGGTGGAGGAGTAGCTTCCCCAGGCTGCACCGGTGTTTCCCCAGCTTCAATAAAATCGATGTTGCGTCCTTCAAGAGCATCAATCAAGGCTTCTATATCCAAACCCCCGGATATGCCTGATCCGCCCGCATTAAAAACATTCATACCAATAACAACACCATCTTTGTTGACCAAGGGGCCACCTTCCATACCCCTGTTGATTAGAGAGCCTTCGGCCATAAGATAGAATAATATGCCCCCGACTGTCCGTGGCCTGCTAAAAACACTTTTCGTTACCGATGTATCGGTATTCCTGGCTGTTAGCACATTTAGGGGGTAGCCGATAGCAAACATATCGTCACCCTGGCTGATCATGCTACTTGTACCAAGCGCTAATGGTTCGTATGGATGCAATTGATGGTCTGGATCAAGCCTGAGGACGACAATTCCTGAAGCTTGAAGTCTGAAATAAACTGTACACGGATATAGGTCGTCTCTTGACCTCCAGATATTTAAAACTGGATTTACCACACTGACTATATCATCAGTAGTCGCTACATATTGAAAGGGAGGTTCTATGCCCAGAACAAATCCCGTTCTATTTACTAGCCGGCCACCTCCAGTTTCTTGTATCCTCACCACGCTCTTACTGACATCATCAATACTGGTTTGAGCGAATACAGATCCGCTACAGGTAATCATAATAAAGAGAAAAACCATTAAACCTAAGATTACACGAAAACTAATTAAGTTTTTTTTCATCACCGATCATCCCTTTCGCATTATTATTTACCCACAGAGTTGCAGGAAAGTAAAACCACTGTAATATTATCCTGGTGTTTTAAATTCTTGGCAAGTGCTCTTTTAACCAGATTTTCAGCGCTGGTTTGTTCAGTATTTTTTAAGAACAGTTTGATTTCCTCGTCTGTCAGGGAGTTGTACAAACCGTCGCTGCAAAGCAAAATCCAATCTCCGGGTTCTAATAGTAAGGGTTCGCTGTTCTTATTGATTTCAGTCAGTGCCAGCAGCCCCAGGTAGCTGGTTAAGTATGCGCCTTCAGGGTGGCTTTCCGCCTGCGCTTTTGTTAAAAATCCTTTGCGGACATCATCCATTAATTGATTTTTGTAGATATGGTCTCTGGTCAGCTGTGTTAAAGTGTTGTTTCTTAAATGATAGATGCGACTATCGCCAACTGATATCCAGTACAGTTCGCGTTTGTGGACAAGCGTTGCAACCATAGTTGTTCCCAGCTCAAGTTCCTCACCGTCTTGATAGGCACGATCAAAAACAGCGGCATTGGCCGTCACCAACGCACGATGCAGTCTTTGTGGAGCCGATTCATCCGACTCACGCAGCAGATGTTCCCTAAGAAATACCTGAACTGCTACCCGGCTTGCTTCTTCACCAAGGGCAAGGCCGCCCATGCCGTCGGCTACTAATGCTAACACCCCGCTTTCGGCAACCAATTTTCTGTCCGTCAGGTCGGATAGGGCAAAGGAGTCCTCCTGATTTTCCCTGGATCCGATATGCTGATGATTTGAAGGCGTAACATGCAAATCGCCTCCTGTAAAAGTTTTGGGACCATTTACCGCACCGTGAGTTTCGCCTTTCGGTTTCCTTCGCCAAGCCAGAGGGCACACCTTCATTCCTTTTGCAGATAATTACGTATATCGTCTTTAATCATACAATATTTTGGGTATCTTTTCAAAATAATTTTCTGTTTTCTATTTTGACGAATGTTGTGCTATAATTAAGAAGATCATTGGGTAAAAAAATATTTTTGAACGGGGAGATGAAAAAAGTGTTCAAAAAGTGGGGCATTTTGATAGTGCTGATTGCCTTCCTTTTTTCCACTTCTCTTTTTGGAAGCAGCGCGAAGGCTCTTACTGAACCAGTTGTCGAAAATAATATTGAAACCATTGCCCGGCAGGGAGAAAAAGATCGACTGCCCGGTAGTTTAAAGTTTGCCAGTATTACTCTTCAAGCAGCCGGCGTTGATTTTTTTAAAGATCAGCCTGAAGGCTTAAAAACTCTGAATACCTCCGGACAAGATAGTGTTGCAGTACAGCCCGCCGAAGTTAACCCGCCTGAAGAAGAAACAACCACTGAGCAAACGACTGAAACAACCGAAACGGCAACAACAACGGAAACCTCCGGTCCCGGCGGAAACACCACAACTGTTATTATCGAGAGTGATGGTTCAGACGTGTGGTATGATATTAACATAATGGAATAGGTACTATAAAAAAATAATTTATGGGCAAAGGCGCCCGCAGGAACAGCAGAACAGCTGCCTGGCGGGCGTTTCTTATTTTCAATCAAATAACGAAGGAGTGACCAGTATGAGCAAAACAAAAGAAGATATTCTCCATGAGGTAAAAGAATCGGGGGTCAGGTTCATTCATATGCAGTTTACTGATCTGGCCGGACAGCTTAAAAATGTGGCCATTACAACTAGCCAACTGCATAAAGCCCTTGACGGAGAGATCATGTTTGATGGGTCGTCAATCGAAGGATTTGTGCGTATCGAAGAATCAGATATGTATCTGCGTCCCGATCCCGACACATTTTCCATTTTCCCCTGGCACCCCCGTGAAGGCGGCATTGCCCGGCTGATGTGTGATGTATACAATCCGGACGGTACTCCCTTTGAAGGTTGCCCCCGCAGCCAATTGAAACGAATGATTGCACTGGCAAAAAAAGATCGCTACACCATGAACTGTGGGCCCGAGGCAGAATTCTTTATGTTTCATACTGATGAAAACGGCGCTCCTACCCTGCACACTCATGACCAGGGCGGATACTTCGATCTTGCCCCCACTGACCTGGGTGAAAATGCTCGCAGGGATATGGTTCTCAGCCTGGAGGAGATGGGTCTCGAAATCGAAGCGTCGCACCATGAGGTTGCTCCCGGCCAACATGAAATAGACTTTAAATATAGTGACGCCCTGACTACTGCCGACAGCCTTTCTACCTTCCGCTTTGTTGTCCGAACGATAGCTCAGCGACATGGACTTTATGCTACCTTTATGCCCAAACCAATCGTTATGATTAATGGTTCCGGTATGCACACCCACCTTTCAATTTTTGAAAACGGGAATAATATTTTTTATGACCCCAACGCTCCTGAAGAGATGAGCCAGGAGATGCTCTATTTTATTGGTGGGCTTTTGAAACATGCCAAAAGTTATACTGCTGTAACCAACCCGCTTGTGAATTCCTACAAAAGACTGGTACCGGGTTATGAAGCACCGGTATATATTGCCTGGTCTTACCGCAACCGCAGCCCACTGGTGCGGGTACCGGCAAGACGAGGTATCGGCACAAGGGTTGAACTGCGCAGCCCGGACCCATCGTGTAACCCTTATCTGGCATTTGCCGTGATGCTTCGTGCCGGGTTGGATGGCATACATAACAAAATTGATCCGCCCAAACCGGTTAATCTAAACATCTATGCCATGACCGAGGAAGAGAAAAATGCTTATGGTATAGACCGATTGCCAGAAAACCTTTACGATGCCGTGATGGAACTGGATGGAAGTCCGCTGATCCGGGAAGCTCTCGGAGAGCATATCTATAACCGCTTCCGGGAAGGCCGCATCAAAGAATGGCTCGATTACCGGATCCAGGTCCACGATTGGGAAGTTAAACATTATCTGCCTCGCTTTTAGATTATCAGGATAACCATTAAATAGGAGCGCATAAGCGCTCTTATTTTTTTATGATGAGAGCTAACCTTGTCAATTGCCAGTTAAAGAAATAGTATAATAGAAAACAAGTAACACTACAGCGAAACATAACTGGTTTATTTAGAAACACTTTGCCATGGGGATGGTTCCATCGTCTTCCCTGACGGACCTTCGGTGACGCTCGAACCGTCCCATGGCCACTGCTTACTCGGTATCTTTCGCTGTAATGGTCACAACAAGAGAAGGTTAGCTTATGGTTGATAACCGCTATGATTACTGCATAGGCACGGCTAATCCCGGTTTTAAAAAAGCCGTGACCGCGATGTTGACTGAGCGAGGCTTTTATTCTTCCGGAGAAGGAAAAAATATTCCGGAATTTTTACGTATGCTTCGATTGATCCAACCATGGCTGGCGATAATCGATACACAGCTTCCTCCAGGCAATATAAAACAGCTGGCTTCGATCATCGAAGAAGACGGCCTTTCTGCCATATTATATATTAGCACCGGGAGCATAAATTTAAACGGCTATATGCTGTTACAGTGGCCGGTGGAAGAACTGGTCCTGATTGCCGTTGCGGAAGCGCTTTGCCTTGAATTTTCCCATAAGAAAAAGTTGCAACAGAAGATTAAGGGTTTAGAGAAAAAACTGAGCAGACGCGAAGAGATCGAAAAAGCGAAAGCCATATTAATGAATAATATGGCAATTGATGAAGATAGCGCTTATCGCTATTTACAGAAAACAAGTATGGAACACCGGGTAAGTATAATCGAAATGGCCTACCGAGTTATTGCTAATCCCGACCAAATTTCTTTTTAATGGCAGCGCCAATAAAGCCTTTGAACAGGGGATGTGAGCGGGTTGGCCGCGACTTGAACTCGGGGTGAAATTGAACCGCCACAAACCAAGGGTGATCTTTAAGCTCAATCATTTCGATCAAATTATCATCTTCATTTACGCCGCTGAAAATCATACCCGCTTTTTCCAATATCGGAATGTACTCATTGTTAAATTCATAGCGGTGCCGGTGCCGCTCACTGACCAGTTTTTCCTGGTAAGCTGCTTCAGCCAATGAGCCTTTCTTTATTGAACAGGGATAACTACCCAGACGAAGGGTACCGCCAATTTTGGTATTCTCCTCCTGACCTGGTAAATAAACGATTACCGGTCCGGGTGTTTCTGGATTAAACTCGGTGCTATGAGCGCCGTCTATTCCGGCAGCGTTTCTGGCAAATTCAATAACCGCGCATTGCATCCCGAGACACAGTCCGAGGAAAGGAATTTTGTTCTCTCGGGCAGTGCGTATCGCCTTTATTTTACCCTCGATTCCGCGCTCACCAAAACCACCGGGAACCAGAATGCCGTCAACTCCGTCTAATATATCGTTCGCGTCTCCTGATTCAATATCTTCAGCCGGTATGAGAACGATTTCAACATCGACATTATGGGCGAGCCCGGCATGAAAAAGCGCTTCATTGATACTGATATAAGCGTCGCGCAGAGCAACATATTTACCGACCAGGGCTATGGTGACCTGATCCTTTAAATTATAAGCCTGCTGAACCATGGCGCTCCACTTCTCCATCTGCGCCGGTTGACAAGTCATGTTTAACTTTTCCAGGACCATCTGGTCCAAATACTGTTTCTGCAACAGCAGGGGAACTTCATATATTATTTTTGTATCTATGTTTTCGACAACTTCATGAGGTTGGATATTGCAAAATAGAGCTACTTTTTTTCTTAAATCATCGCCGAGGGGATGCTCCGTTCGGCAGACAATTATATCCGGTTGGATACCGATACTGCGCAGCTCCTTGACACTGTGCTGGGTTGGTTTTGTTTTTAGTTCACCGGACATCGGCAGATACGGCACAAGAGTAACATGAATGAATACGACATTCTCCCAGCCAATTTCATACCTGACCTGGCGAATAGCTTCCAAAAAAGGCAGGCTTTCAATATCACCGACTGTACCGCCTATCTCAGTAATCACCACATCAAGATCACGGTTGCGATCAGGCTTCATCACACATTTTTTTATTTCATCGGTGATATGGGGAATTACCTGAACAGTATTGCCCTGGTAGAGACCTTTTCTTTCAGCCTCAATTACCGACCAGTATATTTTGCCCGCGGTAACATTATTGTCTCGGGTAAGATGTTCATCAGTAAAACGCTCATAGTGGCCTAAATCAAGATCTGTTTCCGCCCCATCTTCGGTAACGAATACCTCACCGTGCTGGTAGGGGCTCATCGTGCCGGGATCATAGTTAATATAAGGATCAAACTTTTGAATGATAAGTTTTAAACCTCTGTTTTTCAGCAAACATCCCAGAGAAGCAGCTGTTATTCCTTTACCCAGAGATGATACTACGCCACCCGTAATAAAAATATACTTGGTCATAAGCGCCTCCCTGCTGCTCTTTGTTTTGATTCTTACTGATTAAAGCGGTTCAGCAACTGCTGCAGTTGGTTTTTGTTCACCCTCCGCAATTTGAGGAGGCGGCTCCGCCTCCTGTAGAACTTCTGCCTGTCCGAAAAAGAGACAACACTTTTTCAGTATCTTTTCCACAAGATGGGCAGCGTACACTTTGTACAGCGCTGCTGCACAGTTCCTCAGTTTTATTTTTGCACTTGGAACAGTAGAATTCATAAAGGGGCAAAACTGCACCTCCTCTCGTCAATCAATTATTGAAGCTTAACAGCGATATAATCATACCGCCGCTAAGCGGCTTTCTAGGTCCGGCCTTTTAACCTCTTTCTTTTTTTGGCCCGTCTTCTTTTTTTGCGTTGTTTCTTGAGCTGCTTTCGTGTTTTTTCTTGTGCCATAATCTGAACTCGTCCCCTCCTTTGCATATCTTTCAAAATTTGCCTTAAAATCTATTGCTCATTATATCACTGCTTAACGTACGAAAAAAGAGTTAATTTAACAACTAAATAAAAACCTCCAAATGAAAAGGAAAAATAAGGACTATAGAGAAAGAATAAATAATATTTAAAGGGGAGGATTCAACTGATGGAATTAAGCTCTAACGCCCGCATCACTTTTGAAAAAAGATATCTGATCAAAGACGAAAAAGGAGCTCCAACCGAAACTCCGGAAGATCTTCTGCACCGTGTGGCTGTCAATATTGCCGCCATTGAAAAAAACTACGGCAAGGATGAGGCAGAGATAAAAGCAATTGAAGAGAACTTTTTCCAAATTATGGCTGATACTCAGTTTATGCCTAACTCCCCTACCCTGATGAACGCCGGCCGAGAACTCCAACAGTTGAGCGCCTGTTTTGTCTTACCTATGGAAGATAGCATGGATGGTATCTTTACCACCCTTAAGAATATGGCCCTGGTCCAAAAAACAGGTGGCGGTACTGGTTTCGCCTTCGATCGCCTGCGACCAAGTAATGATATCGTCCGGTCAACCAATGGTGTTGCCAGTGGACCACTTTCATTCCTTAAAATATTTGACACCGCTACTGAAGCAGTAAAACAAGGTGGAACAAGACGCGGGGCTAACATGGGCTCGCTGATTTATAACCACCCAAATGTTATCGATTTTATCTGCTGTAAGGAGAACGAAGATGAAATTAACAATTTTAATCTATCGATCACCGTTTCAGATGAATTTATGCGAAAAGCTACCGGTGAGGATCCCGATCCATTATATTACCTGATCAACCCCCGCACCAAACAGATCTATTGTGATCCGGAAACAGGTAACCAAATTCAACTCGACGCAAAAGCGGTTTTTGATCTGATTATCCAAAAGGCCTGGGAAAAAGGCGATCCCGGTATTATCTTAATCGACCAGATGAACAAATATAACCCTACACCAAACGTCGGCGCCTATGAAACCACAAACCCCTGCGTGCCCGGTGATACCTTCATCCTGACCGCCGATGGGCCCAGAATGGTCAGGGATCTCCTCGGAAAGAGCACCGCCCTCATCGTCGACGGAAAACCCTTCCAGACTACCGAGGCCGGCTTTTTCCCAACAGGCATCAAACCCCTTCTTTCCATCAGGACAAAGGAAGGTTATTCATTCCGTGCCACCGGTGGGCATCCCGTGCTCAGGGTTAAGGTAAAGACAAGATTCACCCTTGAAAAGGAGTGGGCCAATGCAGCAGATCTCAAACCCGGAGATGAGATTATGCTTCACGACCACCGCGAGTTTTCCGGATGGAGCGGTCTTTATGGAGATGAAGAGGGCTATTTTGTCGGCCTGCTTACAGGCGATGGAACGTTAAAATCGGACAAGGCTCTTCTATCTGTTTGGCCTAATCAAGGCACCACGGGCATTATGGGCGCTGCCTTCGAGGCTGCCGAGTTCTTACCCCACCGGAGTGATTTCAAAGGCTGGTGGAAGGTCAGCGGAAGGAATGAATGCAGAATGAGCCTCGCAACTCTCCGGAAAGTAGCCTTCTCCCTCGGCATGAAACCGGGAAACAAGGCCATTACACCCTACCTGGAAACCCAGACTTCCTCAGACTTTGTCAAGGGTTTCCTGAGGGGTTTCTTCGATTCCGACGGCTCTGTACAGGGCTCCCTGGAAAAGGGTATTTCCATCCGGTTGGCCCAGAGCGATATGGAAAGACTCCGGGCTGTCCAGCGGATGCTGGCCCGTTTCGGCATCACCAGTTCCATCTATGCAAACCGTCGTGAGAAGATGACCAAGCCGATGCCGAATGGTAAAATGGGAACCTCCACCTACGAAACCAAGCCCCAACACGAGTTGATCATCTCTAAAGATAATTTAAAGATTTTTGCAGAACAGATCGGATTTTGCGACACTATGAAGAAGAGCCGCCTTACCGCGGTCCTGTCATTATACCGCCGAGAACCAAATCGCGTGCGCTTCACGACCACGGTTGACACGGTGACACCAGATGGGACCGAAGAAGTCTATGACGTCCAGGTTCCCGGGATCAATGCCTTCGACGCTAACGGTATTATGGTCCACAACTGCGGAGAACAGCCGCTGCTGCCTTATGAAGCATGCTGCCTCGGCTCTATTAATCTGGGAAAATATGTTACGAATAATTCCCAGGTAGACTGGGATAAATTGGGCGCAGTTGTAAAAACTGTTGTCCGCTTCCTCGATAACGTTATCGATGCCAGCAACTATGTTATTCCGGAAATCGCTGCCATGCACAAAGAAGGTAACCGGAAAATCGGGCTGGGTATTATGGGCTGGCATGATCTGCTGGTCAGATTAGGGATTACTTACGACAGTGAAGAAGCAATTGAAACTGCCGATAAGGTGATGCAGTTTATTAACACTGAAGCTAAAAAAGAATCAGTTGTCCTGGCAAAAGAGCGTGGAGTCTTCCCGAATTTCAGCGGCAGCATTTACGATAACGGAAATCCCGAAGATCGGGTTCGTAATGCAACCCGTACAACAATCGCCCCTACCGGAACCATTTCTATCCTCGCCAGCGCCAGCAGTGGAATAGAACCTTACTTCAGCATTGCCTTTATCCGAAAAAATATATTGGGCGGCCTCGATTTACCTGAAGTTAATCCCCTCTTTCTTGAAATAGCCCAAAGGGAAGGCTTTTACAGTGAAAGTCTGATCCAGGAAATCGCCCGCAGCGGCAAAATACCAGACGATTCGGTAGTCCCTCAAAAGTATAAGAATCTTTTTAAAACTGCAATGGAAATTGACTACAGCTGGCACGTCAGGCATCAGGCAACTTTCCAGAAACATACCGACAATGCGGTCAGCAAAACGATCAACCTTAAACAAGATGCCACTATCGACGATGTTAAATACGCTTACATTACTGCCTGGGAAGCAGGCTGTAAGGGTATCACTATTTACCGGGACAGTTCCCGGACTAAACAGGTCCTCAATGTCGGAGATGGATCACAGGAGGATAACCTCAAACCGACAAAAAGACCGAAAACATTGAGCGGCCACACAACCAGCATCAGGACAGCCCTTGGTAATTTATTTGTCACTGTCAATAAAGCTGACGATAAACCTTTTGAGCTATTCGCCCAGATCGGTAAAGCCGGCAGTGACGTGGTTGCCTTCACCGAAGCAATCGCCCGCCTGATCTCACTGGCCCTGCGCTGCGGAGTAAGCGTAGATGAAATCGTAACCCAGCTTGAAGGTATCGGCGGCGCCCGATCGGTAGGGTTCGGGCCGAACAGGATAATGAGCGTTCCCGATGCCATCGGCCAGGGCCTTCGAAAACTGGCCGAGATTGAAAATGGTGAAGCTCTCAACCACAATAGCAATCCCCTGGAGCTATGCCCGGATTGTGGTACCTGTGCTCTGATCAGGGCTGAAGGATGCCTGAAGTGCGAAGCCTGCGGTTTCAGTGAATGTTAAGAATAGGCGGTAATCATTTTTAATTATTTTTGATAAAAAAAAGGAAATTAACCATTATTGTAGAATTATAGCAAATTAATATAGTTGTGGTATAATTGTACCAGGTGTTTTTATTAAAACCGAATAAACCACTGTTGTTTACCACTTTGAAGTCATCCCTTAAGGGGGCTGTCATTTTGGAAGATAAAGATCAAACAGTACGGGAAATTGAATCGATTATCTCCCAAATTCAGGGTGTTTCTTCCGGGCGTTTAGTTTGCCAGGATGGCGATATTGTTGAGATTCATGTTCTGGCCGATAAGACACGCTCCCCCAAACAGGTGGTCAGAGATATCGAATCGGCGGTACTGATTAAACTGGGACTTGAGCTGGATCATAAGCGTATCAGCGTGGCTCAACTTGGACCGGACATGGTTGTACCTGCTGATAAAGAGACCAGATTCCAGCTCAAGGGTATTAATTATAGTTCCGAAAACGGCACTACAACGATAATGGTTACTTTAAAAACAGGCGATAATTTGTACACCGCTAAAATTACCGGGCCAAATTCCAGGCAGAGCCGCCTCAAACTGACTGCTTCGGCAACTTTATCGGCAGTAGAGCAATATTTGGATATTGATGGCAAACTTGTTGTCGGTGATGTTCAAAAAATAAACCTATGCGAGCAAGAGATAATTATCTCTGCATTTTTTTTGCAATCGAAATATCAGGAAGAATTACTTTTGGGCACAGCTGTAAATAAGGGAGATGATCTTGAATCGACAGTACGGGCTTCACTGGATGCCATTAATCGAAGGCTCGCTTTATTGAAAAACAATTAAAATTTGAAGCCGGCAGTAGGCATTTACCTGGTATTGTTTGATTTTTTTGAGCGAAAACCGAGCGAAGCGCCGCCAACGGCTATAGCGGAAAACCGTTGAGCTACCTGATAAAGGGGGTTAAACTATGAAGTTTAACCTGGCTAAGGCGCTCATCGCACTGGCTGGTTTGGTTCTTGCTGGTGCAGCAGTTTTTAGATGGTAATTGTTTGCTAGCCTGCCTGCCGGCTTCACTACTTATAATAGGACGAACAACAGGGTGGTTACTGGTGGATAAAAAAATATCAATAAAAGCTGCAATCTATGTTACATTGCTTGCCTGCACTGCGGCCGTAATGATCGCTTACACCGTAACAATCATGAACTGGTCCCAAGCTTATTGGTTTCCTGTCCTCGTTTTTCTACTGTTGATTGCTCTATCTGATTCCTTTCCGGTAACACTGCCCCGTGGCGGCAGTGTTTCTGTCAGTTTCGCCACTATTGCCGCCGCTATACTGATGTTCCAACCATTTATCGTTGTTGTCATTACAATTACAAGAGATCTGTTTCTGATGATCAGAGAGAAAAATCGCATAAAATACCTTTTCAATGCCTCACAACTAGTCGTTTCTGCTGGATCAGCGGCCTTGATTTACAGGAGTATGACTCCATCTTCACTGGTATTTTCTACCAACCACATTCCGGCTTTTATTGTTTCTATGATCGTCTTCTTTGTGCTAAACAGTTCCTTCGTCACACTTATTCTCGCCTTTGTCCAGGAAGAAAATCCTTATGCAGTCTGGTTAATCAACTTAAAATGGTGTACTTTAACATTTATAAGTATGGCACCCCTGGGTGCTTTAATTGCAGTGATCTATATCAATATCGGTTTCTGGGGCCTCGTTCTCTTTTTGCTACCCATGATTCTGGCTCGCCACTCATTCCAGTCTTATATGAATATTCGCCAGACCTTCCTGGATACGATAAAAAGCCTTTCCCTGGCCATTGATGCAAAAGATCCTTACACTAAGGGCCATTCTTCACGCGTGGCTGATTATGTAGTCTCTCTCGCCCACGAACTAAAATGGCCCGAAGACAAGGTGGAATTTTTACAATACATCGCCCTGATTCATGATGTCGGCAAGGTGGCGGTACCGGATTATATCTTAAAAAAAGAAGGCCTATTATCAAATGAAGAATTTGCCATCATGAAAACACATAGCGCCGCCGGCGCTGAAGTGATCCGAGATATCAAGTACTTTGCAGCAGGCACAGATATTATCAGGCACCATCATGAGCGTTGGGATGGCACAGGCTATCCTGATCAGATCGGGGGCGAAGAAATACCCGAGGGAGCTCGCATAATGGCGGTTGCCGATGCATTTGACGCCATGACCAGCACTCGGCCTTACCGAAAAGCACTAGGGCAGTCGTCGGCCTTAAAAGAACTGAAATCATGTGCCGGAACCCAGTTTGATCCAAAAGTAGTCAACGCTTTTACCCGTATTTTACCTCAGCTTAATTTTAAAGTATCTACCGGTGGCTGATGTGAATACTCCCCCGAATAAATATATAGCGTATCAAACTGGTGATTATTATTAATTTTATTGGGGAGGAACAGATATTTGCTCTGGGAAGCTATTTTGCTGGGAATAATCATCGGGTGGCTCCGGAACGGTAAATTAAAGTATTTAAATAAGGTATCACTGTTCGGCTGGCCGCTGATTATTCTGGCTCTCCTGGTGCAGACAGCAGTCTGGATCGATTTTAATACTTCATCTGGTTACTTAACAACTGTTTATCCGTTTATATATTTAATTTCATTTGTCTTCTTACTGCTGTTTATTTTTCTTCAAAACCGTCAGGCCGGTATTATTATTATCGGGTTAGGCATACTGCTCAATTTGTTAGTAATTACCGCTAACAGAGGTATAATGCCTGTAGACAGCACCAGAATGCCCTCCACGGTTGCAGAAGAACTGGCTACAGGTGTAAAGAGTCCTTTCCACACAACCATAACCGATAATACCTGGCTCGATTATCTTGGTGACCGTATTCCCATCCCGTACAGGCGGAATCAGCTGCTTAGTATCGGCGATATTTTCATCGGGTGTGGAATTCTTGTTTTCCTTCAGCATAATATGCTGAAAAAAAGACAACCCAAACATTAGCTTTCATTGCAAGATGGAACTTCTTCAAACTTCTCAACACTCAACCTTAAAAAAAACGATAAACAAAAAAATCAGGGTTAAAATTTACCCTGATAGAACATTAAAAACTATTGGTGCCGGAGACCGGAATCGAACCGGTACGATCGTTACGATCGAGGGATTTTAAGTCCCTTGCGTCTGCCTGTTCCGCCACTCCGGCGATAGTTGGAGGCGACACCCGGATTTGAACCGGGGATGAAGGATTTGCAGTCCTCTGCCTTACCACTTGGCTATGTCGCCAAATAAATGGAGCGGAAGACGGGATTTGAACCCGCGACCCTCGCCTTGGCAAGGCGATGCTCTACCACTGAGCTACTTCCGCAAAACTGGTGCCGAGACCCAGAGTTGAACTGGGGACACGCGGATTTTCAGTCCGCTGCTCTACCAGCTGAGCTATCTCGGCAATTTTGGCGGAGCTGACGGGACTCGAACCCGCGGTCTTCGGCTTGACAGGCCGATATGTTAACCGACTACACCACAGCTCCACGCGTAATAATAAGTATACAAAAGCTGTTACAAAAAGTCAATACAATCGGCAGGGCCAGGGAAACTTATTAACTGCTTTAAATAATGGCTATTCGAGTGAAAGGGTTTTTGGTGACTGCACTGCTGTAGTTGTCTGGTGGAGACGTTTCAAACGTTCTTCATTGGCTGAGCTGTAATAAATCAGACTCTGCAGCTCTATAGTCAGATCAGCATTATGGACATGGACTCCTTCAGGAACATGGAGCTTAACAGGCGCAAAATTAAGGATGGCTTTGACTCCGTGCTTGGTAATCAAGTCGGCGACTTCCTGAGCCGCACCGGCTGGAACGGCAACTATCGCAACTCTGATCTTATGACTTTCAATATATCCTGGGGTTTCATCAATTGAATGAATATTGATTTCGTCAATTTTTTTACCGATCAATCCGGGATCCCGATCAAATACAGCAACCACATTGACATAGGGGTTTTTTGTCGAATTATAACGGGTTAAGGCTGTACCCAGATTCCCGGCACCCATAACTATTGTATCAATTGTTTTATCCAAGCCGATAATCTTAATAATTTTCTCTCTCAAAAACATAGTATTATAGCCGGCGCCGCGTGTTCCAAATGCTCCAAAGTAAGTGAGGTCTTTGCGTATTTGCTCCGCTGAAAAGCCAGATTCACTACTTAGTTCTTTAGAGGAAACCATATCGACCTTACGCTGAACCAATTGATCCAAGATGCGGAGATATATCGGAAATCTTTTAATAGCAGTTTTTGATATGCTACGGTCAGGCATTTTGCGTACCTCCATTATTGCCTAAGATTCGATTAAGGGCCGAACAACCATTACATTTTACGAAGCAGAACATCCTGTGTTAACTGTTCAATTTGTTCGACAACACGGGATTGATACCCTTTTTGACCTATTCAGCCGGACGGAAAAATATTTTTTGAACAACAAACAGCTCCGGTGGATCATTGGCCTGATTAATCAATTCAAGATGCAAAACAGCATAATCGGATGAAGATAAATCTTTGCACACTAACATAAGCTCTTCTTTTTCGAGTCTGCCTTCAGAGTGACCCGGATAGATGACCATTGTAATCATCCCACCGGGTTTAAGAAGGGTCAAAGCTTGTTTGAAGCTACTTAAAGTGGTTTCGGATTTTGTGGTTACCTGCCGGTCTCCTCCGGGCAGGAAACCAAGATTATACATAACCACTGAGACTGGATTCCTGACATATTGTAACAGTTGTTCGTGGCCCGATTGAATCAAAGAAACTCGATCAGAGAGCTCTTTTTTTTTTAATATTTCAGCTGTTTTAGCCAGGGCATCTATCTGGATATCAAAGGCATATACATGGCCGACCGGCCCTACTTTTTCAGCCAAGAATACGGTGTCATTACCGTTTCCAGCAGTTGCATCAACAACATAATCGCCCTTTTTAATTATAAGGCCGGTTTTATGATGGGCAAGTTCAGTTATTTTTTTGATGGAAATCATGGTCTGATGCCTCACTCAATAATTCTCCTGACGAGAACCGATTATTTCAACACTGCTTTCCTGCTCAACATAAGCGGTCAGCATTTCAATGATACTATCGGCACCCGCGCCATTGTGACAGACTACAGCCATACCAAGTTCAGCGCGCTGCCAGAGATCTTGGTTGCCGATCTCTGTAACTGAAACATTGAAGCGGTTGCGCAGACGCTGAATAAGACTCTTGATAACCCGGCGCTTCGCTTTCAGTGAAGTTGCTCCGGGAATATGCAGTTCAAGCAAACAAATAGCTACGCGAAAAAGGTCCACCACCTTTTTATATAAATCTGCGCATTAATTGCAAGATATAATCGTCAACTGTAATTCCCTCAATTTGCAGCTGCTGATAGATTCGTTCCACCGCTAGTTCAAGCGATTCATCATGCCTATCGGCCAGATTTCTGTAATAACCGGTTCTCCTGCCAAGTCGGAACCGTTCCCGATCTGAAGCTGTTAACAAAAGGTAGCTGTTAATCGTCTTCTGCATAACCGGCTTATCTTCCGGCAGATTGCCGTATACCTCTTCTAAAAGGTTCAGAATATGATCACTGTAAAAAACACTTTCGATTCCCTCAAGGTGCTCTACGAAAAGAGCTTCTTCTCTGACGACATCATCATCGTGCAGCAGCTTAAACTCACCCTGCTGTACTTTCTTGAATAGAGGAGTTTCCGGAGGCACAGCAAGGGTCCGCACACGGATAAAGTCAGGATTGATCTCATTCAATATTTTTGCTGTATCAAGAGCGTGTTCACGCCATAGTTTTGTTCCACCCAGGCCCAGAATCACATATTCACTTAAAGAAATCCCGGCTGCTTTTACTTTTTGTCCGGCCTCAACATGTTGAACCCCAGTTACTCCTTTCTGCATAAATTCAAGGACCTGGTCATTGCCGCTTTCCAGTCCGACATGAATACGGTTTAAACCTGTTTTTCTAAGCAGGACGAGTTCTTCGACAGTCCAGCGCAGTAAGGTGCGGGAACGGGCATAGGTTGTAATCCTTTGAATAGAGGGTAATTTTTCTTTTAACAGACCCAGTACTTCCACCAATTGGGATACTGGTAAATGAAGGCTGTCACCATCCTGGAGGAATGCTGTTTTTCCACCATGAAACTGCCAGAAAGCCACCGGGAAGAGCTCAGGGTATTCAGATTGAACCAGCGCTGCAGCCTGCCGGTTAATCACGCCGCCAAAACCCTTTGCCTGGGAGATCTCTTTTATTTTATCGACTGCACCAGCAATCGACTCGATGTCGTTCCTGATATCGTCAAGACTACGCCGACTATATTTTTCAGCCTTGTAAACCGGGCAAAAAAGACAGCGGTTCCAGGGACAATTGCGTGTTAGACGCAGCAGTAAACTGTTCGCTTCGCTGGGTGGACGGATTGGCCCCTGCTCAATATTCAAACTGTTAACAGTCAATAATGATCTCCTCTATTCAGGGGTTTGCATCATGAAAATGCAGGCCGTTACCAATTCGCTTAAGGGCACAGCTCACTGTGCCCTTAAGAAAACATATTATGCTATCTGGTAATATAACTTTATTAATCGGCAAGATAATGTTTCAGGTTATCCCATAATTTCTGGGGTTTAAAAGGTTTGGTCATATAACTATCGGCGCCGAGGTCTAGCGCTCTCTGACGGTCTTCCTCTTCTGCTTTAGCCGTGAGAACTATAATCGGGATACTGCTGGTGGCAGCATCACCTTTCAACACTTTTAGCACTTCAAAACCATCTACTTTAGGAAGCAATAAGTCAAGTAAAATTAAATCCGGGTGCTCTCTGCGTACGGCCTTAAGCGCTTCTTCGCCGTCTTCAGCAATCTCAACCTTGTAACCGACGGCATCAAGACAGGTACGCACTCCGAGTATAATATTTTTCTCGTCTTCAACCAGTAGAACCTTTTTACCCATAGCCTAACCTCCTTTTTCAACAGTATCCGGAAGTGTTACAGATTCGTTTCCCTGGTAGACCGGGAGAGTAAATATAAATACGGTCCCTTTGCCTACTTCGCTGTCAACCCATATTTCGCCGCCATGGGCCATAACAATGTCCTTGGCGATAGCCAGACCCAGGCCGACACCACCGGTATCCTTACGGCCAGCGCCACTGACCTGAATATATTTATGGAAAATCTTTTCATGATGTTCTTTTGGTATACCGCAACCGGTATCCTCAACAGAAAAGAATAGACGTTTGCCACGCTGCCTGACCCGAACTATGATCGTACCACCCTTTTCTGTATAGCGCATAGCATTACCGACCAGGTTAGCGATCACCCAAACCGATTTATTAAAATCAGCTGCGATCGGAGGCAGTTCCGGAGGCAGATCGGTAATCAATTCAATACCTTGTTTATCTGCCTGAATTTTCAGCGGACGGACAGCTTCCTTCACCAGGTTGGCCACATCGGTTGATTCGGCCTCGACATAAATAGTTCCGGATTCGATACGGGAAAGCTCCATCAAATTGTCTATGAGTCTGTTCAATCTCTCGCAGTCTGCCCCGATTGCTTCGAGAACTTCTTTGCCCCGTGGTGTAAGATCACCGAGCATTCCTTCCTTTAGCATCTCCACGCCGACAATGATCGTCGTTAGTGGTGTGCGAAACTCGTGCGATACAATGGATACAAAATCTGTCTTGATTTTCTCCATTTCATGAAAACGGGTTACATCAGTAAGTTGAATCAGAGCCCCCCAGAGCTTGTCCTGGTGGAAGATCGGATTGATGGCAATCTTAAAAAAGTAGCGCTGGTCGAGCCGCTTTACCTTTACTGCAGCCTCTTCGTATGAGCATTTTAAAGCTTCTTCCCTTTCAAAAACATCTTCAAGCAGGCTCTCCAGCTTTTTGATCGCAGTCAGCTCCGTTATTTTTATATCTAGTGCTGCACCAAAGCTGGTATGAAAAAATTCTTCGGCTTTCTTGTTCAACCAGACAATGTTCATTTCCCGGTCAACTAAAAATACAGCATCAGCCAAGTTGCCGGCAATTGTATCCAAGTTTACCGGTTCCGGTAGATTATTCAACTTCACACCTGCCTCTCGATCATAGCTTTCAATAATAAAACAAAATTATGCAAGTACTTCCTTATATAATTATAACATTAGCAGGAGTTATTGAAAAGCTCTGCTTCGCTTTATGCGCCATGACAGCAAGCTTTTTAAAGGCAAAAGCCCCCGTTTGCGCGGGGGCTTTTGCCTTTTTTGCGAAGATTAACTGTTTCGATTGTCAAAAATGGTTTGCTCGGTTATCTGTTTTTCCATACCGATCTTATCAGCGACAGCATCAAGAGTACTGCTTTCAACTGTAACGGGAACCTTATATTCTGCCTGCAGCTCCTGCTCCAGTGTTTTTAGCAACACCGCTTCGTCTGCTCCCGAAGTTCCTTTAACCACTATCTTTAAATTATCTTCCGAACCACTGCGATTAAGTTCAACATACCAGAGCAAAACATCTTCCCTGGTAAACATCTTTTTGCGCAAGTGATTACCATTAAACTGGAAGGCTCCATCCCTGCCCTTAAGATCATAAACCAGAGATTTCCTTTCAATGTCGCCCATAATTCGTGGAACAGTCCGCTTACAGTTGGGGCAGGGCTCAGTGGTCAGGCCACCAGTGGCTATATCGCCGGTTTTATAGCGCATCAAAACAGTGCCGCGGGTATCAAGATGAGTAATAACCACTTCACCTTTTTCACCTTCGCCAAGAAGAACCCCACTTTCCGGATCGACAATTTCGACCAGGATGTGATCCGGGTTAGTGTGATATCCAAAATCGGGTTCACATTCAGCCCAACCCGATTTTGCTTCTGAGATAAAATAAATACGCTGCACCAGATCATTTTTTGCGCCTACTGATTTCATCAGTTTCCTGAGCTTTTCTACTGCCTCCATCGGGGCATAATCGATGCCAATTACTACGCGCTCGAGGTTCGCCGCACTGAAACCGAAATGATCGAGTGTTTGCAGCGCAAACCTGACATAACCTGGCGCTGCAACCAGTACCGGAGCTTCCATACTGTCGAGCGCTTTGAGAATCTTTTCCATCCCCAGAACTTTACCTCCGCCGGTTTGTAGCGCGGTGCTGCCAATACCGATAGTGCTGTAGAACATCTGCCAGAAATAGACATTCGGAGCAAAAGTAAAAGCGTTGATCAGCGTATCATCACGGGTCAAACCAAGGATATCAAAAGTTCTTAAACCGGCTTCCCTGACGTTATCGAGGTCATAATGGGTGTACTCCACCGGAATAGGCTTCTCAGTTCTGCCGGCTGTAAAATATAGTGCCTGGAAGCGGTAGTCAGAACACTCCGTTTCTGCCTCTTTCTTTCCGAATAAGGCAAAACCTTTCTTTTTACCCTTATCTTCACTTTCTTCAGGAGTCTCTAAAACAAACTTCTTCGGATGAAGCGGTTCGCCTTCCGGAGGAAGCAGATCTTTCTTTTCCGTAAAGGGCAGTTTGCTTAAATCACTAACACCCTTAATTTCAGCAGGGTTAATATTTGCTTCTTTAAATAAAGCCCGGTAATAGGGATGCCGGACAGCCAATTCTTCATTAACCATTTTATACACGAGATCATCTTGCATTTTTCTAATTTCTGCTGCCGGCATTCGTCTGATTTTATTCCACGCCTGCATGCTTTGCCTCCTTTCACCTTTCGTTATTCTAAACTAACTGGGCCTGTTGTCGACAATTCTTTTTTCCTTTAATTCTGTTTCCATGCCAAGCTGAGTGATCAGTTCAGGCACAGATTTAAAGATAACATCGGTCAGTGATACTTCAGTATCTCTAAGCACTTTTTGCTTCAACTCGGCAACCAGCTTGTCACGATTAACTTCACCCTCGGTAGCCAGGTAAAGGTAGATCTCGTCGAGATCAAAGGGATCGTCATTGCGCTTGCGCATCTCAACCTGCCACTCTTCAATATCGGGATGGCTCATCATTAGGGGGAAGAAGTTATTCAGGTTAACCAGGGTTCCTTTGACCTTGGTCATATTGAACTCCTTCACTTCCGACTTACGCTGAATATTGGAGCTGATTCGCGGCATTGTCCGCCCGCAGTTGGGGCAGGGTTCATAGAGCAGCCCACCCTTGGCAATATCACCAGTGCGGTAGCGCAGCACGGCAGTGCCCCGCCAATCAAGTGCTGAATAGACTATTTCGCCCTCTTCGCCTTCCCCGACCGGCTCGCCGCTTTCCGGATCAACCGTCTCAAAAACCTCCATATCGGGGTAAAGGTGGTAACCGTAGTATTCGTCATGAGACGGGCACTCGGCCCAGGCCACTTTGGCCTCAGTCATACCGTAGGTGGCCAGCACCATTACATCCTGCGCGCCAAGCTGGGCAAATAGTTCTTTAATCTTATCCTTCAAGCCCGGCGGTACACGCTCGCCGCCGAAGAATATCTTCTGAACCGATGAAAAGTCACGGCCCTGTTTTACTGCTTCGCGCAGAAAGTAATAGCAGTAACCGGGGATAAAAACCGCCACCGTTGGGCGTACATATTCGAAAGCATCCATCAGGTTATTGGTACCAACAATCTTACCACCCCCGCTGTGGAATCCAGCTACATTAGCTTTTTCTCCGGCAAAAAAAGTCTGCCAGAAAGCAAGGTGTGGGGCGAAGGGAAAGCAGTTCACCACAATATCTTCACTGGTTACCTTGAAAACATCAAGCAGGCGAGCGCCCGATTCACGTAAATTTTCCAGGTCGCGTTTCGAATAGACAAACGGGGTCGGCAAAGCCGTCCGACCAGTTGTAAAATGCATATGGACCGGCTTAAAATCATAAACCCGCTCCTCTACCATAGCCTTACCACCGGTCATCGACATTTTGGCCAGATGACCGTATTTCTCTGTAACCTCTTCATCAGGCCGAATCACAAAATCCTTGGTTTTCTGCGGATTCTCGTCAGTAGGAGCAATATCCCACTTATAAGTAAAGGGAAGATGACGCAAATCGTCTATGCCTTTGATTTTAAAGGGGTCTATCTTATGTTCTTTCAGTAGCGCACTATAATGGGGGCTGTAAAGATAGATCTGGTTGGCGATAAAGGCCCGCAGTTTACGGTTCTGCATATCTTTTATCTCTTTATAGGGCATCTTACATAATTTTTCCCAATTCTCCATAAAGCCATCACCTCCTGTGGATAATAATCAAGGTCGGAAGGAGGCTCCTCAATAATAGAGCAGCCCTTCCGACCTCAGGAATTACTTGGGAAAGACGTCGTAGAGAGTTGTCATAAACCACATCACAAATACGGACAGAATAATAATTGTGATCGGCAATCCCTTGCTGTTATAGCGCTTGGGATCTACATCAGTCCATCCGTGCATCTCGTCAACCTGACGCTGCAGTTCCGGACCAGGTGGCGGTGTCAGCCAGGATACCACAATGGTCAGAATAAAGGATATCGGCACAGCAACTGCAGTAACCTTGATAAACCCTAAAGGCCCGTAAAAATACTTGGCAAAGAAGGGGAAGGGAATATCAACCGGGTTTATACCCATGTAGTCGATCATAATCCAGCCAAGAAAAGCGATTAAAGTACCAACAACCATCCCGGCACCAGCGCCGTATTTGTTGGTACGCTTCCACCAGATACCGAGCACAATCGGCACACCGAGTCCGGCTGCGGCGATACCAAAGGCCCACATAATCGCCTTGAGAATAAACTCGGGCGGGTTAAGTGAGAAGATAATAACCAAAATGCCGACAATAAACATTGTCGCGTATGAAAGTTTCAGTTTCTTCTCATCATCGACATCTGGTTTGATCGCCCCATACAGGTCGTGAATTAATCCAACACCCATGATCATCAAAAGGCCAGCCACAGTGGATAGACCGGCGGCCACCGAACCGGCAACGGCCAGAGCCAGCCAGCCCTGCCCGGCCAGGGCATCAACGAGAATAAAGACCATATAGTCGTAGCCTGCGGTCGGAATATCGACACCCTGAGTATTCATGTAATAGACCGCGGCAAAACCGGTCGCAAAAACAGTGGTGTTAACCAGACCAACCAGGAATACGCAAAGAACAGTGCTCCAGCGGGCTTCCCTGGCATCACGCACGGTGAAGAAACGCATCACGAAGTGCGGCAGGCCGATAATGCCGAAGAATGAGCCGAGGAAGATGGCAATATAGGTTACAGGATGCACCAGCATCGGCCAAAAATAGTGAGGCACGATCTGAGACATCAGGGGTACCATATCTCCATAGCCCAGGGGTGGGAAATACCAACCAGCAGCCCCCAGAGTTTTTAAGACAATGGCCACCGGGAACATCAGGCAGAAGAGCAGGACAATGGTCTGAAATGTCTGGTTATAGGTAACGCCATACATACCACCCACGGTCACGTAAAGTGTAACTACCAGGCCTCCGACAATGATACCCACTACTTCAGGTACACCGAGCAGGTAAAAGAAAACTATCCCGATACCTTTAAGGTTCCCGGCAAGGTAGAGCACACTGACAATCAACATCACAACAACAGAGATATAGCGCAGTGTTTTACTGCCGTACCGCTCCGAAATAAAAGCCATAGTCGTAAATGACTTATGACGCCTCAGATAAGGTGCGGCTAAAATCATCAGACCGATAAAAGCAGCAGTAAAAGAAGCGTAAACAGCTACGGCAATATAAACACCCTCTAGAATCAGGGCGGTTAAACCGAGAAATGTAGTCAAACTGAGGGCCAAAGACACCATTGCTAACCCGTTATTAACAGCGCCGATACTGCGACCGGCTACATAATAATCGCCCAGGTTCCGGGTAAAACGGCGGGCCCAAACACTTATTAATATAGAAACAACAAGGACAACCATACTGAGAATTAAACCTAATACAAAAACTTCACCTCTTGGTTCCATGAATAAGTAATCCCTCCTTTCAATTAAAAATTAACCTTTTTGTCTAGCTTCAATCCTGTCCATAACCACACACCAGATCGCTCCGATAATCGTTACGCCAATCCAACTGAGCATAATCAATAAAAAGTAATGGAGCGGAAAACCCATAATGGAAAGCTGCTGCTTAAATACATACATGCCCTCTCCGTAATAAGGAATTAGTGCTTCTGGTGTCGGTACCGCATCAAAAAATCTTTCATTCAAAAGAACGACAATAGAACTGAAAAACCCGCCGGTTACTGCGACAACCATGAAACATATTGCCGTAATCCATACCTCCAGTTTATAATCTTTCATCCGTTTATCACCTCCTTGTTCAGTTAAAAAGCTTTCATTATTTCATAATACTTTTATTTTTTGCCCCCTTTCACCAATTTCGCACTGTTCGAAATCAACTGTATTTATTCTACCCGTAGTCTGTTATTCCTTCTTTTACACCAGATAAATATAGCGCTCAAACACCCTGTCCTCATTCCCACCGCTGTATGTTATGATGTTAATTGACTTATAAAATCCCAAAAATAGCGGGAGGTCTGAAGATGACTCAAATAATTGCTCTTGTAGTTGCCGCGTTGTTCTTTTTTGTCGGACTGGCCGGAACACTGCTGCCGCTTTTACCGGGCGCTCCGTTAATATGGTTCGGTATGCTCGTTTATGGTTTAATAGCCGGCTTTGGAAATCTCGGATTCTCTTTCTTTTTGATCCAGGCCTTACTGGTCTTGGCCATCATGGGGGTTGATTATCTTTTTACTGCCATGGGCAGCCGCTATTTTGGCGGATCAAAAGCAGCCCCCTGGGGAGCTGCGGGCGGCTTACTGATTGGACTTTTCTTTTTCCCAATCGGCTTGCTGATCGGCCCCTTTCTGGGTGCAGCACTGGCCGATCTTATTTTCGGACGCAGCACCGATCAAGCAATTAAAGCAGGTATCGGTGCATCCCTTGGCTTTTGGAGCGCTTTACCAATTAAACTTGTCCTGGAAGCGGCAATGATCACCTGGTTTGTTGTTAGAGTTTTTTAATATAATGGGTTCCGCTTTTTATTGGCCAATAACTGTTTAGCCAGCTTCAGCTGTTCTTTTACCGCCGCGGGAGCTGTGCCGCCGCGACTACTACGGGCTGCGACCACTTTACCCGGATCAAGCAGTGTTGATACATCTGCTGCCAGGTCGGGGTGAAAACGCCGCCGACAATCGGAGTCAAGCTCGCGCAGACGCAAACCTTCCCGCAAACAGTAAGCGATCATTTTGCCGATAATATGATGAGAATCCCTGAAGGTTGAACCATGTCGGACCAGGTAGTCAGCCAGGTCGGTCGCACAGAGGTTGTCATCGTCAACAGCATCCGCCAGGCGGGACCTGTTAACGCTGATTTTCTGCAGCATTTGGGCCAGAAGCGGAAGCGAAGCCTTCAAAGTATCGATCGTGTCAAAAAGCCCTTCCTTATCTTCCTGCATATCCTTATTGTAAGCGAGAGGCAAACCTTTCATTATCGTCAACATTGAGAAAAGACTGCCATAGACACGGCCGGTTTTACCCCGGATTAGCTCGGCCACATCAGGATTCTTTTTTTGTGGCATCATGCTGCTGCCGGTTGTATAGGCATCATCGATCTCGATAAAACCGAACTCAGTCGATGACCAGAGAACCAGCTCTTCACCCAAGCGGCTCAAGTGCATCATCAGGATAGCGGCAAAAGATAAGAATTCAATAATATAATCACGGTCACTGACAGCATCAATGCTGTTTTCATAAAGCTGACCAAACCCCAGTTTATTAGCCACCAGTTCACGATCAACAGCAAACCCGGTTCCGGCAATAGCCCCCGCACCCAGGGGCATCAGGTCAGCGCGCTGTAAGGATCCGGCGAGGCGATCCCGATCACGTTGCAACATCCAGAAGTAAGTCAACAGGTGATGGGCCAATAAAACCGGCTGCGCCCTCTGCAGGTGAGTGTAACCGGGGATAAGCACATCTGAGTATTCTTCGGCCAGGGCAATCATTGTTTCCTGCAGTTGATGCAAATGAGAGTCGATGTTCCCGATCTCTTCCTTAACATAAAGATGCATATCTAAAGCTACCTGGTCGTTACGGCTGCGCGCTGTGTGCAGCTTTCCACCAAGCGGACCGAGTTTATCGGTAAGCCTTTTTTCAATATTCATGTGGATATCCTCATACCGGATATCGTATGGGAACCGGTTCTCAATAATTTCTGTTCTGACTTCTTCCAGCCCCCCGATAAGCCGAGTCAACTCGGCAGTAGTAATGATCTGCCGGGCTGCCAACATCTCAACGTGGGCAATACTGCCTCTTATATCACAGAGCCCCAGGCGTCGGTCAAAGGACAGTGATGCCGTAAAATTCAACACAGCCTCGTCAATGTCTTTGAAAAAACGGCCCTGCCATGGGTTTTTCAGCTACTTGACACCTCCCGTAAAAGCTTTTTCTTCTGCAGCTCAAGAATACCTTTAATAGTCAGAGGCAGACCGTAAAGATTGATGAAACCTTCGGCATCTTTCTGATTAAAAAGTTCATCAGCCTCAAAGGTAACCATTTCCGGATGATAAAGGGTATGCAGCGATTTCCTGCCGGACACATTAATATTTCCTTTGTAAAGCTTCGTCTTAATTGTTCCGCAAACTGTTTCCTGGGTTTTCTGAATAAATCCATCCAGCGCTTCCCGCAGCGGAGTAAACCAGAGGCCGTAATAAATTAACTCGGCATATTTAAGAGCAAGCACTTCCTTGTAATGATAGGTTTCCCGATCTAAAGTATACTGTTCCAGCTCCCGATGGGCAAATGCCAGCAGAGTGCCCCCCGGAGTTTCATAAATGCCGCGCGATTTCATGCCGAGAAGACGATTTTCGACCAGATCAACCCGGCCGACACCATGCTTGCCGGCTATACAATTCAACTCTTCAACCAGTTCCACCGGACCAAACTTCTTACCATTAATAGCATAGGGAATCCCTCTTTCAAAGCTGATCGCCACCTCTTCCGGCTGTTCGGGAGCATCTTCAGGGGCAACAGTCAGCCGAAACATATCGTGATCCGGCTCTCTGTCCGGGTCTTCCAGAATGCCTCCCTCAAAGCTGATATGCCAGATGTTGCGATCAATGCTGTATGGTTTTTCTGCAGTAACCGGGACCGGTATATTATGCTGACAGGCATAATCCATACAATCGCTTCGTGATTTTAGATCCCATTCCCGCCAGGGAGCAATAATCTTCAGGTAGGGATTCAGCGCTTTAACAGCAAATTCAAAACGCACCTGATCATTACCCTTACCGGTAGCACCGTGAGCTACGGCTGTAGCTCCAACTTTTTCGGCGGTTTCAACCAGTTTTTTGCCGATAACCGGGCGGGCAATAGCAGTGCCAAGCAGATATTTGCCCTCGTATACCGCCCCCGCCTGAACCATCGGAAAGATATAGTCTTTCACCAGTTCTTCGCGTAAATCCTCAATGAAAACCCGGGTAGCCCCTGTCTTGATCGCTTTTTCTTCCAAACCAGCTAATTCGGTTTCGCCCTGGCCAACATTTGCAGTCATCACCACAATATCGTAATCGTACTTTTCCTGGAGCCACTTGACAATTACCGAGGTGTCCAGTCCGCCTGAATAAGCCAGCACTATTCTTTCTTTTGCCATCGTTATCTCCTCCTGAACTAATAATCTCCCAATCATATTTCCCGGAAAATAAAAAGCCTCTCATCCTTAAAAGGACGAGAGGCTCGCGGTACCACCTTTATTGACCGGCAAAACATAGGCCGATCCACTCACACCGTTTTCATGAAAAACGGCCTTGATAACGGTATAAAACCGGGCCAGCCTACTCACCGGTTTATAAAACCGGCTTCAACCGCCACCTCCGGGGTGCGCTTCGCCACTTGCTTCAGGTCCGGACTTTCACCAACTCCGGCTCGCTACTACCGCCACAAAACAGCTACTCTCCCCATCACGGACTTTTTTATATTGTCTAATATTTTATAACATCCCCATTGGCTATGTCAAGGGGATCTGATGATTTTTTATAGCGGAATATTGCCGTGCTTGCGCATCAGGCGCTGTTCCCGTTTATTTTCAACCATCTCCAGCCCACGGATCAGGTAAGCGCGAGTCTGGCGCGGATCGATGACCTCATCGATCCAACCACGGGCGGCAGCTATATAGGGATTGGCATATTCCTCGCGGTATTGCTGGACTAATTCCTGACGTTTCTGCTCTTTATCGTCAGCCGCTTCCAGTTCACGCCTGTTGACAATATTGACTGCCCCTTCCGGACCCATTACGGCGATTTCTGCCGTCGGCCAGGCCAGGCAAAGGTCAGCACCCAGTGAGCGCGAATTCATGGCAATATAAGCTCCTCCGTAGGCTTTACGCAGGACGATCGATATCTGGGGCACAGTTGCCTCAGCATAAGCATAGAGAACCTTGGCCCCGTGGCGAATCACTCCGCCCCACTCCTGTTCAACACCGGGCAGGTAACCAGGCACATCGACTAAAGTAATCAGGGGCAGGTTAAAGCTGTCACAGAAACGGACAAAGCGGGCAATCTTATCCGAACTGTTTACATCAAGACAGCCGGCCTTGAACTGGGGTTGGTTGGCGATAATGCCTACCGGACGGCCGTTGATGCGGGCAAAGCCGACCACAGCATTCTGTGCATAACCCTGGTGAACTTCCATCAGTTCACTGCCGTCAACCACCCGCTTAATTATTTCCCGAACATCGTAAGATCGGTTAGGATTATCCGGCATCAGTGAAACCAGTTCCTCCTGATCCAATTCCGGTTCACGGGGTTCAGCCCGGGGTGGATCGTCAACATTATTTGAGGGCAAGTAGCTTAGCAGGCTGCGAATTTGAATAAAACACTCTTCTTCGTTTTCGGCAAAAAAATGGGCTACTCCACTGGTCTGGTTGTGCGTTGCTGCACCACCCAGTTCTTCAGCAGAAACCTCTTCACCGGTTACAGCCTTAATCACCTGCGGTCCGGTTATAAACATATTGCCAATTCCACTAACCATAAATATAAAGTCGGTAATCGCCGGTGAATAAACAGCGCCACCGGCACAGGGGCCCATGATTACCGAGAGCTGTGGTATTACACCGGAACAAAGGGTGTTCCGATAAAATATCGAGCCGTAACCGTTTAATGCGTAAACCCCTTCCTGAATGCGGGCTCCTCCGGAGTCGTTTAAACCGATCACCGGGATTCCATTTTGGGAGGCCAGATCGAGGATGCGGCAGATCTTCGCTGCATGAACTTCGCTGAGTGAACCTCCGGCTACAGTAAAATCCTGGGCGTAAACATAAATCCGTCGCCCGCCAACAGTTCCATAACCGGTAACAACACCCTCACCCGGGTTTGGGTAATCAAGACTGCTGGCGTCCTCAAGCCCGGTTTGCACAAAGGTGCCTATCTCGACAAAACTGTCCTCGTCCATAAGCCTGATCAATCTCTCTCTGGCTGTTAATTTACCTTTCTTGCGCTGATCTTCAATTCGCTTTTCACCGCCGCCGGCAATAGTCCGACTGCGTCTCTCCTGTAAATGGCCCAGCTTGTCATCCATTGCGTTCACCGCTTTCTGCAATATTCTCTTCTCCATTTAACGTTCGCACAATTCCACCAAAACTCCGCCTGTAGATTTAGGATGAAGGAAAGCAATCTTAGCTCCTCCAGCCCCGTAGCGAGGTTTTTCATCGATTAAGGCTACTCCCTGTTCTTTTAACTGCTCTAGTTTATCTTCAATATCCGATACACGAAAAGCAAGGTGGTGGACCCCTTCACCTTTCTTTTCAATAAACTTACCGACTGGCCCGGCCGGGTCAGTAGACTCTAATAGTTCAATCTCGCTTTCACCAACCGGGAGAAAAGCAACCCTGACTTTCTGTTCATCAATCTCTTCAATGCCATTAAATACCAGACCAATCTGGTCCCGATAGAAACTAAGCGCTTTTTCCAGATCACCAACCGCGATACCAATATGGTCTATTTTATCAAACAAGGTCACCACTCCTGTCTTATTTGTTTTGCTCAACTTTTTCTTTAATAAAATTGATAATGTCAACGGTAGTTGAACCGGGGGTGAAAACTTCTGCCACGCCATTTTCTTTAAGGTAGACAATGTCTTCCCGCGGGATAATTCCACCGACAACGACAATTATATCACTGCTATCCTGTTCACGCAGCATCTCCAAAACCGGAGGTAACAGCTGCATATGCGCGCCGGATAATATACTTAACCCGATCACCTGAACATCTTCCTGAATCGCTGCTTCGACGATTTGTTCAGGTGTCTGCCGCAGACCGGTATAAACAACTTCCATGCCGGCATCGCGCAGCGCCTGGGCGACTACCTTTGCCCCACGATCGTGCCCATCCAGGCCTACTTTTCCGACAAGAACCCGCAACGGTTTATCAGCCATATCGCAATTTCCTCCTTACTGTTATTTATCCGCTTTTATAGGGTAACTTGCTGCTGGTACTCACCGAACACATCTCTTAAAACACCGCAAATTTCACCTAAAGTAGTATAGGCCCTAACCGCAGCTAAAATATACGGCATCAGGTTTTCGTCTGATTGGGCCGCCTTGCGCAGTTCCTGCAGCGATTCGGCCACTTTGCCCTGGTTGCGGCTTAAACGGACCTCTTTTAAGCGTTCAACCTGACGCTGACTTGTTGCCGGATCCATCTTCAACAAATCAATCGGCTGTTCACCGCTCTGCGTAAAACGGTTAACCCCTACCACCACCCGTTCCTGCGATTCAATTTCTTTTTGGTAACGGTAAGCACTGGCCTGAATTTCCCTTTGAATAAACCCTTTTTCGATAGCTTCGACCGCTCCGCCGATTTCATCGATACGGTCAATGTAACGCAGAACCTCTTCTTCGATATGGTTGGTCAGATTTTCGATATAGTAGGAACCGCCCAGCGGGTCAGCCGCGTCAGTGGCTCCGATCTCGTAGCCGATAACCTGCTGTGTTCGTAAAGCCAGCAGAACTGAATGTTCACTGGGCAAGGCCAGCGCTTCGTCACGCGAATTTGTGTGCAGTGATTGGGTTCCGCCTAAAACAGCGCTTAAAGCCTGAAAAGCAACCCGCATAATATTGACATCAGGCTGCTGAGCAGTCAGGGTTGAGCCTGCTGTCTGGGTATGAAAACGCAGCATCAGCGAGCGGGGGTTACGGGCTCCAAAACGTTCTTTCATCAGCCGGGCCCAGATTCTCCGGGCCGCCCTGAACTTGGCAATCTCTTCGAAAAAGTTCGAGTGGGCGTTAAAGAAAAAGGAAAGCCTGGGGGCGAACTGATCGATTTCCAGCCCTGCTCCCAGAGCTGCCTCCACATAGGCAATCGCATTACTTAAGGTAAAGGCCACTTCCTGGATAGCAGTTGACCCGGCTTCCCTGATATGGTACCCGCTGATACTGATCGTGTTAAAGGTCGGTATTTTTTCACCGGCAAAGGCAATAATATCGACAATCAGGCGCATCGATTCGCGGGGTGGAAATATATAAGTTCCCCGGGCCGCATATTCTTTGAGAATATCGTTTTGAATGGTCCCGTTGATCTTATCCATCGGAATACCCTGTTTTTCCGCTACAGCCATGTACATGGCCAGGAGTACAGCAGCCGGCGAGTTGATCGTCATCGAGGTGCTGACCTGGTCGAGGGGAATTTTATCCATGAGTATTTCCATGTCGGCCAGAGAATCAATAGCCACTCCAACTTTACCCACCTCACCGCGGGCCAGTGGATGATCTGAATCATAACCAATCTGGGTCGGCAGATCGAAGGCCACACTCAAACCGGTTTGCCCTTGTTCCATAAGGTAGCGAAACCGTTCGTTTGTTTCCTCGGCACTACCAAAACCGGCGTACTGGCGCATCGTCCAGAGCCGCCCCCTGTACATGGTCGGCTGTATACCCCTTGTATATGGGTATTCGCCCGGCCAGTTCAGTTGGTCCGCATAGTCGAAATCTGCCATATTCAGAGGATCGTAAACTGTCTCTATTTCAAGGTCTGAGTCAAGCTTAAACGTCTTGCGCTCAGGGTATTTTTCGATTGTTTTGTTTACTTTTTGCTGCCAGGTTTCTTTAGCCTGAATCAACTCTTTGTTCTTTTCCTGATCACTCAATTTTAGCCGTACCCTCCTATCTTAATGCGGCTGCCCTTTATATAGCAGCAGTATACAAATCCCGCCAAAAAATCAGTTAAGCTTTGGCTAGGGCAGCTTTAACCAACAAGGGAATCTCCATCGGCAGTTCAGCTACCTTTACTCCCGCTTCCGAAAGCGCTTTGACCTTGCTTTCAAAGGTACCCCGGCCCCTTTCAATAATAGCCCCAGCATGGCCCATTCGTTTGCCCGGAGGCGCGCTTCGCCCGGCCAGGTAAGCAATAACCGGCTTCGTCATCGAGTTAGCAATGTATTGGGCTGCCTCTTCCTCGGAACTGCCGCCGATTTCGCCAACTAAAATAATCATTTTGGTGGCCGGATCTTCTTCAAATTTTTCAAGCACATCAATAAAATTCAAGCCGACAACCCGGTCACCGCCGAGGCCGACTACAGTAGTAGTTCCGATATCACTATCAGTCAGATGCCCGACTATTTCGTAGCAGAGGGTACCGCTTCGTGAAACAACTCCCACCGGACCGGGAATAAAATAACGGTTAGGCATAATACCGATTTTACAGCTGCCGGAAGAAACCAGCCCGAAAGTATTGGGGCCGACAATAACAGCCTCTTTCTGCCTGGCATAAGCCATGATCTCCATGGCATCATGCAGGGGGATATGTTCAGGAATCAGAACAATAATTTTAACACCGGCATCGAGTGCCTCGAGGGCGGCATCTTTGGCATAAGGAGCCGGTATAAAAAGGATACTCGCATCAACTGGTTGTTTTTCCAACGCTTCAAAGACAGTATCAAATACCGGAACACCTTCGACAGTCTGCCCACCCTTACCGGGGGAGATGCCGCCGACAATTTTTGTCCCGTAAGCAATCATCTGGCCGGTATGAAAAGAACCTTGCTTGCCAGTTATACCCTGAACCAGAACCCGGGTCTGTTTATCTATAAATATTGACATTCTCTAGACTCCTTTCCTTGGCGCAAATCTACAAACTTTTATTTAGATACAACGGACAGTTCAACGGCATGGCGCACGGCATCATCCATAGAGGTAACTGCTTTAATGCCCACTTTTCCCAGGAGAGCCCGCCCCTCGGCTTCGTTAGTTCCAACGAGGCGAAAAGATACCGGCAAGTCGATACCCTTGCTCTCTCTAACCCGGACAAAGGCTTCCGCAACGACATCGCAGCGGGTTATTCCTCCGAAAATATTGATCAACAGCACTTTCGGAGAAGTTCCCAGCAGGAGTTCTATGGCTTTTGAGGTCCTTTCAACATCGGCTCCTCCTCCAAAGTCGAGAAAATTAGCCGGCGCTCCACCGTAGTGTTGAACCATATCCAGGGTAGCCATGGTTATTCCGGCACCGTTCGCCATAACTGCTATGTTGCCATCCAGCTCAACATAGGCCAGATCAAGCTCTTCAGCTTTTAATTCCAGAGCAGTCTTTTCCTTGATTCGCGGCAGCTGGGGGTGGCGGTAAAGGGCATCGTCATCAATGGTGACCTTGGCATCAGCGGCAACCAATCCGGCCGGAGTTAAAGCTAAAGGATTAATCTCAGCCAGTTCAGCGTCGAGCTCCCTGAAAAGTCGGTACAGTTTAGGTAAGAACTCGATAAACTCCTTCTTTAGATCACCGGTAACGCCCAGCAGGCGGCAAATTTCCCTGACCATATAGTCTTGCAAACCGAGTGTAATATTGACCGGCCACCTGACCATACGCTCCTCGGCAACATCCTCTACATCCATTCCTCCGTCAAGAGAAACAAGCACAACCGGGCAACGGGCCGCTCCATCGACCGTCAGAGCCAGGTAGAGTTCCTGATCGATCTGAAGTTTTTCCTCAACCAATACTTTTTCAACCTTTAAACCGTTTAGTTCCATTTTGAAGATCCGTTCTGCTTCTTTTCTCGCTTCACCAGGATCCGCGGCAAAAGCAATACCTCCGGCTTTGCCCCTTTTACCGGTCAACACCTGCGATTTGATTACCACATTGCCCAATTCAGCCGCAGCTTCCGTAGCCTCTTCTGCGCTTTCGATCAGTTTTCGGTGCGGAACCGGAATATCATAGCGATAAAAAAGTTCTTTCCCCAAGTACTCATAGAGCTTCAAAGCGAATCATCCTTTCACCAGACAAATTTGTTAGTCACTGTATCTTTTCAGTTTATTATATAAAGTTGCCAATGAAATATTCAAGGCCTGAGCCGCCTTTTTTTTGCCTTCCAGGGTTTCCCCATACCTGGTCAGGGCCAGCTTAAGCATCATCTCTTCCATCTTATCAATAGGAATAATTTCATCAAAGACCGGGGCGTCCTTAATTCCAGGACGCCCGATATACGGCGACAGATGATGATGCTCGATTACAGGGCTGTCTGCAATCACCATCGCGCGCTCGATAACGCTTTTAAGCTCACTGATATTACCAGGCCAATCATATTCCGTCAGCTCTTGCAGGGCTCGTGGTGATATTTCATGGATCTTTTTACCAAGCTTGCGGTTCAGTCGATCCATCAGCGCTTCAGCCAGTAAGGGAATATCTTCGGGACGCTTGCGCAGCGGGGGCACCTTCACAGTTACCAGGCTCAACTTCCGGTATAATTCTTCAGAAAAACAGCCCTGGAGATAAGCATTGACAAGATCATCACTGGCCGAGGCAACTATCCTGACATCCATCGGAATTGATTGATCTCCACCGATACGGCAAAAATTTTGCTCGTTTAAAGCCCTCAACACCAGTATCTGCAAAAAAGGGCTCAGCGCGTTTATTTCTTTAATAAAAAGGGTACTCCCTTCAGCCAGTTCAATTTTTCCAAGGCGAGTGCGCAGAACTCCCGGCATAGCACCTTTCTCACAGCCAAAGATCTCGATCTCCTGTAAAGAATCAGGGACTACAGCACAATCGACAACAATTAAAGGTCTTTTTTTCCGGACGCTGCTATTGTGTATGGCCTGGGCAAAAAGGCTTTTTCCGGTTCCGTTTTCGCCGCTGATCAGGACAGTAGATTCACTGCGAGCTGCCTTACGGGCTTTTTCCAGAGTTGCTGTAAATACTTTACTCTGACCAGTCAGTGATTCGAAGCTAATACGACTGCCGGATATCTGATCAATCTGGGCATAAAGGTTATCAATTATGGCATTGCTGTGTTTGAGCTCATCCATTAATTTCAAGATATCCCCGACCGGTTGGAAAACAACGACTGCTCCCATCAGCTCTCCATCAACAATAATTGGCGAAGCGTTGGATATTACATCTGCATCGGAACCACCGACATATGTTCGATAACCGGTAACCGGTTTTTGCTGAATAAGTGATTGAGCCAGGGCTCCGTGCGGAGACGCCTCAAACAGGCTGCGGCCCAAACGCTTGCTTTCAGGAATTCCGGTTACCCTGGTAAAAGCCGGGTTAACATACTTAATAATCCCTTTTGCGTCAACGACCTCAATTGCATCCTGAACAGAATTGAGTACAGCCAGCAATTCACCTTTCACTATACGCGTTTCCAGAAGCTGTTCCCGGGAATTAATAACTGCGTTTAATACTGAACCAGGTTTCAGCTCTTCAAGTTGAACCCCGCTGCCCAGGTTTTTCTTCAGATAGTCTATTACTAAAGAGTCACCGGTTCCCTCAATCACTGTTTCTAATTCAGGAAGCGCCGCTATTTTATTCAGATCGGTGGTAACAAAATAGTTTTTTCGCTCCGATTCAGTTAGCCATTCTATTTCACCATCCAGGCAGGCCAACCCAATCAGATCCAGATCACTGCACTGTTTGAGTAGGTGAAACAGCTCAACGCCACGTCGTCCTTTTATTATCAAGGCTGTTTTGATCAAACGGTAAACCTGCCTTCCTTCTTCATCTTAGAATATTCGTAAATATTAGAAGAAATCCTGCTTTGAATCCCAGTTTTCTGTTCCAACTACGAATTTCAGTAAAGTCCTCTACAATAATATCGAGATACACCGATATATCAGTGTCTTGATAACCCCCGGCAGTTGAAATATGGAATAAAAGCGTTTATAATGAAGCTCGGTAAAAACAGGCGGGCATGGCGGAACTGGCAGACGCGCTGGACTTAGGATCCAGTGGGAGCAATCCCTTGGAGGTTCAAATCCTCTTGCCCGCACCAGATATATGATTTTCCTGTAAATCAATACCCTGGCATCACCTAATAGCCAGTACTATTCAGCTGCCCTGGTTTTTCCGAGGAGTTTTTTTTGGCTCAAAGAATTTACATGATCAGACTACCTGTCAGGAGGACAAACAAATGGTTTATAATAAAAATCTGTCTATACTAGCTTATCTTACGGTTTGTCTGGTCTGGGGGTCCACATACCTGGCTATTCGGGTCGCCGTTACCGATATGCCTTTTCTGGCTTTCGCCGGTATCCGTTTTTTTACGGCCGGAGTTTTGATCCTGATTGTCTCCAAACTAAAAGGATGGTCATTCCCTAAAAACAGTCAGGATTATAAAACGATCATTTTTGCCGGATTGATGTTGTTGTTCATCAGCAATGGTCTGATCTGTTGGGCTGAACAGTGGCTTGAATCAAGTTTGACGGCATTGCTCATCGCTTCAGTCCCTCTGTTTATGGCATTAATAGAAGCAATCTTTCCCCGAGACCAGCGTATCGGCAGATTAGGCTGGGTCGGTTTGGTGATCGGTTTTCTGGGAGTTGCTTTCCTGGTCAGTCCCCATTTAGCCCTGGAAGGGCGGACATTTTCAGCCATGCTGGCTGTTTTAGCAGCATCCCTGAACTGGGCAATCGCATCGATCTACTTGAAGAGGCGAACGGTTAGCGGTGCAATGATGCCCAATGTGGGCATTCAAATGTTAGCTGCCGGGGCAGCCTTTTTATTTGCTGCGTACTTTTTTGGTGGAGTTTCAATATCAGGCTCGTCGCCCAGTGGGATTGCAGCCCTGCTTTACCTTATCTTTATCGGGTCAATCCTGGCGTATACCGCCTTTAACTATATGCTAAAAGCACTGCCTGCCGCCAAGGCTGGCACATATGCCTATATTAACCCGATTGTGGCAGTTATCCTTGGCGCACTGATTCTCAAGGAGACTGTAACTACTCAAAATATTATTGCTACGGTGATCATTATTGGCGGAGTTATTCTGGTTCAGATCTCAAAGGTCACCCCGGTAGAGCAGGGCAACCGGGAGGAAGCGGAAGTAAAAGCTCTTTAAACCTGATTCATGAACTAATGCAACTGTTCATCGCCACCCTCACGGGCAATGATGTCCTGATAATCATAGGTAAACTCAATCAGCTTTGTAATCATGTATACAGGAGCCTGGAACCGTAAAGCAAGAGCAATGGCATCACTCGGCCTGGAATCAACTACTATGGTTTCATTGTTATGCTGCAGGTAGATCTCTGCATAAAAAGTGTTTTCCCGTATATCAGTAATCACTACTTTCTCCATCACACCGCCGAGTTTCTCGCAAACAGATTTCAACAGATCATGCGTCAGCGGTCGGGGTGGTTCTTCACCCTGCAATACCAGGGCAATTGCCTGAGCTTCAAGAGGACCGATTGAAATGGGCAGTACCTTTTTTCCTTCGTCATCCATTAGCAAGACCAAGAAATTTCCACCCTGATCGGCAGTTACGGTTTTAACCTCCATTTTAATCACAGGTTGCATCCCCTCTCAGCGCGCTTTTTTGTATTCTATCACAGATCACCAGATCATTAAACCAACGCTACAAAACTATGAAAAGGATGGTTTGTTCATACATCATATTCGGATAGTAACTGAAATCACTGCTGATCTCTTCTTTTGATACTCTGGTTAATCATTGATGCTTGAATTATGGCAATGTTGACATGTGCTTAAATTGTATATAGAATATGTACCATAAGCCTTATCCTATTAAAGGGGGATTACTATGGAAAGTGTATATAAATTAGTCGATATTATCGGGACCAGCAACAAATCATGGGAAGAAGCGGCCAGGGTAGCCGTTGGCACCGCGTCAAAAACATTGCGCGATCTAAGGGTCGCCGAGGTTAAAGAGATGGATATCAAAATAGAGGAAGGTGACCTTGTCTTCAGGATCAAGATGACCGTTTCTTTTAAGTTTGAAGATTAATTTACAGCTTTGAGTAGCAAAAATGATATTGATAGTTAAACGGAAGCGGTATCAGCTGCAATTACCGCTTCCGTTTGATTTATGATGAGGTTATCCTTCCCAACCCTCTGCCCTTTTAGAATAGAGGGGGAGGGACAGATCTTTATAGTCCGGTGAAAGGTTTGCGCGGCTGGAAGCGGCCGTGTCCGACCTGGCCAACGTATTTTCCACTATCGAAAATCAGGCGGCCGCGGGAAAAGATCTTTTCCGGCACCCCTTTACCGGTAAAACCTTCATAGGGATTATGGTCGACATTCTGATACTGGGTGGCCTGGCTGATCGTAAAAGCAGCTTCCGGATCAAAAATGACCAGGTCGGCATCACTGCCAACAGTAACAGACCCTTTCTGCGGATACAAACCAAACAGTTTAGCCGGGGCGGTGCTGACCAGGTCGACAAACTTATGGATAGAAATTCTACCCTCGTTCACCCCACCGGCATAGAGCAGTTGGACTCTCGTTTCCAATCCCGGGGCACCACTGGGAATTTTAGTAAAATCATGCCGCCCGAGTTCTTTTTGCCCTTTAAAGTTAAATGAACAGTGATCGGTAGCGACAACCTGCAGGTTACCTGAGGCCAGACCGCTCCAGAGGTACTCTTCATTACCCGCTTCGCGAAGCGGCGGTGACATTACGTATTTGGCTCCACCAAAATCGGGTTCACTGTAGCGATCGATATTAAGAAACAGGTATTGTGGGCATGTTTCGGCGTAGACTGGTAAACCCTGTAACCGGGCGTCGGCAACCCTACCCAGGGCGCCGGCATCACTTAAGTGAACGATATAAGCCGGAGCCCCGCTTATTTCGGCCATGGTGATGAAGCGGTTAACTGCTTCTTCTTCGGCCTGCGGCGGGTGGCATAAAGCATGGTAGAGCGGCTCGGTCCGACCGGCAGCGACCATTTCTTTGACTAGTACATCGATCACATCACCGTTTTCGGCATGAACCAGGACCAGGCCTCCGGCTTCTCCAGACTGCTTCAACACTTTGAGCAGAGTGGCATCGTCAATCTGGAATACGCCTTTATGGGCCATAAATACTTTAAATGAAGGGTAACCTTTTTTAATCAGGGCCGGGATTTCTGCCATTACGGCATCATTCAAGTCAGTAACAGCAACATGAAAGCTATAATCGACAGCGCATTTTCCCTCTGCCCGCTGATGCCAGACGTCAAGCGCTGCCTGCAGTGTTTCACCGGGCGTTTGCAGAGCATAATCGATGATGCAGGTCGTTCCTCCGGCGGCTGCAGCGATTGTTCCGGTGGTAAAGTCGTCGGCTGTAATCGTTCCGCAAAAAGGCATGTCGAGATGGGTATGCACGTCAATTGCGCCGGGGAAAATATACTTGCCTGAAGCATCGATAATTTCGTCAGCGTCGGCGCCGGGATTTGATTCCAGGGCGATTATTTTTTCATCTTCAATCAAGACAGCAGCCCTATAGCTGTCTGAGGCTGTAACAACGGTACCGTTTTTAATCAGCGTACGCATATAAAGCCCTCCTTTTATGTTCGCTTTCGGATTACAGTAACAGCACAATTCATGCTTGGGGTTTTACATAATTATTATATTTACGATAAAATTTCTTTAGAAATCGCAGATTTCGTCGTAGATTTCTGGACGGCGGTCACGGTAGAACTGCCAGGTGTTCCGAACTTCTCTGATCATATCCAGATCCAGATCACCGACCACTATCTCATCTTCTTCACGACTGCCTTCGGCAATAATTTGTCCTCTTGGGTTGCAAAGGTAACTGCTGCCATAAAAATGTCCCATATCCCAGGGCGCCTCTGTACCAACCCGGTTAATTGCTCCGACAAAATAAGCATTGGCGACAGCATGGGCCGGCTGCTCAAGTTTCCAGAGATGTTCGGAAAGACCAGCTACAGTTGCCGAAGGGTTAAAGACAATCTCTGCGCCGTTAAGGCCGAGAATACGCGGCCCTTCGGGGAAATGGCGATCATAGCAGATGTAAACGCCAATTTTGGCAAATGCAGTCTCAAAGACGGGATGGCCAAGATTGCCCGGTTTAAAATAATATTTTTCCCAGAAACCGGTAGCCGGTGTTTTTCCGGCCTGGATTTGAGGAATGTGAATCTTACGGAATTTGCCAAGGTATTCCCCCCCAGAGTCAATAATAGCCGCGGTGTTAAAGTAGACCCCGGTAATATCTTCTTCATACATAGGAACAACGATAACCATGCCGTACTTTTTAGCCTGCTCTTGCATTAGTTTTGTGGTTGGCCCGTCGGGAATCTTTTCCGTTGCCTCATACCATTTAATATTCTGCTCTGCGCAAAAGTAAGGTCCGTAGAAAATTTCCTGAAGGCATACGATCTGAGCTTTTTTATCAGCTGCCTCTTTAATCAGCTTTAAATATTTTTCAATGGCCGCGTCCTTGTGCTTCTTAACCGGTTCATCTCCATGCACTTCGTGCCGGGCCTGAATTAAAGCTACCCTCACCATTCTGCTCATTGGAAAACCCCCTTTTTGTTGAACTTGATAGTAACTCGTCAGTTTACCTATCTACCAACGCTCGCTGTATTTACGACAAGGTTTGTATCGGTGCTCGAGGTTTCAGGCTGCGCCAACAACTCGCTCGTAAAAACTCGCTCAGACAGTTGCTCGCAGCTTTTCTGAAACCCCTACGCTCCTTTTGAATAAGCGCAAATCCTAATGCTCTCTTTCTGGTATACAGGTCTCACTGCCCACTTCGCCCTTATAATATCTCGTTTCCAACTACCACCAATTTTATCTGCTCAATAACAGTTCGGCAATCTGGATTGAGTTTGTGGCGGCGCCTTTACGGATATTATCCGATACCACCCACAGGTTAAGTCCGTTCCTGACTGAGTGATCAGGGCGGATACGGCCAACATAGACCGCATCATTGCCCTCCGCATCCAAAGGAGTAGGGTACTCCAACTGCCTAGGGTCGTCAACCACGATTACTCCTGGTGTTTTTTTCAGAAGCTCACGGGTTTCTGCTGCCGTTAGCGGATTATTTAATTCAACATTCAAAGCGATCGAATGCCCGATCATCACGGGCACTCTGACCGTGGTCGTCGTTATCGGCAGACCGGGAAGGCTCATTATCTTCCTAGTTTCACGAATCATCTTGATCTCTTCGTTGCAGTAACCATCTTCAACAAACAGATCAATTTGCGGGACAAGGTTAAAAGCTATCTGGTAATTGCGCAAAGCGCCTTTATAGGGAGTGCGTTCAGCTAAAATCGGTTCGCCGTCCAGATAGGCCCGGCATTGATCTTTGAGCTCTTCAACAGCTTCCCGGCCGGCTCCGGAAACAGCCTGATAGGTTGCAGCAACCACCCGCTTAATGTCGGCAGCCTTTTGCAGGGCTTGAAGAACAACGACCATCTGAATCGTTGAGCAATTCGGGTTGGCGATGATCCCTTTATGCGAATAAACAGCATCCGGGTTCACCTCCGGAACAACCAGGGGCACGTGATCAGCCATGCGGAAAGCATTGCTGTTATCGATAACGATGGCGCCCCGTTTTACCGCTTCCAGCCCAAATTCCTGACTGACCATTTCACCGGCACTGAAAAAGGCAAAATCAATTCCATCGAATGATTGCACCGTCAGCTCTTCAACAGTGTGAACAAAACCGCCTGCTTTAATTTTCATTTCTGCCGAGCGGGCAGAAGCAAGCAGTTTAAGCTTCACAAACGGAAATTTACGCTCAAGAAGTATATCGATCATTTTCTGACCGACCATTCCGGTTGCACCAACTACTGCAACGTTATACTTTTTCGCCACACTGTTTCCTCCAGATTTAACATGATCTAAAATAAAAAATCTTTTGCCCGATCACCCTAACCCTCCCAAATAAGAGGTGAGAAGTGAGCGGATTTATAGATATTTAGCAATCGGCAGGCTCGTCTTTTATCAACCCGGTTATGACTGGTTTATACCGGGGGTCGTCTTTAACCCGGCGGTCCCAAATGCGAATTAAAGCAAAAACAACGGCCATCAGTCCAAAACCAACCGCAGCAGCCCACAGTTCCTGGTTGCCTCCCAAGCCCAGGGATTCAGCAATACTGAGCCAGAGAACGATACCAGCTACGAGGCCACCCAGGGGAACCAGGTAGAGCATAAAAGATATAAACAACACCTGGCGATCATCTGTTTCTAAAATCACTCGCTGGCCTACTTCAGCCTTAATCGGGTTTAGCGCTTCAACGGTTATTTCCCGTTTGTTTGAACCGCTCAATATCCCGCAGCGGCCGCAGCTTTCGCAGGTAAGGTGCCTCTGTAGGTTGATCACTGCTGTTTCACCTTTGTTCTCGATGACCAGGCCGTACTGCTCCATTGTCAATCGCCTCCTGAGAAGATAAGTAAATATTAGCATAACCGGTCTGCGGTAACAAGTAATTGCTCAACTTAATTGCTTTTATGTTCGCTTAAGGCCTGCAACAACAGCACCACATTGTTGATCAAACGTAATTATTTGCCTTTCTACACTCTATTTCTTGATTATTCAACACAAAGGGCACTCCTGTGAAGGATGTGCCCCTGTATTGCGAAACAAAATATAAAGTTTGCGGAGGCTCGGTATGCGCTCAGGCGAAGGCTTCGGGGATGTCTTTTAAGACAGCGTAGCTGAATACAGGACCGTCTTTGCAAACATACATGCCGCCGACATTACAGCGGCCGCACTTGCCGATACCACATTTCATTCTGTTTTCAAGGGTTGTATAGATCTGTTCATCGGCAAATCCCAGCTTTTTTAGGTTTTCCAATACAAAACGGATCATAATCGGCGGACCGCAGGTGATCACGATTGTGTTCTCCGGCGAAGGATTCAAGTCAAGGAGCATCTGGGGCACGAAACCGACATTGTGACTCCAGTCATCTTCTTCCACATCGATCGTCAGATGACAGGCAAGATCGTCGCACTTACTCATTTCCTCAAATTCGCCTTTGAAGCAAAGATCACCCGATGTGCGGGCACCGTAAATCATGGTCAGCCCGGCATACTGATCACGGTTTGCCCTGACATATTCAACAATCGGCCGCAAGGGAGCCTGACCGACTCCACCGCCGATAGTCAGAATCTGCTTGCCATGCCAGTCGTCGACGGGGAAACTGCTACCGTAAGGGCCGCGTACCATCATCTTGTCGCCGGGTTCCAACTGGTGTAAGGCCTGGGTCACTTTACCCATGCGCATTACTGAAAAACGCAGGAAGCGCCCTTCAGTCGGAGAACAGGAGATCGAGATCATGCTTTCACCGACACCGAGCACTCCAATCATGGCACACTGTCCGGGGCGATGGCTCCAGTTTTCGCGCACTGTTTCGTCATCTAAAACAACCTTGAAGGTTTTTATAGAGCGCTCACCGCCGGTTTCAAACCAGGTTTCCTCAACAGTTGCTGTATAAGGAATATAGGGGTTATCGCCTGTCATCATAGCGCCTCTTTCACCTGCCTTAATATTTCAATAATGTCGATATTAACAGGGCAGAGGTTGACGCATCGACCGCACCCAACACAGGCTGTCACAGCAAACTTATCGACATAGTAGCTGTACTTATGGTTAATCCGGTTTCGGGTCCGTTCCCGGCGGGTAGGCCGGGGATTATGCCCCGAGGTATGGACAGTATATTCTTCAAACATGCAGGAATCCCACATTCGGCAGCGCCTCGCTTCGAAACCTTCCGTCTCATCCTGAATATCAAAGCAGTGACAGGTCGGACAGAGATAAGTACAGGTTCCGCAACCAAGGCAAGCCGCTGAAACACGCCGCCAGAGCGGATCTTCCCACAATCCGGGCAGCCCCGCCGAGACTCCTTCTGTATCCACGGTGCGTTTAATTTTCTTTTCAGCTGCGGATACAACCTTTTCCTTCTCTTTAACCGCATCTGCTTTAACCTCATCGAGGAGATCCCCGGTTACGTCAAGCAACGCTTCACCTTTGGGGGTAATCGCTTCCAGCAGGTAGCGATCATCCAGATCGATCATTAACAGATCCAGGCCTTCAGTGGAAGCCGGTCCCCCACCGACCGAGGGACAAAAGCAGTTCAAGCCGGGTTCATTACAGGCCAGCCCAACAAGAGTGGTCAGTTCACGCCGCTTAAGATAGTACGGGTCATCGATATCCCACCTGAAAAGCTTTTCTACAATAGCCATTGCCCGCGCATCACAGGGGCGGACTCCAAGCCATATGGTTTCTTCATCCAGCTGTGGCAGTTCTATTTCTTCAGTACCCAACTGAAAGCGGTACATTGTCTCGGTTTGAGGAAATAACGCCTGCTTCGGAGGCACCCGGGTATTTTTAAAATCGAGCATAGGCACTTCACCATCGGAAACCGGAGCAAAACGCACAGCATCGCCGCCTGATTGCGGCGCCAGCAGTTTTTTACCGGCCAACCTTCCGACAAATTCAGGCCACTTATCTTTATTTAACAGCATCGCTGACAGATCACCCACCTCTACAGTATGAAGTCTCCGGGATCATCAGGTTTGAAACTGGCCTGGAACGGCTCGGCCTCGGGATCAACCCCTGGTTCAAAACCGTATTTATCCCGTACTTCCCGGGCCAGTTTGCGATTTAACCTACCCAGGGGAATATTGACCGGACAAACTCGTTCACACTCACCGCACCCAATACAGCGGCCGGCAAGGTGAAAAGCCCGGGCAATATGGAAAGATGTATTCTCTGAAAAGTTGACCGCCCGGTTAACCCAAGTCGGATTGAGGCGATCGAGGATGCAGTCCTGGCAGTAACAGAGCGGACAGACATTTCGACAGCTATAGCAGCGCACGCATTTTGCAAACTGTTCTTCCCAGTAATCCCAGCGGCCACCAACATCTTTACCCTCAACCTCGGCCACACCGTTATCTTCCGCCAGTTCCCAGGGCTCGACAGCTTCGCCGAGCAGAATATCGCTGATTACCGGGTTCGGATAACGGCAGAGGCGGCATTTCTCAGCCAAAAGTTCATCTCTGGGAACTTTAATTTCTTCACCGCTGCGATTTAGCAGGAAGCCGTCACCACTCCATTTAACCTCAACGGTTTCTTCGGTTTCCGGATATTTTTCCGTTAGCAGGGCCGGATCGACCATTCCCGGGCAGGGACAGCCGATTACAACTACTTCATCGCGGTGTATTCCTTTTTCTACCAGAAGCTGGGTCACGGCCCGGCTGTCGCAACCTTTAACCATCAGGGCAACTTTACGTTTGTCGGCCTCCTGGCCTCGCGGCACCGGAAGTTTCTCAACCAGGGTCAGGTAAGTAGCCAGATTGGCTGTGCAGAGAGGGGAAAAGATCAGCTCTGCAGCTCCGGCAGCATCTTCGACAAAACCCGGTGCGATCCGGTAACCATAAGAACCCTGCTTCCAGCCGATCAGGTATTTTACATCTTCACGGGCCACTACCTCAGCTGCGATTTTGCGTAATTGTCCCAAATTCATCTTTTAAAAACCCCTCCTACCAGTCGATCTGCTGGCGCCTGAAACCTTCAAACGGTCCGGCTTCCCGCGCATCTTCAACGGTTTTTTCCACTACTTCTTTCCACTTGTGTCCCTCTGAAGCTGAAACCCAGCTCATATGGAAGCGCCGCGGATCGACACCGACAAATTCCATCAAACTTTTAAGCATTCCAAGACGACGACGCGCACGGAAATTACCTTCCATATAATGGCAATCTCCGGGGTGGCATCCCGAAACCAGTACGCCATCGGCGCCCTGTTGTAATGCATTCATAACGTAGAGCGGGTTAACCCGCCCGGAGCACATTACCCTGATAACCTGGACGTTCGCCGGATAGTGGACCCTGCTGGTGCCGGCCAGGTCGGCCCCGGCATATGAACACCAGTTACAGAGGAATGCTACAATGTTCGGTTCATAATCTGCACTCATTTCATGGCCCCCAATGCCGCTATCTGCGGTAATATCTGGCGATCGCGGAAAGATTTCGGTTGGATAGAATCGGATAAACAGGCTGCCGAACAAGAACCGCATCCTTTACAGAGAGCTTCATTGACCCTGGCCACTTCCACTTCATTTCCAAAGCGGTTTACTGTAACCAGTTCAATAGCCGTATAGGGGCAGATGTTAACACAGAAACCACAGCCCCGGCAGGTTGCTTCATTCACTGTAGCTACCTGGGCGCCAATCATCACTTTACCCCGGGCCAGGGGAATCATTGCTGAAGAAGCGGCAGCCTTGGCCTGGGCTACTGTATCGGGAATATCTTTTGGCCCCTGGCAGCAACCGGCGAGGAAAATGCCTTCAGTTGCAGTATCCACAGGCCGCAGTTTCGGGTGTGCCTCGAGGAAAAAGCGGTCCGGCGATTGGGAAAGCCTGAGCAGATCCATAACCTGACGCATATCGGCACGAGGTTCGAGCCCGACACCCAGGACAACCAGATCGACTTCATCTTCGAGCGGTGTCGCTGTCAGGGTATCTTCCACCTTGACCACCAGTTTATTGCCCCGCTTGAAGATTTCGGATGGATTGCCCCTGATGTAGCGAATATTTTCGCGGCGGACCCGGTCATAAAACTCTTCGTAACCCTTACCAAAAGCGCGCACATCTATGTAGTAGACCCGGATATTGGCATCGGGGATTTTATCCCTGATCAGGTGAGCCTGTTTAGCCGTATACATGCAGCAAACCCGGGAACAATATTCATTACCGACGCTCTTATCCCGTGATCCGACGCAATTGATAAAGGCGATCTCTTTCGGCTCAATTTCTTCTTCGCTGTTAAAGACCTTCACTTTACCGCCGGTTGGTCCCGAGGCAGAGACAAGGCGTTCCATCTCCATACCGGTAATCACATTGGGATAATCAGCGTAGCCGTATTCGGGCTTACGCGACGCATCGAATGGATCGAAACCGGTCGCCACGATAATGGCGCCGACCTTGAATTCAACAATTTCATCTTCCTGGTCGAAATTGATCGCTTCGGCGCGGCAGACTTCCTGGCATTTCGGGTTTTTACCGCATTTACCCCTGGTTAGAAAGAGACAGCTCTCCGGATCAATAGTATACTTGGCCGGAACCGCCTGGGGAAAGGGCAGGTAAATCGCCGAACGCTTACCCATGCCCTGATCGAACTCACTCGGGATACGGTCTTTGACCCGGCATTCCGCAGCGCAATCACCGCAGCCGGTACATTTACCGAAATCGACATAGCGCGCTTTTTTACGCACCTTAACATCGAAATTGCCGATAAAGCCATCAACTTTTTCGACTTCCGAGTAACTCATCAGCTCGATATTGGGATGACTGGCGCAATCGACCATTTTCGGGGTAAGAATACAGGCCGAGCAGTCGAGCGTCGGAAAGGTTTTGTCGAGCTGAGCCATACGCCCGCCCACCGATGGTGTCTTTTCCACCAGGTAAACCTTAAAACCGGCATCGGCAATATCTAACGCAGCCTGAATACCAGCAATACCGGCTCCAATAATCAGGGCAGCCGGTTCAGCGTCAACCTCTTTCGATTCCAACGCTTCGAGCAGTCTTGCTTTGGCCACCGATGCTTTAACCAACTTTTTAGCCTTGGCAGTACCTTCTTCTTTATCTTCATGCACCCAGGAACACTGCTCCCGAATATTGGTCATCTCGAGAAAGTAAGGGTTTATCCCCGCTTCGCGGATCGCTTTTCGGAAGGTCGGTTCATGCATGCGGGGGGAACAGGAAGCGACAACAACCCTGTTCAGGCCCAGTTCCCGGATATCATTTTTAATCAGGCTCTGTCCGGGATCGGAACACATGTATGAATAAGTGCGCGCTACTACCACATTAGGCAGTTTTTGCGCGTATTCAGCAACGGCGTCAACATCTACAGTCGCGGAAATATTTATCCCGCAGTGGCAGACATAGACACCCACTTTTGGTTTTTCCGTCATCTGGTTTTTCATCCTCCTGCAAAGGTTAGCCCTTGCAAAATAAGTTATCCTTTAAGCTCCTTCAGCTTTTCCGTCAGCTTGGGTATAATCTTGAACATATCGTCGACAATGGCGTAATCGGCCACGGCAAAGATCGGAGCATCGGGGTCTTTATTAATCGCCACCACTGTCTTCGCCCCCTTTATACCAGCAATATGCTGGAAAGCGCCGGATATACCCATGGCAATATAGAGTTTCGGTTTAACTGATTTCCCGGAAGTGCCAACCTGGCGATCATGGGGAATCCAACCGGCATCGATTGCTGCTCTTGAACCGGCAATATCAGCCTTGATCGCTTTGGCCAGCTCCTCGATCAGGGGCAGGTTTTTATCTTCCTTAAGCCCGCGGCCGATAGCAACGAGAATATTGGACTGGGTAATATCGACATCGCCGACTTCGGATTCAATATATTCGACAAACTTACGGTAGGGCAGGTCTTCCTTGAGTGGAGAATCGAGTTTTTCAACAGTACCGGCCGAAGACGGCGCCGGGGCTTCAACAGCGCCTTCCCGGAAAGTTACCAGGTAAGTATCCGCCGGTTTAAAAGCCAGAGTGGCATTAACTTTACCCGAATAAAGCTGGCGGGTTGCTTTCAATGTTCCCCCGGCATACTCAAGACCAATTACTTCAGCAATTAAAGGAAGCTTTTTCTCAACAGCCAGGGCCGGCATAAAATCAACACCCTGGGCGGTATGTCCGGTGATCACTACAGCCGGTTTCAGATCATCAATCAACGCTGATAAGACTTTCTGATATTTGTCGGCATTGAAGTCCTTGAAGAGAGGATCATCAACAACCATTACCTTAACCCCGTATCCGGCTGCTTTCTTGGCCATATCGTCCATACTGCTGCCGATCAATAGAACCATCGCTTCTCCGCCCATATCCGCAGCCAATTTAGGGGCAACAGCCAGCATTTCAAAAGAAATATCTCTTAAAACTCCCTGACGGTGTTCCGCCAATACTAAAACGTTACCCATTATATCAAGCCTCCTTTAACCAAAATGGACGCCAGTTTTTCTGCTTTCTCGTTCGGATCGCCCGCGATGAATTCCGCAGAGGATTCAACTTCGGGAATATAGAGCGCTTCCAGAATAATCTGGGATGCGTCAGGCCCGACTGAAGCGGGATCTACTCCGAGGTCATCAAGTTTAACCACTTTCAGTTCCTTCTTCTGGGCTTCGCGAATACCACGTATCGGGGCATAGCGCGGCTCGTTAATCCCGGTCTGGATTGTTATTACCGCCGGAAGTTCCAGTTCGACCACTTCCATCAGGCCACCTTCGAGTTCGCGGCTGACTTTAATTTTACCTCCGTCTAAAACCTCAATTTTTTTAACCATTGAGGCATGGTTTACGCCTAATTCTTCAGCCAGAGCCACCCCGGTTGACATATGACCATCATCGCTGGCCATACAACCGGTTAGCACAAGGTCAAATTCCTCACCCTTAGCAGCGCCGGCAAGTACTTTGGCCACCATCAGGGGATCATGACCAGCTATTCGATCGTCTTCAATGCGAACCGCTTTATCGCAGCCCTTAGCCATGGCCATTCGGATCATAACATCAGACTTTTTCGGTCCAATCGAAACAACGGTTATCTCGCCGCCTTTAGCTTCCTTGATCAAAACCGATTCTTCAACAGCATAGTTATCGGCATCGTTAATATCGAATGAGAAACGACTGCTGTCAACAGTTATGCCGTCAGGATTTACCTTGACTTCCGCTTCGGAAGTATCCGGCACATACTTGATGCAAACTATAGTTTTCATTTTTCTTGCCACCTCCTACCAGAATAGTAACTACCTAAGCTTCGATAAATTCACCTAAAAGCTCCATAATTTCAGCTACACGCATCTCTTCTTCATAGCCTAATCCTTTCATGGCATCTTCCAGGGTTAACACACAGAAGGGACAGGCAACGGCCACTATATCGGCGCCAAGGGCTTTAGCATCTTTTATCCGCGTTTCGGCCAGCCGTTCCTTCTTCGATTCCGATTCAACCCACATCTTGCCTCCTCCGCCTTCGCAGCATAAACTGCGCTCGCGACAACGCTCGAATTCAAGCAGTTCCGCGCCCGGGATGCTTTTTAATAAATCACGCGGCTCGTCATAAACGCCGCCCTGTTTGCCCAGGTAGCAGGGATCATGAAAAACAATCTTCTTCGGCAAGTCGCCCTTCCAGACCAGTTTGCCCTCTTTGAGCAGTTCATCTAAAAGCTGGGTATAGTGAATAACCGGTTTGTTCAAATCGGGATAATGGACATTGTAGGTGGTAAAGCAGTGCGGTGAAAGGGTGACGATACGCTTGGCAGAATATTCATTGAAATACTCGGTATTATCCTCAACCAACATTTCAAAAAGCCCTTCTTCGCCGAGGGTATACACTTCACTGCCGCAGCATGTTTCACTGTCGTCCAGGAAAGCATAATCGACGCCAGTCTTGTTAAGCAGGCGGACTATATTTTTTGCAATAGCCTGGACGCGCGGATCGTAAGCAATCGTGCAGCAGACAAAAAAGAGATTCTCAACAGGGACACCCGGTTCGGCAATTTTGACATCAAGGCCTTCCATCCAGTCACTGCGAGCTGCTCTTGATTTTTCCCAGGGGTTTCCTTCAAGAAGAACGCTCTGCAGAGCATCACGCACTGTCGGCTCTACTTTTCCGCTTTCAATAATCATCGCACGCAAACCAAGTAAGACTTCCAACGGCTTTAAACCCTTGGGGCAGCGGACAGCACAGGTATGACAGGCCGTACAATCCCAGATTTCCGCCTGTCTGGCTAATTCATCCAGTTTCTCCTCGTAATAGGCATCGTTGACGAAGCGGCGCACATTCAAATTGGCTCTTACAGTAACCGGGCAGCCGCCGGTACAGCGACCGCACTGGATACAACCAAGCAAATCATATCTTTCGGTAAATGTCTGGCTTTCGGCACTCATTGGCATACCCCGTATCATTAAGTAATTGTTCGCAGCAATACTCCCGGTAAACCAAACCTGTCTTGCCGGATCAATAATCGAAAAACAATCCTTCGGCGCCACCCCCTGAATTGGTTGGCTACAATAGTTAGACAATTGCGATAAAAACAGGTTATATTGGAGGATTTCGACATTTCCTTAAATATTTCCTGCATGATTTTTGTTAATTCTTAAATATTTTACATGGGAAACTATTGAACCTGTTAAGCGAATCAGGCTGAACTAATAAATCGTGATTCTACTGGTGGTTCCTTCGGTAATATGGCCGACTGAGCAGCCGACAACTCCGCGTTCTTTTAAGGCAACCAGGTATAGTTCGAGCTTGTCTGGAGAAACAGCCACCAGGAGGCCGCCGGACGTTTGGGGGTCGGCCAGAATGATCAGGGTATCGTCTTTTTCTTCAACCGACCCTGCCCATTTTATATGGGGACGCACGTATTCCAGATTACGGTAGGCCCCGGCCGGAATCATACCCAGGGCAATCATTTCGCGAACCGACGGATAAAGATCTATTTTTTTATAATCTATTTCAGCGCTGACATTGCTTGAAACCAGCAGTTCATGCAGGTGTCCTAAAAAGCCAAAACCGGTAACGTCCGTACAGGCGGAAACACCGACATTCAGCATCGCTTCAGAAGCAGGGGCATTGAGGGCTCTCATTCCACTTACCGCTTCCGCAGATTCTTTTTCGGTGATCATTTCGCCTTTTACTGCGGTGGCGATAATACCGGTACCTAAAGGCTTAGTCAAAACGAGATGGTCCCCGGGCCGGGCGCCGCTTCCGGTAATCATATCTTCAATATTGACCAACCCGGTAACTGAGAGACCATACTTGGGTTCAGGATCTTCGATACTATGCCCACCGACTACCACTGCTTCAGCCTCGGCCACCTTATCGTAACCGCCGCGCAATATTTCTTCCATCACCTCGAGCGGGTGACATGAAACCGGGAAACAGATAATATTCAACACAGTTAAAGGCTTTCCGCCCATGGCATAAACATCACTGAGAGCATTGGCAGCTGCAATTTGACCGAAGGTGTAGGGATCATCAACTATCGGGGTAAAAAAATCCACAGTCTGCACCAGGGCCAGCGTCTCGGAAATGCGGTAAATGCCGGCATCTGAAAAATGCTGTTCGCGGTTTAAATAGTTCGGGTCATTGGATATTGGTAAACTGCGCAGTACCTGCGCCAGGGCCTCGGGCCCGATTTTCGCCGCTCAGCCAGCACTGGTGGTCATTGTAGTCAGGCGTATTTCTTTACGACTCATCCCCTCACCGTCCTTCCACTTCTCTGTTAAGTTTCAAAGGCACCCGGTAATCTTCAACCCGCCGGGTCAGCCGGGCCTGATCAAAGTGTTCGAGCAGAGCCTGAACGTACTTGCGGGAGCTGCCGGTTATATCCCGGAACTGGGCCAGAGTAAGTTCATTCTTCCCGGCAAAATGTTGTCGCAGCAGCTTTAACGCCTCCCCGTATGCTTCACTGTGAAAATAGAGTTCTTCACTAATCTTGACCAATACCGCGCTGCTTTGCAGGTAATTAAAAAGTTCGTCCCGGCGGCCAGATTCCGCTCCCGCTTTTTCCAGGGCATCTTTAACCGATGGCGGTTGAAACCAGCTGGACCGGTATAGTTCGGTCAGCGTATCGAGCCTGACCTTATCTTTAGGGGAAGGTTCCGCTCTAAATTGGAAAAGGCTGACCAGGTCGCTCCGCGCTGATATTATCTCACGAGCCTGCAGACGCTCAAGCAGGGCGTCGTAGTCACGCTGTCCGAAATTTTGCGGCAGAAGGCCTTTTAGCTGAGCGCGGGAGATTCCCGGTGAGAGCGGATATTTCTGATGATATTTTTCCAGTTCAGCCTGAAATTTATCTTCAAACTCTTTGATCATCACGGCAGTAATAAATGAACTGCCCAGCTTTTCGACAACACCCCGGCCAATCAGTTCTTCGAGAATATTGTTTATTTTTTCCCGGTCAAACTGGGTTTCCTTCTCCAGGCGGTTGCTGTCAGCGACAACAAGTTCTTCGAGCTTGCGGCGCAAAAATGCGGAGTCACCTCCGGCAGTCGGCGCCTGTTTCAGTTCCTTAAGCCGTTCAATTACCGGCGGCCGAAAACGGCGGTGTCGAGCCGGGTACGGATCAAGCACTTTTCCGCCCCCGATAGTAGTCATCGGTGAATAAGATCGAATAACAAAAAGATCGCCGCGTTCGGCAACCAGCGGACGATCAAGACGGCACTGCACCAGCGCATTCTCCCCGGGTCGTAGTTCTTCAGTATCCAACAGTAATAGTCGGGCCGTAGTGCGGGCGGTGCCCAGGAATAAATGAACCGGGTCCAGGTTTTTTATCTTTCGCGGCGCCCGTGCCAGCAGTTCCACCGCCACATCGATCAGCGCAGTCTGGCGGTAATAGCCGGGAGCGCTGATAACGCTGCCTCGCAAAACCTGATCCTTTTCCAGTCCGGATAAGTTCAAAGCAACCCTGGCGCCAGCTTTTGCTTCTTTGACATTAGTATCATGAATCTGGATATTACGCACCCGCGCTTCGAGGCCCGGGGGGACAACCGCCACTGTTTCACCAACCCGCACCGATCCCTGGACGAGGGTTCCGGTAACCACTGTCCCAAAGCCGGCGATCACAAAAGAGCGATCTACTGGCAACCGCAGAGGCCCAGACGAGCTGCGCGGTTCCAAAACGGCAGTCATTTCGTCGATCAGCGCTTTAAGCTCATCAATACCCTGCCCGTTTATGGCTGAAACCGCAAGAATCGGCGCCTGTTCGAGGAATGTCCCTTTCATTTCTTCACTGATTTCTTCCCGGACCAGTTCCCGCCAATCTTCTTCGACCAGATCAATTTTGGTTATAACGACAATGCCTTTCCGGATGCCGAGCAGTTCCAGGATATCGAGATGTTCCCTGGTCTGCGGCATAACTCCTTCGGAAGCATCAACAACGAGCATTACCAGGTCCATTCCGGCCGCACCGGCGAGCATATTATGAATAAAGCGCTCATGACCGGGTACATCAACAACACCGGCCAGCCGTCCACTGGGCAGTCTGAATGGAGCGAAGCCCAGATCAATCGAGATGCCTCGCTCTTTTTCTTCCTGCAGGCGATCGGTATCGACCCCGGTCAGCGCCTTAACCAGCACTGTTTTACCATGATCGACATGGCCGGCCGTGCCTATAATCAGCTGCTCCAAATCAATAAATCCCCTTACGTCTCTATTCTCACTTATTGATGATCACTACTTTAATGCATAAATAACGGTAGTTTTTATTTTCGCATATCAATTCCTGACAGGACACTACAGCTGATTCACTTTACGAACGGCTTCGACAAGGAGGTCTTCCTGATCCTCGAAAATAGTGCGGGGATCGAAGAGCAAACTATCCTGCTGCAAGCGCAGGATTACCGGAGGTTCACCATGACGCAGTTTTTCGACGAAATCTTCCGGGTTGCCGTCTTCAGGATCAAACCTGACGGCCATCAGGTGAGTGGGCAGCTCAGCCGTAGGCAAAGCGCCGCCGCCTACCCGTGACAGGCCTTCGATAACAGTGACTCTCCCTGGCCTGAAGATTTCGGCAAAACGGGCAGCCAGACCGTTTGCCCTGATGCACAGGCTTTCAGACGAAGCGGTCAGCATCCGCCAAACAGGTATTTCCTGTAATGCAGTATCCTCATCGAGATAGAGATGCAGTGTCGCTTCCAAAGCAGCAATCGTAAATTTATCGATACGCAGTATTCTGGCCAGTTGATTGCTGCGAATATAGGCTATGAGATCTTTGCGTCCGACGATGATACCGGCCTGGGGTCCGCCGAGCATTTTATCGCCGCTAAAGGTAACCAGGTCGGCTCCGGCAGTTATGCTATCTTGGACACGCGGCTCGGCCGGTAAATGATATTTTCCCAGGTCGAGAAAAACGCCACTGCCCAAATCTTCAATCAACAGCAGGTTGCGTTTACGGGCTAACGCGGCCAGGTCAGCAGTGCTCACTTCAGCGGTAAAACCGATCATGTGATAGTTACTGGTGTGGACTTTTAGAAAAGCCGCGGTGTTTTCATTGACGACTGCTTCGTAATCACGCAGGTAAGTTTTATTCGTCGTGCCAACCTCTACCAGACGGGCGCCGCTAGCAATCAATATTTCGGGTATGCGGAATGACCCTCCGATTTCAACCAGTTGTCCACGGGAAACTACCACTTCCCGACCGGAAGCAGCCGTATTTAACGCAAGAAAGATCGCCGCTGCATCATTGTTCACTACAACAGCCGCTTCGGCCCCGCTCAGTTCACAGAGTCGCGCTTCCAGATGATCCTGGCGCGAACCGCGTTTGCCGCTATCCAGGGAAAGTTCAAGGTTGTTGTAATTCCGGGCGATCTCTGATAAAGCCTCAACAGCAGTCCGGGCGAGCGGAACCCGTCCGAGGTTTGTATGAATGATCACACCGGTAGCATTGATCAAAGTTTTAAGGTTAGGGGCGGTAATCTTTTCAGCAAGGGCAGCCGCTTCTTCGGCCAGAAGGATGGGCGAGAGGTTAATTTGTTCGGGAAGCGCACCCGGGGATGAAGAGATGGTTATCTTTTGACGGTATAAAGAAACTATTTTCTGGGCCGCCTGTAAAACAATCTTACGGGGTATCCGCTGCAGCAAATCTTCCATCAGCGGTTCGCGCAGAAGGCGATCAACCGCCGGCAATTCCCGTAAAAGAGATTGATAGTCGGACAAAATTATCCCTCTTCCCGTAACCTAGATGACTGAACTCTTCGCTCATTATATCAAGTATAAAAGCCGTCTGGCAACTTATCGACATCCGGGCTGCTGCCAGCTAACTCTTGTTTTTCAGGGTGTAACCGATTGACAGATCAAGCGGATCTGTCTGGAGGTAGCTTCCGGCGCAGAAACCGAGCAGGCGGCAGCGCCTGAAATCGATTCCTCCTTTTTCATCAACTACTTCTTCTGCTGCATACGAGGCTACAACCCGGCCAATAAATACAGTGTGACTACCCAGTTCGAGGGTATGCTCGACCTTGCATTCCATGCTGATCGGACACTGATCAATCATGGGGGCATATTCAAGGGTGCCCTTCACGGCGGTCACCTTGAAGTGTTCAAACTTATTGAGATCCCGTCCGCTCAGGGTACCACAGCCGTCAGTCAGAGCGACCTGATCTATATTGGGCAGATTCACCGTAAATTCGCCGGTATCGCGAATCAGATCGTGGGAATAACGGTTGGGGCGGATTGCGGCTGAGATCATTGGCGGCGATGAGTTGACGACGCCGACCCAGGCCAGGGTAAGAATATTATTTTCCGTTCCGTTGCCACAGGCGATCAGGGCCGGGGGAACCGGACCCAGTAAAATTTGTGTCGGTTGCTTCTTCTTCATTTATTATTCCTCCCGTTTTTAGATACAAAACTACTACACTGCGTACTAGCTTATTAACTTATTATGATTTCTACGCTGCATATAAACTTAAAATTCAAGAATGACTGGTAGGAACATAGTATATTGCTCCTTCACTGGCCAGTTCGGCACCTGGAAAATGTTTCACTGCCTCGGTCAGCGAGGTTGCCGGGTCGCGCTCGGGATGGTGGTGCGTCAGCAGTAGTTTTTTGACTCCGGCTGCGGCGGCGATTTGGGCCGCTTGAGCCGAACTGAGATGATTGGGCAGGCCGTTTCGGATATCGGCTTCCTGGTAGTTGGCTTCGCAGAGAAAGATGTCGGCGCCGGAGGCAAACTCGGCAAAACTTTCACAATATTCGGTGTCGCCTGAATAGACCAGGGTCCCTGATGGCGACTGTATACAAAAAGCCAGTGAGGGAACGGCGTGGATACCGGCCATGGTTTTAATAGTGAACGGACCAATCTGCCACTCCCCGCCTTCTGTCAGAGAGCTAACGGCATAGGCATTCTTATAAGGCAGGCGCTCGAATTCGGAGACCGGCTCGGGTGGGGCGTAAAGCGGCAACGGTTTGCTGCGCAGCCCCTGACTAAAAGCTATCTCAAGTCCATAGCGCATGATCATAGTATCTGAATAGTGGTCGGCATGCAGGTGGGAGAGGATGACAGCGTCAAGCTGCCAGAACTCCAGATGATTTTGCAGACGGCTCATAACTCCGTTGCCACAGTCAATTAAAAGATTGAACCTATTTTCCTGAACCAGGTAACCGGAACAGGCTCCCCCGGCAGGCGGATAAGGGCCATAGCAACCCAAAACTGTCAACTGCATGATCTTCACCTCCACCAATTACTTGATGATGTTTTCTGTATTTACTCTCTGACTTCTACACTGTGTACTAACTTATTAACTTATTATTTAATGGAAAATTCTCGGACCTCTCCAGCGGCGATCTTATCCTGCAGGGCTTCTTTTACTTCGCCTTTCGCGCTGAAGTAGAGAATCTGCCAACCGGCATCACAGATCCCGAGAAGCATACTGATAAGCGCCTTTAAACGAACCGGATCGGCCTTGATAAAGGGGTCATCCAGGATAAAGAAACCCCGGTCACTGTCAAGCAGTTTTTCACCCAGGGCCATTCTGATCGCAAAATAGAGCTGGTCGTAGGTGCCGCCGGAAAGATTGGCAGCAGCGAGTTCAACCCCGTCATGACTGACTACGATAATGGGATTGTCCCTGCTTTCAAAACGTACTTCCCGGTAACAGCCGCCGGTGATCTTGCTGAAATAACTGCTGACCGGGCTGTCCTGGCCAAAAAGGGCAGTTACTTTTTGCTCTTCCTCTTCTTCCAACTCTGTAAATATCTCAAGGGCAACTACTGCACTGTTTTTATTATCTTCCTGTAAATCGACCCATTCCTGAAGTTTCTTCTGAACCATCTCCAGATCAAGAGTGGTCTGGCAGGGCAGATGGCTCTCTTTATCGCGATGGAGCAACTCATTGGCTTCCTTTTCAATATCGTGCAATTTCTCATAGCGTTCTTTCATTCTTTCCTTAAGTTCTTTGATCGTTTCTTCCAGTTTTTCCAGTTCTTCATTAAGTTTCAATACTGCTGTCTGATCATACTTCAGATCCGGCGCAGCTGAACTATATTGGCTGAGTTCTTCAACCTGTTCCTGCCAAAAGTTCAGGCGACCCTCTTCAGAATGCAGTTCACCGCGCTGGCCAAAATGGCTCTCCAGCAAGCTTTTCTGGTTGTCAATCTCATTATTTAAAACCTGTTGACGTTTAAGCAGTGCCTTGAATTTAGCCAGTGTTTCGATCGACAGCGCCTGTCGCATACGGTTTTTGGTTACCTCTGTTTCCATGATTAGGCGCAGTTTCTCTTCAAGTTGCCCTGTTAAACGTTCCAATGCCTTTTGCTGCCATTCAACCTCATTTTCCGCTTCTTTTAATTTTTCTGCTTCAAGGTTCAGGTCACTTTTAAAAACCCCCAAGCCTGACCGAACTGCATGGATATCACCGGAGGACAGACCCAGCTTTTCAGCCTCAATACAAGCCCGTGCTTCTATCGTTCCCAGGCGGCTTTTTTTCTTTAACAGGCTGAAACGAAGCAAGCCGAGAATAACAGTCAAGAGCGCTGAAACAGAAAGAATAATAAACAACCATAACGATGGGCGAATGATCAAACCGGTCAGCGAAAGGAGAATAACCAAAATCGCTGCCGAAGCAACCCGGTTTAAAAATAGATTCTTGATCAGGATTTCCCGCTTCAGAAACAACAGGTGTCCTTGATCGTAATCGGCAAAGAGCGGCTCGATTTTTTTAAAGGCCTCTTCGAGTTTCTGATCCAGTATTTTATAAGCCAGGGCCGCGGTTTTTCTAACGTTGCGGGTTTCCGAGAGCGTCTCTTTATTTGCAGTAATTTCCATTTCAAGTTTACTTTGATCATTTTGCAGGTGTTCAATGCTTGATTCGGCACGCTGCCAGGTTTCATAATCAACCTGGTTATAGGGTTTAAGTTCGGAAAGATCAACCAGCGCTTTCTGGATAAGTTCAAGCGCTCGCCGCCCTTTTTCGTAACGCTCCCGATGAGAAGCGGCTCTGAGCTGATTTAGCTTTGCGGTCGTTTCACGATTATTTTCTTCATGCCTGGCCAGCTCTTCCTCAAACCGGCTGAAACCTTCCTCCTGAAACAGAGTAGGTATAGGCTCAATTTTCTCAAGCAGTAACTGAACTTTTTTCAATCGATCTTTCAATTTATCGGGCTCAGTATTTTTAAATTCTCCGCCGGCGGTTATACGGCCCAGCTCACAAAGTCTCTCTTTTATTTTCCTGATTTCATCACTGCGTATTCCAGTCAGGCGATTGGTAACCCCACGATAAAAATCACTTTCCTCAGAAATCGCCAGGTCACTGTCGCGGATCACAAATATATTGCTGAATTCAGCTATGCTTATACCGGACAGATCGGAAATAGTGCCCGTTTCGGGCAGCTTGACCTCTTTTTGGGCGCCTGTTTCGATAATCAGGTAGCCTTCCGGTTTTTCTTCGACTCTTTTTACGGCATCAAAATAACGAACAGCAACCTTCCCGAAGAGCATCTTCAGCAAAGCATCAATAGTCAATGTTTTTCCATCTTCATTGGGGCCATAAAATAGATTAAAAGATCCTAATAACCTTTTACCGCTATCAGCCAGCGGTCCGTAACGTCTGATCGCAAACTCCTTCAGGAACATGCTTTCACCACCCTGAATGCCCGGATAACCATCTCTTTAACCTTTTCCTCCTGCCCGGGAGGGCAATCCAGGCCGGCCAGCCTTGAGCTGAAATGTTTAAAGAGATCATCTTCAAGCACATGCTGCACATCATAAAATTCCTCTACCAGCTCACCGGTCAGGCGGCTGCCCGCAATCTTCCGCAGCGCTTCAGCCAGTTCACTTTCATTTAAAGCCAGGGTCGAACCGTTAAATAGGCCCTGTACGGTCAGAAGCACTTTTGCCTGCGGATGGATCCCCTGCAGTTTTTGCTCAAGAAGAACACGCGGATCTACCGGGTTGAATGGATCGAGGTTTATCTTCAGCTCTTCATAGTGGTAACTGTTCAGTTCTGTTTCAGCCGGCGTTTCACCGAGTGTCAGCAGATTTGCCACACGCCGCCCGTTTTCACGCCTGGTTACAGCTACCGGCGAGCCCGGGTAGATAAACAGGCCACCTTCCGGCAGCTGCCAGCCTGTGTAACGGGAATGAAAGTGACCGGCCAACACATACTGCAGGGGCAGCGATGCAAAGTAGGAGAGTCTGACCGGCATATAACGCTGGTCACCTTCATCACCGAGTTCGTGTCGCGAAAAATAGGCATCGAGCAGTTCACCATGGAAAAGAAGAATATTAGGTTCCTCCGGATTCATCAACCCGCCCATCTCCCTCAGGCGACCGACCAACCGTTCTCCACTCAGCCTTTCGTAGGGCAATCCCCAGATAACCGCCTCACCCAAACGAACCGGTTCGGCCCAGTTATTGATTACTGTTACATTTTCACCGAAGTAAAGCCCGCTGAGATAAGCTTTATAGTCATGATTCCCGGGAAGAATAATCGTTTGAAAACCACCACCGGCAAGGGCTGCACGCAACCGCGCTCTCAGCTTTTCAGCTTCAGCGTTATGATCAAAAAGATCGCCGGCAATGACCAGGGCCGAGACCTTGTGTTCCCTGGCAACCTTCACCAGCTCGTCGAGGGCATCCCAACGTTCAGAGGCACCTTCATTTAAGTGAAGATCTGCTGTGTGCAATATTTTCAAATTAGATCATCTCTTTTCCTGGCGATAAGGCACGGTAATATAATTATACCCTTTTTTCTGAAAAACAGGATAGAACACCCCATTGACCGAGCACCCCTTCCGTCCAGCAGGCAATCCCAGGATAATTTCCGTTTCCGGGGAGGCGTGATCGTGCAGTTTAAGATGAGCGGCATCGCCGGCAAAAACCAGATCGTCGATCTGGGCCCCGGGGAAGATATGCCCGGTGGCGCCCAGAAGGTTTATGGCCTCCCGCCCGGGTTCAATCCGATAAAAACAAACACTCTGATAGGGCTCCAGGTTTAAGACAGACCCCGGCTGAAGAATAAAATATTCAGGGTGATAGTAAAACGCCCCGGGCATTTTGACTGTTCGCGGCGAGCCGGTTAAATTGACGATAGCAAGATAAGCTTTTTCGCCGACCATAAACTCCAGGTGATGTAAGCCATTATCATTATCCAGGCCAGTCATCTCAATTTCCCTAATCGGAAAAGAACGGCGCATCATCTGCATCTGTTCGGCGGTCAGGTTGTCAAGATCATCAGAAAAGAAAACCAGGCCGCCCAGTAAGTTATTCAGGAAAAAGAGGGTATAACGCTGATTATTGCTTAGCCGGTTTTCATTAATTCCGGCTATTCCGTAACGCAAAATAAACACATCAGGGTCATTACGAAAAGCGTTTCGATCAAGGTGCCGCCGCCCGATCGTACTGGCCAATGAGTTTTCGGTGGATACCCTTTCCGGGTAGTTAATTAATTTCAGATAATCTTTCCAGTAGGGGCCAACATCGCTGCCGATTCGGCAGTAGTCCATCTTCCCGAAAGCAGGGCCGAGCGGGACACCGCAGCCAAGCACCATGCTGTTTCGGGTTTGCTGATCCAGAAAATCGATAACTTCGGTCATGATCTGTCCTCTTGACCGGCCCCCTTGCGGAACAAGAGCTGCCGCATAAAGGAAATCGAGCTTGAGCATGCGGTAGCCCCACTCACTCTGTAGCGTATTGAATACCCGGCGCAGGTAATCCTGGAAACCGGGAGCATAAAAATCGAGGGCGTAAAAGAACCCTTCCCAACCAGGGTTAAACCCTGCTCTGATCGGTTTTCCCCGGTGATTCCGGAGCAGCCATTCCGGTTTGTTCCGGAATATTTCGGAGGAGCGGACACAGATCAAAGGAGCCAGCCATAGTCCGGGGCGGAACTGGTGAGTCTTGATTTCTTCACAGACAGCCTGCATCCCCGAGGGAAATTTTTCATTACATTCAAGCCAGTCACCGATTTCTTTCTGCCATCCGTCATCAATCTGGAAATAATTGATTGACAGCCTGGATTCGGTCAGAACACTTAAATTCTGTCGGACGATATCCTCAGATACCGCGGTATAGTAATTATACCAACTGCACCATCCGGCAGCTTTCGGGGCCGGCTTACGGGTTGAGCCGATCAGGCTGAAATACTCCTTAAAGAGCAAATCAAGTTCACCCCAGCCGATATAAAGATTCAGGAGTTGATACCCGGAAAGAACGGAAGCGCCGGCGCAGTCTTTGCGGATAAGCAAGCGATCGCCGTTGTAATCGTATTCAAATAATGTATACCCGTTGTTTTCACTCAAAGAACCGATCAACAGAGTTTGATTATCAGGATAGCGAAAATAAGTATAAGTCCAGGAGTGATGACGGCCGCGCTTTCCACTACTGCTATAAATATTTCTGTCGCCGTAGGAAGCTAAAAGCGGACGCGCCGGAAATGATAAAGGAGCGATACGTTCATTCGCTCCCATCTCTTCACTGCGGCTCCACGACTGAAACCCATTGGCCATCATTCTGCATTCCCGGGAAAGACCTGGTTGTAGTTCAAGGTAGAAATCGAGCAGCTCCAGGAACTGTTCTGTCGGTTGACAGTTAAGCGTTAAAGTCATCGCCAGGCCGTGTTTATAGCAGCGGGTGTTATCCAGGTGCAGGGAGACATTGTCGGTTGACAACCCCGGCAGCTGCAATGATGCTTTTCGATCAGCACTGCGATAAGATAGCTTCAGGCTCTTAAAGATGATCGGGCTGGCTGTATCCTCAGCTATGGTATCAGCATTGAGTATCGCCAGCATATTATTTTTTAATTTTCTGAAAAATTCGATCACCCCACATCGAAACCGCGATCAGCGCAAACCCGAAAGCGGTCATACCAAAAGCTCCCTGCCTGAATCTATCCAGAGCGGTTTGGATATACAGTTCGGATATTACTCCGGTAAAATAAAAAATATTCTCCCAGGAGAGTGTAATCACTAAGACGATGAAAAAAGTTATAACCAGGCTCAGAACCCCGGGACCCAGAAATCCTTTAAAACTATGATCGATAAAATAAAGAAATATCAACATAAAACCAAAAGCGGCAAGACAAAACCACAAAACATTATGAATAACCAGCGGCTGCAGATCTGCATAAAAAAAGACCATGTCCCGACGTAATCCAGTCGCTTCGGTAACAATGATGCGGACCCTATCTTCAGCTTGAACGCCAAATAAAGAAACTGTTAAAAAAGTTAGTAACACCGTTATCGAAAAAAGAAAACCGATGATAACTTTCGCTGCAACCCGTATACTATGCAATATTTATCCCCCCAGGCAATAGAATATTCCTCTGAATATCGTATATCGTCCGAAGATTAGGAATTAACCTTAACAATTCGACCATTGGGACCGCTAATCCTGCCTGAGATAAATATTTTAACCATTTTTGGAGATCCAGGTAGTTAATGGTGAGCCGGGGCAGATGATCGTCTGGGAACGATCGGGGCCAACTGAGACAAGTTCAACTTTAACCCCGACTGCCTCCTCGATAGCTTTAAGATACTGCCTGGCCGCTTCCGGCAGGTCACCGAACCGGCGAACCCGGGAGAGATCTTCATCCCAACCCGGAAATGTTTCATAAACAGGGGTACACTGATCCAGTTCTTCGATACTCATGGGGAAGTTCCGGATTTTCTGCCCGCGGTATTGATAAGCTACCGCCATATTGATTATTTCCATCCCGCTCAATACATCGAGCTTGGTTACAGCCAGGCCGGTCAACCCGTTTATCCGCGCTGCATAACGGGCGATAACAGCATCAAACCATCCGCAGCGCCGCGGCCGTCCGGTCGTTGTTCCGTATTCATTTCCGAGCTGCCTGAGTAGATCGCCGGCTTCGGAGCTGTCTTCGGAAGGAAACGGCCCTTCTCCGACCCGGGTCGTATAGGCTTTAAGAACCCCCAGGACTTGCGTGAGGTGACGCACACCAAGGCCTGTGCCCGATGAGGCTGCCGCCGCTACGGTAGACGATGAAGTTACAAATGGATAGGTGCCGTGATCAATGTCGAGCAGTGCGCCCTGGGCACCCTCAAATAAAACCTTTTTCCCAGCGGCAATTTGTTCATCAAGAAGCAGGGCAACATCAGTGACCAGCGGGCCCAGCCTTTCCAGGGCAGGACGATAGAACTCTACCAGTTCGGCCAGATCATAGCCGGAATGATTGTAGATTTCTCTTAAAATGCGATTCTGCAGAGGCAGTACTTCCGAGAGGCGATCGTGAAAACTATCAATTCCGGTCATATCAATCGCCCGTATTCCACGGCGTAAAACTTTGTCGGCGTAGGCCGGTCCAATACCGCGTCTGGTTGTTCCGATCTTTTTTTCACCCAAAAAGGTTTCATTCGCTTCATCCAAATCCTGGTGATACACTAAAACCAGATGCGCTTTGGCGCTAATGCGCAGGTTGGCAGTATCAATGCCACGTTTTTCCAGCTCGGTTAGTTCCTGAACCAATACAAGCGGGTTAATGACCATTCCGTTTCCAAGCAAACAGAGCGTGCTTGGGTTGAGTATACCGGAAGGAATATGATGCAGTTTAAAAACATTCGCCCCGTAGACGACAGTATGACCGGCATTATCACCGCCCTGGAAACGGGCTACCACATCTGCCCCAGCAGCAAGATGATCAATGACTTTGCCCTTACCCTCATCGCCCCACTGAGCGCCGACTATAACAATATTGTTCGTTTCAGGCATATCAACACCGCCAATCATTAACTGATTTTTCCTTTTATCAACTTGCTCAGCTCTTCGGGATCAGCTCTACCACCGCTTAAAGCCATTACTCTGCCGACTAAGAAAGCGCTAGCCTTTTCTTTTCCCCGGCGATAATTTTCCACTGCTTCCGGATTTTCAGCGATAACCCGATCTACCAATGGCAGGAGTTTTTCCTGACCGGATATACGTCCCAAACCTTTTTCCTGAACCAGCTTATGCGGGCTTTTTCCGCTCAGAACCATTTCTGCAAGAAGCTCTTTGGCTACCGGCCTGGTTATATTTCCGTTATTCAGCAGGGTGATCAACTCAACCAGAAGCCCCGGTTCAATTTGTTCTACTGATTTGCCACTCTCCCGCAGCTGGTAGAGCAGGTCACCCTGTATCCATTTCACCAGATTGCGGTAATCACTGTAGTCATTGGCTGCTGCTTCGAAAAAGTCACCCAGCGTCCGGTTCTCAGTGAGCAAAGTTGCTTCTTTGCCGTTGAGGCCGTAATGTTCCTTAAAGCGCACCCGGCGCTGGCGGGGTAGTTCTGGCAGTAGTGCTGATTGCTTTTCGATAAAAGAGGCTTCGAGAGTAAGCGGTAAAAGATCCGGCTCGGGGAAGTAACGGTAGTCTGATGACCCCTCTTTGCCCCGGAGCGGAATAGTCTCTTTTTTCTCTTCATCCCAATGGCAGGTTTCCTGGATTATATGGCCATCCGCAGATAATATTTCTTCCTGTCTTTTTACTTCATAATTGAGAGCCATTTCAACAGCCCGGAATGAATTCATGTTTTTCACTTCCACCCTGGTCCCCAGGGCAGTAGAACCAACCGGACGCAGGGAAATGTTAGCGTCGCAGCGCAGGGAACCTTCTTCCATCTTACAGTCGGATGCCCCGGTATAGAGCAACAGAGTACGCAGATCTTCGAGGAACAGGCGGGCCTCACGGCCTGAATGTATGTCAGGTTTTGTGACAATTTCCAGCAGCGCTATTCCGGCCCGGTTATAGTCAACAAGGGAATAGCTCGAATCAAAGATCGAGTCACCGGCGTGCATCAGTTTTCCGGCTTCCTCTTCCAAGTGCACCCTTTCCAGGTTTATTCTCCTGCTCTCTTCGTCAAATTCAATTTCAAGATAACCGCCCCTGGCCAAAGGTTGATCATACTGCGATATCTGGTAGCCCTTGGGCAAATCAGGATAAAAGTAATTTTTTCGGTCAAAACGGCTCTTTTGCTGAACAGCGCTGTTTAAAGCAAGCGCGACTGAAACAGCCAGTTCAATTGCCCGGCGGTTAAATACCGGAAGGCTTCCCGGAAGTCCGAGACAGATCGGACAGCAATTTATATTCGGTTCCTGGCCAAAAGTGGTGCTGCAGCCGCAAAACAGTTTGGAATGGGTCTGCAATTCCAGATGAATTTCTAAGCCGATAACTGTATCATATTTCATCTTCACTGAAGACCTCCCTCGGGAAGCTCCACTCGGGGCCATCGCGGCAGGGGGTCCCGTTTCTGTTCCAGAAAATTGGCAACTTTAAATAATAGTCCTTCCTGAAAAGCAGGCGCCGTCAGCTGTGTCCCCATCGGCAAACCATTTGAGTGTAGACCACTGGGAACAGAAAGCGAAGGCAACCCGGCCAGAGCATCGGTGATATTACAGATATCGGATAGATACATCTGCAGGGGGTCATCGGTTTTTTCGCCGATTTTAAAAGCAGGAGTCGGAGTGGTTGCCCCAACCAGCAGATCGAAACGGTTAAAAGCAATAGCATAGTCACGGCGAATCAGGGTACGCACCTTCATCGCCTGCAGGTAAAAAGCATCGAAATAACCGGCGCTGAGGGCATAAGTCCCGATCATAATCCTGCGCTTAACTTCCGGACCAAATCCTTCACCTCTTGTCCGGCTGAACATCGATTCAATGTCATCACCACCGGCATTGTGTCCATAGCGTACTCCGTCGTAGCGTCCCAGGTTTGAACTGGCTTCCGCTGGGGCGATCAAGTAATACGCACCAAGGCCGTAATCAGTCAGCGGTAGTGACACCTCGTCAATCTCGGCTCCATTTTCTTCGAGAATTGAAACTAACTTCATTACGGCGGCTGTTACTTCGGGATCAAAATCTTTGGAGACATTTTGCCTGATAATACCGATCCTCAATTTTTTGACATCTTCTTCGAGACCTAAAGGATAATCTGGAACAGATTCTGGAAGTGAAGTTGAATCAAGTGGATCATACCCGGCGATAATGTTCATCAGCAGGGCGCCATCAAGAGCGGTCAGGGAAAAGGGGCCAATTTGATCTAGCGATGAAGCAAAGGCAATTAACCCGTAGCGGGAAACCCGACCATAAGTTGGCCGCAGGCCGATCAGTCCGCAGAATGAAGCCGGCTGGCGAATTGAACCACCGGTGTCAGAACCGAGGGCCAGGGGAGCCATACCGGCAGAGACGACAACGGCAGAGCCACCGCTGGAACCGCCGGGAACTCTTTCCCGATCCCACGGATTACGGGTGGTAAAAAAAGCTGAGTTTTCAGTAGAGGAGCCCATCGCGAATTCATCCATATTGGTTTTGCCGAGCAGGGGCATACCGACGCGTTTTAAAGCCCCGACTACCGCAGCATCATAGGGCGGAATAAAATTTTCCAGGATGCGGGATGCACAGGTTGTGCGTAAACCCTCGGTGCACATATTATCCTTGATCGCAATCGGCACACCGGCCAGGGGGTGCAGCTCTTCCCCGCTCATCCTTCTGTTATCTATTTCGTTGGCAGTTTCCAAAGCCATTGCCGGAGTATGGGTGATAAAAGCTTTCAGGTAAGGTTCGACCTTTTCAATACGATCCAGGAAACTCCGGACAACTTCGACCGCACTAACCTCTTTCTTTTGAAACAGTCTACCAAGGTCCGCTGCAGTCTTCTCGTATAATTTCATAACTGTCCTCTTTTCTAACAGTATGTCGACAGAATCATTCCAAACGGATTATTCTTCAACCTGTTTCACGGCAGTAATACTCGGTACACGAAAAAAATCTTTCTGCCGAGTGGGCGCATTTTGCAGAACCCGGTTCAGGGGAAGAGACGGTCTGGTCAGATCTTCCCGCAAGACTGCCGGCAGGGTAATAACGTGCGCAGTGGGTTCAATGCCGGTTGTATCAAGTTCTTGCACCCGTCGGGCAGTCTCTAATATTTTACTCAGCTGCTCGGCCATCCGCACTTTTTCTTCCCAGTCCAGGGTCAAGCGGGCCAAGTGAGCCACGTGATCAACTTCTTCAGCAAAATCGATAGCCATAACTATAACCTCCTGTCATTCCCATAACCGTAAAAGAATAAACCGGCTTTCCCGAGCCGGTCTGAGCATTAAAAAGAGCCTGGCGAATAGAATGCCGTTTCTCTTTTTGGGCCCGTTTTAAACATGGTATATTCACTCTAACGATCTTGCATACTTTACATTTCACAACACAATTTTATTCTATCTGCACTATTGCGTCAAGACGGTCTGCCCAGTGAGATCGTGTAGTCTGCAAATGATTTACAGCGGCGGGGTGAAAGTTACCGGGTCAGGTCTGCTATTCTAACATATTTAAGATTCCATTGATCGCATAGAGCGGAAGGTTGGTTAGCCAATCCTCTTTTCTATAATCAGACATTGATATGCGAATTGCATACTTTGGCTTGTACCTTAAACAGTAGCTTTTCAGGCTTTTAGCTTGTAGATTTTCAGCCGCCTTAACCTCAATGGGAACAATATCCATTCCACTTTGGAAAATAAAATCAATTTCACCGTTTGATTTTTTAGCAGTCCAGTAAAAAGGCACTATGTCTTTATTGGTTATTAACTGCTGCAAGACATATTGTTCAGTTAAAGCGCCCTTAAACTCTTCAAAGACTCTGTTACCCTCTAACAGTGATTTTATATCGAGCCCGCTCATAGCGGATAGCAAGCCTACATCTAAAACAAATAATTTAAATGCATTGAAATCCTGATACGCCATAAGTGGCATATCAGGATTTGTTATTCTACCTACTTTATAAATCAGGCCACAGTCAAGAAGCCATTGCATTGCCAGTTCATACTCCCTTGCTCGTGCCCCTTGCCTAATGAGCCCATATACAAACTTCCGATTTTCCTTTGCAAGTTGAGCTGGGATGGCTGTCCATAGCATTCGTATTCTGGGCACAGTTTCATTTGGAGCATGCTTTGAAAAATCTTGTTCATATGCCATAAGTAAACGATTTTGCACTTCACGCACTTTTGTATAATCCCGTGTTTCAATAAAACTACTAACCGCCTCAGGCATTCCACCAATATAATAGTATTGCTTTAAGAGATCAATGTATTTGCCTTTAAAATTTGTAATAAGCTCAAAATCTTTAGCCGCCAGAAGGCTTGTCAAATTTTCATTACCGGTTGCATTCAAAAACTCTATAAAACTAAGCGGATACAAGGCCATAAAGTCAACCTTGCCCACAGGGAAGGATGTGCCTGGGTGAAGCGCTACACCAAGCAGTGAGCCGGCAGCAACTAGATGATACTGTGGTGCATTTTCATAAAAATATTTTAATGACGTTAATGCTCGAGGTACCTCTTGTACCTCATCAAATATAATTAGTGTATTCTCGGCTTCTATCGTAACACCCGATTCAATTTGAAGAGCTGTTATTATTCGTGGAATATCAAGATTACCGCTGAATAAGCTTTCCATTCGTTCACTATTATCAAAATTTATATAGACAATCTTTTTATAATGTGTTTTCCCGAACTCCTTCACAATCCATGTTTTGCCTACCTGTCTTGCTCCACGGATTATTAAAGGCTTTCGGTGATCTCCATCTTTCCATTTAATTAAATCTGCAGTGGCTTCTCTTATCATAAATACCGCCTCCAACCGTAGTATACACAAAGCATATCATTATATTCACGTAAGTCAACTGTCTTTATGTGTTTAAATACATTTTTACGTCTGTCTTTCAATAGAACAAAGCCGTTTAAGGAACCATTAATTCCTCTAACGGCTTTAGCTGGATATAGCCCGGTTTGGCGGTTAATGCTTATCTTTTAAATTCTTCCTTAGAAATCAATAGATATGATCACTTTAATGACTTTCACCCTCCGCCTTCCTGATCCGTATTGATTTTCTAATATGTCTAAGCGCTTTGCCACTTCTTTCAGTTTTATCACGATACATGCCGACATCAGCTTTCTTAAATGTTTCTGTTAAAAGCTGATCCTTGTTTCCACTTACAGAAAGACCAAGCGAAATACTCAGAAGCATGTCCTGATTCAGTTGATTGTACAGTGCAATGTTGTGGTTGATTCTGATTATGATTTCTTCTGCTGACAATTTGTCAGTACGGGGCATAATGACAGCGAACTCATCACCACCTATTCGGGCCGAAATATCAGAGCTGCGCAGAGAATCTTGCAGTACCTTCGCACAGGCTTTCAGGAGATTATCGCCAACTTGATGCCCTAATTTATCATTGACCATCTTTAACCAATCTAAATCAGCTGATATGATCGTAATCGGGTACTCACGTGCTCCCTCCAGTCGATTCATTTCATTATCAAAGTAGGCTCGGTTATGAAGCCCGGTCAGAGAATCATGCAGGCTTAAAAATTGAAGCTTGGCTTCATTGCGTTTGCTTTCGGTAACATCACGGACGATAGCTACAACTTCGTCGGTTCTGGTTGAAACCAGGCGAGCCTCTTTACAGCGTTGCTCTTCTTTCACCAGATAACTGTACTCTATCACCTGAAGTTCTCTGGTTTCAATTGCTTTTTGAATCGCTGTCAGGTATAAACTTGCTATGTCAGGCGGCAGTACATCTTGTATCCGGTGATCTACAAGTTGTTTCTTACGATAGAGCATTTGTGCTTTTGGGTGTAAAAACCGATCGTCTTTTATTTCCGCATCCAGGAAAACTCCTGCCCGGCTGTAACGAAACAGCGCATCCGGAATAGCATCAACAAGCGCGCGGTTACGCATCTCGTTCAACCGTATTTTTTCCTCTGCTGCCAGTCTGGATTCATAATCAAGGAAAAAAAGTCCGATCAGTAATGTGGCCAGTGGATAGATCAGAAGAACCGGCAGCGCCAATTGATTGATTACGTCACGGTACGACATTCCCGGTATACCGGTGAACAGCACCAGCGTTACCAGATGTACTATAAAACCAAAGCCCAACAGCGATAGAGGGGTGACTATCCGGGGGTAACGACGGCGAAGAAAATAAAATAATATGCCAAATAGAGCCGATTGAAATGAAACACTAACGCCGATCAATGTTCCTGTTCCACCCAGCCATATTCGGTAGGTAGCAGTAAGTATCGCCGCTACCATACCAACAACCGGCCCGCCAAATAGTCCGGCAAGAGATAAAACTATTGAACGCCCGTCAAAAATAACACCCGGTGAAAACTCGAAAGGCATCATCATCCCAAATATCGCCACTGCACCAAAGAGCACACCCGATATGATCAGGGAGTAATTACTTTTCCCCCCTAAGCGATGAGTGAACACAGTATAAATAACTATTAGTGACACCAGCAGCACAGTATTCTGTATATATACGAGAAACATCGTTAACCTCCCGAACAGGTTAATGGTATTATCGACATTGTTGCATAAGTCTTATCTCTACTATCAGGTATATTTAAAACCTAATGTTTCTTATCAGAATATTTGTTCTAGACTATGTAGAACTTTCTGTGAACAACTCCGCTTATAAAACCGAAATGCATTCACATCGGGCAGGGTAAAAATCTATCTCAGTTCTTCCCCTGCCCTTTTAGTCGGTTATGATGCGGATAATATATTAGGTTCCTACGCTTGGCGCTTATTGAGTAGATCGTTTGAACATTGAGCCTGCGCCATCACCAGCTAAAATCCTGCTTGGCAAACCCGAATAGACGGTCATCGGTTGCCATCTCCCCGAGCTTGTGCTCCAACCTCTCGATATTGGACATTTCTATTATTTCTTCTTTTTCTTCTCCTCATACATCTTCTGATCGGCCATCCGGATTAATTCTTCCATAGGCTGGGGATTAGCAGGGTCATACTCTGAAAAGCCTATGCTAATTTCTATCATGTAAGGTTTCTTTAGAATCTGGTTTAATTTAATTAAATCCTCATCTAATCTTGCTTTTATTAAGGGCGCCTCTTTCAGGGAACTCCCTGGAAAAATAAGTAAATATTCATCCCCGCCCATTCGGCAGATAATATCAATTTCTCTTAAGGTGGATTTGAATAGACCACTTACTTCTATTAAAACCTGGTCACCCTCACCATGGCCGAAAGTGTCATTTATGGACTTAAATCCATCGATATCCAAAAAAGCCAGCAATAAAAGAGACTTACTACGGTGGGACAGTTTAATTTGCCTCCCCAGCAGCGCCAGTCCATAACCCCGATTAAAACAACCGGTCAATGAATCAATTCGAGCAAATTTTTCCAGTTTTTCTTCTAACTGTTTACGTTCGGAAATATCAATATATAGCCCGATCTCTCCCTCAGCTTGTCCATCTATTCCCAACGGAGTAGCCGATATGGATACAGGAAATAAGGTTCCATCTTTCTTCTTTCTGATGGTTTCATAATTAAGATACCCTTCGCATCCTTTTTTACTTAATATTTTACCTTCCTCCATTTTATCAGGGGGGTGAATAAACCCATCATCAATATTTCTGCCTTTACTTTCGGTTGAAGAATAACCAAATAGCTCGCAAAAACGAAGATTTACCTCTAATATTGTCCCTTTCTTATCCAGATAAGCTAAAGCTTCCGGACTGTTTTTAAAAAGACTGTCAAATTCTTGCTGGCTTTTACGCAGAGATTTTTCTATCGCTTTTCTTTTACTTATATCTATCTCTAAATCTCTGGTTCTTTCTTTTATTTTTTTCTCCAGATTTTTACTGTAGTCTTTCAGTTTTTCTCTGGATTTTTTTAAGTTTGTAGTCATCTCATCAAAGGCTCGGGATAGCTGCCCTACTTCATCAGGGGAAGAAGTACCAACTTTATGATCTAAATTTCCTTTGGTTACCTCTTCGGTACTCTCGTGTAATCTTCTGAGGGGTCTGGTAATAGTTCTTGAGATAAAACTGGAGATAAGTATGCTGAATAAAATGATGATGACAAATACTAAAATAAGGGTGTTGGTGAGTTGAGTAATCGGGGCAAAGGCTTCTTGAGTATCTATTTGGGCTACTATAGACCAATTCATCTCCGGCAGATGAACATGTATACTTAGCACTTCAATTCCTCGATAATCCCTACCGATATCTATCACTTCTCCTGGGGAAGTATCGGAAGGCTCGGTAGGATTTTCTTCTTCTGTGTCTATAGGCTTTAGGTCGATTTTCTGTTTGAGAATAACATCATCGATAAAACGAGAGGGACTAATCATATAACCATCTTTGTTTACCAGGTAGACTTCTCCGGTCTCTCCCAAACCGGTACGGTTGGTGATTATCTTAAACAATTCGTTATCGACGCCGAAATTTATAACTAAAACTCCGACAAATTGGTTATTTAGTAAAATGGGATTAGCTACACTTAAAACATATTCATGGGTAAATAGGGATAAGTGCAAGTCACCAATAAAGACTCCTTCTCTTCCCTTTAAGAAGATTTCATGAGTACCTTTGTCTATTTCTGTATCTTCATGACTGGAGGCAATTATAATACCCTCTTTATCCAAGACCCTGATGCGGGATATTCCCTCATGTGTTTCGATTATAGTCTTAATCCTTCGGTTAACTACATCGATCCTTTGTGCCTGAGCAATGTTTTCATTTAGTGCATCTCGGTAAGCAACTCCGGTTGCCATCATTTTAGTAAGTTCTTCATACTCACCTAATAATGTTTCAATATGCTTCGTTCTGGATTGGGTGGTGTTTATTAGATTATTGGTGATCTGTTCTTTGATGATGTTAGTAGCTATATTTCTGATAATTAAAATACAGGTTATGCCTACAACTATTAAAAGTGACAAAACAATTATGAGAATTTTTTTTTGGATTTTCATTATTCTTTGCCTCTCTATTTTCTAAGGCTATAGTGTTCATCGCACCGCATCCAACGACACGGCAATGCCTTCTTATCTGCCGGGTTATGTATTTTTAACTGCCGACCTATGTAGTTTCTACTTGCCAAACACAGCTTATGAGCATTGGAAACAACAATCCTATTAAGATTGTCGCTGAATAGGGTGGAAAAAGGTAATCAAAGCCGTGAAAGTTTATGACAAACCCAATTAACCCGAAGAGAATCGAAATCGTGATCTTGTATGTGTTTCTGCTCTTATTTCTTGCTTCATGACTAATTTCCTTCCAAAGCGTGTCAGTGGACGGTTAAAAAAATTAATCTTCTCTATTTTTCCGATCACTTATTAAAATACAACAAAAAGCTTGTAATATCCTTCTTTTTTGGGAATATTTTATTATTTTTATTAAATTGAAATTAGTACTCCCTTTTTCTTTCCATTTCCCCCATTATCCACATTGAACACCTCTCAAAGAATAGTTTATGTTAGTGTAAAGTTACTGCAGGGTTTTGCAGGGAAGGCTGAATAAGATATAGTAAAAGGAACCTCATACAAAATGAACGGAGAAAATAATTTATGCTCAAGTTGTTCCGGTTCCTGAAACCATATACCCTTTCTATCGCAGCCGTTTTGGTGTTTGTTTTTTTTCAATCTATTTCCGAACTTTTTCTTCCCACCTTGATGGCCGACATTGTCGATATCGGGATCGTCACCGGCGATACCGGATTTATTCTTAGAGTAGGCGGGATAATGATCCTGGTCGCGGTCGGAGGCGTTTTCTGCACTATTCTCGGCAACCTGTTATCTTCCAGGGCAGCAATGAGCTTCGGAAAAGATCTGCGTGGCCGTGTATTTGCCCATGTGCAAGCCTTTTCCCGACACGAGTTCGACCAGATCGGCACCGCTTCTCTGATCACGCGCACCACCAATGATATAACCCAGGTCCAAATGGTCTTGATCATGATCCTGCGCATGATGATCAGCGCACCGTTAATGTTCATTGGTGGCATTATCATGGCGCTTTCCAGGGACGTGCAACTCTCCGTAACTATCGTGGCGATCATCCCGGTAATCGCCGCCGTCATCGCACTTATCGCGGCCAAAGCTATCCCCCTTTATAAATCTATGCAAGTTAAGCTCGACAAACTGAATCTTGTCTTACGGGAAAACCTTACCGGAATCAGAGTAATTCGCGCCTTTAACCGTATCGACCAGGAAAAGAAGCGGTTTAACGAAGCAAACCTCGATCTCACCGACACCGCCATCAAGGTAAATAAAATACTGGCAATAGTTATGCCTGCGTTGATACTTTCACTGAATTTTACGACCGTAGCCGTTATTTGGTTCGGCAGCGCCCGCATCGACAGCGGCCATATGCAGGTTGGGGATTTAATGGCCTTTCTGCAATATGTTATGTTGATCATGTTTTCCCTGATCATGGTTTCAATGATGTTCGTGATGATCCCCCGCGCCTCCGCTTCCGCGTCAAGAATCAACCAGGTTCTGGATGCTGTTCCGGGAATAAAGGATCCCCCGCGGGTAAAAACTGACAGCGGTTCAAAAGGCTGCGTGGAGTACAGAGATGTCACCTTCAGCTATCCCGGCGCGGAGAAACCCGCCGTCAGCAACATCTCATTCAGCGCCGGCCCGGGAGAGGTCACCGCCATCATCGGCGGCACCGGTTCGGGTAAGTCGACGCTATTCAACCTGATGCTGCGTTTTTACGACCTTGACAGCGGCGCTATCTTGTTAGACGGTGTGGATATCCGGGATATGACCCAGGAACGACTACGGGCTAAAATCGGGTACATCCCGCAGATAGCGCTTCTCTTCACCGGCACCGTGGCGGAGAATATCCGGTTCGGCAAGCAGGGGGCCACGGATGAAGAAATCAGGCATTCCGCCGCGATTGCCCAGGCCACGGAGTTTATCACGGGCATGCCGGGCGGTTTTGACGCGTTTATCGCCCAGGGCGGGGCTAATGTTTCCGGCGGACAGAAACAGCGTCTAGCTATTGCCCGGGCGCTGGTCAGAATGCCAGTAATTTATATTTTCGACGACAGCTTCTCTGCTCTCGATTTTAAAACCGACGCCATGGTGCGGGCAGCCTTGAAAAAAGATACCGGGGAATCCACCGTATTTATCATCGCCCAGAGAGTTAACACGGTGATGACAGCGGACCGAATTATCGTCCTGGACGGGGGCCGCGTGGCGGGTATTGGCGCTCATAAAGAGCTTTTGGAAAGCTGTGCGGTCTATCGCGAAATCGTCTATTCGCAATTGTCGAAGGAGGAGATCGCGTGAACGAGGAACGTCGGGAACATAAACCAGGTGGGACATTCGGCAGAGGAGGGCCAATGCACGCCATGGCCATGCCGATGGAAAAGGCGAAAGATTTTAGGGGCACATTGAAAAGGCTGGTCAGCTATCTCAAGCCCCATCATTACAAGCTCGTTGCGGTATTGACTGCGGCGGTGCTCAGCACCGTATTCAGCATAGTCAGCCCAAAAATCATGGGCCTGGCTACAACCAGCTTATTTGATAGCTTTATGACGGGTAGCGGGGTGAATTTTGAGTATATCGCGCTGATTCTGCTGACGCTGGGCGGCCTGTACCTCATCAGCGCCTCATTTAACTATATCCAGCAATTTATCATGGCCGGTGTAGCACAAAAAACCGTGTATGCCATGCGCGAAGATATCAACCAGAAGCTTTCCCGCCTGCCCTTAAAATATTTTGACGCCCACGCCCACGGTGACATTCTGAGCCGGGTTACCAACGATGTGGACAACATCAGCACCACCTTGCAGCAGAGCATTACCCAACTGATCGCCTCGGCCGTCACCCTGGTCGGTATTCTGGTAATGATGCTGATCATCAGCCCGCCAATGACCGCGATTAGCTTGTTCATCCTGCCGCTTTCCTTTATGGTGACAAAAGCCGTGGCTGTCCGCTCACAGAAATATTTCGCCGGGCAGCAAAAGAAACTGGGAGAACTCAACGGTCATGTAGAGGAGATGTATACCGGTCATTTATTGGTAAAAGCTTTCGGTCGCGAAGGAGAATCGATTAAGCGGTTCAACAGTATTAACGAAGAGCTGTACGACGCAGGTTGGAAAGCCCAGTTCATCTCGGGCATCATCATGCCCCTGATGATGTTCATCAATAATATCGGCTATGTGTTGATCTGTGTTTTCGGCGGCATCCTGGTTACCAGAGGCGCCATCCAAATCGGTGATATGCAGGCATTCATCCAGTATTCAAAGCAGTTTACTCACCCCATTGCGCAAACCGCCAGCATTGCCAATATTTTGCAATCAACCGTCGCTTCGGCCGAGCGTGTCTTCGAGCTGCTTGACGAAACTGAAGAGATCCCCGACAAAGCCGCTGCCACGGTGATCAAGTTGCCCCGGGGGGAGGTTAGATTCAAGGATGTCCGGTTCAGCTACACGGAAGATATACCCCTGATCGAAAATATGAATATCGATATAGCCACGGGTCAAACTGTGGCCATCGTCGGACCCACGGGGGCCGGTAAAACCACCCTGGTTAACCTTTTGATGCGTTTCTACGATATCGGCGGCGGCGTTATCACCGTTGACGACGTCGACATCATGGATCTCAAACGCGGCGATTTACGCGGCATTTTCGGCATGGTGCTGCAGGACACCTGGCTCTTTAACGGCACGATCAGGAACAATATCGCCTACGGCCGTCCGGGCGCCACGGACGAAGACGTAACTAACGCGGCTATTACCGCCAATGCCGACCATTTTATCAGAACCCTGCCCAAAGGTTATGACACCGTCCTCAACGAAGAGGCCTCTAATCTATCCCAGGGTCAGAAGCAACTTCTAACCATCGCCCGGGCTATTCTCGCCGACCCGGCCATCCTAATTCTTGATGAAGCCACCAGCAGCGTCGACTCGCGGACGGAGCTACTGATCCAGAAGGCGATGGGTGCGTTGATGAAGGGCCGGACCATCTTTGTCATCGCTCACCGGCTTTCTACGATCAGGGAGGCGGATCTGATATTGGTGATGAATGAAGGCCGCATCATCGAAAAAGGCAACCATAAAGAGCTATTGGTTAAGGACGGCTTCTACGCCGAGCTATATAACAGCCAGTTTGCCGGGATCAGCTCTGTCGACCAGGCGGTATAACGGGTTTGTTAGAATTTGTTATTCTTGATCACCGACAACATGCTTAATCATATTTTGAACTTGGTCGTTTGCTCTAATTGGGTAAATGTGAACATTGGGATTTTGCTGACGGTAAACTATAAATATCTCATTAGCAAAAGCTTGGCCAATACTTTCAACTTTTGTAAAATCTAAAACAATTTCCTTAAAAACTTCAAAACGCACCAGTAAACGTTTTGCCTGTGAGCGGGAAACAAGATTTTCATCACCATAAGCAGAAAGAAATACCGGTACTATAGTTTTTGAGAAACCGTAACTGTCGCTTGTTGTGTAGGCATTAAAAACCTGCTGTACTATTCTCTTAGATGAAGTGTCTATCTGCATTTTAATAGATGTGCCCTGAGTGAACTTATCTTGATGTTCGAGTAAATAATCATCTTCTCCCATATGAGCAAAATATATATTACCCGAACTGATAACAAATAAATCAAACATACGAGAAGTAAAAAAGATACCCTCACCAGAATGCCTTTCAGGATCGGTCGTTAATTTGCCTTTTGACAACTCAAGAATGGAATGTAGTGGGTCATCTAAATCAAACTCTTTTTGGATTTTGTTAAATATACCAACCCCATTATCCGTGACATTAATTTCAATAAGCTCATTAGTTTGTTCAATGGCAATAGTAAGCTCGGTTCCTTCAGAATGGTCAATCACGTTATTGACCATTCCGGTAAAACCATGCTGGCAAATAGTTAATACATTCGATGGTATATTTTTTAGAAGAGACCGAATATATTTTCTCCAAACCTTGTCTTCTTCCAAATTGTTAACTTTTAGAGTAGCAGTAAAATCTATAAACGGCTTGAGCTTATATTGCCGGCTTCTCGTCAAACCTTCCGCCAACAAAAGCCCACTATTAGTAAGTTTGGTAATATGCCGATGAGCTGCTTGGCGCGTAATCCCAAAATGCTTTGCCGTAATAGTTGATATGTCTTTTGGATGATTAGTAACGTTCTTTAGAATAAAGTTTCGGATTTCATCAGATTGGCTAGTCATATAATCTCTCCTATTGTAAACATAACCTTGATACATTGTAAACTTTCTGTGTCTTATTGTCAACATATTCGGCTCAGATACTTTAAGCTAATTGATATATTAAACCCAAATAATAAGTAATATAATTTTCGGTAAGACCAGTTTGAGCGGCTTGTTGTTATCGACCCCTCCTGGTGATATAATCCTACGGTGATGCTGCGAGATTTATTACTTGGAGGCTTAACAGTTGAAACCTGAAAATATAAGGAATTTCTGCATTATTGCCCACATTGACCACGGTAAATCGACCCTTGCTGACCGGCTGTTGGAGATGACCGACACCATATCTGCCAGGCAAATGAAGGAGCAGGTCTTGGACCAGATGGATCTGGAAAGGGAGCGGGGCATTACGATCAAACTGCAGGCCGTTCGCCTGCTCTACCAAGCCCGGGATGGAGAAGAATATATTCTAAACCTGATTGATACTCCGGGGCATGTTGATTTCACCTATGAAGTGTCGAGAAGCCTGGCCGCCTGTGAAGGTGCCATTCTGGTCGTTGACGCCGTGCAGGGAATCGAAGCACAAACTCTGGCCAATACCTATCTGGCCCTGGAGCAGAACCTGACAATAGTTCCCGTTATCAATAAAATGGACCTGGTGAGCGCCGATCCGGAAAAAGTGAAGCGTGAACTGGCCGCTGTCATCGGCAGCGATGCCGAAGAAGCCCTCCTGATTTCAGCGAAACAGGGCACGGGAATTGCGGAGGTTCTTGAAGCAATTGTTAAAAAAGTACCCCCACCAGCCACGAGCGATCCGGAAGCACCCCTGAAAGCCCTGGTTTTTGATTCCCACTATGATAAATACCGCGGGGTAATTGCCTATATCCGGGTGATGGAAGGCCATATTCAAAAAGGTGAAAAGATCAAATTTATGAATACCGGGAAGGTTTTTGAATTAACTGAAACCGGTGTTTTCCGGCCGGGGATGGAACCGACTTCCGATCTGGCTGTAGGAGAAGTGGGTTACCTGATGGCTTCGATTAAAAATGTCGGGGATGCCCAGGTAGGTGATACGATCACTGCAGCTGACAAGCCTGCGTTACAGGCCCTGTCCGGCTACCGCCAGGTGGTCTCTATGGTCTTCTGTGGCCTTTTCCCTCAGGATACCAACGATTTTGTGACCCTGCGGGAGGCTATCGAGCGATTGAAGCTTAATGATTCCGCTCTCACCTACGAGCCGGAAAAATCAACGGCCCTGGGATTGGGATTCCGTTGCGGATTCCTGGGGCTGCTGCATATGGATATCGTCAGGGAAAGACTGGAGCGAGAATATGGCCTAGACTTGATTATTTCGGCACCGAGTGTAGTCTACAGGGTTCATCTCAGAAACGAAGATGTGGTGAAAGTGGATAACCCGGCACTGATGCCCGCAACAGATGAGCGGGTCAGTATCGAGGAACCTTACGTGGCAGCATCTATCTTGACTCCCACTGAATATGTCGGGGCAGTGATGGAGCTTTGCCAGGAAAAAAGAGGAGAATACCGCGACGCAGAGTACCTGGAATCGGGGCGGGTGAAGCTTTCTTACTTCCTGCCCCTAGCCGAGATTATCTATGACTTTTTCGACCTGCTCAAATCCCGCACCCGGGGCTACGCTTCTCTCGATTATATCCTGCACGACTACAGAGAATCCGCTCTGGTTTTGATGGATATTTTGGTGAATACTGAAAAAGTAGATGCTTTTTCTTTTATCATCCACCGGGATAAGGCCTACCAGCGGGGCCGGGAAATGGTGGAAAAGCTCAAAGAGATCATTCCCCGGCAAATGTTTGATGTACCTGTACAGGCAGCGGTTGAAAACAAAATTATTGCCCGGGAAACTATTAAGGCTTTACGCAAAAATGTCACCGAAAAACTTTACGGCGGCGATATTACCCGGAAGCGTAAACTGCTAGAGAAACAGAAGGAAGGCAAAAAGAAAATGAAAAAGATCGGCCGGGTTGAAATCCCCCAGGAAGCATTTACGGCTGTCTTGAAGGTAAATTAATTTAATCTAAGATAAATTATTTTAGTCAGAGTGTAATTACAAGTAGAATTCATCTATAAAAACTGATAGAATGGTTGCTGTTTGGTCTTGTTCCAGATGTTGTGGGCAACAGGAACTTTCAAATTTAAGCATACGAAAGGAAGACTGTGAAAAAACTATCTAAGCTTAAAACCCCCCTGATGATCCTGGTGGCCGCTACCGGTATTAACCTGACGTTGGGTGTTCTGTATTCTTGGAGTATTATTTCAAAAGATCTGGTTTTAGTATTAGGATGGAGCAACAGTGCCGCTTCGCTGCCCTACACAGTGGCGATCATTGTTTTTGCCATGGCGCTTCTGGTGGCCGGCAGGCTGCAGGATAAGATGGGCCCGAAAAGGTTTGTGATCGCCGGGGTAATCTTGGTTAGCCTGGGTCTGATCACTTCAAGTTTTAGTATTAGCCCTGTATTGATGGTAATATCCTACGGAGTGCTGGTGGGAACAGGTATCGGTTTCGGTTATTCCTGTGTTACTCCTGCGGTGATGAAGTGGTGGCACCAGGATAAAAAAGGGCTGGTAACCGGTATTGTGGTTGGCGGTTTCGGAGTGGCTTCAGTTTATGTGGCCCCGATAACCACGCTGCTGCTGCAATACTACGGGTTGTCACTGACTTTCAGGATTCTCGGTCTTTTTGTGCTTCTGACCGGGTTACCCCTGGCTTTGATGATCACCAACCCGCCGGAAGGTTATACACCTGCTGCACTAGCAATCAAACCAAATGTTAAGCAGAAGCCAAAGACAATAACCCGGGATTATGAGTGGAAAGAAATGCTTAAGACACCACAATTCTATATTCTTTGGGTTATGTTTGCGCTGGCCTCTTCTGCCGGGCTGATGATTATCGGCAGTATTTCGATCATCGCGGCTCAACAGGCCAATTTTGAGGCCGGGTTTCTCCTAGTGGTATTACTGGCTATTTTCAACGCAGCCGGCCGGATTGGCGGCGGTATGCTTTCCGATAAGATCGGGCGTATTCAGACCCTGCGATTAATAATCATCCTGCAAGGTCTGAACATGCTGGCTTTTGCATTTTATAACAGTCCTTTCAGCATTGCCGTTGGAACAGCAGCAGCCGGTGTAGCTTACGGTTCCTTGTTGAGCCTTTTTCCTTCCATAACTTCAGATTACTACGGGATGAAAAATTTTGGCTTAAACTATGGTATCCTTTATACCGCGTGGGGTATTTCCGGGGCAATTGGCCCGGTAATCGCTTCGGCTGTAGCTGACGCCACCGGCACCTTCGTAATGGCTTATATGATTTCTGCCGGCCTGCTGGCTCTAACCCTGGGGCTGAACCTGTTCCTGAAGCCGGTTAGCGGTATAGAGAAAGATGCAGAGTTACTAATAGAAGTGGAAAGTACCTAAACAGGGTAGAGTCAAATCATATCCAGATCTTAAGTGAGGCACTAAAAGAATCCGGCAGAGAAGCAGCTTGAACGGGGAGTGAAACTGTTTAGTTGCCCAGTAGCTCCGCCCTGACTTTTTTAGTGTTCGAATTCAGAATCAGGGTGTAAGATTCATCGACCATATCCTTAAGCAGATCATCCGGAACGGTGCCATCAAAATATACTGAATTCCAGTGTTCTTTATTCATATAGTAGCCGGGTGTGACATCTTTGTATTGTTCCCTGAGCAGTTGCCCGTGCGAGGGCTCGAGTTTTAATGTAATGATTGCTTTTCCACTTTTATCGCTGCCCTGCATGGCAAACATTTTTCCTCTTAACATGTACCGGGTTGCATCCCATTCAGCTTTAAAATCTTTCTCTGCCCCTTTTTTCAAGCGGCAATAATCATCTAACCAATCATATCCCATAGTATTTCACTCCTCCTGACAGTGGACCTGGTGGAAAGTCTGGATATATGCCGCAACATATAGCCTTGGTTTTATCTTTAAATGATCTATCCGGTCTTCTTACGTTTCTGAGCCTTTCCTTTTTATCATCTTTTCCAGACCGGCAGAGAAATTCCGATCACTGATTAGAGTTCGTTTTTTGGGCCCCCTGGTTCGGCCTCCGCTGCGGCGGTATTTTGCTTTTATTTCCCGTTCTTCAAGCAGAAATTCGATGCTTTCAGCTATGTACTCCCGGCCATCAGGGCTTATGACCTGGGCCTGTTTTCCCTTTAGCATGGCTGCCAGGCCCCAATCCTGAGTGATGACGATATCATTCTTTTCGGCAAAATTAACGATCCTGATGTCGGCCTCCTGCGCAGCATTTCCAACGGTGATGTGGTGATCTGAAATAATGTTATGGTTGAAACTGGCAACTGTCCAGACCGGAAGAGCATTTTTCCGCCCCAGAACGAGGCATATTTGCAGTACCGCTTTAGGGCAGGCATCAGCATCGACAATTATTTTCATCCTCTAATCATACCTTTCCCCGGCAGTTTGCCTCAATCCCTGCTGTGGTAGCAGCTTTATTACCGGACGAACTCAGCTTCATTAGAGTAACTTCTGCTATGACATTAAAAGGAAACTCATAGAGTCTCTCCCTAATGATTATCGTTAGGGGACCGCACCGGACCCGGCCCTTACCGGGAACCATGGACCCCACGGCAGGAGTTATAAGATCGGTTGCCGGTATTTTAAAAGATAAACCCGAGCTGGTGGAGGAGATGTTGCGAACCAAGGAGGAAAAGAAAAATTAGAAGTAACGCTACAAAGCATTCATAATTTGGCGAAGACTTGCCTTTAGCATTGGAATTTCTTTTTGGACAACCGCCCATACCAGCTCCAGATCCACATGCCCATAGTCGTGAATCAGTTTGTTGCGCATGACCTTTATATCTTGCCACGGTATTTCAGGGTGTTTTCCTTTTAATCATTCGGGTAGTCTACCAACCGCTTCCCCAATAATCTCAATACGTCTAATAACTGCATCTTGCACCATAGGGTTCCCCATGAACCCTAACAGAGTTACTCCCTGAGCATAAGATTCGATGTAGTCAATGGAAACAAGAACATCTTCCAAATATGACCGAGGATCATGTTTGGTGCTCATAAGACCGGCACCTTCTCTTCCATGACGCGCGCACGAATTCGGGGATGAAGGCTGTTTGGCGTGACCACGTCAACCTCCCGGCCGAACGTTTCTCTTAGTTCCCGTTCCAGGCGAATCAGGTCAAAAAGGGATCGCCCTGATTCGAATTGCCAGGGGGACGGGGTTATTGACAACTTTATGCTTTTAAAACAACACCCCTGCTTATACCCGTCAACCTCTCTATTTGCCTGACCGATAGTTTGTGTTTCTTTAAATCTCTTAAGTAAGCATCCCTGGTTTTAAGATCAAGCTTTTGAATATCCTGAGCGTTATTGGTCTTACATACGCTCTTGATTATTTCTACTGCCTCTTTATCTGTTAAGCGATGCTTCTCTTCTGTTTCCAGGCACTGATCATCTGTATTCTGTTTATTGAACTCAATAAAACCCTTAAC
>JAUWPV010000006.1 GCA_030611385.1 Bacillota bacterium | reverse complement strand
CAAGAGCCGGTCTCGGTATTTATATGCTGCGATCAATGCATTCTTTTCGCACCAGCTACCTGTTTGCGTCGATTATTGTGGTTGTTATCTTAAGCCTGACCCTGTTTAAGCTGGTTGAACTGTCCGGGTGGCTGGCCATGCCCTGGCAGAGAAAACAAAAGATTCAATGGAGGGGTGATTGATTATGCGTAAACTGAATGAAAAGTATTTATTGATTTTCCTGGCTTGTTCGATGCTGATCTCAATCCTTATGCTGACTGTGGGATGTCAGGCCGATGATCCCGCCGGGTCGGACAAAGTCACAATACTGCTCGACTGGTCACCAAATACTAACTACAGCGGACTCTATGCAGCAATGGATAAGGGATATTACCAGGAGGAAAGGTTGGAGGTGGAAATAATCCAGGCCCCGGGCAGCGTTGTGGCAATGGTTGCTGCGGACCAGGCTCACTTCGGGGTTAGCTACCAGGAAGAGATCACTTACGCTCGTTTAAGCAAAATGCCGGTTGTATCCATTGCCGCTATTATCCAGCATAATACTTCCGGTTTCGCCTCCCTGAAAGAAAGCGGTATTGTAACACCCGCTGATTTCGCGGGCAAGCGCTATGGCGGCTGGGGTTCACCGGTTGAAGAAGCGACAATTAAAGCACTGATGGACCGCTACGGTGCCGATTTTGAAACAGTAGACATTATTACTACCGGCGAAGTCGATTCATTAATCGTCATTGAGCGGCAGGCTGATTTTGCCTGGATCTATTACGGCTGGACCGGAATAAAGGCGGAATTGAAAGGAATGGAACTGAATTTTATCGAGCTGAGCCTGGAAGATCCGGCCTTAGATTATTACACCCCGGTGCTGATTACCGGTGAAAAACTAATTGCTGAAGATCCCGCGCTGATCGAACGGTTCATGCGCGCCACTTCCAGGGGCTACCAGCTGGCTATCGAAAATCCTGAGGAGGCTGCCCGCAGCCTACTTGCTCACGCTCCCGAACTGGACGAAAAACTGGTTATGACCAGCCAAATATGGCTTGCCGATAAGTACCGGGCCGATGCCGAAATATGGGGACTGCAGAAAAAAGAAACATGGGATGCTTACGGTTACTGGCTTTATGAACACGGGCTGATTAATGAACTCCCGGATTTGGATAAAGCCTTTACAAACGATTTCTTGAGGTGAACCTTATCGAAAAGCTTGTTCTAAAAGAGATCTGTTCAACCTACTACACCGGGGAGCAGAAACTGCCGGTGCTCGATAATGTGTCACTGCGTGTCGGAGTGGGAGAATTTGCATCTGTACTCGGACCCAGTGGTTCGGGTAAGAGTACTATCCTAAAAATTGCCGCTGGCCTGCTCAGACCGGATTGGGGGCAGGTTTTCATTGATAACGCTGATGTTACCGGACAATCGCGACTGGTTGGTTACATGCCGCAGCAGGACCTGCTATTCCCCTGGAAAACTTTAAAACAAAATGCGGCCATACCGCTTATAGCTGCCGGGTCAGAAAAACAAAAAGCTTATAACCAAGTCGAAGAATTACTGCCTGTTTTCGGGTTGAGCGGCTTTGCCGATTATTATCCACAGCAGCTTTCCGGAGGAATGCGGCAGAGAGCAGCCCTGCTGCGCACCATGCTTATCGAAAGTGATTTAATGCTGCTTGACGAACCTTTCGCTGCTTTAGACGCCCTGACGCGGGAGAATCTGCAGGACTGGCTGCTCAAGATTTGGGAGCGCTTCAAGCGCTCAGTACTTTTTGTTACGCACAGTATCGATGAGGCAATATACCTGTCTGATCGGATTTATGTAATCTCGGAACGGCCGGGTAAAAATGTGCTGGAGCAGACAATTAACTTGCCCCGACCCCGTGAAAAAGCAGTAGTGACGACTCCGATTTTCGCTGCTTATAAACAGCTGTTGATCAACGCCCTGGCCGGCAATTAAGGCTACCCTTATTTTTGGAGTGTTTACTTAAAAGCCTGCAGAAGATGTTTTGATAACCAGTAATAAACCGGAATCAATGGTAATTTTAGCTGGGGAAGCAGTCAGTTCGTTGCTGAGACCACGCGTGGAGGCAAAATAGAGAGTCTCTCTTTTAAGCGGGAACTTCAATCCTTTGGTAATAATACCGCCGGTCTCAGCGGTCATAGAAAATAGTGACAGATAATCACCCTGATTACCCTCAATGAAAACCTCTTTGTCCACCAGTTGAATTTCCTGGCTCTCGTCAATGATCCGTGCGGAAACACCCCGGCGCAGGGGTATGCTCAACAGCAGCAGGTTGATAAAAGAATGATCGACTCTTTTCCCGCCAAGGGCGCCGATTATCAGAATTTCGGCTGGCTGCATCTCGACGGCGTAGTCAACGGCCAGCTCCAGGTCCGATTGATCCTTTTCAGAGGGATGACTGATAATCTGTGATCCCAACTGTTCAATTGCTAATTTGTGACCAGGCTTCAGGGAATCAAGATCTCCAATAATCAGGTCAGGTTTCAAACCCAGGGCCAGAGCATGCCCGGTACCGCCGTTTACACAGATGATATAATCATCTGGTTTGAGTAACTGATCATAGAAAATCAAGTTATTCAGATCACCATTGGCGATAATAATTACTCTTTTAGGTAACATTGACCAGGCCTTCTTTCACTGTTCAAAGTACGGGTAGAGCATGCCGCAGGCTGGATTCGCCGGTCAGAATGTGGCCGGAATTCATTTACCGGTTTGCCTTTAACTAACGGGAGACAGGTTGTTAAAAAAATTTTCCAAGCGCAGAAGCCCCTCTTTCAAGTTGTCCATCGAACAGGCGTAAGAAATACGAATGTAGCCTTCTGCTCCACTGCCAAAGTCAATACCCGGCGTTACTGCCACACCGGTTTCTTCAAGGGTACGCAAGGCAAATGAATAAGAATCGTCAGTGTATTTCTTAACATTGGCCAGCATATAAAACGCTCCCTCCGGAGGTTTCATCGGAGCTATACCGATCTTTTGCAGGGTCTGGTAGAGATAGAGGCGCCGTTCATTATAGCCGCTGAAGCGTTCTTCGAGAACTTCCTGGCTTTCCCGCAGGGCAGCTATACCGGCAGTCTGGATAAAGGAGCAGGCACAAATAAATAGGTTTTGCTGCAATTTTTGAATATTTCTGACCATGTTTTGTGGAGCAATCAGGTATCCCAGGCGCCAACCGGTCATAATGTTTCGTTTCGAAAAACCGTTAATGACTATGGCATGATCGGTATATTCCAGAATTGTGTGATCCCGGCTGGTATAGTTTATACCGTGGTAAATCTCATCAGATATAATAAAAGGACCCAGTTCAGCTATATCTTGAAGTTCTTTTTCCCCTAAAACCGCACCGGTGGGATTAGCCGGAGAATTAATCAGAATCCCTTTTACTTTTGAATTAAGGTACTTGCTGATCTCAGATGCCTGCAATCTAAAAGCATCTTCTTCCCGAACTGTAACAAAAAGCGGTTCTTCCCCTATATAGCAGGCGAAGTTTGGATAACAGGCATAATAGGGATCTGACATAATCAACTGATCGCCACTGTCCAGTATAGCTGAAAAGGCAAGCAGCATGGCCGGTGAAGATCCAGAGGTAACAATTACCTGCTCGGGATATATTTCAACTCCGTAAGCACGCTTGTAGTAAATGGCTATCTCATCCCGCAATTCAGGTTTTCCCAGACTGTGAGTATAGCCGGTATCATTATCGAAGATCGCTGCAGCCGCAGCCTCTTTGATCGCGATCGGGGTTTCACCACCCGGTTCACCAACTTCCAAATGAATAATGTCGACGCCCTCTTTTTCCAACAGCTGAGCCTTTTCCATAATTTCCATGGCCAGAAACGGCTTGACCCGCTGAACCTTAGCCGGCAGGATCATCTCTTTCGGCAGTCGCTGACGTTTCTCACTCATCAATGTTCCCCCCCTTTCAGTTCCTGACAATGCCCTCTTCTTTTTCCCGGATAAGTTCAGCACAGTATTCAATTATTTCCCTTCGACGAACGATCCCGATAAAAATATTCTGGTCATCGACAACCGGTACAAAATTCTGCTCACTGGCCAACACTAAAAGGTCAACAATGCGCGAATCAATCTGAACAGGTTTGTTTTGCGCGTGGGTAGCAATATCTTTAATCAGAATCTTTTCCATGCCATTAATATCCAGCCCGGGGGTATTTTTTAATTTCCAGAGTAGATCTCCTTCGGTGATTGTTCCCGCATAGCTGCCCTGACCATCAACCAGTGGCACCGCCGCAAAGCTGTGCCGTTCCATTCTTTCCAGGGCTTGTCGCATTGTTGTTTTTGTGTTAAGGCAAACAACTTCATTTTTCGGGATCAAAAAAAAGGCTACTTTCATCTATAATCAAAACCTTTCCGTTTCGCTATCAATCAAACCCCCGCTGACGATCCTAAAGCCGGCCTTGCCATAAAAAGCAGCCAGCTCCGGTTCAAATAATACATTTATTGTTTTAATCCGGCCAGCTTTTATTTTTTTAATCACTATTCTCAACAGTTCAAGACCAATACCCTGTCGCTGATAATCAGGGTGAACAATCAGACTGCGAATCAGGGCATCGTCTACACTGTCACTGAGCACATCAACAAAACCGACCAATTGATCTTCATCATAACAGGCTGCTGTCATATAATTACAGCCAATAGCTTTCTCCGGCTTTTCCTTCCGGGTATCCCAACCAACTGCACTTCTCAATACAGCGACAGTTGCTGCATCTAGATCCGGGTTTTCAATATATCGCAAGAGCACTGGCTCACCTCACAGTGTATATCCAAAGGGTATAATAACATTTCCAGTATAAAATTGAGAATTTCGCTTCATTATTTGTTAAAAAGTTTAGCAATGTAGAAATAAATAATTAACCCCCCGACAATTAAAAAAAGAACGAGGTTAAAAGGATCAACATCAATTCTATCAGAGGTGAAAATCAGGAATAAACCAACTAAACCAATGATAATAAATGCTACAAACAAAAGCTTTTTCTTCAAGGGCATTCTTGTAACCTCCCGGACAATAGTCACTAGTTTAGATTAAGTAGAATTATAAACTGCCTAACGTTACTATTCCCAATAAACTTCTACCAGAATCATACGATTCCCTGCATTGTCACTAAGGTCGATTTGATTCCAAACAACGCTAGATAGGAGCAGGGGAAACAGCACTGTGTATTGGGCACAAATTCAAAATCGTCTTCGTGTTTGTAAGCGGGAGTCTGGCGATTGGGGTCAAGCTTCCAGATTTTTTCGGACAGGAAGGTTGCATAAAAGCGATATGAAAAATAATAGAGAACCAAAGCAACAATTACAAACAACAAAGCATGCATAAGTTACTCCTCTGTTATCGCATTTTAAAGTCAAACTTTCTTGCGATTCAAAGATTCAAGTTTTTGCAACAGGTCGCTTAGAACTTTACTGCTATTTTCCCGGATGACCACTTCCGCCTTATGATCATAATCAGTTGGCTGCAGGTTAACAATTGCTATTTTGTTAACCAGGCGCGGCAGATCAGCCACCGGGTGGATAACCAAGCTGCTCCCTACAATCAGCATGAAGTCACATTCATCTTGAATTTTATGTTGGAGTTCAAAAAAGAATGAAGGCATCGGATCACCAAACAAAACAACCTCGGGTCTAAGCATACCAGAGCATTTGGGGCATACCGGTGGAATGCGCTTCAGCTCCACCTGCAGCATCAGTTCTTCAAAAGGATACCTCTTTTTACATCCCAGGCAGTATCCTGTGCGCAGGTGGCCGTGAACCTCCCAGACATTTTTGGAGCCAGCCTTCGCATGCAAACCATCGATATTCTGGGTAACCAAACCCTTCAGAAAACCAAGCTTTTCAAGCCTGGCCATCATATGATGGCCCCGGTTCGGTTCGGCAAATGAAATTTTGGCGAAGCGGCTAAACCCGACCTCATAAAAGAGACGGGGGTTGCTGTATAGAACATCCACGGAGGAGACAGCAATGGGGTCAACTTTTTCCCACAAGCCGGTTCCCGGCGATCTAAAATCAGGAATGCCGCTGTCGGTGCTAATGCCAGCACCGGTCAGGGCATAAACATGTTTATGCCCTCTGATCAATTCAGCCAGGTATCCAACCTGTTCGATGTAAGTCATTTAGTGACTTTCCCGCTCCTCAGTAAAGATGACACCGGCTCAGGTTTTAACTCCTCTGCCCAGCGGACAGCAGAGAGAACTATTTGTACGATCACTTAATTCAGGGCTCTCTACTTTAATAATATCGTAAAAGTTTGTCCATTGCGAGTATATTAAACTATGTTCGCGGCAAGACTCAGCCAGTTCATCTCGGGCACAAATATGGTCACTCCACGAGGCACCAAAACGATCGTTGCTGCCATCACCGATATAGATTACCGATCGACCTTCTTCTTTAAGCTTAACCACATGAGCCGCTTTACAGTTGCCGCACACCGTGCAGATTCTGTGGGCATGGGGATTGCGCACTTCAAGTTTGCCGCTTTTATTGATATATGTCTCGTTACGATAGATAAAAGAAATCTGCTTTTCCAGGCCATATTTTTCGAGAATCGGCTCGATATAAAAGCCCAATCCGTCGCTGGCGATGATCACTGCTCGGCCTGACTCACAGGCACTTTCAAGAAATTTATCAAATCCGGGTCGGATTTCTGCCCACTCTAACGCTTTTTCTAACAATAATTCCAGATCAACAGAAAAAATTTTCACTATACGCTGCAGCCAGATTTGAATCGGCATTTCCCGGCGCCTGTAACTGTTTTCTATTTCTATGTAAGCATTGCCACCGTAACGGGCAGCCAGCTCTGATGTAATATCTCTGGATGTGATCGTTCCATCGAAATCTACTACGTATGTTGTCTTTAAGGTTATCGTCTCCTTCAAAATGAGCTTAAACAGTCTGCCGTTGGCAATACTGCTACAGTGATGGGGGCATTCCTCTATTTTGGACTATCTGGAGGAGTTTCCCTGATCGGACTGATCAGATTAACCAGAGCTTTTATTTCCGGGGTAATCCAGAGGGTTCCCTTTTTTTTGGCGTTGACTTTTCTTATAGTAGAGAGCACCGACCGGGCAGACATCGACACAGAGCATGCACTCTGTACAGATCGATTCGGCGAGCGGAAGATCCTTGAAAGTGGTGACAACACGGTTAATACCCCGCCTGGCAAACCCGATTGCCCCTATTTTGGCTTCCTCCCGATCGGCTCGGATACATTTTCCGCACAGCACACAACGGCTACGATCAAAAGCAAATTCAGCAGGACTGTCATCTAATGCAAATTCCCTGACGATCGGTTTAAACCGGTCATACCGCAGTTTGATACGCCGTTCCTTGGCGATCGCTTGCAGGACGCAATTACGATTGGCCGGGCATTCTCGGCACTTCAGATTGTGATCGGAAAGAATCAATTCAAAAGCTGTCTTAACCAGTCGATCAACCCGCAGGCTCCTGGTTTTAACCACCATGCCTTCCTCAATCGGCCTGGTACAGGAGGTCACCGGCCTGTCTACTCCTTCTATTTCGACAAAACAGAGCCGGCAGCTGGCATTGGGCCTGCTTTCTTCTTTAATAGCACAGAGGTGGGGAATATAAATACCGTTTTCAAGAGCCACCCAGAGCAGCTTTTCACCGGCCCGGGCTTTGATTTGACGATCATCGATGGTTACCGTAACAGATGTACTCATTTTGCTTTCCTCTCCTTGTCCGACGGCAAAACGGGAGGTGACAATTTAACCACAGCGCTATATTCAGGGGGACAGGCCTTGCGACAATTGTCGCACTTCACGCATTTTTCCTGATCAATTTCTTTTAACCCATCTTCTCTGGTAAAAATAGCTTCGGTCGGGCAGCTGCCGACACAGACATTACAGAGTTTGCTGCACCTGGGCGGATCTATATAGTAGAGAATCAGGTCGCGGCAGGATAGCGCCGGACAGCGCCCTTCTTCAATATGAGCCCTGTATTCATCGTGAAAGTACTTCAAAGTGGTTAAAACCGGGTTTGGGGCGGTGCGACCGAGATTGCAGAGCGAACCATCGCGAACATCTTCAGCCAATTCTTCCAGCAGATCCAGGGTATCGCGATCACCCTTTCCCTTGGTAATATCAGTTAGAATATCCAGCATATGCCTGGTACCCAGACGACAGAAGGTACACTTACCACACGATTCATGCTGCGTAAAATCGAGGAAGTAGCGTGCTACCGCCACCATGCAGTCATCCTGATCCATAACGACCAGGCCACCTGAACCCATAATCGCCCCTGCATCGTGTAAAGAATCAAAATCAATCGGTACATCAAGTTCCGCTTCCGGAAGGCATCCTCCGGAAGGGCCACCGATCTGCACCGCCTTAAATTCCCTACCGTTGGGCAGACCGCCCCCGACATCATAGATCAGCTGGCGCAGGGTTGTACCCATCGGCACTTCGACAAGGCCGGTATTGACTATCTTGCCAACCAGCGAGAAAACTGCCGTTCCCGGGCTTTCCGGAGTACCGATACCTTTGAACCAATCGGCGCCCCGCTTCATGATCAGTGGAACATAGGCAAATGTTTTTACATTGTTCAGAACAGTCGGTTTGCCGCGAAACCCCTGCTGGGCCAGGCGGGGTGGTCTGCTTTCAGGCAAACCGATCTTACCCTCCATCGAATTGACAAGAGCGGTTGCTTCACCACAGACAAACGCTCCCGCCCCCTGGAAAATTTCAAGGTCAAAACTAAATGTGGTTCCAAGGATCGAAGAACCGAGTAATCCTTTTTCCCGGGCCTGATCAATTGCTACCTGCACGTGCTTTACAGCCCGGGGATATTCGGCGCGTATATAAAGATAGCCCTTTTTAGCGCCAACAGCATAGGCGCAGAGGATCATCCCCTCGATCACCAGGTGGGGATCAGATTCTAAAATACTACGATCCATGAAAGCGCCTGGGTCGCCCTCGTCGGCATTGCAGATCACATAAATCTCATCACCGCCGGATTTTAAGCAGACCTCCCATTTGAGACCGGCAGGAAAACCGGCACCACCGCGGCCGCGTAAATTAGCTACTTTTATTTCTTCAAGGACCCAAGCGGGTTCTTGAATGAGCGCTTCAACCAGGGCATTGTATCCCTCGAGGGCTAGATAACTGTCGATATTAAGAGCATCGATAAAACCGCAATTTTCCAGAATAAGTTTTTTTTCATAAGCTCCACGCGGAAAATCTTCAAAAATCGGAAAAACATCGTTACGTTCGAGCGCAGCCAGAGCATACTCGTACGATGGATCATCTCCAACCAGGAAATCTTCTACCAAACGGTGAACAAGGCCTTCGTCAAGATGACCGTAACAGATCGGCGGGAAACCGGGTTTGGCAATTACGGCCAACGGTTCAGCATAACAGTGGCCCATACAGCCCACCTCAATGACATCAGCTTCAAGTCCCTTTTCTTTGATTTCACGAATGAAATCATCCCTGACCTGCAGTGCGCCGGCGGCTATACCGCAGGTAGCTGTTCCGATCAGAATCTGTGGTTTATCCTGCCTCGATCCGGCCTTTTCTTTTGATTCTGCAAGCAATTTCGTATATATTTTCCGGGGATCAGTCGCACTCATTACGCTTTGCCCCCATCCTGCTCTGGTTTCTGTTTTTCTGCATTCTGGTTATTTGCTTCATTGAGGGCCAGCATAATCCCGTCGACCCTGGTCGGGGTCACTTTACCTTCAACTACTTCATCGACAACCGCGACCGGAGCCATAGTACAACAACCGACACAGGCAACCCGCTCCAGGCTGTAGAGACGGTCGGGGCTTGTTTCGCCCTCCCTGATTTCCATGCGGCGTTCAAACGATTCAAGGACGATAGTACCACCGACCATGTAGCAGGCGGTACCAAGGCACACTTTAACCTGGTGTTTGCCTGGCGGGTTGAGACGGAATTGGTTATAAAAGGTGGCCAGACCGTAAACATCAGCCGCAGGCACATGTAGCCCTTCAGCTATTTTCGCCATAGCCAGTTCAGGCAGGTAACCGATTATGGCCTGGATTTTTTGGAGGATGGGAATTAAATCTTCGCGGTTCTTCGAGTTGCTTTTCAGAACTTCAGCAACGCAGGCAAGGATTTGCTCCTTCTCGTCTTTCAATAGCTGCAACGATTACAACTCCTTGTCTCATAAGTTTTGTTTTCGGATTCTGACTTCTGAAATATTATACTACGATTTTCATTTTGCTGCAGGGGCTTACGCGATAAGCAGGCGCTGTTCATCGGCGAGTGATATGCAGTGACGTTTTATTGATCGCCATAGCCGCTTCCCAGACTGATTCGCAGAGGGTCGGATGGGGATGAATAAGTTCAGCCAAGTCGGCGGCAGTTACACCTTTAGCCACAGCAAGGGTTCCTTCCTGGATTAAATCGGAAGCGTGAGACCCCAAAATATGTACCCCGATTATTTTTTCATCTTCACCGGCAGAAATGATCTTAACAGCACCTTCACTTTCGCTCTGGGTTGACGCCTTACCGTTTGCCGAGAAAGGGAATTTGCCAATTTTTAAGTTTTCAAAACCTTTTTCTTTGGCTTCTTCTTCGCTTAAACCGACACAGGCCAGTTCAGGATCGGTAAAGAGGCAGCTCGGCACAGTCGAACCGTCAAAATGCGCTTCGCTTCCGGCGATGTTTTCAGCAGCGGCAATGCCCTGATGGTATGCAGCGTGAGCGAGGAAATAGCCGGGATAGGTGGCATCTCCGACTGCATAGATGCCGGGAACCGAAGTCTCCATCCTGCTGTTAACCCTGATCCCGCTGGATTCATAGGCCACACCCAGGGCTTCTAAGTTCTGGTCACCGAAAGCCGGTTTACGGCCAACTGCCAGCAGCACACTTTCTGCCTCGACGATCTCTTCGCCCTGGCGGCCGTTTACGGTCAGCCTGTAGCCTTTTTGATCTTTTTCAATTACTTTAATCGGTGAATTCATCATAATCTCCAGACCATTCTTGCGCAGGTAGGTGGAAAGGCGACGGACCATTTCCAGATCCATTCGGCGCAGCAGCCTTTCGCTGCGGTGGGCAATTGTTACTTTTACCCCAAACCCCATAAATATGGAGGCCATCTCAATAGCGATAACCCCCCCACCGATTACGACCATTGTTTTGGGCAGATTTTCCAGAGCCAGAGCCTCCCGGGAGGTCATTATTCCGGGCTGATCAATGCCCGGGGTCGGCGGGTAGATTTCATCGCTCCCGGTAGCCAGAATAATATTTTCAGTTTTTAAATTAACATCCTCGCCACTACTCATGCATACACTAACCAGGTTCGAGCTAAGCGCTCTGGCTATACCGTAGAAAACATCAATACTGTTGTTTTTCATCATTTCACCGATATGCCCGACTAATTCACCGACAACCGCTTTCTTTTTTTGTTGAAGTTGTGGATAATTGAATTCCAACCCCTTGAAATTAATGCCAAATTCACCCGCCGTTTGCAGGCGCCTGTAGAGAGCGGCACCGTGGGTTAGCACTTTCGCCGGAATGCAACCGTGGTTCAGACAAACCCCGCCGAGTGTATCTTTCTCGATTAAAGCTGTCTTCAGCCCAAGAGATCCGGCCCGCAGGGCGGCAAGATAACCACCCGGACCGCCGCCGATAATGACTACTTGATATTTTTCAGCCATATCGCACACTCCCTTTTCCGGTCTTCCATACCTTACGCGTAATTCTGACTCCTGTTCCTCTAATCCTTAAGCAACCCACGCAGGCTGATGAATACGGCCGGAATAACCATCGAAAACGCCTTGACCATGGCCCTCGTCATCCGTTGATAACTAATATCGTATCCGAGATCGAGAAGGCCGGCCGCTTTATCACTGAGTTCCATATGCTTCCCGTTCTCGATCAGTTGATAATCTTTGTTTAATACTTTCCGGTAAAGTTCTGTGGGCAGTTTGAATAGAATTGTACCATGCTGCAGGACAATGCCATCGCGTCGCAGCTGGGCGCTGCCAACTACTTTCTTCCCGTCAACCTGAATTTCATAGGCCGATGGAGTGTCAAAACATGATCCGGGAGTAAGCCCGGCCTGGCTCTTTTCTTCCGGGGCGAGAGATACCGTAATACCCAGCAGGTTGAAAGCAGTGACGATACCGCGGCTGATCAACCGGTAGGCGTCAAGCACGCCGCCCTTATCTATAAAAGGGTGGATCTCCGGAACGATGATACTGTAGGTCAGTTCATCATGATGCAGGACAACCCGGCCTCCGGTAGGGCGACGCACGACATCGATCCCGGCCTCACGGCAGGCTGCCAGGTCAATCACCTCGTTTGCATCCTGAAAATAACCAAGAGAGACCGCCGGGGGAGACCATCGATAGAGGCGCAGACAAGGCGCACTTTCGCCCGTGGCTACCTCTTCCATGATTTCAAGATCTCGTTCCATGTTCTCTTTTCCGGGCATCGGGGGGTCGAGAACCAAACGCCATTGATAACGCATAATCGGTTTCTCCCTTAAAACTTAGATCTTTTTAGATATTTACCGAACTCAGGATTTCGTTCATAATCGCTGCATTTTCTGCTGTGCTGAGCCGGTGGTGATAATTGTAAATAACACCACCGGGTCGCTCGTTGTAATATGGACGATTGCAGTCACGACAGCCACTGGTCTGAAAAGCCGTTCCACAGGCCAAATGCAGCTTCAGTTCTTTCCCGGGCAGACCAAATGAAACCAGGCGACCATCTTCAAACTGAAAAGTCGAAAAATCTGTCACTTTTTCACGCAGCAAAAAGTGTCCGGCCTGAACCCGGCGGTATGAGTCAACAGCCGGCGGCTGTTCATTCTCCAATTTCGTTCCCCGCAGGGGTATAAAAGCAAAGAGGGCAACGGTAATTTCAGCACGGAGTAGTTTATCGATTGTAGAGAGCATTTCCGCTTCCGTTTCACCGAAACCACAGACAAGATGGGTGCTCATTCGTCCCGGATAGCGATGAGCACATTGCAGAAGCAGGTCAAGACGATCTTGCAGAGATCCACCTTTAATTCTTCTAAAATCCTCCGGTTTAACCACATCAAGAGAAATGCTGATCCTGTCCACCCCGGCAGCAAAAATAGCGGTAGCTTCATCCTCATCCTGGATCCAGGCCGAAAGTGAAAGGGACAAATTGGTAGTGGTTTTGATCCGGCTGATCTGTCCGAGCAGCGATACGATACCATCTGCATGCCTGACCGACTGCATGCAGATTCGTCTAATCACAGTCTCTTCCACACAGGCCAATGCTTTTTCAACTTCTGCCCAGGAATACTCGGGCCAGGTAACCCGGCCGAGCCGGGACAAGGCTTCATTACTGTCTGTGCCCTGCGGGCAGAAGGCGCAATTCATCTGGCAACGGTTGCCGGATAAGAGATAAGCCGTGGTCGGGTAGACATCCATCCGGTTGGTGGTAAGCCCCAAACAGGCGGCGGTTCCGACTGAAACACGAATCATAAAGAACAACACTCCTCGGAAATACTGATCGCCAGACCCAGTTCAACTGCCTGCCTGCGGGTCTCTGGCGCAGGTAAAACTATTTTATTCACTCCGGCCCTGAGGGCCAGCATATCAACCATTTCACGGTAGTGCCCACCCGGGCGCATGCAGCCCAGGTAAAGCGGTGTGCGGGGAAACATCAGGCGGGCTGTAGCAATAAAGCGAGCCGTTTCTTCCACCGGTGGAGACAGGCGATCACTGAAAACAGTGCCCTCTGTCGGACGGAATATAATCATACTGATCGCTTCAACTGCCTCACCTTTCAAAATCTCCAGCGCTTTATATTCGCCTTTGATAACACCACCATTTAAACCAATACAGATATGAGGAATCACCGAGATGTGCTTCTGCAAGCCGCGGTAGGAAGCCAGATAATGTTCAACCGTAAAAGGCAGGCCGTATACAGCGGCTATGGTTTCATTGTCACCGACAAAGTCAAACGAGACCACCCTGGCGATCTCGGACAGACGGCGAGCTTCTTCTTCGGAGACTAAACCGGTATGGAGATTCAGGGGTCCACGGGAGGCCAGCTCTTCCAGTTCGGCCCATCTTTCCAATAGAGGTACTTTGCCCTGATCAGTGAAACCGCCCGACACCAGGAAGCTCCTTTCCCGGCCCCGCTTGCCGCTCAAAGCCTGCTCCAGCGGAACCATCTGCTGCAGGTAGATACCATTGCAGTGGGCGCATTTTAAAGCACATCTGTTTCCCGTAACACTAACCGACAGAGTTCGGTTCGGAGCTGTGAATTCGATATGATCAGGAAAGAAAGCCTGCCGCACCTGCCAGGCTTGATCTAAAAGTTTTTCCAGATTAATATCTTTTTGTGGCATAGCACCCTCCCGGAAAATTTTCTTAACTCTTAATCGGGATATTATTAGTTCGGCCTGAGAAATAATGGTTTCTTCCACCCATCGCCTTCCTGTTTAATTATAGGTCAAATACGAAAGCAGGGGAAGCAGAAAAGAAAACTCTCTTTTCCGCCACCCCCGTCTGTTGAGAATCACAGTTGCTGCTCTTTATTCCAGCGCAAGATCGGATTGCGGGCGGCACGCACCTCATCAAGACGACCGACCACAGTGTGATAAGGTCCATGGATTACTTTTTCTGCATCTTCATTGATTTCTTTCGCGATATCTTCCATAGCGCCGGCAAAAGCATCGAGTGTTTCTTTTGTCTCGGTTTCGGTCGGCTCGATCATCAAGGCCTCTTCTACAATCAGGGGGAAATAGACAGTCGGCGGGTGGAATCCCCGGTCAAGCAGAGCCTTGGCGATATCACCGGCTCCGGCACCTTTTTTCTTCTCACGCCGGGCTGAGAGGACAAACTCATGTTTACAGGTCCGATCATAGGGCAGGTGGTAGGTCTTCTTGAGCAGATTCATCAGGTAGTTGGCGTTTAACACAGCATCTGTTGAGGCCTGCTTCAGGCCTTCAGCCCCCATCATACGCATATAGGTATAGGCCTTGATAATCACACCGAAATTACCGTAGAAGGAGTGAACCTTTCCAATGCTCTCCGGCAGATCGTAATTAAAACAGAATCCTTCTCCCTTCTTGTCAATCAGCGGCACTGGCAGGAAAGGGATCAGGCACTCTTTAACCCCTACCGGGCCACCTCCCGGGCCGCCCCCGCCGTGTGGTGTGGAGAGAGTCTTGTGGATGTTGAGGTGGACAACGTCGAAGCCCATATCACCGGGGCGGGTATAGCCCATATTCGCGTTCATGTTCGCCCCGTCGTAGTAGAGCAGACCACCAGCTTCATGCACAGCTTTGGCGATGGCTTCGATCTCTTCTTCAAAGAGGCCGAGTGTACTCGGGTTGGTGAGCATCAGGGCAGAAATGGTCCCATCAATCACCGCCTTCAGCGCCTTCAGGTCGACCAGACCGCGTTCATCGCCGGGCACCTGGATCACTTCACAGCCAGTCATGCTGACAGTAGCAGGGTTAGTGCCGTGAGCTGATAAGGGAATTAACACCTTGTTGCGCTTATAGTCGCCCCGTTGGCGGTGGTAAGCCTGAATCACCATCAGGCCGGTCAGCTCACCATGAGCGCCAGCTGCCGGTTGGAGGGTGAAGCGATCCATTCCGGTAAGCTCGATTAAGTCCTGCTCCATGTTATAGAGCAGCTCAAGCGCCCCCTGGGTTGTTTCTTCCGGTTGACAGGGGTGTAAATAAGCAAACCCGGGCAAAACAGCCGCCTCTTCATTGATTTTCGGATTATATTTCATCGTACAGGAACCGAGCGGGTAGAAACCGGTATCAACACCAAAATTACGGGTTGAAAGCCCAGTATAGTGGCGGATGATCTCTCCCTCGGATAGTTCGGGCAGATCCAGCGGTTCACACCGCTGCAGTTTTCGCGGCAGAAGCTCATCGACCGGTTTTTCCGGAACATCGCAGGACGGCAGAGAATATCCCTGGCGCCCCGCATGACTCATTTCGAATAAGAGGGCTTTGGATTTTCTCATTTCCATCCCTCCAGTTCCCGGACCAGAGTGTCGATTTCTTCCCGGGTTCGTTTTTCGGTTACGGCGAAGAGCATGGTGTTTTTCAACTCGGGGTAAAACACTGCCAGGTCGACTCCGCCCAGGATATTTTTTTCGATCAATTTCCTGTTCAGTTCCGCAGAATCACCGGGGACGGTGACTGCAAACTCCTTGAAGTTGATCCCAGGAAAGACTGTTGCGTATCCGTCAAGGGCGGTTATCTTTTCCCGGGCATAAGCCGCTTTCTGCAGGCACTGCCCGGCTACTTCTCTCATGCCCTGCGGCCCCATTGCCGCCATATAGACTGAGGCAGCCAGGGCAATCAGGGCTTCGTTAGAACAGATATTGGAAGCCGCTTTTTCTCGTCTGATATGCTGTTCCCGGGTCTGCAGGGTCAAAACAAAGCCGCGGTTTCCTTCACTGTCAACAGTTTCTCCGGCTATCCGACCGGGCATCTGGCGTACAAATTTATCGCGGGCTGCTATAATCCCGAGAACCGGCCCTCCGAAAGAAACCGCTACACCGAGCCCCTGCCCTTCACCAACAACAATATCAGCACCGTATTCGGCAGGAGTCTGCAACAAAGGTAGGGAAATGGGGTCGGCAGAAACAACAAAGACCGCCTTGTGCCCGTGAATTAAGTCGGCGACTCCCTCCATATCTTCTACCAAGCCAAAGAAATTCGGCTGCTGCAGAACAACCGTGGCCACATCATCACCGAGTGTTTTTTCAAGCGCAGCCCGGTCGGTGTGGCCACCTTTCAGGGGAATCTCTTCCAGGGTAAGACCCCGGCTGTGGAAATAACTGCGTAATACTGCCCGGTAATATGGGTTTACCGAACGTGAAACAATCACTTTTGAGCGTCGGGTGGCTCCGCAACCCATAATTGCACCCTCGGCTACAGCAGTGCCACCGTCATACATCGAAGCGTTCGATACATCCATACCGGTCAACTGGCAGATCATTGTCTGGTATTCAAAAATGGCCTGCAGCACACCCTGACTCACTTCTGGCTGATAGGGAGTGTATGCAGTATAGAATTCGCTGCGGCCGGTAACATGCTTAATTATGGAGGGAATAAAATGATCATAGATACCCGCCCCCAAAAAGGAAACAGAATTTTGAAAGTGCCTGTTTTTTGACGCCAGGTTATTTAAATGTCCGATTACTTCTGATTCAGACATGGCCGGCGGCAGATTGAGATTGTTCTTCAGGCGAACCGCGGCCGGGATATCGCTGAAAAGATCTTCAACCGAACCGACACCGATAGCTGCCAGCATCTCGCGCCTATCTTGATCGGTCAGGGGAAGGTAATGTTTACCACCCATCTACTATTTTTCCTCCTCCCCGATTACATATTTTTCGTAAGCCTGCCTATCCATTAGCGCTGACAACTGCCCTTCGTCTTTGATCTCTATCTTATAAACCCAACCGGCGCCGTAAGGATCAGAGTTGATTGCTTCAGGCCGGTCTATCAATTCTTCATTTACTTCAACTACTGTCCCATCGATAGGAGCATAGAGATCGGTTACCGCTTTTACCGATTCAATCACGGCTGAGCCTTTACCCGCCTCAACTTCTGCCCCGATCTCAGGCAGTTCGACAAAAACAATCTCACCCAGCTTATCCTGTGCATAATCGCTCAGGCCGATCACAGCGGTGTTGCCTTCCCGGCGAGCCCACTCGTGCTTTTCGGTATACCATAAATCATCGACAATATTGTACTTCATTATTTTTTCCTCCTGTAAAAAGGTAATTTGGTGATCCGCGCCCGGTAAGTACGATTACGGATCTCCACCTGTACTTCTTTATTCTGTTTCACTACTTCGGGATCCAGGAAAGCCATGGCGATAAACTTATCGAGGGTCGGTGAGAATGAACCACTGCTGATCCAGCCGATTTCCTGATCCTGTGCTTTGACCAGATACCCTTCACGCGGCACACCGCGCTCGAGCATTTCCAGACCAAAGAGCTTTCTGTTGAATCCTTCCTGCTTCTGGTTTTTCAGGATTTCCTGTCCGTTAAAAGGTACGGCTTTGTTCAGGGCAACAAAACGGTCCAGCCCTGCCTGCAGGGGAGTGAGCTCTTTGCTCAGCTCATGACCGTATAAGGGCATAGCGGCTTCCAAACGTAGAATGTCACGCGCCCCGAGACCGGCAGGGTTTAATTCATGTTTCAATCCCGTGTCCCATACGCCATCCCAAAGCACAGAAGCATCCATATTATTGCAGTAAATTTCAAAACCGTCTTCGCCGGTATAGCCGGTCCGGGATACGATACATTTTACCCCGGCTACTGTTACAGCCGGCAGAAAATGATAGTTATTCATCCTGGACAGCGGCACGTCAGTCAAAGGCTGCAGAATCTTTTCGCTGTTCGGCCCCTGCAGGGCAATCTGGGCATAATCAGAGGATCGATTCTGCAAGCTAACATCGCCAAAAAGGTTTTCCTGAAACCAGGCGAAATCTTTATCTGTATTGGCTGCATTGACTACCAAAAGATATTTTTCAGGATTGATACGGTAGACCAGAATGTCATCGACAACCCCTCCGTCCGGATAGCAGACCGGGCTGTAGATAATCGCATTATCCCTGACCCTGGAGATATCGTTGATCACAACTTTTTGTAAGTACTTTTCGGCATCCCGGCCTTCGACAGTAATTTCTCCCATGTGGGATACATCGAAGATCGTCGCCCTTTTTCTGGTATCATGAACCTCTTCAACCAGCCCTCTTGGATACTGCACCGGTAGGAGCCAACCGCAGTAATCAACAATGTTACCTTCCAAGGCAAGATGTTTTTCGTAGAATGGTGTTTTTTTTGCTTCGCTCACTATCTCACCCGGCCTCCTTTCTTAAAGTTATCCTGATTGCCAATAATAAAAGGACAGAGAAAGCCCTGCGGCTTATGCTCTGTCCCTGATACCTGAGAGATTGCTCTCTTAGTTGTCAAGAGGCTTTCCCCGTCGGTGTTCCGCCAAAGCGGATACTCTCCAGAGGTGCATCCCCCAATGGTACTGAGGCCTGAGAGTTTCCCAAACCACCGGCCGGGTGGTAAGTTGCTCCTTCGGCGTCCGTTAACCGGAACTCTCCCACAGGGTTCATTTACAAATTCATATTAATTCAAATATGTCTTGTACCTTTCGCTACGCCTGGAATAAATCCTTCCTGACTGCAAGATAAAATGTTTTAGTTCATTCAATATTTATTCCTGGTCTATACTTTTTCGATACGGATGGCGCAGACTTTGGTTTCGGGTATTTTGGCCACCGGATCGAGAGCTGCACTGGTTAAGAGATTGGTCGGGCACTCGGCGAAATGGAAGCTGAGTGAAGCCACACCGGGCTGACTGCGTCGGGTGAGTTTCGCCCTCACCTTAAGTTTACCGCGGCGAGACTTCACTTCAACCATGTCACCGTCGGCAATACCCAGTTTCCCGGCATCAAGTGGATTGATCAGGATCTGTTCTCCGCCGCTCAGTTCGTCAAGACCATCCGAATAACGGGTCATGGTGCTGTGATACTGAAAAAGACTCCGCTCGGTAGTCAGAATCAGCGGAAAATCTAAATCACAGCAATCCTCCGAAGGCCTGTATTCGAGGGGCATTAGTTTACCTTTACCGGAAGGAGTCGCGAATTTCTCGGTATGGAGAATCGGTGTTCCGGGATGGTCTGTCGAGGGACAGGGCCACTGGATGCCACCCTCCGCTTCGAGCCGCTCGTAGGTAATTCCGGCATAACTGGGAGTTAGCGCTGCAAATTCTTTGAAGATCTCAGCTGTGCTGTTGTAGGCAAAGCCTTCTGCCCCCATTTCGTTGGCGATAACACTGGTGATCCACCAATCGGGTTTTGCATCGCCGACCGGATCGATCACTTTGCAAACCCGCTGAACACGCCGTTCGGTATTGACAAAGGTCCCATTTTTTTCTGCGAATGAAGTTGCCGGCAGAACAACATCGGCCATTTTGGCGGTTTCGTTAAGGAAAATGTCCTGCACGACAAAGAATTCGAGTTTCGCTATCGCCTCCAGGGCATGACTAGCGTTGGCCTCGGTTAGGATCGGGTTTTCTCCAACCAGATAGATCACCTTGACTTCTCCATTATGAGCAGCATCGAATATTTCTGTGTGGGTCAGTCCCGGCTTTCCGCTTAATGAGGTGCCCCAGGACTGTTCAAACTTCTGACGTGCCTCGTCGTTGTCGACTTTTTGATAACCTGTAAAGACATTCGGCAGCGAGCCAACATCACAGGCGCCCTGAACATTGTTCTGCCCGCGCAGGGGGTTGACCCCACCGGAGACACATCCGAGGTTGCCGGTGATTAGAGCCAGGTTGCTGACGGCGAGAACATTGTCGGTGCCATGCGAATGCTGGGTGATTCCCATACAGTAGAGAATCGAGGCGGGATCATTTTCAGCATACATCCGTGCCGCCCGGACAACATCTTCCCAGGGCAACCCGGTCGTATTACTGACGAACTCCGGCGTATAAACTTCAAGGGAGGCTTTAAACTGGTCGAAATTTTCGCAGCGACCCGCGATATATTTCTCATCATGCAGTCCTGCTTCGATGATCGCCCGGGCCATCCCCATCAGCAGGACAACATCTGTGCCCGGTTTTAGCGGCAGGTGTATATCGGCAAACTGGGTCAGAGGTACTTCCTGCGGATTGATCACGATTAATTTCGCTCCATTCCGCACAGCCTTCTTGACCTGGTAACCGATGATCGGGTGAGCTTCAGTAGTACTGGTTCCAACAGCCATGATGCAGGCTGCTGATCCGATTTCGGCGATGGAATTAGTCATTGCCCCGCTGCCCAGTGTTATGGCCAGACCGGCCACAGTGGGAGCGTGTCAGAGGCGGGCGCAGTGATCTATAGTATTTGTCTTCATCACCACGCGGGTAAATTTCTGCATAACATAGTTATCTTCAAGGGTACATTTGGCCGAGGCAATTGCGGCAAACTGGTCACCTTTATACTGGCCAAACTTTTGGGCGATCAGCCCCAGGGCTTCCCCCCAACTTGCTTCAACCAGTTCTCCGTTTTTACGAATCAACGGCGTGGTCAGGCGGTCGGGATGATTGACAAAGCCGAGTCCAAAACGCCCCTTGACACAGAGACTGCCGTTGTTAGCCGGGCTGTCGTCAACGGCCCGCGAACTGACTATCTTCCCACCACGGGCTCCGACCACGATACCACAGCCGCAACCACAGAAGGGGCATATTGTTTCAACTTCATAAGTTGGTTCGATCGCTTGTTTCGGAACAAGCGCTCCCACCGGACAGCGGGAGACGCACTCACCGCAGGTAACACAGGTAGAATCAATGATCGGCTTGTCGCCGAGCACACTGATCTTTGTCTTGATCCCGCGAAAGGCGAAATCGATGCAACCGTCACCCTGGATCTCTTCACAGGTGCGCACACAAACCCCGCAGAGCACACATTTATTCATGTTGCGCAGATAGAAGGGGTTGGAATCGTCAACAGGCAGATCCAGCTCAGGTTTACGCATTGTTTTGATCCGCTCTTCATCTAAACCGATATAACGGGTCAGTTCCTGCAGCTGACACTTGCTGTTCTTGGCGCAGTTCTGGCAATCGTAATCATGATTAAGGACGAGCAGCTCCAGGTTGACCCGGCGGGTCTGATCCAGATCTTCGTTGGCGGTGGTAACAATTATACCTTCTTCCACCGGGGTCATGCAGGAGACAGTAGGACGACGCCCCTCGATCTCGACCAGACAGACACGACAGATCCCCATGGAAGTGAGGTCCGGATGATCACAGAGATGGGGAATATAGATGTCGTTGGCCAGGGCCGCCCGCAATATTGAGGTGCCTGGAGCCGCTTTAATCTCTACGCCATCGATGGTCAGAGTAATTAGTTCTGACATTTGCAACCCTCCTCGCATACATTAAGCTTTTCTATTTCCAGCAGTCCTTCAGAGGTACACTGCACAGCGCTAACCTTCTTCGGGCAAGCATCGAAACAGGCGCCGCAGCGGGTGCATTTGATTTGATCAATCTCGTGAGGTTCTTTCTTCTCACCGCTGATGGCATCGACCGGGCAGGCCTTGGTACAGCGCTGACAGCCGATACACTTCTCAGCGTCGATGTGGTACTGCAGCAGTGCTTTACAGACCAGGGACGGACAGCGTTTTTCGTAGACATGGGCTTCATATTCATGACGGAAGTAACGCAGAGTGGTTAGCACGGGGTTTGGAGCAGTCTGCCCCAGGCCGCACATCGAACCTTTCTTGACCGCCCAGGCCAGCTCTTCGAGCAGGGCAATATCTTCAGGTTTGCCCCGTCCCTGGGTTATATCTTCAAGAATATTATACATCTGGGTTACGCCGAGACGGCAGGGAATGCACTGGCCGCATGATTCGTTCGTAGTAAATTTTAAAAAATAACGGGCCATATCGACCATGCAGGTATCCTCATCAACTACAACCAGACCGCCCGAACCCATCATCGCTCCGGCCGCAGTCAGAGAATCAAAATCGATTGGCAGATCGAGATGCTCTTCCGGAATACAACCGCCGGAGGGACCACCAATTTGGGCTGCCTTGAATTTTTTACCATAGCGGATACCACCACCGATGTCGAAAATGACCTCTCTGACAGTGATACCCATAGGCACTTCGACCAAACCGGTATTGTTAACCTTGCCGGTCAGGGCAAAAACCTTGGTTCCCTTGCTGCCCTCAGTGCCAACAGAGGCAAATTCTTCAGCGCCGCGGCGTAAAATCAGAGGTACATTAGCCAGGGTCTCGACGTTATTGATACAAGTCGGCTTACCCCACAGCCCTTCCACAGCAGGAAAAGGTGGACGATGACGGGGCACACCCCGTTTTCCTTCAATCGAAGCGAGCAGGGCAGTTTCTTCACCACAGACAAAAGCACCAGCACCCTCTTTAATCTTAATCTTAAAATTAAAACCAAAACCCAGGATATTCCCGCCAAGCATGCCATATTCTTCAGCCTGGCCAATAGCCGTGCGCAGGCGCTTGATAGCCAGGGGATACTCTGAACGGACGTAAATATAGCCTTCGCCAGCACCAATAGCCTGCCCGGCAATAAGCATGCCCTCTAAGACAGCATGGGGGTCTCCTTCTAATAGACTGCGGTCCATGAAAGCCCCCGGGTCACCCTCGTCGGCGTTACAGACAATATATTTCTTGTTTCCTTTACTGCCATTGGCAAACTGCCACTTCATCCCGGTGGGAAATCCGGCTCCACCGCGGCCGCGCAGTCCTGAGCTTTTCACTTCATTGACCACAGCCATCGGCTCCATCTGCAGCGCTTTTTTCAAACCAATATAGCCGCCGCGGATGATATATTCATCGATATTTTCTGGGTCGATCACCCCACAGTTGCGCAGGGCCAGCCTTTTCTGCTTGCTATAGAACATGATCTGATCGTGGGAAATAACTGTCTCTCCAGAGACAGGGTCTTTGTAGAGCAACCGCTCGATCATATTCCCTTTAATCAGATACTCTTCCACTATTTCCGGTATATCCTCCGCCTGGACCCCACAATAAAAAACATCTTCGGGGTAGACAATAAAGATCGGCCCCTGTTCACAGAAACCGTGACATCCGGACATGATAATACGCACTTTATCATCCAAACCATGCTTTTTGAGCTGTTCAGCCAGGGCATCCCTGACATCAAGAGCACCAGAGGAAATACAGCCCGTTCCGGCACATATCAGTATATGTCTCTCATACACGTCTGTCTTCTCTCCTTTCACTGGTTATATTATTAGCACTAATGTTCCCGGAAGTGTGCGCTGTGCGAATACTTGTTGGTAATCGCCTCACGTGCTTGCTTACACGGTTCACTTTCGTGACAGAGCGGTCCTTCAAGACAGCATTCCACGAATTGATCACAGGGCTTTTCTTTACTGTTGAAACATTTATCGCAACAGGGATCGATGAACCTTTCCACCTATGACTGCCCCCCTTCCGGCGTTTCGCCGAAGGCTTCGATAATCTTTTTCGTTTTATCAGGATCAAGCTTGCCGAAGGTTTTTGCGTCTATAGTCATGACCGGGGCCAGGCCGCAGGCCCCGATACAGGCCACCTCTTCATATGTATACTTCATATCTGGGGTGGTCTCACCAACGCTGATCTTAAGGAGACCTTTGACTTTGTCGGCAACCTTACTGGCGCCACGCACGTGGCAGGCTGTTCCGCAGCAGAGGCGGACAATATGTTTTCCCCGTGGCTTAAGATGAAAACGAGCATAAAAAGTGGCTACCCCGAAAACTTTGCTTTCGGGCACCCTCACAAAGCGGGCCACCGCGCACATCGCTTCATCGGGCAGATAGCCAATTTTTTCCTGAACATCCTGCAGGACAGGAATCAGCTCGTTTTTTTCGCCGTTATATGATGCAAAGACATTTTTTAATTGTTCTTCCATCCAATCACTTCCTTTACCGCTATTTCGTTTACCGGTTGTTTTTCAGTACACCGGATTTGCGACAAGATCTGATTACTTCAACATTCTCTTCCTAACAATAAACAGACCTGTTGTTATTCTCTTTCCGCTTTGGTGAATCCTGCCGGAAACCGGCAATAAATCGGCCTAACGAAAAAAGACGCAATAGACTGTCAAGCTTGTATAAATTGATTATTTGCAACTGTTCCGGCGGCAAGGTGAGCCCTTACAGTTAATAATCGAACTGTATACAAAAACCCGGGATCTCAAAAAGATAGGTTCTTAATTTGATGATCTGAGTCATTTCAATCAAAAGCGGCTTTTTCCAGGAATAGCTTTAGTTCGGCAGCGTCGACAGCCAAACCCCTGACTTCTGCTGGATCACTACTCTGCAGGGTTGCGAAGATCACTCCAACCACCTTACCTTGTTTATTAATAACCGGGCTGCCACTGCTGCCAGGGTATATTGAGGCTTCAACAACCAGGAATGGCATTTCCCGACCGCTGTTATCACGATAGCCGACCAAAACTCCCTTATTGGCGATACGGGCAAACTGAAGCGGGTTGCCTATAACCAGAATTTCTTCGCCGTGCAGGGCAGGCACATCGGAAATCGTTACAACCGGCAGATCATCAGCCTCCAATAGCAGTATAACAGCCAGATCCACATAAGGAGAAACTACCCACTCCCTGGCCTTGTATGTGCCAAGCTCCGGAAAAGAAACTCTTACAGCAACAGCATTCTCAAGCAGGTGACGATTGGTGACGATCAATCCGGCGGTATCGATATTAAACCCACTGCCGCGTAGCTGTCCCTGCGGTGCCCCCGAACTGGTTTCAACATAGATCTGGACAACTGACTTTTTTAATTCTCGGACCAGCGGATCGTCAGAAAGAGCCCATGATTCCCGAAGGAAGTGGAAAGCCGGCCCGGCAAAGACCGATAGCCATCGCCCGGTGACAGTGAATATAAAGATTAAAACCAGAAAAAGAGCAGCCAGGCCGAGGAAAAACCGCCGGAATTTAGATGTGCCGGCAAAATCAGACTTCCGGTCACCTTTTTTATATTTGCGGTTTATCTCTTCTATAAGCTCCCGATCAAGTTCATCACTATTTTTACTGATGATTGTTATTCACTCCCCAAACAATCATTTTAAATAAACAAAAGTATTCTGTAATCCAGCTAATCTTTTTGTTCGGTTATTCTCATTATTTATTATCATCTATTATAATAGAAATTGGAATACTCCGCTGGTGCCCTGAAATATCTATTGTGCTCAAAGCAATAGCATGGTAATATATACATAACCGCTATAGTTATAAATTATTCCCACCCGTCCGGGGGCGATTAAATGAAAAATGACAACCTTTCAACCAGTGTGCAGAATCTGGAAAACCAAACCGAATATCAGCGGGGCGCAGTAGTCAGTAAGGAAATCCTCAAAAAAGAAACGGGAACAGTGACTCTATTTGCCTTCGATCAGGGCCAGGGTCTAAGCGAGCATACTACTCCCTTTGATGCCCTGGTCTGCGTGCTTGACGGCACCGCGGAAATTATTATCGCCGGCCAATCTTTCATGGTTAGAAAAGGTGAGATAATCATCATGCCCGCAAATAAACCACATGCCCTGAAAGCAAATGAACGGTTTAAAATGATGCTGATGATGGTTCGTTCCTGAACTCCGGGAACAGTTCAAAGGAATCGACAATTAAAAAGGAGGTTCTCTTTATGGCGTTCAAGGTTAATGATAATGTAACGTGGGTAGGTAAAATTGACTGGGAACTGCGTAAATTTCACGGTGAAGAACTAAGCGTTCACAAGGGCAGCACATACAATTCTTACTTGGTAAGGGGTGGCAACAAAACTGCTTTGATCGATACTATCTGGCGTCCCTTTGCCCGGGAGTTTATCACCGAACTGAAAAAAGTAATTGACTTAAGCGAGATCGACTATATCGTTGCCAACCATGCCGAAAGCGACCATAGCGGTTCTCTACCCGAGCTACTGCGCGAAATTCCGGACACCCCGGTCTACTGTACCAATGCCGGTGTCAAGTCATTGCGCGGTCACTACCATCAGGACTGGAATTTCCAGCCGGTCAAGACCGGGGATAAAATTGATCTCGGCAGCAAAGAACTGATTTTCGTCGAAGCAAAAATGCTGCACTGGCCGGACAGCATGTTCTGCTACCTGACTGGTGACAACATCCTCTTCCCCAACGATGCTTTTGGTCAGCATTACGCATCCGAATACATGTTTAACGACCTTGTCGACCAGGATGAGCTCTACAAAGAAGCAATCAAGTATTACGCCAATATTCTTACCCCTTTCAGCAAAATGGTAACAGCCAAGATCAAGGAAGTAGTCGGCCTGAACCTACCGGTAGAGATGATCTGCCCCAGTCACGGTGTGATCTGGCGAAAAGACCCCCTGCAGATCGTTAATAAGTATATGGAGTGGGCTGATCACTACCAGGAGAACCAGGTTACAATCATCTACGATACTATGTGGGACGGTACCCGCCGGGCAGCCGAGGCAATCGCCTCAGGCATTAAGGAGGCCAATAGCTCCATCAATATCAAGCTTTATAATGCCGCCCGTTCGGACACCAATGATATCGTAACCGAAATTTTTAAATCGAAGGGAATCTTAGTCGGTTCACCAACCATCAATAAGGGTATCTTGCACTCGATTGCTTCCCTGATGGAGATGGCCAAAGGTTTGAATTTTCAACAGAAAAAAGGAGCGGCTTTCGGCTGTTACGGCTGGAGTGGCGAATCGGTGAAGATGATCAACGGTATGCTGGAAGAGGCCGGTTTTGCGCTGATCAATAAAGATGGGCTGAGAATGCTTTGGAATCCTGATGAAGAGGCCATTGCCGACTGTGTTGCTTACGGCAAAGAAATCGGCGCCGCTCTGATCAGTTAAAAAACTAAAGTAAATAAAATGGGGATCAAATAGAAAACAGCGGCTTAACAACGAATATCTGCAGTTGACCTGCCAATGATATTAGCGGAAGTGTGGCAGAGCAGCAGTTTATTTTGAACCTAGGCCATTCCAGTAGATTTCGAACAGGCTGGTGATCTGTTCATCCCGCACTTCAACATTGTCGAGGATAACCAAACCACCGATTACCACATAGGTTAGGGCGAGAAAGAGGCGTCCGGCCATTTCAGCATCGATATCAGAACGAATTTCTTCTATTTTAATACCTTTCGCGATCAGGCTGGTTATCCCCTGGAGAAGCTCCTGGCGCTGTTTTAAAACCCAGGCCTGCAATTCCTGGAAATTTAGCGGTCGCTCGGTAAAGAGCAGATGTAGTCTTTTACGGTTATCCCGAACCAATTCCAGGTGGGTATTGATGATATTGTACATTGCTTCTTTAACCGATGAAGGCTTAGAAAGATGCTGATGGAAGGACTGAATATATTCTTCGGCACAATATGAAAAACATTCTTTAAAAAGTTCTTCTTTGCTCGGGAAGTATTCATAGACAGTTCCCTTGCCCACTCCTGCCCGCTCGGCAATCTCGACTATAGTTGCCTGGTAATAATCTTTTTCAAAAAAAACCCCCACTGCAGCAAGCAGGATCTGCTCTCGTTTGTTACTAACTTCTTTTTTTTGATTATTAACCACCATCAGCAAAAGCTCCTTTCTCCTGCTCTTATGGTTTAAAATCGGACTACAATTAGTCCTTAGTTAGCCCATTCCAGATTTGTTGATCTTACCGGATCACTGTAAATATTCCCTGACCCGACAAGCTAAGCATTATAAAAATAGCAGCGACAAGGACCAAGATAATGACCATACGCACGATCGCCTTGAAAAGTGGTTTGTTTGCCCTGGCAGCCTCCTGTCGCCAACTACCGCCGGCAACGGGCAGTGCATCTGCCGAAATTGGGGCATCACCTGTTTCACCGATTATCTTGTTGCCCTTCTCTCTGGTTACAACCTTGTAGATTGCAGGAATGGCTATAAGAAGTAGGAGGGTACCGGTGATCTGCCCGCCGATAATGGTAATCGCCATCGGCGCCTGCAGCTGACTGCCTTCACCTATACCCATTGCCAGCGGAACCAGTCCCAACACTGTTGTGGCGGTAGTCATCAGAATGGGGCGCAAGCGGGCAGCCGCACCTTCAACGATAGCCTCTATCAGCGGTAAACCATGCAGCCTTCGCTGCTGGTTAATGAAATCAACCATGATAATACCGTCATTGACAAGTATACCTGAAAGCACAACTACGCCGATCATGGCTGGAATACTGACAGAGTTACCAGTGATAAGCAGGCCCAACACAGCACCTGTGAAAGCCAGGGGCAAACTGCAGATAATGATGAAGGGGTGCAACAAAGATTCAAACTGGGCTGCCATTACCAGGTAGACCAGTAGGGCGGCTACAATTAACACCAGCCGCAGTTCAGAAAGAACATCACCCATCAGATCCGCGCTACCCGCAGTTTTGATTTCGTAACCGGACGGAAGGGCAATCTCTTCAAGGATCGCGAGCGCTTCACTGGTTGCTGTGCCGAGATCGGTATCGCCGTACTGCACATGGATCTGACCGATCACCCGATGGTCTTCACGGGGAATACTCTGCGGGCCGAATGCTTCGCTCAACTCAGCCACTTCATCTAAGTGCAGATACTCCCCCGTAGGCGAATAGAAGCCGATATGGCCAAGGTCGTCGATTGTATTAATATCGTTTCTCTGGTAGCCGAGGACAATGTTTAAAATACCGGCTTCAGTTTCAATTCGGCTCACCGGAATACCCTCCAGGGCCTGGCGCACCGCTGTAGCCACCTGGATCAGGGTCACCCCTTTCTGCAGGGCCTGGCTGTGATCGAGACGAATATGTATTTCAGGTCGACTCTCCTCAAACGAAGATTGCACATCAGTAAAATCAGATTGTTTTTTCAACATCACCACTGCCTGCTCGGTGATGGCGATAACCTGTTCAAGGTCATTACCGCTGACCACCAGATCGAGTCTGGTATCAAGACCGGCGGCGTCAAGAAGTGATTCACGGGCAAAAGCGGCCACTGCTTCGCCGGGCAGGGCATTAACTGCTACCCTGACCGTATCAATAATCTTTCCCATATCCTGAACATGTGCAGGATCGATCTCAACTCTCAGTTGACTCTGGTTGGAAATTCCCGAACCACCCGGTATACCCATAAATCCGGAACCGCCCACCCTGATCGAATAGGAGGCAACTTCGTCCTGGCTATTGATAATTTTTTCAATGTCAGCAGTATAGGCATCGGTAGTTGGCAAGGTAGTACCGGGGGGCATGGTTATATCGATTGTGAAAGCCGATTCATCAGGTGAAGGGAATAGCTCATTGCCCAAAGTGTTGAAACCGAAAACTCCAACAGCTACGAAAATTGCTGCAAAAACGATTACCCACCAGGGATAGCGAACAGCCATCAGCAGTAAACTACGGTATTCGGGCAGGCGGCGTGATTTACGATTTGTTTCGCGGTGCTCGTAGCGCAGGCGCAGCGATCGTGAAGCCAAAAGGGGAATAACGGTCAGGGCCACCAATAGTGACGCAAGGATAGCGCAGGCCACGGTCAGGGCAAACTCCCAGAAGAGCTGCCCGGCCAGGCCGCTTAGGAATACGACCGGGAAAAAAACACTAATTGTGGTCAGAGTTGAAGCTGTAACCGCACCAGATACCTCACGAGCGCCTTCAATGGCCGCCACGGCCGGTTCTTCTCCCATCTGATAATGGCGGTAAATATTTTCACTAACGACAATAGCATTATCAACCAGCATCCCCGCGGCCAGAGCCAGGCCTCCTAAAGTCATCAGGTTGATAGTCAGATCGGTAAAATATAGCAGGGTAAAAGTTGTTATTATAGCTGCCGGAATGCTCAGCCCGATAAACATGGTAGTACGCCAGTTCTTAAGGAATAACATTAAAACCAGGACAGCTAAAATAGCTCCGCCAACCAACGATCGGGCCAGATCGGCCAGGGCTCGTTCAATCTCTTCGGCCTGATCAAAAACAGTGTTGAATTGAATCCTGGAAAGCCCGTTCTGACTCTCTTCTGAAAGCTTTTCCAGTGTCTCCCGGATCTGGCGGGCAACCAGGACAGTATTGGCGTCGCCCTCTTTCTGTATAACAAGACCAATACTGGGTTGACCATTATAGCGACTGATTGTAGTTGGATTGTAGATATCCTGTTCGACTTCTGCCAGCATACCAAGGGAAATCGGGATAATCGGAAATTCTTCATCAAGCTCAAAACCGGTAAAAGCAGAACTGCCCGGGGTCATCGAATTAATAATCATTGCGGTAGCCAGCCCAGTCAGTTCTGCTTCCAACTGCCGGGAAGCATCGCCGAGCCCCCTGCTGACATCACTCTGCACGTCACTCAACCAGGCGCCATAATCAGGTATAGAGAGAATCGGCTGTCGCTGGATATTTTCCCAGTCTTCCTGGAAAGCGATCAGGACATGGTTCTGGTTGGCCCTGACTATCAGGGGATTATTATCAGCCAGGGCAGTAAGTTCTTCAGTGGTTAGAGCCAGGGTTTCGAGGCTTGCCGAATCGAGGGGGACAATCAATAGGCCGCTGTCCCAAACTGCTTGATCAAGAAGCCAGACATCCTCGAGACGAATTGAAGTAGGATCTGTTCGGCTGTCTATTTCAGGAAAAAGCACTCGACCGAGAGAAACCAGGGATAAGTTTATCTGTTTACTGTACGCATCATAGCTGATATTAGGATTGTCCGTAAAGAAGAGCAGTACGTTTTCAAGTTCACTTTCATTTTGAGCTACCCACTGCTCATTCAGCGGTAGGAAAAGGCTGCTGCCGGATACCGATACATTATCAAAATCAAAGATATCATCCCAAAAAACCTCACGCAAAGGCACATCAGTGGAATCGATGGAAAATCCGGAAAAAGGGTTGTCCTGACGAGCCAGAAACTGATTCAGGTTGATGTCAACCTCTTCGCCAACCATTTCTTCCAGTGCTTCCTGATCAACTTTAAAACCAACAATCAAATCATTTAGCATGGAACTATCAGCATAGCGTCCCAGGAATCGAATCCTGACCTGGCGGTTTTCAAGATCAATAATCCCAGCCGGTAAATCGATCAGACTTGCTTGAATGATATTGGCAATTTGTTCAAATGAAATTTGGTAATCGGCCATTATTTCCGGGGAGGTGCGTACAAATAAGTCCTGCCTGGCCCCTCCCTGGGTCTGAACGCTGGCCACACCGCGAAGCGATTCAAGCCGGGGCGAGGCCGTTTCTTCCAACCATTCAGTTAATTTCACCTGGTCATCGATCCCACTTGCTGAAATCTGCATAATCGGCATAAGGGTCGGGTCAAATTCTAAAAGAATCGGGCGTTGAACACCATCGGGAAAGGTCAGTAGGTCCATTCGTGCATTGACTTCTTCGCGAAGACCTTTGACATCGGAACCCCAGTCAAGCCTGAGGATAACCAGGGAGAGGCTTTCCTGGGAAATAGAATTTATGCCGACCAATCCGCTGACTGCAGAAACGCCTTCTTCGATCGGCTTGGTGACCAACTCGAGCGTTTCCTGAGGAGAACTACCCGGAAATGCGGTAATGATCGCCAACACCGGGACCTGGATGTCAGGCAGCAGATCGAGCGGGCTCTGGTAGAGACTGACCAGTCCAATCACCAGGATTAATACTAATATTGCGCCGGTGGCTACAGGCCGTTTAACTGCTAATGCGGATAGATTCACAAACCGTTACCTCCGGGCACTTCACTTGTGACTGACCGGTCGGTCAGCCGCATTACATTATAACACAGACGAGCTTCGTGGGAAGCCCGTCAACAATAGTTCTATTTTTCAGCGAATTTACAGAGCGGCGGCATGCCTCCTGATCAGTTCCCAGGCTTCACGGACATGTTTTTCCGCCGTTGTGCGCTGCCCGATAGCCATGCGGATGGCATAGCGCCCTTTAAGAGAAGTATGTGTCAGATAAACACGTCCGGAGCAATTCACTTTTTCGAGCAAATCGGTATTCAGCCGGGCTATCTCCTCTTCAGAAACACCTGCTTTTTTGAGGCGGAAACAGACCAGGCTGAAGTTTACAGGAGCCATCAGTTCAAAGCGACTGTCTTCTTCGACCCATCCTTTGAATAGTTCAGCCAGGCGCAGATGCTCACGGACCATTTCCTGCAGACCCTGTACCCCGTAAGAACGGATCACAAACCACAGCTTCAGAGCCCGGAAACGTCTTCCGAGTTGAATACCCCAGTCGCGGTAATTATTAACTACAGCATCGTGGCCTGTTTTCAAATACTCGGGATGGATCTCAAAGGTGCGGATCAGCAGTTCCTTATTTTTGACAAAGTAAGCAGAACAGTCAAAATTGGTCAGCATCCATTTATGGGGGTTAAAAACAAAGGAGTCGATCATTTCGGCGCCGCTCAGCATTCCGCGCTTTTCATCAAGCAGTGCGGCGGTGCCGCCAAAAGCGGCATCGACATGGAACCAGAGATTGTGGCGATGACAGATTTCGCCAATCGGCACCAGGGGATCGATCGCTGTTGAAGAAGTGGTGCCCAGCGTGGCAACCACACAGGCCGGTTGCAGCCCCTTATTTAGATCATTTTCTATCGCCTTCTCCAGCTCTTCCGGAATCAGGGCGAAGTTATGATCGGTGGGAATACTGCGCAGATTATCAATGCCGTACCCGGCGATTTTGACAGCCTTGTTAATACTGGAGTGGGCCTCTTCGGAGGTATAGACGGTAAGTGGTTGGCGCATCCCAACACGATTAGCCGCGAAATCGGTCGCATTTTCCCGGGCAGTGAGTAAGGCACAGAGAGTTGCTGTAGAAGCAGTATCCTGAATCACTCCGACCATGCCTTTTGGTAGGCCGATCATCTGGCGCAGCCACTCCATAACTACTTCTTCCAATTCGGCTGCCGCCGGTGAAGTCTGCCAGATCATGCACTGGGCACCGAGGCCGGCGGTAAGTAGTTCACCCAAAACCGAGGCCGGACTATTGTTTGCGGGAAAGTAGGCAAACCAGCCCGGATGCTGCCAGTGGGTTATGCCGGGTATAATAATCTCTTTAAAATCGGCAAATATCTTGTCCATCTCTTCAGCGTTAACCGGCGGGTTATCAGGCAAACTGTTTTTAATATCGCCCGGCTGCACAGTTGATCGGACCGGGTATTCTTCAATCTTCTCGAAGTAATCCGCAATCCAGTCGATAAATTCATGTCCGTAACGGCGAAAATTTTCTTGGTCCATCATGATTTCCTCCTGACTATTAATCTGATCCTGCTTTTATTGAACCAGTCGCTTCTGAAATCATATTCACTCTTATGCTTCATAAACAAATCATATGCCGACAGACTCTATTGAACATACCCTGAAAACAAAGACTTCTAAGAGGCTTTTCCCTTGCTTCTGATATAATTGCAAAAACCACTCTTATTATATGCTAACCCGGAGGGGGTTGAACGATGAATTTATTTGACCTGTCTTTAATAAGCGGTAATGAAGAGTTTATAGAACCACTGATTCCCGATCGCGGAATTGCCATTGAGCGAATTGTTTCAACCGGACAGGCTTCGCCAGAAGGGCATTGGTATAACCAGAAAAGAGACGAGTGGGTAGCCCTGCTTCAGGGAGACGCCGGGTTGGTTTGGGAAAATGGTAAAACTTTGCAGATGAAGGCCGGTGATTGGGTTGTTATTCCGGCCGGTGAACGCCATCGTGTTGATTGGACCTCAAAACAACCGCCTTGCATCTGGTTGGCAGTACACGGCAAAATATCTTGAAACGCCTTATTGTTTTAAACCGGAGATCAGGCTTTCCGGTTCCGGGCGATTGAATAAGCAGCCAGGGCTATGGAAGCCATTTTGCCCATCGGTGGTTCATTGCGAGAAGTTAAAATTACCGGGTGGCTGGCACCAAGGATCAGTCCACCCATGCGGCCACCGGCAAAATAGATAATTGCTTTCCCGAGAATATTTCCCGCCTCGATGTTTGGCACTACCAGCAGGTCGGCCTTTCCGGCAATGGGGCTGTCAATGCCTTTATGCAGGGCAGCCTCAAAGCTGAGCGCTATATCAAGCGGGGTCGGTCCATCAACCAGAGCCCCGGGAAATGCCTCTCCGGCCATATTCTTTAAAGCCTGGGCATCGACTGTAGCAGGAATCTTGGGATCTACTTTTTCATTGGCAGACAGGATAGCAACCTTCGGCTCATCCAATCCGATAGCGTGCAGGAATTCGACCGCATTTTGCAGTATCACTTTTTTCTGATCCAACCCCGGGTTGACATTAAGGCCACCATCAGTCATGTAGATAAGCCGGTAGTAACCGGATACTTCGTAGATCGCCAGATGACTTAAAATACGGTCACGCCGCATACCTCCTTGTGGGCTGATCACCGCCCTTAAAAAATCAGCGCTGTTAACCATTCCCTTCATCAATATATCGGCCTGCCCTGCGGCCACTTCTTTTACCGCCCGCTGGGTAGCTTCAACCGGATCGGCGATATCAATAATCTCTATTCCCTGCAGATTAAGACTGATCGTCGTCGCCTGACGCCAAATTTTTTCTTCAGAACCAACCAGCACAAAATCGACAAGGCCTTCCTTGCGGCTATCTCTTACCGCTTCTAAAACTGTCTCGTCGGCGGCAGCGGCAACGCAAAGCCGGCAGGGGGGCAGTTCTTTAACTGCTGAAATAACCTGGTAAAAATTTTCAAAAGACATCGCTGATCAACCTCCCGTTTAAGCGGATATTATTTGAATATCTCAGTAAACCAGGGCCTGCGCATCGCCACGCAAAACACGAAGAGCCCCGGCAGCGAGCGCTTCCAGTTCCTCTTCTCCCGGAATTACCTCAACCGGGGCAATAAATGATACTTTCTTTCTAATCATCTCCACCAGGGATTGGGCATTAGCCATACCACCAGTGAGCACAATACGATCAACACAGCCGTCCAGTACGGCAGACATAGCCCCGATTTCCTTGGCCACCTGGTAAGCCATCGCGGCAACAACTTCCCTGGTTTTCTCGTCACCACCGGCAATCTTTTTTTCAATCGCAGTAAAATCTTTGCTTCCCAGATAGGAATAAATACCAGCTTGAGAAGTGAGTAAGCTTATTGTTTCTTTCAGATTATAGCTACCACTAAAACATAACCGCACCAGGGCCAGCACCGGCAGGGTTCCGCAGCGTTCCAGGGAAAATGGTCCTTCTTCATTTGCATTATTTACATCAATCATCCGTCCACGCCGGTGAGCGGAAACGGATATGCCACTGCCCAGGTGAATAACAATGAGGTTGAGTTCTTCATACTTTTTTTCGACCAGGGCGGCAGCACGGCGGCCCATCGCTTTCATGTTAAGGGCATGAGACATACTGAGGCGAGGCACTCCCTCCAATCCAGAATAGCGAGCCGCTGTTTCGAACTCGTCTACAGTAACCGGATCAACAGTATAAACAGGTAGCTTAAGTTCACGGGCCAGCGGTAAGGCGATAATCGTTCCCAGATTCGAAGCATGCCAGCCGAATTTTGCTGTAACCAGATCTTCGTAGACATCCTCATTGACCAGGTATGTTCCGGAAGCAAGCGGCTTAAGCAATCCGCCGCGGACAACGATAGCTGATAGACCGGACAGAGATAAATCTTTTTCGTTAAGAAAACCGAGAACAGCTTCCCGCCGGAAACTGGCCTGCTTTTCCCGATCGAGTTCAACCGATACTTCTTCGACAGAATGGCGCAGGGTTTCTTTGAAGATAGGTTTTTCATCTTCGAAAAGTCCAATTTTGGTCGAAGTTGAGCCAGGATTGATCGCTAAAATTAAATACATGTAAATTCTCTCCGTTTTTCGTTATAAAAGCAGTCGACCAGTGTGTGCTTTCATCTAAACATTTCTTCAATAATTCTTCTGAAGTTATTTTATAAAAAATATTGATTAAATACAAACAAACCGTACAGCTGGTATCCTGACAATAATTCTCTACAGGCTGCTAATTGGTATCATCGTCGCTTTCATCTGCTCCGGCTTGCTTGATTGAGAGGGCTATGCGATTGCGCTCGCGATCGATGGAAAGAATTTTTACGTTTACTATGGATTCGATCTGCAGTACCTCTAAAGGATGTTTGATGTATCGATCGGCAATCTCAGAAATGTGGACCAGACCATCATGGTGCACTCCGATGTCAACAAAAGCGCCAAAATCAACAATGTTGCGGACAATACCCATCAGGTTCATTCCCGGCTTCAAATCATCAAGCTCAGTAACCGACTTTAAAAAAACAGGTTTGGGCAAATCTTCACGGGGGTCGCGGCCGGGTTTACGGAATTCTTCCATGATATCTTTTACCGTCGGTTCACCAGCCTCGAGTCGGGCAGCCAGAGAGGCCGCTTCAGTGGGGGAGAGGATGGGAACCGCTTCGGGATGACCAAGATTTTCGGGATTTAAAGCGAGTTCCTCAATAATCCGCCCGGCCAGTGCGTACGATTCAGGGTGGATGGCACTGCGCTCAAGGTAACTGGTACTGTCAGGCAGGCGCAGGAAGCCGGCACACTGCGTGAAAATTTTCGGTCCGAGACCGCCCACCGACAACAGCTGATCGCGAGACCGAAATGAGCCGATTCCGTTGCGATAGGTAATAATACGTTCGGCAACAGTTACATTAATGCCGGCAACATAAGATAACAGAGCTGCCGAAGCGCTGTTCAGATCAACACCAACACTGTTAACACAGCTTTCTACTGTGCCATCAAGACTGGTATCAAGCTCCTTCGCCGGCATATCGTGCTGGTATTGACCAACCCCGATCGCTTTTGGATCGATCTTGACCAGTTCAGCCAGGGGATCCTGCAGGCGGCGAGAGATCGACACGGCGCTACGTTCGGCTACATCAAGGTCGGGAAATTCTTTTTGAGCCCTTTTTGAAGCCGAATAAACACTGGCCCCGGCTTCATTGACAATGGTGTATTCAATATTTAACTTCTCTTTCTTGATCAGATCGGCAATAAAGGTTTCACTTTCCCTGGAAGCAGTGCCATTGCCGATAACGATACAGTCGATAGCGTGCTTATCGAGCAGCTGGAGAACCTTTGCCGCTGCTCCGTCCCGGTCATTGCGGGGTGCCGTGGGGAAAACAGCTGCTGTTTCAAGGAGCTCTCCGGTTTCAGAAACACAGGCCAGTTTACAGCCGGTGCGAAAACCGGGATCCCAACCCATCACCCGGCGATGGCGCACCGGAGGGACAAGCAGTCTTTTTTTCAGATTTTCTTTAAAGACAACCAGCGCACCGGCAACTGCTTTTTCCATCAGAGATTGCCATACTTCCCTCTCCAGGGAAGGATGGATCAAACGCTTATAACTGTCCGCCGCGGCAGCCTTGATTAATTCCTGACAGGCTTCGTTTTGCTCCGGCCTGACATATAATGGGGCCATCGCAGACAACGCTTCATTCTCTTCAACCGCTATCTTTAAATCCAGCACTTTCTCCCTGACTCCTCTATTAATGGCAAGGACGCGGTGCGCTTTTATTTTTGCCAGGGGCTCACAGTGCCCGTTATAATCGTCGTATGTATTAACCACTTCGTTCTCTTTCTTGACGACGCCGGCGATACCGGAACTGTGATAGAACCGACGCATGCTTTTACGTACAGCGGCATCATCAGCGATTATTTCAGCAATAATATCCGAAGCACCCTGGAGAACAACTGCACCATCAACCAGTCCTTTATCCGAATCAATATACTTTTCCGCTTCCGATGCGGGCTTGATTAAACCTCCCAGAATAGCCAAGGCCAGTGGTTCAAGTCCCTTTTCGCGGGCCACAGATGCCCTGGTTCGCTTTTTCGGCCGGAAGGGCCGGTAAAGATCATCCAGCTCTGTGACTGTAACCGCCTTTTCCACCTGCAGTTTTAACTCAGGAGTAAGCGCCCCCTGTGCCTCGATCAGGCGCAGCACTTCCTGGCGTCGCTGTTCGAGATTACGGTAGTGGATAAGCTTTTCCTGCAGCAGGCGCACCTCTTCGTCAGTCAGTCCGCCGGTCATCTCCTTGCGGTAACGGGATATAAATGGAACTGTGTTGCCCTCATCGAGCAGAGCGGTAGTCTGGATGATTTTCGCTTCCGCTATCTTTAATTCTATGCTCAACCGCTTATAGATCTTTTCCTGCATTCTAGATTTCCTCTCCCTGTTTTACTATTTCCTTGTCGAATTAACCTGTAGTTTTACGATCAGGTACCTGACATAATGCTTAATATAAGGCGCGGCAGTTTTCCTTCTTATAACATCACCCACTCCTTACAGAGCACCTCTGCCTGTTCCAGAACAGTTTGTGTCGCCTTCTCCTGTTTATCAGGGGGATATCCATATTTGCGGAGAATGCGTTTAACGATTACACGAATTTGTGCGCGGGCATTCTCGCGGACAGTCCAGTCTATTGTCACGCTCCGTCGAACCGCTTCGACCAATTCGTGAGCAATAGTTTTCAGCGTCTCATCTCCCAAAACCTTGACAGCACTGTCGTTAACCTCCAGGGCATCATAAAAGGCAACTTCATCATCGGTCATACCAAGATCATCACCACGCTGCTGAGAATTGCGCATTTCCTTAGCCAGCTCGATAAGTTCTTCGATGACTTGTGCCATCTCAATCGCTCTGTTTTGATATTTGCGTATGGTTTTTTCCAGCATCTCCGCAAAGGAGCGTGCCTGGACAACATTCTTGCGATAATTCAACCTGATCTCATCGTTTAGAAGCTTTCTCAGTAGCTCCACGGCAAGATTCCGGTGAGGTAGCTGGCGGACTTCCTGAAGGAAGTCGTCCGACAGAATTGAAATATCCGGTTTCTTCAAGCCAGACGCAGCGAAAATGTCGATGACCTCTTCAGATGCGACGGCCCGTGATACCAACTGGCGAATTGCGGTATCTATTTCTTCGGGGGTCTTGCCTTCGCCTTCGACAGTTGCTTTAGCCAACCCGGCGCGGACTTCCTGGAAAAACCCCACTTCATCACGAATTCTGAGAGCTTCCTCATGCGGAACTGCTAGTGCAAACGCCTTTGATAACGCAGAAACTTCAGTGAGATAGCGCCTCTTTCCATCATCCAACTGAAGGATGTGTTCCATAGCGGTCGCAATACCGGCGATACGCTTTACCGGTTCAGCTTGTAGAAACGAGCCGTAATCGAAACCATAATACATGGATACGACGATTTCGTACTTCTCCAACATTACCCGGGCGGCCTCTTCCTGGTTGACCACTGCCTTGCCTCGACCGCCTGCCTCAGTGTAGTCGGCAAGGGCTCGTTTCAACTGGTCTGCAAGGCCCAGGTAGTCAACCACCAAACCACCCGGCTTGTCTTTGAATACTCGGTTGACCCGGGCTATCGCCTGCATCAGTCCGTGCCCCCGCATCGGCTTATCAATATACATCGTATGCAAAGAAGGACAGTCGAATCTGGTTAACCACATATCCCGCACGATCACTACTTTCATAGAATCGCCCGAGTCTTTGAACCGTTTGGCAATTTCCTCCCGACGAGATTTGCTGCGAATATGAGGTTGCCATTCAGTTCTGTCGGAGGCAGAACCGGACATGACGATCTTCACTACACCCTTGTCATCGTCCTCGTTATGCCAATCTGGTCGGAGCTTCACGATGGCATTGTAGATATCCACACAGATTCGACGACTCATACAGACAACCATAGCCTTGCCGTCTAAGACTTGCAGGCGACTCTCGAAGTGTTTCACAAGATCTTCCACAACAAGAGCAATTCGTTTTTCCGTGCCAACCATAGCCTCAAGAGCAGCCCACTTGGTACGTAATTTCTGCTTGTCGGATTCCTCTTCGCCCTCGGTTATCTCTTCAAACTCAGGATCAAGTTTCGGCTTTTCTTCTTTCCGCAAGTCAATCTTCGCCAATCTGCCTTCGTAGAAAATTGGGACCGTAAACTCATCTTCAACCGCTCGCAGAATGTCGTATTTGTCGATATAGTCACCGAAAACCGCCGGTGTACTACGATCGTCTCGCTCGATGGGCGTGCCCGTAAAACCAATAAAGGAGGCATTCGGCAGTGCATCGTGCATATGGCGGGCGAATCCGTCGATGAAATCGTACTGGCTACGGTGCGCTTCATCGGCTATCACCACAATGTTGCGTCGGGCAGATAATTCAGGGTATTGCTTCCCTTTTTCGTCAGGCAGAAATTTCTGGATCGTCGTAAAAATCACACCGCCTGCAGGAACTTGCAGCAGCTCCTGCAAATGCTCCCGACTCGAAGCTTGAATAGGTGTTTGCCGTAGTAGATCACGGCAAGAAGAAAACGTGCCGAAGAGCTGATCGTCTAAGTCGTTCCGGTCTGTAATCATCAGCAGTGTAGGGTTTTCCATGGCTGGATGGCGAATTACCTTTCCGGCAAAAAACGCCATTAAAAGACTCTTTCCACTACCCTGGGTATGCCAGATCACACCAATGCGGCGACCACCGAAATGTTCGGTTCCTGAACCATACGCGTCCTCACGTTCGCGCACCCCGAAAGGATTGTGCTCATCTTGTTCCGGGAAGCGGGCATAGAACATTCCAGGGTCGGCCTCGATGCCGCAAGCTGATAAGGTGCATTCGATCGCTTTGTTCACTGCATGAAACTGGTGATAGGCCGCTGCCTTTTTGACGATAACGGCTCCGTCATCGTCGAACACGACGAAATTCAACACCAGATCGAGAAAACGCCGTTTGTCAAATACACCTTTGATCAACACCTCAAGCTCCACTGACCCCCGGGGCGCAACCTCTTTCCCGTCAATGGTCCGCCACGGCATGAACCGGTCCCAGCCGCTCGTGAGCGTACCGCCGCGAGCCTCCAGGCCGTCGGATATGACGAGCAAATCATTATAGATAAACAAACCGGGGATATCCATTTTGTAGGTCTGAAGCTGATTGAAGGCGTGACGTATAGTAGCCTTTTCATCTGCAGGGTTCTTCAGCTCGATTACACATAGAGGAAGACCGTTGACAAATACCACGACATCCGGCCGACGGTTGCTCCGATTCTCAATGACCGTAAACTGGTTGACGGCAAGCCAATCGTTGTTCTCGAGATCGTCAAGGTCCAGGAGCCACACCTTATCGTGAACCTCGCTACCGTCATACATATAGGAAACATCCACGCCATCGGTTAGCATCCGATGGAAACGCCGGTTGTTCTCGATCAGGCTGGGAGAGTCGCTCCGCGATATTTTGCGGACGGCCTCAACAATAACATCCGGCGGGATGTTCGGGTTGATGTTCTCAAGGGCGGCTTGAAGTCTTCCAAGCAAAATGACCTGGCCGTAATCCCCTCGTTCACAAGCTAAACCGTCCGGACTAATATCCGGGCCAAAGACGACTTGCCAACCCAGAGATTCGAACCAGCCAAGGCTAGTTTGTTCGATGGTATTTTCGGAAGTTCTACTCATCATCATTATCTTGCTTTCCCTGAATGCGTTTGATTTCCCTGTCAAAATCCGAAATAAACTCCCGGTCCTGGAGCTTATGGTAGGTGTCATATTCTTGGTCGGCCTTGAGTTTGGCCTCTATGGCGCTTACCTTTCCCTTTTCTTTAAGAATGGGATAGTTGGAAAGCTCCAGAAAACTGTGAAGAAAGTGAACCCAATCTTCCATTTTCATCACAATCTGCCGTTCCGCTCTATTTTCCGCAAGGTCGAGGTAAGCGTTCACAATACGGTTCAATTCTTTAATATGCGCCTCGCTCAGATAGTTTTTTGCTACGGTAACATCAGATTTCAGAATTTTCCCGTCAGGAGCCTGCTTCCAATTGGTCAGACCCATGTGTATTTTTTGGGCATCAGCAGAGTCATAGATGATTTCGGCAGCGGTTTTACCGGTAATAGCCCAGTGCAGTTTGTTCTGCACCACGGCAAAAAAATCCTTGGTAATAGGCGCTTCTTTGTCATAATCGGCCGAAAGAGAATAAATATCAGTGATTTTCTGATAAAACCGCCGCTCACTGGCGCGAATCTCCCGAATCCGTTCCAGCAGCTCGTCAAAATAATCCTTGCCGAAGCGCTTGCCCTGTTTGAGCCGTTCATCATCCAGCACAAATCCCTTGATGATGAATTCCTTCAGAGTTTTGGTCGCCCAGATGCGAAACTGGGTGGCCTCGTAGCTGTTGACCCGGTAACCCACGGCAATGATTGCGTCGAGGTTGTAGTATTCCAGCTTCCGCCTGACGCTACGACCACTCTCCTGCTGAACTGTTTCCAAAATGGAAACAGTTGCTTTTCGCTCAAGTTCACCTGTCTCGTAAATATTCCCCAGGTGTTTGCTGACAGCAGGCACTTCAACATTAAACAGCCGGGCAATGGCCTTTTGCGTCAGCCAGAAATTCTCATCCTGAAACAATACCTCCACTTTCTTATCGCCATCAGGAGAGCTGTAGAAAATAATTTCGTTATTCATAGACCAGCCTCTCTGTCTTTTATGAGGATAATTTATTCGAGGGTATTTTCGTAAGCTTATTGATAATAGCCCTTGGTTTTAGAAATATACAGTTCTACTTCCTTAGGCGGAATAACTGGCTCTTGCATCCTAATTATTTCCCGATCAACTATCTTCTCAGCGTTTATTGCCTTTATTAAATTTTTATTTGATATCCAGTTGTTATTCCATAATGAAACGTTATTGCCAGCGACCAATTTACAAATCGGTTCATCATAATCTATAGCCTTTGAAAATGGTAGCGTGATTCTCTGAAGCCAAATTTCCATGTAACCTGTGTTCGGTATCTGGGAAAATCTCTTCTTAATTTTCTTAATAACAACTTGTTTTTCCTCCTCCCTCTCCAAAAAGCTTAACAACTTACTAATAGTAGCTGCGCAGATTGGATATGTCCTTGGATTCCGATACGCGATGTCTACCACGATACTGATCAATGGTAACGAATGGGTGTATTTCTGAAAGTGTAAAATTCTTTTGTAGTAATCTACGAGAGCAACAACCAAACTTCCCGAGTTGGGGAACTGTATGCTATGATCGTGAATGATCAGCATGTTTCTCTGTAATTTTTTCTCAGTTTTCTTTCTAAACATCCAGTTCAATTTGTCGCCTTTTATGGATGAACGAATCACCGTATTGCTCAATTTGGTTTTTGATGGATTAAGTTTAAGTCCGAGGCCAATCATGACTTCCGTAAGATATTTTGTGATCTTTTCTCCGACCTGTGGATTGTTTACAAATATACGGTAGTCATCTCGATAACGCAGGATCTGAAAATCTGCGTTTGCTTCTTGTATTCTCTCGGAAAGCTCCAAGTCTGCATAGCCAAGCACCATCTCTGCAATAAAATCCATCAAAACTGACCCTTGAGGAATCCCATTGGTCTGACCGTAACACATATTCCGAATGTGATTATCGATATTATTGCCGATGAGCGATGGGTTTTCTGGTTCTGCTTTTGCAGTATCCTTTGTGTGAAGAGCCCAGGCTATTGAATGCGTGTAAATGGAACTGTAACAATCTACCATATCAGTCTCAATAATATATTCGTAATCAAGAGCTAATTCAATGGATTTTTGTTCGACCTGGTGCAACCAGTGTGAAACTTGTTCTGCTTTATCTTTCTCTTCCCCCAATGATGCAACTGGCAAACTTAAGCATAAGATTCGCTCATTTTGTGAAAAAGCTTTAAACCTCGTGCATATATCATTCCAATTATTATCCATAGTGATTTCGTGAACCAAAGAAACGTAAATCGCTGGGTGGATCAGAGAAATCGGCCTCCAACCATACATACCGTCTTTGTTGGTTAGCAGTGTATAGTTAACACAATCATTTTTTTTCGGATGGCTAGAATAAAAATCTGAAAGATTATTCTCAGTGATCTGGGTTTCAACAGCATGTAGTAAATCAGCAAACACGATGTATGGTGGTAAGTCAATACTACAATAACTTTCTTCTTTTAATAAAAATTTACGCGCTTCCCCTGCAGATAGTTCGAGTATTGAACGGTTGTTTCCACCTGTAATAATTTGATTAGAACCAATGCTACTCATATTCCGCCCTCCTCAATGAACTTCTCGGCATCCGGAATGCGCAGCTCACCGGAAATGAGCTTGGGGAGGAGGGTATCGCGAAGAGAGACGAGGGTTACATTCTCATATATATATGCCAAAGCCGATTCCATAAATGGGTACACCATTTCCTCGTATGAGGTAGTCAGATTTGTTGGAGGGCATGCAATTCGGATGGTTTTAAAAGTATCTCGCGTAATAGTGTTAAATACTGATCCGTGTCCACTTCTCTGTAAATCCGCAACTTGCCTCCTTGTCATAAAATAAATGAAATAATCGTCTATACCGCTCTTACCTTGGATGCCATAACAAGATTGATTCATAGCCATTGGACGTCCTACGAATGCACATTTCCCAACTGTGCCTCGTGCGCTAATTATTGTTGTCCCTTTGCGGAGTACTCTGGTTGAGGATCTTTCTACCCCAAGCTGTGTAATGTGTTTCTCTGTATCTATAACAAACATATCTGTTTCGCTGGGCGCATCTACAACTGAGAACCATGGAATATCGCCCCCCCAGTATTCATTCACTATTGTTTTCGGAGTACCACCCCCGATTACGCTTACAACTTCGGTCAGAGATAAAACCTTCCACCCCTTCGGAATCTCTCCAAGTTCCGATTCTTCGAAACTGTCGGGGAAGAGCACGGCAATCTCGTCGGGCAGACCGGGGTCGCGGCCTTCGGTTTTGGCGCGTACCGGGTCGAAATCCACGAACCAAGATTTAAAAATAGCACGTGCCATCGCCTCTAGTGTTTTGTTGATCCGCCGGTTCAATTCGATCTTGTCGTCGAGTGTTCCGAGAATATGGGCTATAGCACGTTGTTCGTCGTATTCTGGTACAAGTATTTGGCAGGCGTGGGCTGCAGCACGATTAAGACCGGGAACAGCACTATCTGCATTCATATTCTCCAGACCAATAGAGCTAAGTAAATAAAATGTGTATTTGAGGTCACGTTCAGATTCGCTAACCACGTAAAATGTTGTATCAATTGGCCAAAATGGATCAGAAGCGAAATGAACTGCTCCTACTGTACCTTTTCGACCGATAACAATACCTGGCTCATCCACCAAGGGTTGGTCATGCACACCAACAGGCCCATTTGAACCGAAAACTGTGATACTCCCTTGATTATTGCGCGTTATCTTGGGCAGTCCCTTTCCATATACAAATGGACAGAAAGAACCAACAGTTGTGGGCGTCCATTTACTCCCCATGGCCTAGGATCTCCAAATTCTTTTTAATAGCAGTTTCAAGCCGGTCGGCTTCGGCAAACTGCTCATGCAGTTTGGCCGAAAGCTCGGCCATTTTTACCTCAAAAGGAACGCCGTCGTCCTCGATCTCGGCGGCCCCTACATATCGTCCTGGGGTCAACACATAGCCGTGATCCCTGATCTCGTCAGCTGTAGCGCTCTTACAGAAACCTGGCACATCCTCATACTCGCCGGCGTCTTTCTCTCCGCGCCAAGCATGGTAGGTCGCAGCGACCCTGTCGATTTCTTCGTCCGAGAAATCTTTGTGGGTTCGGTCGATAAGGATGCCCAGCTTGCGGACATCAATGAAAAGTGTATGCCCGCTCCGATTACGGAACTTGCCGTTCTTTTTATTCCGGGCTAAAAACCAGAGGCATACCGGAATCTGTGTCGTGTAAAATAGCTGGCCAGGCATGGCGACCATACAATCTACCAGGTCCGCTTCGATCATATTTTTGCGGATTTCGCCTTCACTGGTAATATTGGTGGACATAGATCCGTTGGCCATGACAAAACCGGCAACACCTGTGGGGGATAGGTGATGGATAAAATGCTGAATCCAGGCGTAGTTGGCGTTGTTCATTGGCGGAATGCCGTATTTCCAACGGGCATCTTCACGTAACCGTTCGCCACCCCAGTCACTCATGTTAAAGGGTGGGTTGGCAAGAATAAAATCAGCGCGGAGGTCTTTGTGCAGGTCGTTGTGAAAACTATCCGCATGCTGACCGCCAAGGTTGGCATCGAGCCCACGGATGGCCAGATTCATCATGGCCAACCGCCAGGTTGTGGAGTTTGATTCCTGACCGTAAATGGCGATGTCGCCTAACCGGCCGCCGCGCTCTTCAACAAAGCGCTCACTCTGAACGAACATGCCACCCGATCCGCAACAGGGGTCGAACACCCGACCTTTGTATGGTTCAATCATCCTGACAAGCAGATTAACCACACACCGGGGCGTGTAAAACTCACCGCCGCCTTTACCTTCTGCCGTGGCGAAGCGGCCGAGAAAATATTCATAAACCCGGCCAAGAATGTCCATTGAGCGGGATTGATTATCCCCAAGACCGATCTTGCTGATGATATCGATGAGTTCGCCCAGGCGATATTTGTCCAGCGATGGACGGGAATAGTCCTTGGGAAGAACCCCCTTAAGGGTTGGGTTCTCTTTCTCGATGGCCACCATGGCGTCATCAACGAGTTTGCCGATGGTCGGCTGCTTGGCGTCGGCCTGCAGTTTGGCCCAGCGGGCCTCCTTCGGCACCCAAAAGATGTTGGCCGCCGAGTATTCGTCGCGGTCTTCCGGATCAGTGTAGTCAGTGCCTTTGGTTGCCTCTAACTGCTTGTACTTGGTGTGGAAAGCATCGGAGATGTATTTCAGAAATATCAAACCGAGAACCACATGTTTATATTCAGAGGCATCCATATGCCCCCGGAGCTTGTCGGCTGCTGCCCACATCTGGCTCTCAAAGCCAAGGTTGGCACCGTTATTTTTCTTTTCTGCCATCTGTTTATTCTTTTCCCTTTCCGGGCAACTTGTTTTTCTATAGATTATGCACTCTGTAATCCAGTAACATGTAAAACATGGATTATAATATTACATTGCAACAGTAACATTTAACAGAATATTTAGCAATAGAGCTTTGCCTAGGGATTGAGGACTTGTGGGTGTAAATGAAGCGCTACTTTTATAAATGTCGGCAATAATTTGCATTGATAGTTTTATGGCTTATGTTTAGCAACTTATTTTCGTTCTCCTCGGTAATACAGGCACACAATAAATCCCATATCCACAGAAACTAAGATGCCCATTGCTGCCCATACAACGCCTAGGTAAGTTAACTTGCCATACTACAGATAGTGAACTACCGTCCAAACCAACCCTACTGAGAGGCCACAGACAAGACCGTTATATACGCCCCATTTCATCGGATTCTCTAAGGGGTTCTTGAATGAGTTTCCCATAATGAAGGTCTCCTTGTTAACATTTATGCTATTTGCAGACGTTTATGGATAGCATATGCTGTTGTTGTGTCGTCAGCCACTATGCTTGGCCGTTATATCTTTTGGCTCAAGTGCTTCCATGTATTCTTGCATATCAAGTATGCCATTAGTTTCAAAGATTTTTTTCCAAAGATCCCCTAAACTAAGTTTACCACTAGAGTTCAAAAGATGTAATACGTAAAGATCTTCGGTCTTGAAAACACAGATTTGACTAAGCTCAGCCGCGTTTACCCAACTGTCGGAAAATGCTTTCTCTCTTTCATTGGGTGGTTTGTCAACGGCATTGTTTCCAATAAACAACCCTTTATAGTTTTTACCACGAAGGGTTCTCCCTCTATCAATCCAGTCGAGAAGCTGTTTCCGTCCATCTTCACCGAACGTATCCGAACGCGTACTCTTTATCTCTATAACTCCCTCGTACGTTTTGTCCCCACCCTTTACAACAACCCAACCATCTTCTTTGTTGTTCTCGGTTGGATCCTCAACCTCTGCGCCTAATTCGCGTAGAATGTCGCGAACTACTAGCTCGAGAGCGTACTCTCGTTCATATAGCAACTTCAAGCATTTCCTACATTCCTGCTTCTGTGCGTCTGCTTCCTCAAGAGTCTTAACCTCTAGACCTATTCGCTCCTTAATGTGCACGATTTTTTCATCAATCTCTTCCTGACCAGGAGCGTTAAGCTGGTCAACCCACGCAGGCTCCGGGAGATCTGTTTCGATGTCACAGATGTCTGCTAATACACACTGGACCGCCTCGTCGTGAGAAAGCGATACTTCGGGGAGAAAGATCATGGGACCATATGTCTTTCGAGCCTTTGTTTGGCTATATTTATTTTCCACAAGCTCATAACGAATAATGAAGGAAAGGGCATTTTCGTAGCGGTTTTTACAAAAGATATTCTTGTTAAGACGAACGCTCATACTCTTTTCCTTTAGAACAAGCAAATTAAAATACTCCGACATTTTCTTCTCATCCAGCTCGCATGCTTCTAATGAATACTTCCACTGTTCAAGGTTCGCAATATAGTTAGCATATTCCAAGTAAAAAGGACCCTCAGCAAAACTCACAGTGTCGCCAGGTTCCGAACTCCAATAAAATGAAATACCTGTCCAGTGAAGGAAGGTCTCCTCGACATCCTCTCCAAATGCTCCATTATATTTTACATTGAAGCGAGGATCCCCGATGATAATAAAAATACCGGCATTGCAGAGAACATCCATTGCCACGGCAAAATCAAGTTTTTTGAAGAAGTTGCCCCAATCGATGGTGTCTCGTAATTCCTGCGATACAAGAGGAAGAAGATCTATGATGATTGTATCAAAATCCCGGATGCTCTTAATGCCGGATACCTTCATCCAGTCATAACATTCGATCCTCACATCGTCTAGGTTACGTTGATAGCCAGTTGCCCCTATGAGAAGTACTTTTTGTCTTCGTTGTGCCATATCGTAATATCTCTCTCTCTTAAACAAGATAACGAATAATTTCACCAGCAGCAATAGTTCATAGCGCAATACCTTTCCGGTGGAGCGCCTTGCTATGCACACTTTTTACGCAACATTACATTAGCACACCTGTTAATTCATTCTTCACTTCCTGATTTATTGTTAATTTGACCAGACAATATAAATTCATCTATCGCCGCTTCCCTAACCCGCCATAGTCTGTCATATAACTTCCACATATTCCTTGATTTCAGGCTTAATACTTAAAACGCATTGCACGGAAAAGTATCTGCACTGGTCGTGCTCAATGCCGATTAATAAACTGGTGACTTGGCAAGCAGGGAGTACCTTACCTCAAAACTAAATTTATATTTGCTTGTAATTTCTTTAACTAACCCTGAAAACCATTTTGGTGAATTTGGAAAAACAAGAACACTTTCTATTAAACCGTTAAGATCAATTGGCACTGTTTTGCCAGTTTCATTATTAGACATACCGGTTAACGTGAACTTATCTTTTGATGGTATATCTTGAATAAGCGCCCTTAGCTCTCGCTCATGCTCAAAAGATTTTCTTTTATGAACAAATGGCCACCTCGTATTACCTTCAGGCAACCACTGGGTTTCGTAGTCAATATAATGGACTACACCAACAAGTACATTTTTAGACAAACAGTTTTTCAGTTTTCTATAAGTTGATTGGATGGCTACGGCTTCATCTATTCGAGCATATAATTTCCACATTGCAGCTGATTCATACTCATTCATGTGCCAACAATTAATATATGTCCATTGTCTGACCCATTCCGCAAATATTGAATATTTTTCTAACATTTCTTTAGGGATTGGTTTGTCTTTATAAACATTTTGTCGAAGGCTTGTGTTCGCGTGGGATGTTGCACCCTCATAAGGGTCACCGAACCTATCGCTTCGAGAGAAATATAGAGTTTCTGATGACAGCAAAGAAACGTATTTTGTGAAATCCATACATCGCCAGATTTTAACATTTTCATCTGCTGGCGGTTGGAAACAGTAATGTTCTTTTTTTGATGTCATATTTTATTCACGCACTAAACCGGCCATCAATTGCGCGAGTTAGGAGCGTCAGCTGAATGGCCTTGTTGGGCGGTGATGTCTGCCACCCTCGCAGCGTCCAATTTTTTCCGCAGGAGATCAAACAAATCCGAACGATTCTCTTTAATGTGGTAGAATAACGGGTCTTCTAGCGGATCTTCCCCTTCGGCAAATAACCATCTTCGATTGCTCGCGCCATTTCCTTATAGGCATCGTCCTCTTTTTTCAACATGGATAGGACGAGCGCGTAGTTGAAACGAGTTTCCTTAATCTCTGGATAACGATTCACCAACTGCAAAAGTATTTTGTGGGCCTCTTCTACGGGTTCTGGTAATCTAGTGACCATCAGGGCTAATGCTTTAAGATGTAGTAGTTCCCAATGATCTGGCCGTTTCATTAGAAGCGCTTCATATAGTGCGACTGATTGTCTATATCTGCCAGCCCGGCTAAGTAAGTAGGCGATATTCTTCAACAATTCTTCGTTCCATTCACTTTCTTCCATCTCATCAGTGTATTTAAGGGCAAACACACCCAGAGACTCAATCTGAGATGGATTCAACAGCTTTTGAATCTCCTCAATACGATCGTTGCTCGAGACAAGGTCTATCAATGTTTCCGCAAGTAAAATATAAGACCGTAGAGTCTCCTTTCTATCCTTTAACTGAATCGTCGCGCCAGCTACTTGCAGGCTACTCAAAGATTGTAGTAAATGTTTTATTTCCCGATGAAACACAATAACTATTATCACTACGATCAAAAGCCAGAAAATCGTTTGAATTATTTGAAATAGCACCACGTCACTCATCTTACAGTAGCCCCAAGCATCATTGATTTCCACCTACCTTTTGTTCTATACATTTTGTACTATATAAACCTATTATTGTTAGAGTCTATTCTTTATTACAGTGCAACAGTAACATTTAACAGAATATTTAGCAATAGAGCTTTGCCTGGAGGACACTTCATTCTCCCGGAATAGCTTCGGGTTCAGGTTCAGTTTCGGGATCCGGGTCTGGGTCCGATTCCGGCTCAACTTCAGATTCCGATTCAGGTTCCGGTTCCGGCAATGGTTCAGATTCCGGTTCCGGCAATAGATCCGGTTCGAGTTCCGGCTCATCTTCAGGATCCGGTTCCGGTATAACCGGTCCGGGTAGGGTTGGTTGGGTGCGTTTTTCGACAGTGATCCCAAAAACCTTCTCAATAATATTGACTCGCCCTTCTTCGTCAATCACCAGGTAGTAAATGTTCAAGCCATCCCGGTTCGAAAGCATGTTCTCGCCGCTGAAAACAGCAGTGGCGATTTCCGGGGGATCAACTCGCAGGCCGAAGAGAGCCAGCGCCGCCATCTGAGTAAAATTCAGGTCTGTTTCGATATTGGCTTTGACTGCACTGTAAAGACGGGGTATCTTGAAGAGACCATCCAGACCGATCAACTGTTTGAACAGGGCGATCAGAACTTGCTGCTGCCGCTGTGTTCTTCCGCGTTCGCCACCCAGGTAGTCGGCCCGGTTGCGGACAAAATCTAAAAATTTATTGCCATCAAGAAGCTGATCACCTTTTTCAATCTGCACACTGCCCCGACCATAATCAGCGCGCAGTTCCTCTTCGACATTATAATAGACTCCCCCGATAGCATCGATAATCGCCGCGGCTCCGTCCATGTCTATCTTCATGAAACCATGGATTGGTACTCCGCCTAAAAAATCCTGGATGGTCAGAAGAGTAGTCTTTATGCCGCCGGCATGTTGATCTTCCCCTTCGGCGGTCCGATAGTAACCATACATGTAGGAATGATTGATCTTGTCATAAATAGCCGCTCCATTAACCCGCACATAGCTGTCCCGGGGGATATTGACCATTGAAACCTGGGCGGTATGAAAATTTATTGAAGCGACTATAATTGTATCCGGCCGATATAGATCGTACTGCTGATCACGTGCCGCGGTACGATCGAAGCCGAGCAGGGCGACATTAACCGTTCCAGCGGTAGGCGGACCTGCCTGTCCGTTAACGGTCTGACTGGCTGGCGAATAAAACAACAGCGTCGGGAAGAAAGTAACCAGAACTGCCATCATAACCAGCACTGTCATTATCAGCAGCAATAATTTTGTGCTAAACCGGAGACCTTTTCTCTTTTTTACCTTACTCATTTCATAGTTTCCCTTTCAATATAAACAAAAATACCACCAACCATTATATATATACTTTCCGTTCTTCAGGCAACTGCAGCAAGTGAAGATGCCTAAACCTGCCCTGCTAAAAACTTCTTGCGCAGAACAGGATCAAATTTTTCAATTGCGTAACGGAGCATCGTCCGGGGCATGATTTGATAGTGTTTCTTCAGGAAGTTGTATTCTGTTGCAAAACCCCGGTTACCGACCTCCCGGAGCATCCAACCGACCGCCTTGTGTATCAAATCATGTTCGTGGTTGAGCAGCAGCCTGGCTATCTCCAGGGAATCTGTAAAATCACCATTCCGGATGAAGTAAAAGGTTGCTATAACAGCTATTCTCTGCTGCCAGAGTTCCCCGGAGCGGGCCAGATTGAAAAGCAGGTTCCTGTCTTTGTTGAACAAGTAAGCCCCGACTATTTTATGAGCGGAAGAATCGACCAGATCCCAGTTGTTGATGTAATCAATATTACCCAGGTAATAATCAACTACAGACTGCTTTTCGGTTTCTGTTTTTGCTTTCTCGAATTTCAAAACCAGGATTAAGATGGCCGTGAGCCGGCATTCGTGAACAGGATCGCGAATTAAATCTTCAAGCTCTCTAAAAGAAATTGAGCGGTAATACTCGCGGGCAATCCGGTGCTGATTGGGTACGGTAACTCCGATAAAACGGTCTCCTTCGCCATAACCGCCAGGGAACACCTGAAAATATTTTGCTGACGATGCAGCCTTCTCAACATCAGCGTGATTATTTAGCTCTTGTTTGATCAATTTCAGCTTATCCAAAGGCCCCTCTCCCACTGGTTACATATATCGGCAGCATAACTACGTCGCAACAATCTGAACATGATTATACACCATATCAGGTAGACCAATCCCATCATGATAAGGTTCAAATAAAAATAGATTAAACAAGCTTTTTCTGAAGGGCATAGATTGCCAGCTGGGTACGATCGCGCAGGCTTAATTTTTCAAGAAGGTGGGTAACATGGGTTTTAACCGTCCGCTCACTGATGAAGAGCTGTGCACTTATCTCTTTATTGCCAAGACCGTGGGCAATCAGCTGCAGCACTTCCATTTCCCGTGGACTGATTTGATCCTGTTTATTCTGATCTTTCTTTCCGCTGCTCACTTCCTGCAGCATCCGCGCCACCGCCATCGGGTGAAGCCTCGGCTTTCCGGCAGCAGCATCACGAATAGCAATGGAAAGATCTGCCGCTGAAACATCTTTAAGCAGGTAGGAAAGCGCGCCTGCCCTGACCGCCGGCAAGACCATATCGTCTTCAGGTTTGCTGGTCAAAACGATCACTTTCGAAACAGGGCTGGCCGCAAGACAGAACCTGGTTCCCTCGACTCCATCCACATCAGGCATGATCAAATCCATGAGGATAACATCAGGCTGTAAATTTGCAGCCAACTCGGCAGCAGCTTTACCATTACCCGCTTCCCCGACTACTTCAATATCAGCCTCAGTTTCAAGATAATATTTCAACCCTTCGCGAACCATGGCATGATCATCAACCAGCAAAACTGAGATCATTTATATACGCTCCCTTCGCACTTAAGCGAAACTAACACGGTGAACTCCGTCCCCCGGCCAGGGGAGCTATTAACATCAACCCGGCCACCGATAGCTGCAGCCCGTTCATGAATACCGGAAAGGCCTACAGCTGTCGGCCTAATCGGACTTTTAAGATCAAAACCGGCCCCATCATCCGAAATACTCAGTCGGATATTATTCTTATCCTGAATAAGCTTAACTTCAACATTTTTTGCCGCTGCATGTTTGCATATATTATTCAGCGCCTCCTGGGCTATACGGAAGAGATTTTCCCCAATTTGATCGTCGGGACGAACCGACAGCTCGACACGATCAGTTACGCTCCAGTCTTCTCGCTCTGCCACGTTTTTCAGGTAATCTTTCAAGGCAGCACCCAGACCCTCTTTTTCAAGGGCAACCAGCCGGATCTGTAGGATCAACTCACGGATCTGATTATGGGCCTGGCTGGCTAACTCTTCAAGGCTATTCATTTCAGGCGCCAGAGAAGCTGCTTTGCCTCCCAGCTGTTCCAGGCGGCGCTTCACCGCAGCAGTACGCATAGCCAGCACAAAGAGCTGCTGATTAACCGTGTCATGAAGATCGCGAGCCAGGCGCATCCGCTCTTCCAAGGCGGCGCCGCGCCCTGCTTCCTCTCCGAGGCGCCGATTCTGTTCGGCCAATTCCCGCAATGAGCCAACCGCGGTTTCCAGTTGACCGGCCATCTGGTTCAGCTGCTCCTCGAGCCAGCCGACTTCATCGTCTGGACCGGTTACAAGACGAGCCCCGTAGTCACCACGGGCAATACGACTGGCCATTCGACCAGCTTCCCACAGCCGTAGCTTGGCCGAGCGGGTTATCATTGAACCGATAACCGCTCCAGTCAAGCCAATTAAAATGCCGGCACCAAGACCCAATCCGAAACTGATCGGTAGCGATAAACCAAAGTAAACTCCTATCCAATAGACAGCCAATGCCGCCAGAGAACTTCCGGCGCCGACGGCCAATAATATGACCGCCAGGCGCCACTGCAAACCAAAACTGCGTTCCAGACTCACTTTGATGCCCCCGGAATAGCCGGAAGATATAATACAGTCATTTCCCCGATACCAAGCTTTGCTTCAATTTGTACTGCGGCCTCGGCTCCGTCAACTTCAATGACCTTGCTCAGTGCTAAACCGGCGAATCCGGAACGCTGCTCACCAAAAAGATTGAGCTCACCAAGACCGACCGATGCATCTACATCCAAATTAACTCCACCGGGCACCCTGATGGTCACTTCACCAATACCGGTTTTAACAAATATCTTATGTGAACCGGGTCTGATTTCAGCCGTAGTTAAATCGATCACCACATCACCGATACCATGATAGAAGTCGAGATCTTTGTCGAGTACCCAGGGGACCCGCCCATGGTAAAGATCCCCGACATGGCGCATACGCGAGCAGCCCTCCCATTTTTTATTTTTCGCCCAGGCTCCACAACCGCGCCAACCGCTAAACCAACCCCGGTTGCCGATCAAAAGCGACAAACCGATCGCAACCAATAGAAGAGGCCAGCCATAGCGGGCAATTTCACTGCTGCCAATAGAACTTACACCAGCAGTGGAAAGAATCCCAAATAAACCAATACCTCCGACCCATAATCCCAAACCGAGTAAAAACCATGAATTGAAACCGTGACTGATGCTCTGCCATAAGATCGTTATACCAAACAACAGCAAGACCACCGGCCAAAAAGAGAGCCCCAGGTTATAAACCCCGGTTAACTGAAGTAAAATCAATACGCCGAGCACAAGCAGGATAAAGCCCCAAAACCGATGTTTCATTTAAATCTACCTCTTTCCTGTTCAACTTGCAGTGACTATTCCTCTCTTCACTGCTGCTGATATCAGAATACCAACACCGCTAATTGCTAACAAGGTCCGCCGGTATGAATTTTATATCGTCCTTAAGTATGAATTTAATATTACCCCGATTCTCTTCCCTTTTATTTTACAGTATAATGTTCATGAAGGGAGCGGTAAAATGCACAATCTAAATATAGCCTTGATTGGCTTTGGCAGTGTCGGGCAGGAATTCAGTCGCATTTTAATTGAGTGTGAAAAGGAATGGGCAGAACATTATGGGTGCAGCTGCAAAGTTGTCGCTATCATTACCAGGAGCAAAGGTTCTTTACTGAACAAGGCCGGCGTGGATTTAAAAAGAACTCTCCGGGAAATTAAAGATAACGAGCGTTTTTCGCCTGACAATCCCGATCAGAGCACCTTAAGCACCGCTGAAATAATCGCGCATAAAGACGTTGACCTGGTTATTGAAATAACTACTTTAAACATCGAAAACGGTCAGCCTGCCGCTGATCATATTGCCGGCGCTTTGAAAAACGGCAAGCATGTTATTACCGCCAATAAAGGGCCGATCGCGTTCCATTACCGGGAATTAAAACAGCTGGCTGAAAAAGAAAACCGTTATTTCTACTTCGAGGGAACCGTTATGGATGGGGCCCCGGTTTTCAACCTGCTGCGGGAAACACTGCCGGGGTGCAGGGTCACCGGCTTTAGCGGCATCCTCACCGGTACCACCAACTTTATTCTATGTGAAATGGCCGCTGGAAATAGCTTCGAAGCAGCCCTGCAAACCGCCCAGAAAATGGGCTGGGCAGAAGCAGATCCCTCATTGGATCTGGATGGATGGGACTCCGCCGCAAAAACAGCAGCTCTTCTCAATGTATTAATGGATGCTGCAATTACTCCGCATCATGTCGAAAGAACCGGAATTAGTAAAATATCTATAGAAATGATCGAAGCAGCCAGTGCCGAAGGAAAAGTAATCAAACTGCTCTGCGAAGGATTTATAAGCGGCGGTACTCCTCATGGCAAAGTCGCCCCGGTGGCAATTGCGCAGACTCATCCACTGGCCCATATCAGCGGCACAAGTTCCACCCTGACTATTGAAACCGATTTTACCGGGAGATTAACCATCGAGATTGAAGAACCTAAAATACGTCAGACCGCCTACGCCCTGGTCAGTGATCTGCTGACTATAGCGAAAAACCTTGATCAGTAGGTGCTCATTTTATTGAAGGGGTAAAATCTCAAGACTACCCTGCCCTGGATATTGCTAATCGGAACCGGGCCGATTATCCTGCTGTCACTGCTCCGGTTGCGGTTATCGCCCATGACATAAATAAACCCTTCAGGGATGACGGCTGTTTCAAATGCAGTTTTCATTTTATCCATGACATACGGTTCGGTAAGTTCTTGCCCGTTTCGGTAGACTCTACCGTCTTTATACTCCAAGATGTCACCAGGCAGGCCGATCACTCGCTTGACCCACATGTGAACATTTCGGTCACGAACAATTAGCGCCACAAGCGGACTTTCAATCAATTTATCCCATAAGATCCTTTTCCGATCGACTCTGCTGTCAATAATTACTATTTCACCGTAACCCGGCTTGATTCCAAAATGATAAGGTGTTAAAAATACCAGCACCCTGTTTCCCTGCTGATCAAAGGTCGGTTCCATAGAAACATCGCTAATATCATATGTCTGGATTATAAAAATACTGATAAAGAGGGTAAGCAGAATGACCAGGATTATCTGTTTCAGCCAAGAAAACACCACATCTTTAGACTTATTCATACTCAATTAGTAATATGCCCCTTTATTTATCGCGCACTCTATTTAAGATTATAACATCCCCCATAATTCCTGGCTACCTGATGCCTGACAGTCGTTAGTATAAACTCCAATTTGTCAATTATAAGGTTTCAATCTATGGTAAAATCAAAGACGTGCCGTTAAACCACATCACTTTCAGGCAGAAGGGTCAACTAATCTAGTAGGTGTTGATTAGTGACCACTCCGAGAATAATTTAAGCCAACCCGAAATCTGTAATTTAGGGCCGCAGATCATAAAACTGGAGGAATAACAGCCATGCAACAGCTCTTTTACCCGAAATCAATCGTGATTATCGGTTTATCGTCAAAGCCGACTAACATTCCCAGACTAACTCTTGAAAATTTACTGCGCTGGGGTTACCGCGGCAGAATCTTCGGGGTTAACCAGCGAAGCAACGATATTCATGTCGACGGAATCAGGATGTATAAAAATATCGAAGACCTCCCTGAAGCTCCAGACCTGGCCTTCTGTATGATCCCGGCCCAACTGATTCCCGATATGATAGAACAATGCGGCAAGTTTGGGATCAGGCGAATGGCTATTCCTTCAGGCGGCTTTTCTGAATATAGTGAGGAAGGGAAAGTTCTTGCCGCAATGCTTGTTGATGTAGCACGGAAATACGGAATTCGTTTTGTCGGACCAAACAGCATTACCATAGCCAACACCGATAATGGTCTCTGTCTTCCCTTTGTGGCCCTGCATAAGGCTCCCCAAGGGTGAAATGTCAATTATCTCCCAGAGCGGTGGGGTTGCTCTGACTATGCTCAACTATCTCTATGATGAAAAGATTGGCTTGGCTAAATTCGCCAGCATCGGCAATAAGCTTGATCTTGATGAGGTCGATTTTCTTGAGTATTACGGCAATGATCTCCAGACTAAAGTAATCTGCCTCTATCTGGAAAGCATCACCCGCGGCAAAAAGTTCATCGAGATCGCTAAAAAGATCGACAAGCCGATTATCGTTTATAAAGCTAATACCACGGCGGCGGGTGAAAAAGCGGCTATGAGCCACACCGCAGCCCTGAGTAGTGACGAGGCAATCATCGATTCAGCTTTGATGGAAGCAGGAATTATCCGGATTAACAATTTTCTCGATTTTATGGAGGTGACCAAGGCGTTCCACCTGCCGGCTATGAAGGGTCGACGAATTATGGTGATGAGCCCCGCCGGAGGGTTTGCGGTAATGGGCGCTGACCTCTGTGAAAAAGCCGGCTTCGAATTCGCCGATATGGGCAAAGAATTCTATGACAGTCTGAAACAATTCAGCAATGCCGGTGTAATTAATTTTTCCAACCCTCTTGATATGGGCGATATCTACGACCCACAGCTGACTGCACATGTGATCTATTCGGTAATGCATTCAGACCAGGTTGACGGCTCTATTTATATAAGCCAGCGGCCGCAAATGCCTCAGGGGGACAATGTTTTTCAGAAACTATTCCTGGCTGATCTTTCCAAAGAGGCCTGGGGGTCGATCCTCTCTGCCGGCAAACCACTTGGGATATGCCTTTTCGGCCCAACACGCATGATCCAGCAGACCAAGCGTTATGTTGAATTTCCCATTTTCAACAGCCTGGAGGAAATGGTCAATGCCCTGGCCCAGCAGATGAAATATCATGAAAATAGACGACTCCTTCGGGAACAAAAAGAGATCTCGTCTCCACCGGGTATCAATCGAGACTCCGCTAAATTGTGGATGCGGGATAAACAGGGTGATTATGGTGAGGAGACACTCGAGCTGCTCGCCGCGTATGGAATTACCACTACCGCTTCGAAAACAGCACTGACCACAGATGAGGCAGTAGACCATGCCGGTGAACTCGGCTTTCCGATAGTAATGAAAGTAATCTCGCCCGATGCTCTCCACAAATCTGATGTGGGAGGAGTACTGCTCGGCCTGGATAATGTCGAGCAGGTTACTGGAGGTTTCTCTACTATTCGTGAAAACCTGTTTCGATATAATAAAGATGCCCATTTCGGCGGAGTAAGAATTCAGAAAATGGCCCCTGACGGTTACGATATGTTTGTCGGCGGCAGGCAGGATCCATCGTTTGGTCCAGTGGTCTTTTTTGGCATGGGTGGAATTTATGTTGAAGTATTCAGAGATATAGCCAATGTTATTTGCCCGGCAAGAACGGAAAGCGTGGACAAACGACTTAAGACTTTAAAGTCGGCCCAGGTGCTCGAAGGTCTCCGCGGCAAAACACCGGGAGATGTGAACTCTTTTATTGACCTGGTAGTACGGACATCTTTTCTGCTGGCTGATTTCCCCAGCATCAAGGAACTCGATATCAACCCGGTGCGGGTTTTTCCAGAGGGCAAAGGGGTTATCGCCCTCGATGCCAGGGTTCGCCTTGTTCTTTAAACTTTAACTGCGTCTGTTTCTGATCAAACCAGAACAAGGTAAGAGTTCTACCCCGTTTTTCTCGATACCATCGAGAAGCAGGTTCATGCCAATTGAATCACTGGCAATATGACCGGCAATAACCACGTTTATATGGTTTTTTTCCGCCTGCTTGCGGTGCTTTTCACCGATGTGCATACCAACAATAGTACCAACCCCGGCCTGGGACAGTTTGGCAAAGGCATCCACAGAACCACCTGTCCCACCGGTCATATCGACCAGTATCTTGCCAGCGCGTCGCTCCTTACAGCCGAGAACAATATCCGGCCCAGCACTGTGGCAGGTTGCTTCGGCATATTCTGGGATTTTCTTTAAGAGTTTGACCACATCGTCAAGCGTCAGCGGCTTTTCACGATCGAACATATCCTGCAGGTAAGCAGTAACCTGGTTATCGGCCACAGTATGGGCGCACATCATAGCCAGACCAAGTATTTTTGCCGCATCAATAGCCCGATTATGGTTAATCGGCATTAATCCCCTTTTCACTTCACTGATCCGGGAAGCCATAATCCCTTCAGCCACGTTGATCGGCACACCGAACTGGGCCAGAATATCTTCCTGCAAGTGCATCACATCATGCAGTTTAGCCAGGGCTTTTCCTTCAGGGTGGTGCGCTAAAATCAGATCAATAGGCTTGCCTTTTTCGGCCAGACGGTCAGCCAACATCACTTCTCCTACTTCGATATCGACTCCAACCAATATACGCCGGACTTCGGCTTCGGGATCACCGCAGAGAATGCGTGTATCACTGTAAGGATTGGTTAAGGCCTCAAGATCGAAATCTTTCTTCTCTTCTTCTTTCAGCTCATCATATTTCTTCTTTTCCCGCCTCAGGACCTCTTTGATGCCATCAGGACGGCGCGGATCTTTTTCGATACCCCTGGCAACAAGATAATCATAAATCTCTTTAATTTTCAAGGTTACAATCTCCCCTTTACCTGGTAATTTATTTGGCGATAATTTTAATTTCCTCAAGCAGACGGTCAATTTCGGCTGCGGTATTATAAGGACAAAGCCCGACTCGGACCAGACCACCGCTCTTATCGAGTCCCAAACGTTCGACAAGACGGGCAGCGAAAAAGTGTCCATCCCAGACAAAAAGCCCCTTTTCTCCAAGGGTTGCCGCGATTTTATCGGCCGGCACACTGTCTATGGTAAAGGAAACTGTCGAGGTGCGCGGATGTCCCGGGGGCGGTCCGTAAACCTTAACTTTTCCAATCGAAGAAAGCTCATGGATCAGTTTTTCAGCAAGCGGTTGCTCGTAGTGCTCCATAACTTCCATTCCGGCCATCACCTGGCGGCGGCGTTCCGACCAATTGCAGTCCGATACAGCATATGAACCTGCTGAAAAATCGCCGAAACAGGCACCCAGATCGGCAATAAATTCAACTGCTTCTCCGGCTCCGGCAATACCCTCGTGGTTGAGTGTTCCGGTTTCGAAACAGTAAGGCACAGCCTCCGACTGGACACGCAGACGGTATGTGGGCAGTTTCTCGAACTGATCACGTCTACCGTAAAGAACTCCCAGGTGTGGTCCAAAAAATTTATAGGCTGAACAGAGCAAGAAGTCAATATCAAGAGCCCTGACATCAATCGGACCGTGTAGGGCATAGTGAACCGCATCAACCACGGCGATCGCTCCAACCGCATGCGCCAGGTGGGTCATCTCTTTAACATCGCTGATGGTGCCAACTCCGTTTGAAGCATAATTGAATGCTGCAACCAGGGTTTTATCGGTAAGTTTGGACTGGTAATCATCCATATCGACTGTGCAGGTTTCCGGATTGATTTTTGCTTCCCGGATCGTAAAACCACGTTCTTCCAGGGCGAGCCAGGGCCCCCGGTTAGCTTCATGATCAATCTCGGTAATTACAATCTCTTTACGGGAGCCCAATTCACGCCCCAGTGCCAGAGCCAGCTGATAGATCATAGTAGTTGTGTTATGACCAAAAGCCACTTCTTCAGGTTCGGAACCAAAGAAGTCAGCCATGACAAGACGTGCTCCGGTGATCATCTGATCACTGTTCTGGCTGGTCAAAAAGCTGCCGCCGGAGTTGGCATTACAGCGTACCAGATAATCAACCATGGCATCAATCACCCTTTGGGGCACCTGGGTGCCTCCCGGACCATCAAAATAGGCAGCAGGTTGGCCATTTACAGTAACATTTAAAGCCGGAAATTGTTTCCTGACATACTCCACATCGTAGTGCATCTATTTAACCCTCTTTCTGATCAGAATTTATTTTTCATACAGATACACAAATAGAGAAAACAGTTACGCGGCCATGTTGTGCCGGTAGGTCTGAAACAGGGCATCATTCAAACGTGTTATGCAAATTATAGCATAAAAAGCCAGATAATCAATTTGCAGGAATCGGTCTCTGGAATAGGGTGGAATGCGCCGAACAGAATTAATCGCCCGGCAGTTCATCATTCCAAATTTACAGCGGCAAAAAGTTCTTCCGCCCTGATTTTCCACTTATCATAAGCTGTCACATCCCAGATATCAGGATAACTACGATAATGATTATAGACATGGACAGCTCCGGTGATAGCCCGGTTGAGTTTCAAAAGAATCAGCGGGTTGGAGATCCCGCTGCACAGCGATTTGAACATTTTAATAAGATCAGGAGGTCTGAAGATACCATTTACGGCATTCTGCAGGGTAGCGGCATCCATTAGGTCTTTGTCGAAAAGAAAGTCAAGCTCTCTGTGACTGAGGGATTGCAGTGCAACTCGCAGTGCCGCCAGGGCGGCGAATGAAGGCCCCCGATCACTACACAGGTAAAATTTCTTATTAATCTCCCACAGTTTTTCGAGGTCACTTCTTTTTTCCAGAGCCGCTTCAGCAATTACTTCGGCTGCCCACAGGCCGATTAAAAGAGCCGAACCGGCTCCGCAGCCGGTGGTTGGTACCGAAGTGGAGGCGGCATCACCAATTACTAAAAACCCATTAGTAATGAAGTTCATCAAAGGTCGTCCGACGATACAGAGTCTTCTACCACCCCTGATTCGTTCATCTTTGATCGCCGGATGCCTGGATATAAACTCTTCGATTAGATCTTTTGGATCGGGGTTGGCTGAATCTTGTCTCACTCCGGCCCCGACATCAATGCTTTTATCATTATGAATATGCGTCCACTGATATCCAGTATGGTATCCGTAGCGGTAATGATCGGGGATGGCTTCAGCTTCCCGGTTTTCCGGTGCATAAGGCCGGACTTCCCGGTGAACAAGGGCAAAATCCCTTTCTTCGAATGGCTCGGCCAGCCCGGTGTAAACCGGCAGACTTTTACGCAAAACCGATTGGAAGCCGGAAGATTCGACTACAATGTCGGCTTTTACTTCTTCTTTGTTTCCACTTTCAAGGTCACGGACAACCACACCGTATACGACGAGCCCATCTGCACTCTTTTTCCCGTTTTCACGGTAAAGAAGACTTATACCTTCATGGCGGTAGTGAATAACCGCTCCTGCAGATTCGGCCTGCTCAACCAACATTTGCCCCAACCGGCGGCGGTCGGTAGTAATCATCCGGAAATCAACTTCTTTGCAGCTGCTCATACCGGGCGAGCAGATTTTTAGGCGAGGCACGGCATGCTTTTCGAAAATGCCCGGATCATCAAGATTCTCTTTTACCAGGGAACCCTTCCATTCCAACCTTTCTAAAACAGGCACAGCGAAGCCGGCTTTCTGCAGGGCAATCAGTTCCATAGCATCAGACCAGTCATGGCCCAGCTCAGCGAAGCCGCCCTTTTCGTAAACAGCAACATTAATTCCTTTACCGGCCAGTTCGCGAGCCAAGATCATTCCGCCCGGACCGGCTCCAATCACTACCACCTTGCAGTTCATGGTAATCCCCTCATTTTATTCTTTTTAGCTCTCGATTCCACAGTGCATTTTAATCAACCGCTTACGGGAATCGATATCGTAGTTATTACGAATAGCAATTTTTTCCATAATCGGCGAACCACCCCCATGCAAACCGCCAACCTGGGCCACTCCGGCATGAGAACTACAGAGCATATCCGATAAGGTGCGGAAAAGACGGTGCTGGTCTTCAGCTGAAACACCATCCTTGCGCGTAATATACTTGTCCATCAGCGCTTTGGTCTCTTCAGTAAAGAATTCATCTTCATAGGGCAGGGTAGCGGGCAGACCACCGGCTAGGTCGGCCAATGTTTCATATTCGTGGTAAAGATTTACTCCGGCATGGTAGCGTCCGACATTTGTATAGATGATATTTGGAATGTGGGTGCCAGAGTTAGCCGGGGTCGATTTGACTGAAGCGGCTATACCGGCGGCATAGACCAGTTCTCCAGTAGCAATTAGTTCAGAGAGTTTGTCCTTAACATGTGAGGCTTCGCCGACACCATTATATTCGGCCACCAAAGCCGCAGCACCGAGAATCAGATCAGTAATAGCCGGTTTGCAACCGGTATAGCTATGGCGGTGATAGGTGGCAAAAAGCATCGCCAGGATGCTGGCAAAATAGGTCTCCCCGCAGAGAAAGACTCTGTCCCAGGGAACGAGGACATCATCAAAGACAGTCATCGAGTCAGCCATACCGAAGAAATTTTTCGTTTTAATATACTTGCGTTCTCGCGGTGTCGTAATACGCACCACCTGCTTAATGCCGGGGGTGTCTGCGGGAATAGAAAAAGCGACGGCCCAGTCGGCATCCTTGTCGGTCATCAGACGGGTGGGGACAGCTACAATCTCATCTGAAAATGGAGCATTTGAGTTATGAGCCTTACATCCGCGTACAACTATTCCTTCTTTTTTCTTCTCAACCACACGTAGATAGAGATCGGGGTCACTCTGCTCAAAAGGTCTCTTGGAGCGGTCGCCCTTTACATCTGACTGGGCACAGTTACCGACGAGATCATTTTTTTGAAAGTATTTCATAAATTCGATAAAGCGCGGGTAGTATTCCGTACTAAATACATCATCACAGTCTTTCGTTACTACTGAAATAGCGTTCAGTGCATCGATGCCCATGCAGCGTTGAATGCAGCCACCGGCCTTACGACAGAGCTGGCGGGTCAGATCCTGTTTTTTTAGCAGATCATCTGAGCTTTGGTGGATGTGACAGAGACGATGGATCTCTTCGCCAGTCAGGTGTGAAGTAGTAATGATCAGACCTTTGAGCGAGGGGTCATTCACCCGCTCAAAGCTTTCCGCAATCAGATCCAAACCCGGCTTGAGGCGAGGATCGTCACGGCCGATGCACTCTCCCCCCATATAGATATTTTTGCGCATTTTATACATGCGCTCGCGGTATTGATCAGCTGAGCTGATAGCCATATCAATTTACTCCTCTCTTTTTTATGATGTTAAATATAGAATATTAAATTCCTCTTTCACATGCTAATCATTTCAATTTTAGTTATCAGGAATCCTGCCGGGTCTTTTCTCCTCCCTTCCCGGTATGCCTCTCTTGATATAAATACTTATTGTTTTTATTACTATGGTTATTCAGCCTGTAAAACGCAGACACTAAAAGCAGGTCCACGTTTTACAGATTTACCCATATTTGTATTGTCGATTATCACATATTCTGTTCCTGGCTTAAACTTACCAGAGGTAAGAACCATTTGCCATTACCTGTCAATAACATTTGAAAATGTCACCTGAAGCACCTTTTTAATGGCTTTAATTATCACGAGAAAATGTCACCTCAAATATTGGTGGAGGTGGGGCTGTAAACCCCACCTCCTTTGATCTATATGATCCCGGCTAGCCCTTTTATTAAGCTGAAATCAAGTAGCTCAAATGAGTTTTGCGTGTTGCCCAAAGAAAACCTCATGGAGCATCTCCAAGACTTCCTGGTTGCTTCCCCATAACAAAGCTTAGGAAAAAGAATTTGTCCCCGCTTGTAATAATGCGTTTCAGGTAGGCTATGCTTAGCCGGTTCTTTTTTGGCCTTAACCAGTTTAGTCTTTTTCGGTTTAATAAAAGGCACGGTTTGGAAAAGATTGCTCTTGTATTGAACTCTGATTCCGGTTATATTACTGATGCAAACGGTTATTTGTGTTCGGGTCGGAACCGGTGGTTGGTTTTTATCGGCAATTACCTTGAAGTGCCTGCCGTAAAAGGAAAAGACGCCACCGGCATCGACTTTTCTTTTTTCTTTTACACAAAGAATGCTGCTTAGATCAATATCTTCTAACCTGCGGAAAGCTACTTCTTTATCAGCAGCTTCTACCACAAAAAGCTTGTTGAATTCATTAATATACTCTTCCTCCAAAAAACGGTTAGCTTGTTCAGGAGTGCTGATTCCAGCAATCTGAAATTCAACCGGCAGCCTTGATTGCAAAGTATTCCAGAGTCTTTCAACTCTTCCCTTGGCCTGAGGAGAACGGGCAGGGATAATATTGACTCCCAGTTCATTCATTGCCCGGCCAAACTAGGTATCATTGCAAACCTTTCCCTCGAGCTGCTCCTCGATGGTAAGCTTGCCCTGGAGGGGAGAAAGAAAAATGGTATGCCGGTCGGAGTACAAACTGAGCGGAATGCCAAAGTTTTCGACAAGCTGTCTGGTAGTTTCAAAATAACCCTGCAGGCATTCCTTTTCCGTTATATGAAGACCGACCACTTTGCCTGTCGCATCATCAATGGCGCCGTGTAATGCATACTTTTCTTGCCCTCCAAACCAGGCAAAGGGCGAAGCATCAATTTGGACCAACATACCTTCCTGGGCCATTCTCTTGCGCCTGTGATGCACTTTAGTCCGCCGGCGCTTCTTGGGGCTTTTTATGCCGGCCTCGTTAAGGTTTGATAAATCAAGCTGTAACTTACCTCAATCGATTCATGCTTCATCAGTAACTCCTGAAAATGCATGAAATTAGATTCCAGATATTTTTTTGAAAGCTTAAGTGAAACGATCTTCTCCTTGATGCCACTTTCCAAAGCATGGACAGGTGTGCGCCCCTGATTCTTATGGACCAGGGTAAAAACTCCATTTTCGCTTACGCCCTTTCTTAGCCTGATTACCTGCCTTGTGCTTATACTAAGTATTTCTGCTGCCTCCTTTACACTGATCATTCCTGCTAAACTCTTCTCAACTACCACATAGCGGTTCAACTGCTTCTGTGACATTAACACCCTGCTTTCCATAGGTGACATGTTATCATGATAATTAACAAGGTGACATTATCACGTACTAACCACACACTTCCTTGATTTCGTTGACTTTTTCAATAGTGCATGCTAAAATGAACAACGCAGTAAACAACCTTATGGTGGGTGTAGCTCAGTTGGTTAGAGCGCCAGGTTGTGGCCCTGGAGGCCGTGGGTTCGAGCCCCATCACTCACCCCATCTTCCAATATTTATAGTTTGTGCTGGGGTGTGGCCAAGCGGTAAGGCACGGGACTTTGGTTCCCGCATCCGTGGGTTCGAATCCTACCACCCCAGCCAATTTAATTGTCCGGATTCAACTATTGCGACAACAGATCACCCTTCTGTTTCTTCACAGCTACCCCTTATTCAGCAATCTTCAGCAAATAAGCACCCCCCAGTTCGATCATTTCGCCAACCTGCAGCCCAAGCTCGGCGGCCAATCCGCCGCGCAGTTCGATAGCAAACTGAGCCAGCTCCATGCTTGAATAAGTAATTAGCTCTTCATCGGGTGTATCAGGAAGAGGCGGCTGCATTTCATGAATAGCCGTAATTAACCCTTCCCCGCTGATAAAGATTACATCAATCGGCATCAGGCAATTTTTCATCCAAAAACTTAGCACTGCCGGAAACGGATCGGTATCGGGAAAGACAAAGAGCATCCCCTGATCGTCAGCCATTGATTTACGCCCCATCAGACCCTGGGCTCTTTGCACAGGAGTAAGTGCCAGTTCCATCAGAAACAGTTGATCTTTTAACTGAACCTCTTCAGTGAAAGGCTTTTCATCAACAACAACCTCGGGGGATAAAGCGTCCGATTGGTTAAATGCGCAACCCGTAAACAGGCTTAAAATAATAGTTATCAACAGGAACAAACTTAATCTTGAAGAACCTGATCTGATCATGTTAGTCGTATCGCCAGCCCTTCCTGATTTGTAACCACCGGTCAATCCCCGGTCACAATATGGCGCTTGGTTCGGACAAAAACGCTTAATTCGGACTTGATTAAAACTGCCGAACTGTTAGAATTGAGAAGATGTGACTGAGTTGTATAAGGAGAGTGTCAGGACAAGATGAAAAAAATATTTACCACAGGTCTGCTTACCATTTTACCGCTGGTCATAACAATATATGTCTTTTATCTAATCTTTAACTTTCTCGACAATCTTATCGGCGACTTGATCGAAGCCGTATTCAGCTACCGCATACCGGGGATTGGCTTTGCTGCCGGCCTGCTCCTAATCTTGCTCATAGGTTTTATTGCTTCAAATATCATCGGCAGCCGCCTGATTGGTTTCAGCGACAAACTGCTGCAGCGCCTGCCTTTGGCCCGGGGTATCTATACAAGCGCCAGGCAGATTATCGACGCCTTTACCGTGCAGGGTAAAAACGCCTTTCAAAAAGTAGTCTTGCTGGAATACCCCCGCAAGGGACTTTATGTGCTCGGTTTTGTCACCGGTAGTTCAAAGGGTGAAATCCAAGATAAAACCCATGCAGACACCCTCAATATCTTTATTCCAACTACTCCCAACCCCACCTCGGGGATGCTGATCCTGGCGCCCCGGCAAGAGGTGATCGAACTCAACATGACCATCGAAGAGGGTATGAAGGTAATCATATCCGGGGGACTTTTTTCTCCGCCCAATTCAAATAACGTTAACCTTTTAGAAACGCCAGATCAAACAGATCAATCCCAACCGCCGGAATCATCCTGATCAGCAGCCCAGCAGAGAGTTCGCTTTACAGCCCTGATCCACCCTGTGTAAAGCGCCTCCCTGGTTGTTTCGCTCATCTGTGGTTTGAAAACAGCGCTCTGTTTCCACCGCCCGGAGAGATCATCGATATTTTTCCAGAAACCGGAAGATAATCCCGCCAGATAAGCGGCGCCAAGGGCCGTTGTATCAGAAGTAGCGGCCCGGCGGACCACTGTCCCGGTTATATCAGCCTGGAACTGAAGTAGCAGGTCCATCACACTGGCTCCTCCATCCACTCTCAGCTCTTGCAGAGGCAGTTCCGCTTCTCGTCTCATTACCTCAAGAACATCCCTGGTCTGATAAGCCATCGCTTCAACAACCGCTCTGGCAATATGCGCTTTCGATGTGCCGCCGGTAATGCCAATTAAGAGGCCGCGGGCATAAGGATCCCAGTAGGGAGCGCCCAACCCGGCAAAAGCGGGAACCAGGTAGACTCCTTCATTATCATTAACCTGCCTGGCCAGACCTTCCAGCTCAGAAGATTTACTAATCAGGCCGAGACCATCTCTTAACCACTGTACCGCGGCTCCGGTAATAAAGATGCTTCCTTCGAGCGCATATTCAACTTTGTCACCAATACCCCAGGCTATTGTAGTCAGCAAGCCCTGTTTTGAGATCACCGCTTTTTCACCAGTATTCATCAGTAAAAAAGATCCGGTACCGTATGTATTCTTGATCATTCCCGGGCTGTAACAGGCCTGGCCAAAGAGTGCAGCCTGCTGATCTCCGGCAATGCCTCCCACCAAGACCTTTTGGCCGAAAAAGATCTCCGGATCGGTATCACCATAGCTATAACTGCTCGGCATAACCTCTGGTAATATTTCGACCGGAACACCAAACAGTCTCAACAATTCAGGATCCCACTGCAAGCTGTGGATGTTATAGAGCAGAGTTCGCGAAGCATTCGAGTAATCGGTGGCAAAAACTCTGCCTCCGGTCAGGCGAAAGAGCAGATAACTGTCGATAGTTCCGCAGGCCAGAGTACCTTCTTCGGCAGCCCGTGCTACATCCGGAATATTTTCCAAAGCCCAACGCAGTTTAGTTCCGGAAAAATAGGGATCCAGCAGCAACCCTGTTTTACGGCGAACCTCTTCCTCATGACCTGCTCTTTTAAGACCACTGCACATTTCAGCAGTACGGCGACACTGCCAGACTATGGCCCTGGTAATTGGTTTACCGGTCCGGCGATCCCAAAATACCAGAGTTTCACGCTGGTTGGTTATGCCGACAGCGGCAAGGTCAGCAGCGGTTGACCCTGCTTCCAGCAGTACCTTTTCAACCGTCAGTAATACATTTTGCCAGATTTCCTCAGGATCATGTTCAACCCATCCCGGCTGTGGATAATATTGCTTATGTTCTCGGTTAACCACAGCTCGCGAGAGGCCTTCTTTATCCCAGAGAATCGCTGTTGTTCCGGTGGTACCCTGATCTATTGATAGTATGTATTTACTGATTACTCTCGCCTCCCGCTATAACAGTAACCATTTCCATTATGTGGCCGTGAAGACCATTGTCGAGCCAGCCATTTCCCGCTTCAATTTTCCCGCGACTTCAAGGTGGCAGATATGGGCCAGTGCTTCACCGGTAGCGAACCATTTCTGCATTAATGGAAAATCGTCCCAGCTGTCAGCCACCAGGTCCCAGGTCATCTGGGAAGCTACGTCAAAAGCACTGCCAGGATCTTTTTTCACATCCAATATCGCCATTACCTCATCAAGGCGAAGCCGGTGATGCTCCCTCAGCTCGTTGATCCTCTTTCGGCAGTCGGTGATCAAACCACGGTGGCCCGGCAAAACAAGATCAATAGACATAGCATATACTTTAGTGAGACTCTTTAAATAATCGCCAAGGGGATCGCCGTCCTCAATCCAGGTCGATATATTTGGCGTAATATTACCAAGAATATGGTCACCGGAAAAGAAATATTTCAGGTTCGGTTCATATAAACAGGTATGCCCGCTGGTATGGCCGGGTGTGACAACGCAATGCAGTTCATAGTCGGTACATTTGATGATGTCTCCGTCTTCAACCAGGGTAAAATCTACCGGATTCTTCGGGCTGTAGCGCTGGCCAGGGTGTGAATCGATAGCGGCATTAACCTGTTCAGGAGGAAACCCATGCTTGCTGGCCAGGGAAAAAATCAGCTGCCACAGATCTTTATAGTTCAATATTTCAGCGTCAGGCTTATTAAAATAGATTACTGCATCAGCAGCCGCCAGTTCGTCGACCAGGCCGACATGGTCGGCATGCAGGTGGGTAACAAAGAAATCTGTCTTACCGAGATCAATATCCAGTTGATCCAGGGCAGCCAGCAGGGCTGATTTGCATTCATCCCGGTTCATACCGGTATCGATAATTAAATTTCGATCTTCTCCCTTGATAATGTATGAGTTGGTGGCTTTCAGTGGGTTGCGGGGCAGGGGAATTTCTGCACGAAACAGGTCCGCGCGGATTTGCTCGATAACTATTTGAGACATCCTTTCACATCCTTTATCGATTATTCCCTATTCTTCTTGTTTTGCATCATATATTCCTTCTCGCAATTAACCCTACTGAGTTTACCCCGGCCTCTAAATTTTTTCGAGAATCCAATCCGACGATAAGAAAGACCATCCTATTTATTTACAACAAACCACGGTGATCCTTAATAATTTCTTACACAAACTTTCGCCATCAACAGCCTGGGTTTCCGGAAATGAAATAATCAAAATTGTGGGTTGATATGTTATAATAACGTAAAGCTATTAGCGGATCTACCGTATTAAAAGGGAGATGAAGTAGTGATTAAGATAAGCAGGGTTTTGGTAATTCTTGTTTCGATCTTTCTCGCTCTTTTCCTGATTGGCTGTGCCAGTTCCACAGATCAGCCGGACGATATTGAGCAGGTCAATGCGGAGTCAGATCTGCCAGAGCAAAGCGACACACAAGCTGAAGATGAATCCGAACCTGAAAACGCTAGTGAAAATCAGGGTTCCGATCAGACGCAAACAGATGGGGCAGGCACAGAAACTTATCCCGGTTCTGGTTTCAAACATGATGTCGTAATGAAGATTGACGGTATTATCGAAACTAATCAGGGTGAAGAATGGTGGATAATCGATTAGGGAAACCCACAATCATAAGTTTGTAAGCAGTCGGTTCATACTTCCAGATTCGAACCCACCCAAATCAAGTGTGATATAAACAAACCCGAGTTCCTGCAACTTCCCTACAATCATTTCTCGCCAGGTCAGAATACTATCCAGATCATCCTTATTTACTTCAATTCTGGCCAGGCTACCGTGATAGCGCACCCGCAGATCATGCTTCACACCCAACTGACGCAAAAAACATTCCGCTTCGGCAACCTGTTTCAGCTTATAACCGGTAATCTCATCACCATAGGGAAAACGCGACGCCAGGCATGCCGCCGCCGGTTTATTCCAGGTCGGTAATCCAGCCAGCCTCGACAGTTCCCTGATCTCTGCCTTGTTCAGGGAAACCTCCAACAGGGGGCTACGGATCCCCAGTTCCTCAAGGGCACGCATGCCCGGCCTGTAATCGGCCGTGTCATCTGCATTGGATCCGTCCAACACTACCGCAATCCCTTTCTCTGCAGCAATCCCCAGCAACTTGCTATAAATTTTGTGCTTACAAAAATAGCAACGCTCCGGTGTATTGGCCCTGAATTCCCGATCTGCCAGCGGGTCTGTGCTTAATATAAGATGTTTTATCGGCAGCTTTTGAGCAAGTACTAAAGCCGCTTCAGTTTCACCAGGCAAATATAATTCTGATTCAAAGGTTACAGCGATTACCCGTTCCCGACCGATAACCTGTGCCGCTTTACTTAACAGGTAAGTACTGTCCACTCCACCGGAAAAGGCAATCATGACAACTTCATCGATACTGCTCAGAAGTCCCACCAGCTGCCGTTCCTTCTTCAAGGCTATTGAAACCATTTCATCATGGATTTTTTCCATAAACAACCCCAGTTTAAATCACTTTTCTACCGCTGAGCTCTTCCTTCAGATAACCTAAAAACTCTGCCGCTTTTTGCTCAGGCGCTTTTGTAAAGAGACTGACAACAATAAAGAGCACTACCGCCACCAGGCCGCTCCATACCCCTGGCCAGAGGCCCAGGGGACGCAAACCGCTGAATTGAAGGATAGTGGCCACAAGTCCACCGATAATTATACTGGCCAAAACTGCAGCAGCAGTACCTCTTTTCCAGAAAAAACTGCCGATCAAGGCCGGCACCATTACCAGCAATCCGGCAGAGGAGGCCACCGAGAGGGAGGCAATCAGGCCGAGGCGCTGTGTGGCAAAAAAGACTATCAGCAGTGTAAAGAGGGGTACAAATATTTTACCCACTAAAAGTTCCCGATCTTCATTGGCGCCGGTTGATACATTTTTAAAAACATCACGACAAACCATCGAAGAAAGCGTTAAGACAATCGAATTGACAGTGGAAATTGCCGCTGCGCTAATACCCAACATAACCAGCAGGGCGATAGAAGCCGGAACAATGCTCAAACCGAGTAAAGCCGGAGTGGCGCTGTCGGCAAGAGCTAAATCCGGGAGCAGCAAGCGTGCTGAAAACCCCCATAGAACCGAGACAATAGTATATATAAAACCGAAAACGAGAAAACCCATAACCATGATCCGCATTTGACCCAACGAGCGGGGCATAAACAGGCGTTGACTGACCTGGGGGTTGGAGATAGAAAAGAAAAACCAGGGCAGGGTCAAACCGATAAATGCTTTGACATTGAAGAATCCGGGACCCGGTACAGTCAGCCAGGTTGGGTACTGCGCTTCAAGTTGGGTGAACATCCCGCCAAAACCGCCAAAACCGCGGTAAGCAATAAAGATTATAGACGTTATCGCCACTGTCAGCATTACGGCAGCCTGCAGTGAATCGGTCCAGGCTACGGCTTTCAAACCGCCGCTCCAGGTCCAGTAAACGGCTATAAAAGCAGCAATACCTACGCCGACCATGTAGGGAATTGCCCCACCGGATATACCCTCCAGAAGAGCGCCTATACCAATGAGCTGGACCGCACTATAGGGAATCAGAAATATTACAGCCGCTACCGCCGAAATCGCGGCAACAGCTTTGCTCTGGTAACGATCGCCGAGCATTTCAGTTGGCGTCAGATAATTATAACGCTTCCCAACCAGCCAGAATCTCGGTCCGAAAAAGGCTACCAAGATCAGGCCAGAAAGATAAATCAGCTCAAAACCAAACGCACCGACCCCACCGATGTAAGTAAGCCCGGCTAAACCGACTAGCATGAATGCGCTATAAGTGGTGGCGCTGTAGGTCAGAGCGGCAACGATACCACCGAGAGAGCGGCTGGCCAGGAAAAACTCGTTAACCCCACCACCAAGCTTTTTACCGGCCCGTCTGGCAACGATGCTGCCGATAATAAAGTATAAAAAGAGAGCCAGATAGATCGTATTAGCGCTCATCATCATCCCTCCACTTGGCGGTAATAAAACCTAGACAGACAATCACGACCAGGCCAAAGATACTCCAGAAAAGAAATGCGCCATAAAATTTAGTCAAATCGCGCATCAGGGGAGTAAACGGGACAATAATTGCAGTTAAAATCATCAGGCAAAACAAAACCACCCATAAGATACGCTGCCGTTCCAAAGACATATTGTCTCCTCCATTCCAGCGTTATATTTACTGAGCATTATATCATATAAAAAAGATACACAAACCTAGATATAACCCTGATCATGCAGTATTCCCTGAGTAAGCTTGATTCCTTTTAACAACAACAGCACACCCAGGCATACTAAAAGGGTTTCGGGATCTGCTACTTAATCCCGAAACCCCTGTATTTACTGGTACGCCTGACAGGAATCGAACCTGCGACAAGCGGATTAGAAGTCCGCTGCTCTATCCCCTGAGCTACAGGCGCATGCAATGATATATTACCCTGAACTGCTCTAAAAAACAATGGTTTAATCAAAACCGGTAGTTTAACCAGAACCGTACTACTCCAAACCATACTGCACCACTACTGAATAGTTTCTTCCCTTAAAAATGACCACTCTCGGTCACGCCAGATAAATACTACCCTTGTAGACCACTCACTGTAAGGAAGCCCAAAAGCGACTGTGGCAAATTGATCATCAGTCGATTGAACCTGATAAACGATAACATTATCCTCCTCCAGACTGAAGCGCTCAAAGAAACCTTCAACATCTTCGAGCTCATCAGTATGAACCATAATTACAGCAGGGTCACCGATCCGATCGATCAGCCAGCTGTAAATCGCCGTTTCAAGCAGATCATAATCGGGTGGAATTGAGTCTTTTTCTTCCGACTGATCGCTCTCTTCCCCGGCAGTATCCGTTTCCGCGTCGACCGGGCCGGAAATATCCTGAGCTGTTTCTTCAGCCTGCCCTTGTTTCTCCTGCTCAATGCCCTGTTCGTCGCCTAAACCGGACTTATCTGCATTCCTACCCATCAGAACGATAATAAAAACAACTATGCTAACTACTACTACTATTGCTACAATCAGTGCAGGCATAAGGTATTTCGATTTCTTTTTCGGTTGGTAATCGAGACTACCAAAGTCGTCTTCCGGCATAATCAATACCTCCACAATAATAGTCTTATTGCACCAACCATATTATCAGTCATTTATCTCTACCCGGACTCGCTCTTGAATATCTATATAGTTCACACAATCGATTCATTTTCCTGCATAGTCGGTAAGTTGACAGGAACACAGGATTATACGCGCTCACATCGCCCGCACATAACCACTTTGATGAATTACTTATAGTGAGGAGCACGCGCTTGCAGTGCGTGCTCCTTAGGGCGATAATTCATTTACTCAGTAATGTAATGCACAGTGTTAGCTGCTTTACTATTCGTTACGGTGTAGTTACAACAAAGGTAAAACCGGCAAGTACATTGCCCACCAAATCCTTGTGACCGAAAACCGAATTGTAGCTTACACTGCTTGTTCCGGTAATAAAGTCATCACCGGCTGCAGTCTTTGTGATAGTCACCTTGTAGTTATTAGGATCGGTTCCTACAGTTACTGTGAACAAGGTATATGCACCACCAGTAACGCTAAAACCATTTGTTGTTGACGTAAATGTTCCGGTATCTAACTTCTCACTAAAGGTTAATTCGATTGTTAAAGGGGAGGTTACCTTGGCTGTTAGCAACGCTGGCAGAATCCTGTCAACAATAGTAGTAGCAGCAAAGTTCGCCGATATTCCGAAATCATTTTTAGTATTTGTTGCAGGACCCGGGGTATTAAGCGCTGAAACTGTCCTTACCTGGGTTACCGCGTCATCATTATCTAATGCATCGTAGTATAGTGCATTGGCACCGGATAATGTAAATGTTAGCACCGATATTTCAGTGCCGTTATCAATACTAATGCTGGCTGGTTTAACCCAGGTAACTGGCGAGGCATCGATCCTGATTTCAAAATCATTAACATCTGCGCTAACCACCGGATCGTTTAAGGATGCTTTAACAGTGGTAGGTGACGTCGCACTCAAATTGTCAGCAATTGAAGAATCGAGCCCAAAAACATACGAAACACCGGTTATTAGCGTTGTCGAGATTCCCAAGGAATTACCGGCCAAATCTCTCAAAGCACCAACACGCAAACCATCGCCTGCTCCAGTTACAACATTGTTGGCGAATTCAAGGAATACAGATTTTCCATCCGGCCCTGGGAAGGCTACTGTAGCTTTTGCATAGGTATCGTCAACGTTCTCATACATTGTTATATTGGCCAGATCGGTAGCATTCATAGGCTCGCTAAAGAATATCCGCACTTTATTATTAGTCGCCTGCCAATAGAATTCATCATCTTCTATTCCTAAAAGGTTGACAACTTTAGGCACAATTGTATCCGGAACATCAATAGTATAGGTTTGGGTACCCATCAGGTTTTCCGATATCGAGCTGTCTTTGATATTGGAAATAGTCAGGGTATGGACACTCTGCATCGGGGTAGCCGTGGTAAGGCGATATTTATATCCGCCTTGGTCTATAATACTGACAATGTTTACTGTAGCAGTTGCTTTTATCAGCGAGTAATTAGCCAGAACAGTAGCACCCTGCACTTGTTCACTGTACTGGACATCAATTTGAGTGTTCGATGCAGAAACCACAGATACAGTAGCCGTCGGTAGTACTGTATCGGGTACAGTTACAATGGTAAATGATACCGGTGCAATGATGTTGCCCCAGGTATCTTTGATTTTATTGGCATCGGCCGTTCCCGTAGTATACTTTAACCACACGGTTGTGCTTCCCGGAGGCAACAACTTGGCACTGCCAAATAAAACGACGAATGTTTTATTATCTCCGGACGGGTTAGAAACCGCTGCTCCGGTTACTTCATAAATAGTGGTATCGTAAGTGTGTCTGAATAAAACGTTTGCATTACCGACTAAAGTTGCCGCGTTAATCGGTCCCGAGAACTCAAGTGTCACCGAAGTCTCCGTCGATGATTTGGCGCTGACCGTAGGCGCAGTAGTTACCGGAGTATGGGTAAATGTTTTTGATACGGGAACAACCCCATAACCGGTATAGTCTTTTAAGTTTGTCCCGGAGGCAATACCGATAGTATAAACACCGGCACTCAGGTTGGTAAAGGTATTAATTGTTAATTCCCTTTGCGAATCAGTATAAACAGCTCCGGCCAGATTTAGAGCAATTGCCCCGCTGTTTAAAGTAATGCTTGTCGGCACTAATATACTCTTGTCAAGTGGCTCGGAGAAAGTCATAACAATAGTTGTCGGGCTAATTGACTCCACTGATAACAGTGTAGGCACTTCAGAATCTATGAAAACCAGGCTTGATACAGTATAGTCAGCATCGAGCCCGACAGCTTCCCTGACGATAGCCCGGTTGGTTGTCGTTCCGCTTGTAAACTTATAACCATCACCCAGGGTTAATAGCACCGTCTTGTTATCGTCCAGTACTGCTACGGCGGAACCCGTTCCGGTTAACCGGTTTGTTTCAGGTGTACCGTACAGACCAACGTGGAAGTTCGCAGCGATCATCTTGCCTTGCTCTTCAGAATTAAGAATTCTGTTAAAGACGACCTCCACCTGTTTCGGGTTCTCTGCAGTTACACTGGAGACCTGGAGTTCAGCCATGTCAAACTCGTCGATCAGACCAAGAGTGTGCTGCATGATCAGGGTGACATCCTGAACGTTTATAGCTCCATCGCCGTTAACATCGGCTGTCGTCAGTTGAGCAGCGGTTAACGTCTCTAATTCCAGAACGTGCTTCATTACCAGCACGACATCCTGCACATTTATATCCCCATCGTCGTTTATATCGCCATATACAGCGGCCGAAGCGGCTGAAACGAGCAGTAGGATGAAAAGAAAAGCGGATAGCAAAACTATCGGCACTTTTGCTCCTGCTCTCTTCCTTAAAAACTTAGGCATTTTAATAACCTCACTTTCGTTAAGTAACTTAGCACCTTTCGGTTAAATTAATTAGATGTTCTTATAACATTAAGACAATCTTTATTTCTCCCTGGTTCGTATGTTGCTATCTTTTACACTTTTCAGAACCAGGCTTTTTGAGCCTTTTGAGAAAAGTTAATTTGTCATAGCGGTTATTGATCACTTTCTTCTCGATCCACCTCCGCGTCTCCGATGGAATTTACAACCCGTTACATCTGCACCCATTCTCATTCCATCGGAGAATAATACAAAATGTTACACAGCGAAAAAAGTATATCCGGCAAACTGAGTAGTCGAACCCGTACGCATAGCTACCAGGACAACCACCAGAAGCCGTTAGTGAAGTTTGTATAGAACGACCAATTGCCCCATCCGGTTGCATTGCTTACCCTGACACGCCACCTGTACTGCGTACCGTCATCAGGAAAGCCAGTCTGCGTTGTGGTGATACCGGTCAAAACCTGGTTTTTAATAACCGCTCCATCACTGGCCCTTATTACTTGCAGCTGGTATTCAATGATAGTCCCAATGGGTGCTTCCCACACGAAAGTGACCGATGTGCCACTGACAAGAGTGTCATCGTCCGGCGTTGACATTACCGGAGCAACCGGAGCGGTATCCAGGATAGTTTCGTTTATAAAGTTCCGGTAGCCCGACCAGGCACCCCAGCCGATATCATTACCAGCCCTGACACGCCACCTGTACTGCGTACCATCATCAGAAAAGCCCGTCTGCGTTGTGGTGGTAACGGGAACGAGGGGATCCAAAACCTGGTTTTTAATAACAGCGCCATCGCTGACCCTTATAACTTCTAATTGGTACTTATTGGCCCCGCTGGAAGCAGCCCACTCGAAAGTGATCGATGTATCGGGAACTGTAGAAGTTTCATACGGTAAAATCAGTGCCGGAGCAGCAAGTAAATTACCCTTGGTTATGTTCCTATAGTTCGACCAGGCACCCCAGCCGGCATCGTTACCAGCCCGCACCCGCCACTTGTACAGTGCATTATCAGGAAAACCTGTCTGCATTGAGGCAGAAACATTACCCAGAGTTACGGTTCTAAAAAGTGTATCGTCGCTGTTTCTTATTTCTAATTCGTACTTGTTGGCCCCGCTGGTAAATTTCCACTCGAACGTAATCGAATTACTATAAGTATTAACGTTGTCAGCCGGCGAGAACAGTTCCGGCGCAACAGGTACAACACCGTTGGTAAAGATTCGATACCCAGACCAGACGCCCCAACCGTCATTGCTACCGGCCCGGACACGCCACCTGTATTGCGTGCCATCATCAAAAAAGCCCGTTTGCTTCGTGAAGGTAACATTACCGAGAAGCGGGTTCATGAAAACAGCACCATCGCTAACCCTTGTCACTTCCAGCTGGTACTTATTGGACCCGCTGGAAGCAGTCCACTGGAAACTAACCGATATGCCGGAAGCATAGGCGTTATCGGCAGGCGATGATAGACTAGGTGCATCAGGCAAAACACCGTTATTTAAGATTCGATATCCCGACCAGGCACCCCAGCCGGCATCGTTACCAGCCCGGACACGCCATTTGTACTGCGTGCCGTCGTTAGGAAAACCAAATTGTATAGAGGAAGTAACGTTACCTAAAACCGGGTTTTTGAAAACAACACTATCGCTGACCCTGGTTACTTCCAACTCGTAATTGTTGGCCCCGCTGGTTAATTTCCACTCGAACATAATCGACGTACTAAAAACATTGGTAGTGTCGGCCGGCGAGAACAGTACCGGCGCGGTAGGTATAGTCAATATAGTCCCGTTAGTTAAATTTCGGTAACCCGACCAAACGCCCCAGCCAGCATCGTTACCGGCCCGGACACGCCACCTGAACTGGGTGCCGTCATTCGGAAAGTCATTTTGCGTTGAGGAAGTAAAGTTACCTAAAACCGGGTTTTTGAAAACGGTGCCATCGCTAACCCTTGTTACTTCCAACTCGTACTTGTTGGCCCCGCTGGATGGATTCCACTGAAAAATGATCGATGCTGCGGCAGCAGTAGCGTTGTCAGCCGGCGATAATAGAATCGGAGCGGCAGGCAGAGTCGACATTGTTCCGTTATTTAAGATTCGATATCCCGACCAGGTGCCCCAGCCGACTTCGTTACCGGCCCGGACACGCCATTTATACTGCGTGCCGGTGCCAGGAAAGCCAGTCTGTATTGAGGCAGAAACGTTGCCCAAAACCGGGTTTTTGAAAACAACACTATCGCTAACCCTGGTTACTTCCAACTCGTACTTGTTGGCCCCGCTGGTTAATTTCCACTCGAACATAATCGACGTACTAAGAGTATTAGCGTTGTCGGCTGGCGAAAATAGAACCATCGTGGCAGGTATAGTCGCTATGGTCCCGTTAGTTAGGTTTCGGTACCCCGACCAAACGCCCCAGCCGACTTCGTTACCGGCCCGGACACGCCACCTGAACTGGGTGTCGTCATTCGGAAAACCAAATTGCATAGAGGAAGTAACGTTACCTAAAACCTGGTTTCTAAAGATAGCGCTGTCGCTAACTCTTATTACTTCCAGCTCGTACTTGTTGGCCCCGCTGGATGGATTCCACTGAAAAATGATCGATGTAGTGGCAATAAAAGTGTTGTCGACCGGTGAGGAAAGCACTGGCGTGGCAAGAATTGGAAACTCATTAATTAGCCCTAAAGACATCTGTGTGATCAGAGTTACATCCAGGATGTTGATAACCCCATCACCATTGACATCGGCGACTATTTTTTGAGCATCGGTAAGTGGTGGGGTAAACCCCAGCACATGCTTCTGCACCAACACAACGTCTTGTATATTAATGAACCCATCATTGTTTACATCACCCAGCATTGCAGCTGATGCTGCTGCAGAAAATATCATCAGGAATAGAAAGATGGTGATTATAACTAAAGGTGTTATTAACCCTGCTCTCTTAAAAAGAGTTTTCGGCATTCTAAAAACCTCGCTTTCGTTTAATCATCACTCACCTTATTAGATAGATGCAAAAGCATTCCGGTATATCCGTGCAATATTTTTTCTCCCTGGTTCATGTTGCTATCTTTTTATTTTCTTAGAGTCAAACTTTTTCAGACGATTAAGAACGACGACCCCGGCTGCCACCAAAACCACTACCGCGGCTGACCAGTAGAGCAGAAAAGAGCCGTTGCCACCGTTTTCTGTGGCGGTTTCCGTTTCGCCCTCTTCGCCGTTTTCCATGCCCAAAACTTGATTATCATCATCTATTTCAGCTTCGTCTTCCTGTTCAAGGCTATTGGGTTCACTATCTTCCTGGTCCACCTCCATGGCACCGATGGATATTTTCCCCGCAATCATTTCCCCGATTCGAATCCCATCGGGCGCGACTAGGGCTTCGCCAAAAGTGAGACCGCTGATGCCTTCTTTTAATAACTCAAAAGTAATTGTGCAGACCACACCAGCGTTATCGGTGTCGGCAAAAACGGTGACCCACATGAACATCAGCTGTCCCGGAGCATATTCCAGGTTGACCATGTAGAGGCTGCTGCGTGCTTTGGCAATCAGTTTACCGGCTTCAACAACGACCGGTCTGACAAGAGTGGAATCATAGTTGAGTATAAACTGACCACCTTCAGTACCCGCTGCATTTTCCACCTCTACAGATACAACAGCCTGATTTCCACTGCTCCCCTCCGCTTCTTCGGCTGACAGCTTAAAGTCTGCCGCAGCCGCTGCGTTGTGAGCGATTAGCGAAAATACAAGAGATAAGAATCCGAATACCATTATGTTTTTAAACCTGGTTCTGACTGTCATGTTCATTGTTAGTTTACGACCCTCAATATCAAGCTGCGCAGGCTTCAGCGGCGGCGATTCATCAATCACCGCCGCAACCGATTGTTTTTTCAAGGTTTACATATAGCAAATTGAAAATGCTAGATGTAATGCTTACTCAACACCCAAACGCCTGCGCCTGTAGTAAACCATAGCGCCGGCAATTACGATTACCAGTCCGAGCAGAATCAGGTATTGCACCCCGCCGGTTGGTGGAGTCGGCTGAAGTCCTTCGAGCTCCTTGATCCTGTTTTCAGCGGCTGTAAGCCTGGCCAGATAAGTAAAATCGGCATCTACAGCATCATGATCGTCTTTTGCCTTGTTGACCAGGGCACTAGCTGCCACAACGTCAGGTTTGTCGTCGAGCTTCAGGCTGTCCACGGAAGGCAGGGCCAGAATGGCATCGTCTGCCGTTTTGATTGCCTCCAGCTTGTCAATCATTTCTTCTGCATCAACCAGCCTTTCAAGATCTTCAAAATCACTGTCGACCGCGCCGTGGTCATCTTTAGCCACTTTAACGAGGGCACGAGCTGCTTCAACATCATCCTGATCGGTGAGCTCAACATCATCGGGATCGGGAAGATCGGCAATAGCCGCATCAGCAGCATCGATTGCCGCCTTTTTGGCATCCGTAACACTGATAACAGTTACTTCGCCGGAAGTGGGAGTATCAATAACAACACCATCAGGCGCCATAACCACATCACTGAAGGTTAGAGTAACATCTCCGTCACCAAGCAGTTCGAAGACTATTGTACAGACAACCCCGGAATCTGCAGTGTCAGCTTCGGGAGTAATCCAGGCAACTTTAATTGTATCATCGACTACATTGGACATTAAAAGGCTGCTGCTCGCATCGGAAACAAATTTGCCTTCTTCAATCAAATAGTCGTCAGCTGAATCTTTTTTAGGTTCAATGATGGCCGAATCATAGGAGAGGTCGAACTGGCCACCTTCAGTATCCACAGCATTGATAATATTGATCGTGATTATAACCTCTTCACCGGCAATACCGGATTCAGTGCTGGCGCTTAGCTTAACGCTGTCTGCGGCAAAGGCCGCCTGTGGAAATAACAGCAAAAACGATATGCAGATTACAATTGTGAGTAAGACTGTCTTTCTTCTGTTTAGTGATTTCATTATATTTACACCCCTTTATTATTTAAATAATCGATTCAATAATGAGGTTGATTGCTATCCTCCTTCTAACAAAGATCTCAGATTATTTATGTCTTCCTCTGCTACGCTGTTTAATAAAGAACAGACCTGTTCCCGAGAGCAGCAATCCCATAGCCAGGTAGGCTGACAGGCCACCTGTTGGCGGCGTCGGGGGGCGGTCATCGGGCTTGGCCGGTTCAGGTTCAGGTTCAGGTTCAGGTTCAGGTTCAGGTTCAAGCTCTTCTTCACCGAGCTGTTCTTCGGCAGCTTTGAGGACGTCGAAACGCCAGCAAATTTCAAAAGCAGTAGCCCCATATTCTTCCATAGCAATATTAACAAGTTGGCGGGCTTCTTCTACAGTCTCTCTATCTTCCTCAGTTAGCTCTGATAGAGGGGGAATTGCATCGATTGCATCTTGTGCAGCCTTGATAGCCAACATCCTTAAAACCCTTTGCTCCGCAGCATAAAGCTTGGCCAGCTCCGGAAAATCGCTATCAACCGCGTCGAATTCTATTCGGGCGGTTTCCACCAGGGCAAAGGCACTGGCAACATCATTAATATATGACTGTTCATAGGAAACAATGCTTTCGGGCTGGGGAAGCCTACCTATAGCATCATTGGCTGCCCCGATAGCGGCAGTTTTCTCTGCGGGAGTATACCCTAGTTCTATTACTGCTTCTTCTTCGTTAGCATAGACGGTCTGGGTGCCAATCAAAAATATTGATAGGCCAATCGACGATACAACGAGCAGAAGCAGTCCGTATCTGACTAGCATTTTCATAATTTTTCTCTCCCTTTCGTAATAAATAATGCACCCGGGTTCTCTAGTCTATTTATATCCTGTTTTTCGGGCACATTCTCAATAATAATCAGTTTGGGCTTTTGGCTTCACCTCCGATTTCAGGTTAGATACAATCCTGACTGAATTATTCCAGATCATTCAGAACCATTGCTGCTTACAAATAAAAACACTTTTCTCTATTTTAACATACTATACCCTGCCAAAATTCTATATTTATCTAAAATATCCTTCTTTTGCGTGTAAAATTTTTTCTAATCTGATCCCTGTTTTAGAATATTTTATACTCTTTTACTAAAAAAATCAAGCTATTTATTTAAATGGCAACTAAATACCTTTTTATGCTATTTCTATAATTGGTATAACTTACCGAAACTATTATGTAAATCTTCAAATCCAAAACCGGGCAGCTTACCGGTAATTGAGCAGATATGCTTCAAGACCGCGATAAAGAGCCTGGGCAATTGTACTGTGGGTCTGCTCATTTCTTAAAATTTCCTCCTCTGCCGGGTTACTTATAAAAGCGAGTTCAACCAGTGCTGCTGGAATTTCAGTGTTTTTAAGAACATAAAAGTTGTTCGCCTTAACCCCACGGTCACGTAGGCTTAATGCAGATATCAACTCATTTTGCACCTGATGAGCCAGGTACCTGCTCGCATTGCTATGATTATTTTCAGAACAATAATGTGTTTCTGTGCCATTTGATTCATTGCTTACATAGGCATTGGCATGAATACTGATAAAGAGATCGGCCTTCGCTTTATTGGCTAAATCAACTCTCTGTCCATTACTCACAGGCTGATCGCCTTCCCGGGTCATCAGCACAGAGGCGCCTGCTTCTTTCAGCAAGATCGCCAGCTTATGAGCCACGGCAAGGTTAAGCTCTTTTTCCTGTAAGCCGGTAACGCCAATTGCACCATGGTCTGAACCGCCATGCCCGGGGTCGACAACAATTGTTTTCCCTTTGAAAGGATCAACAGACATATCAACTTCACTGACATAATCACCGTGAATCCAACCGTTTTGTTCTCCTGGTGTAGTGACCTTCAACCACTCTTCCTGGTTCCCGGTTGTTTTTAATACGGTGCCGAGTGGGAGAAGATCAATAATGCTATAATTGGTGCCCGGACCGCTGCGTAAGCGTAGCAACTCCACGTTGACTGCAACATGCTGCACTGCAGTGTTTTCATTGCCGGAAACACCGTCAGACATAGTATTAGAACCTTCATTTTCCGTTGCCTGACTCACGGTAACGACTTCGGTTGTTTTGAGCTGATCCAGCAAATTCAAAATGCTGGCATGGTAGTCAAGCCTGGGGGCCCATTTGCCGCTCAACTCTTCAACATAAAGTATTGATCCGGACCAGGTCTGACCGACAGCTACATAGTAGCGGTCGTGCGGTTCGCCAAGTGGTTCCAAACCTACGTAGGCAGACATGTGATTAAAATGTGCCCGCACCCCGTCTTCTGGTCCAGCAAAAATTTCGTGATCATAAACCTTATCACCATCAGCGTTAGCAATTTTAATCCCTGCCCAGTTGTTAAATATTGAGGGCACCTTGCCGGTATACTTGCCAAAATTAGTCTCAACAGCAGATTGGGCATAGAGAACTTCTGGCCTTATCCCTGTTTTTTCGCCATATTCCCAGTATAGGGGGGCAATGTCGACAAACCCTTGATCGGCTGCCCGGTTCCTGGACCACTGCTGCGCCTGTTCCAACGAAACTTCGGCCGGGCCAATAATCAGCGTTTTGGTTTCAGGATTTTCAACGATGGGGTTAGATTCGGTAATGCTTGAAGGAATCGTCTTACTCGTACGAATCAGTCTACCGTCATTAAGACTGACCATGCTTACACTGGCTGGCATCTGAGCCATCTTGACTTCTTTACTGTCCAAATATTTATTGAGGTCGAATGTTTCTTCCAAGATTAAGGTGGAGGCATAACGGTCCAGAACATCAGCGTAATCAAGGTATCTGCCAGAACTTCCTAAAAGAGCATAGACCTTTTTTGCGGCAAAATCTTCATAAAGGCCGTTTGATAATCCAAGGATTTTGAGGGCATATGAATCAAGCAGATCAGCGTAGTTATACTCATATATGTCGCCATCTTCACCGCTGCTTACAAAACCGGTAATAGCGGCTGTTGCCGGCGAGCTTAAGAGAATAAATATGAACAATGTCAGTAACAGCAACCGGATAATAAGCTTCTTGTCTCTAAACACCGGTCCACCTCCGAACAACTTCTCCCTGGTTGTTGCCTGATTACTGGCTTACCACAGCTTTGCTGAGAACAGCATCATCGCTGTCAACTTCATCCCAGAAACTTTTTGCCTGGGCGTTATAACCCAAAGGCGTACCGCCAACTGTAACCAGATAGTTTTGCGGGTCGGATACATTCAGGGTTACGATAACCATCTTCTTGCCAGGGATGATTCCATCTTTTACAATAAAATCTTTAATTAAAGACCCTTCCGGTTCGGGTTCCGGTTCGGGTTCAGCATCAGCAGCGGCATCAGCA